>NZ_JBVIRL010000013.1:0-243374 GCF_055576085.1 Kitasatospora sp. NPDC033851 | reverse complement strand
CCGATGGTACTGCAGGGGGGACCCTGTGGGAGAGTAGGACGCCGCCGAACAATCTTTCAGAAGAACCCCCATCCGGATCCCGGATGGGGGTTCTTTGCATTTCCGGGCCCATCCACGAGAGTCACGAGGGGCACAAGAGCCACGAGGGTCCGGAGGGATGGGCCAAAAAATCTTGGCCGGCGGTGTCGAGAACCCGTGGCGGGCTCCGTCCCCGGGGTGAACGCGACCACAATGGGTCGCAACAGCACCGAGGGAGAAGCACGATGGCCAAGTACCTGCTGCTCAAGCACTACCGAGGCGCCCCGGCTGCGGTGAACTGCACGCCGATGGACCAGTGGACGCAGGAGGAGATCTCCGCGCACATCCGGTACATGCAGGACTTCGCGGCCCGGCTGGAGAAGACCGGCGAGTTCGTCGACGGCCAGGCGGTCGCGGCCGAGGGGACGTGGGTCCGGTACGACGGCGAGGGCCGCCCGCCGGTCACCGACGGCCCGTTCGCGGAGACCAAGGACCTCATCGCCGGCTGGATGGTGATCGACGTCGACAGCTACGAGCGCGCCGTCGAGCTGGCCGGGGAGCTGTCGGCCGCGCCCGGGGCGGGCGGGAAGCCGATCCACGAGTGGCTGGAGCTGCGTCCGTTCCTGGCCGCGCCGCCGACCATCACGGAGTGACCTCCCGATGAACGAGGCCCTGCTTCGGAGCCTCACGCCGAGCGTGCTCGGGATCCTCGTCCGCCGCGGAGCAGACTTCGCGGCGGCCGAGGACGCCGTGCAGGAGGCGCTGGTGGAGGCGGTCCGCGTCTGGCCGGTCGACCAGCCGCGGGATCCGAAGGGCTGGCTGGTCACGGTGGCCTGGCGTAAGTTCCTCGACGCGGCCCGGTCGGACACCGCTCGCCGTCGGCGTGAGGACCTGGTCGACCAGGAGCCGGAGCCGGGGCCCGCGGCGGAGGCGGACGACACGCTCCGGCTCTACTTCCTGTGTGCCCACCCGTCGTTGACGCCGTCGTCCGCGGTCGCGCTCACCCTGCGGGCCGTGGGCGGTCTGACCACCCGCCAGATCGCCGAGGCCTATCTGGTGCCGGAGGCGACCATGGCCCAGCGGATCAGCCGGGCCAAGCGCACCGTCTCCGGTGTGCGGCTCGACCGGTCCGGTGACCTCTCCACCGTGCTGCGCGTCCTCTACCTGGTGTTCAACGAGGGCTACGCCGGGGACGTCGACCTCGCCGCCGAGGCCATCCGGCTCACCCGGCAGCTCGCGGCCGCGATCGACCACCCCGAGGTGGCGGGGCTGCTGGCCCTCATGCTGCTGCACCACGCCCGGCGGGCCGGCCGGATCGCGGCCGACGGCGCTCTGGTGCCGCTGGCCGAGCAGGACCGCGGCAGGTGGGACACCGGGTTGATCGCGGAGGGCGTCGAGATCCTGCAGGCGGCCCTCGCCCGCGACCGGCTGGGCGAGTTCCAGGCCCAGGCCGCCGTCGCGGCGCTGCACGCCGACGCGCAGACCGCCGAGGAGACGGACTGGGTGCAGATCGTCGAGTGGTACGACGAGCTCGTGCGGCTGACCGACAGCCCGGTCGTCCGGCTCAACCGCGCGGTGGCGGTCGGTGAGGCGGACGGTCCGCGCGCCGGGCTGGCGGCGCTCGCCGAGCTGGACGACTCGCTGCCCCGCCACGCCGCGGTGGCGGCGTACCTCCACGAGCGTGACGGTGACCCGGGGACAGCGGCGCGGCTGTACGTCGAGGCGGCGCACAAGGCGTCCAACCTCGCCGAGCGCGACCATCTGACGCGTCAGGCGGCCCGGCTCAACGCCGGGTTGGATGCCCGTCAGTGACGCTGAGAGTGCCGGCCGGGGCGAGCGGGTCAGAGGCGGCCGGCCGCCTTCAGCGCCAGGTAGGTGTCGGCCAGGGCCGGGGCGATCCGCGCGGGCGGGGCGTCGAGGACGGTGACGCCGTGGCGGGTGAGGCGCTCGGCGGTGGCGCGGCGGTCGGCGCGGGTCTGCTCGGCGGCCGCGGCGCCGTAGACCGCCTCGACGGTGCCGCGGCCGGTGGCGAGGAAGTCCAGCTGCGGGTCGGCGACGGAGGCGAGGACGACCTCGTGGCGCTTGGTGAGCAGCGGCAGCAGCGGGCGCAGGCCGTCCTCGACCGGGGCCGCGTCGAGGCCGGTGAGCAGGACGATCAGCGAGCGGTGCGGCGCCATCTTGAGGGCGGTGGAGACCAGCGAGCGCATGTCGGTCTCGTGCAGCGCGGGTTCCAGGCCGGCCATCGCGTTGGTGAAGGCGGGCAGCACCTCGTGGGCCGAGCTGCCGGCCACGGCGACGCGCTTGTGGGCGTCGTGGGCGAGCAGGTCGACGCGGTCCCCGGCGCGGGTGGCGAGGGCGGTCAGCAGCAGGGCCGCGTCGAGGGCGGCGTCCAGGCGGGGGGCGTCGCCGACGCGGCCGGCCGAGGTGCGGCCGGTGTCGAGGACGACGAGGATGTGCCGGTCGCGTTCGGGGCGCCAGGTGCGGACGGCGACGGTGTTGCGGCGGGCGCTGGCGCGCCAGTCGATGGAGCGGACGTCGTCGCCGGGCAGGTACTCGCGCAGGGCGTCGAACTCGGTGCCCTGGCCGCGGGTCAACACCGAGGTGCGGCCGTCGAGTTCGCGCAGGCGGGCGAGCCGGGAGGGCAGGTGCTTGCGGCTGGCGAACGGGGGGAGCGCCCGGACCGTCCAGGGGACCAGGTGCGAGCCCTGCCGGGCGGCCAGGCCGAGCGGGCCGAGCGAGCGGACCGTCACCCGGTGGGCGTGGTGGTCGCCGCGGCGGGTCGGGGTGAGCACGGTGACGGTCCGGCGCCGTTCGCCGCCCGGGATGGTCAGGGTGTGCCGGGAGGCGGCCTCGGCGGTGCCGGGGCGCCAGGCGGACGGGGCCCAGGCGTCCCGGACCAGGGCCCGGAGGAGGTGTCCGGACGGGTTGGTGACGGTCAGCTCGACCGAGGCGGGCTCGCCCAGCCGGACGGTGGTGTCGCCGCCCCGCTCGAACCGCAGGCCGCGGACGGGGGCGGCGAGCACCAGGTCGGCCACGACGGCGAGCAGGACCGCGCCGGTGACCAGCCAGATCCCGGCCGCAGACGGCAGCAGCAGGCCCACGACGAGCGCGCCGAGCGCGGCGAGCAGGGCGGTTCGCCCGGTGAGGGCCATGCGGTGCGCTCCTTCGGAGACCCGTCGTCCGCAGACCCGCGACGCCAACGGGCGACGGACAGCGGGCGACGGGAAGCGGGCGGCGGATCGGCTGGATCGGGCGGATCAGCGGGGTGCGGGCGTCTGGGCGAGGACGGCCTGGATGACGGAGTCGGCGGTGACGCCCTCCATCTCGGCCTCGGCGCGCAGCGCGACCCGGTGCCGCAGGGTGGGCAGGGCGAGCGCCTTGACGTCGTCCGGGGTGACGTAGTCGCGGCCCGCCAGCCAGGCCCAGGCCCGCGAGGCGGCGAGCAGGGCGGTGGCGCCGCGCGGGGAGACGCCGATGGACAGCGACGGGGACTGCCGGGTGGCCCGGCAGAGGTCGACGATGTAGGCGAGGACGTCGGGGGAGACGGTCAGCTTGGCGATCTGCGCGCGGGCGGCGGCGAGGTGCTCGGGCCCGGCGACCGGGCGGACGCCGGCCGCGGCGAGGTCGCGGGGGTCGAAGCCGGCGGCGTGTCGGGAGAGGACCTGGAACTCCTGGTCGCGGTCGGGCAGCGGCAGGACCAGCTTGAGCAGGAAGCGGTCCAGCTGGGCCTCGGGCAGCGGGTAGGTGCCCTCGTACTCGACCGGGTTCTGGGTCGCGGCGACCATGAACGGCACCGGCAGCGCGCGCGGCTCGCCGTCCACCGTGACCTGGCGCTCCTCCATGGCCTCCAGCAGGGCGGCCTGGGTCTTCGGAGGGGTGCGGTTGATCTCGTCGGCGAGCAGCAGGTTGGTGAAGACCGGGCCGGGCTGGAAGGAGAACTCGGCGGTGCGGGCGTCGTAGACGAGCGAGCCGGTGACGTCGCCGGGCATCAGGTCGGGGGTGAACTGGATGCGCTTGGTCTCCAGGCTGAGCGCGGTGGAGAGGGTGCGGATCAGCAGGGTCTTGGCGACGCCGGGGACGCCCTCCAGCAGCACGTGGCCGCCGCACAGGAGCGCGACCACCAGCCCGGTGACGGCGGCGTCCTGGCCGACCACGGCCTTGCCGATCTCGGCGCGCAGGGCGGTCAGCGCCGCCCGCGGGTCGGTGCTGCCGGGGGTGGCGGTCGCCGTGCCGGGAACGGCGCGGAGCTGGGCGGTTGCCTGGTCGGTCACGGGTTCCGGACCTGCCTTTCGAGGGTGTCGAGGTCGTCGGCGAGCCGCAGCAGCGCGGCGTCGTCGGTCGGGGGCGGGCCGTACAGCAGGGCCCGGACGTCCCCGGCGGGCCGGTCGGGGAGCCGGTCGGCCACGGCCGCGCAGAACGCTTCGGGGTCGGGCACGCCGGCCTGGAGCGGGACGCCCAGGGCCGGGGCGAGACGGTGGGAGGCGGCGCGGCGCAGGGCCTCGGCGGCGCGGCCGCGGGCCTTGGCCCGCCGGTAGAGGCGGGCGCGGCCCTCGGTGGTCTCGGACGCGCGGACCACCACGGGCAGGTCCTCGCTGACCACCGGGCCGAGCCGGCGGCCGCGCCAGAGGGCGGCGAGTACGGCGGCGACGACGAGCTGGTAGTAGGCCCAGTGCCAGCGGCTCGGGATGAAGGCGTCGAAGCTCTTGGGGCGGGTGTCCTCGGCGAGTGGGGCGGAGTAGTCCGGCAGGTGCCAGGTGAGGCGGGGCTGCGAGCCGAGCAGGCCGAGCGCGAGGGAGGCGTCGCCGTCCTTGGCGAGCTGCTCGTTCTGCAGGAAGGCGCCGCTGCCGAGCACGATGACCTCGCCGCCGTCGACCGGGGTGGAGACCAGCGGGTAGCCGTGGCCGCGCGGGTAGCAGCCCTCGCCGCGGCTGCCGCTGGTGTAGAGCATGCCGCCCAGGTGGGCGCTGCCGGCCCGGGCGGCCTCGATGAGCGAGCAGTCCGCGGGGGCGCTGCGGACGGTGGCGTACGGCAGACCGCCGTCCTCCTCGGACAGCCGGATGCCGGGGGCGAGCGCCGAGAGGGCGGCCGGGCCCGGGGTGATCAGGACGAGCCGCCGGTGCCGGGCGGCCGCGATGGCGCGCAGCTGGGCGGGGTCGAGCAGATCGGGTTCGGGCAGCACGAGGGTGTCGGGGCCGGCCGGGCCGGCGGTCGGGTCGGTGGTGAACTCGGCCTTGAGGCCCTGGTGTTCGAGCAGCGCGACGACGGCGTGGGCGCCGTTGCGGTCGTACGAGCGGGGGTCGAGCGGCGGGTAGCGGTGGTCCTGGCCGAGGGAGGTCACGGCGACGGCGCCGATCAGCAGGGCGGTGAGGAAGGCCAGGTACCAGCGGGCCCGGCGCCACAGGCCGCGCGGGGTGGGGGCGAGGCTGGTCAGGGCGGCGCCGGAGGGCGCCTCGGCCACGGGCGGCGGCGCGGGGACGGTGGCGGTCATGCCGTTCCTCCCGAGGCCGGGGGCGAAGCCGAGGCCGGAGTAGAGGCCGGAGCCGGAGTCGGAGCCGAGACCGGGGCAGCCGCCGCCGGGTTCGGCGCGAGGACCGGGCGGGAGCGTTCCAGCGTCCGGTCGAGCTCGTGCAGCAGCCGGTACGCGGCCTGGTCGGCGGCGCGTTCGCCGTACGCGATGTCGTCGAAGGTCCGGGCGGCCGCGGACAGCGCGGCGGCGTGCTCGGGCAGCGCCCGGCCGGCCTCGGCGGCGGCCTCGTCGGCGGTGCGGCCGGGGCGGGAGTCGAGCAGGGTGCGCTCCTCCAGGCCCCGTACCAGGGCGCGCATCTGCTCGCGGACGGCCTCGGCCCAGCGCCCGGCGGCGGCGTGCTCGGCGGCGTCCGCCCGGTACTGCGCGGCGCTGCGCGGACCCTCGACGCCGTACACGTCGCCGATGGTGCGGGCGGCGCGTCGGGGCGCGCCGAGGCGCCACCAGAGGGCGGCGGCGATCAGCACGGCGACGATCAGGAAGAGCACCAGGCCGGTGGTGCCGTCGGTGCCGCCGCCGGAGATGCTGTCGAGCGCGCCCGATATGCGGTCCCAGAACCAGTCCGTGGCGCGTTGCAGGATCGACGGGTCGTGCTTGTGGTACTCGGCGTTGAGCAGCTCGTCCCGGGCGGCGTCGCGCGCGGGATCGCGCGGGACGGTGACCGGGGCGCCGCTCGCGGCGAGAAGCCTGTCCCCCCAGCTAGGCATGCGGCTCAGCGCCTCGCCGGCGTCTGGTCGGCCTGCTCGCCCCAGCCGGTGCCGCCGTACTCGGGCAGTCCGGCGGCGCGGGCGAGCTCGATGTCCAGGGCCTCGCGGCGGATCCGCTGGTCGACGTAGACCAGCACGCCGACGGCGGCCATGAAGGGAGTGGTGAGGGTGCCGGCGATGATCCCGGCGACGGCCATGACGGCCACCATCCAGGCGCCCTGCTGGGTCGTGTCGCCCAGACCCTGGCTGTCGAGGCTCTCGAAGCCCAGCAGTACGCCGATGAAGCGGAACGGGACGGCGATGACCACCGCGACGACCAGCGACAGCAGCTTGCTCACCAGGGTGATGCCGAAGACCCGCCACCAGGAACCGCGGACCAGGCGCCGCGAGCGCGACAGCGCGGTGACCACGCCCTGCTTCTCCAGCATCAGCGCGGGGGCGGCCAGGCCGAAGCGGACCCACAGCCAGGCGGCCACCGGCAGGGCCAGCAGGCCGACGAGGAACAGCAGTCCGGTGGTCGCGGGCTCGTTGGCGCCGCCGGCGCTGTAACCGATCAGCGGGGCGAAGCCGAGCAGGGCCACACCGGGGCCCATCAGGACGGTGAGCACGGTGAGTCCGAGCAGCTGCAGCATCCGCGGCCGGGCGTCGCGCCAGGCCTCCCCGGCGGTCGCGGAGCGGCCGAGGACGGCGCGGCTCACGACGATGGTGAGCAGCGCGGCGGCGAGCACGTCGAGCAGCAGTTGCAGCGGCAGGGCGGCCAGCAGTCGCAGGGTCTGGGTGGCGGCGCCGGTCTTGCCCTTGACGAGGAGGTCCACCAGGACGGCCCCGCCCTGGGCGACCACGGCGATGCCGAGCGAGAGGGCGAGGACCGTCCGCCACTGTCGGCGGACAGTACTGACGGCGCCGTCGAGCAACTCGCCGACTCCGAGCGGGCGCAGCGGGATGACGCCCGGCTTGGGGCTCTGCGGCGCGCCCCAGCCGTACGGGCGGTGGCCGCCGGGGGGCTGCTGCCCCCGCTGCGGCCGGCCGTACTGGTCGTACTGAGCCTGCTGGCCCTGCTGGGCCTGGTCGGTCCAGCCGGGGGTGGCCTGCGGTGGTGCCGACGGTCCGGGCACGGCGGCGGACGCGTCGACCGGGGGCCGGACGCCGTCGCGGGGTGGCTCGGACGAGCCGGGCGAGGCCCAGCCCGGAGTGTCGGTCATCACTGCTCCTCGAAGGGGCGTCGTGGGCGCGGCTCCGGACGGATCTTCCGCCCGCGCGCAGCGCCAATCGTGCCATGGGGCCGGAGCAGGCCCCATGGGGATCCGGTTGCTGATCGGCAACGGGGGGCCGCGGCGGGTCGGGCGGCGGGCCGCGGACGGTTCGGAGGTGCTCGGACGGGGGTCATTCGCCCGGTATGGCCGGAATTAGCCGGTCGGTGGAGTTGGCCGTTCTGGCGCATTGGCACTGCTGTGCGGCAGGTCACAATCCGGTAATGAGAGGATGGACGCATGAAGGGACGCGTCCTCGTCGTTGATGACGACTCCGCACTGGCCGAGATGCTCGGCATCGTGCTGCGTGGTGAGGGTTTTGAGCCGTTTTTCGTCGCGGATGGAGACAAGGCACTAGCCGCGTTCCGGGAGACCAAGCCCGACCTGGTCCTGCTCGACCTGATGCTGCCCGGCCGGGACGGCATCGACGTGTGTCGACAGATCCGGGCCGAGTCCGGCATCCCGATCGTCATGCTGACCGCGAAGACCGACACGGTCGACGTCGTGGTGGGCCTGGAGTCGGGTGCCGACGACTACGTCACCAAGCCGTTCAAGCCCAAGGAACTGGTGGCCCGGGTGCGGGCCCGACTGCGCCGTGCCGAGGAGCCGACGCCCGAGCAGCTGACCATCGGCGACCTGGTGATCGACGTGGCCGGCCACTCGGTGAAGCGGGACGGCCGGGGCATCCCGCTGACCCCGCTGGAGTTCGACCTGCTGGTCGCGCTGGCCCGCAAGCCCTGGCAGGTGTTCACCCGCGAGGTGCTGCTGGAGCAGGTCTGGGGCTACCGCCACGCGGCGGACACCCGCCTGGTCAACGTCCATGTGCAGCGCCTCCGGTCCAAGATCGAGAAGGACCCGGAGCGCCCCGAGATCGTGGTGACCGTCCGCGGCGTCGGCTACAAGGCCGGACCCAGCTGACGTGACGGACCGGGCTGACGAGACCCCGTCGGGTACCGCGACCGACGGGGCCGGGGCCGTGCGCGGGGACGTGCTGAGTTCGACCACCCGCCGCCGGCGCGGCCCGGCCGGCATGGTCGGACTGGCGAAGCGTCAGCTGCGCCGTCCCGCCCGCCGGGCGGCCGCGCTGTACCACCGGTCGATCCAGCTGCGCGTGGTCGCCGTGTCACTGCTGGCATCCATCGCGGTGGTCCTGGTGCTGGGCGTGGTCGTCGTGGCGCAGGTGCGCACCGGCCTGCTCGACACCAAGATGGACGCCGCCCGGGCGCAGGCCAGGATCGGCTTCCAGGTCGAGCAGAAGAAGATCGACGAGGCCAGGGACCAGAAACTGCGGGGCACCGCGGACCCGACCGTCGACGAGACCGGCACCTGGCTGCTGCGCCAGGTCAACGACCTGGCCGGGAGCGGGCAGACCGTCTACTCGGTGATCGCGATGGCCCCCGGCACCGGCGCCGTCGTCCCGGACACCGGCGGCTTCGCGCCGCGCTACTCGGGCGACATCCAGCCCAGCAGCATCCCGGACACCCTGCGGGCCAAGCTCGACTCCGAGCCCGGCCAGATGTTCGACCAGCCGACCCGGATCCACCGCTCGCCCGAGAGCGGCGGGAAGTCCGAGCCCGGGCTGGCCCTCGGCATGCAGTTCAGCGGCCCGGCCGGGTACAGCTACCAGATGTTCTACGTGTTCTCCTTCGGCCAGGAGACCGACACCCTCAACCTGGTCACCGGCACCCTGGCGACCGCCGGCGTGTTCGTGGTGATCCTGATGGGCGGCATCGCCTGGGTCGTGGTGCGCCAGGTGGTCACCCCGGTCCGGATGGCCGCCGGGATCTCCGAGCGGCTCGCCGACGGACGCCTGGAAGAGCGGATGAAGGTGACCGGGACGGACGACATCGCCCGCCTCGGGGAATCCTTCAACCGGATGGCCAACGCCCTGCAGGCGCAGATCCGCCAGTTGGAGGAGCTGTCCCGGGTGCAGCGGCGCTTCGTCTCGGACGTCTCGCACGAGCTGCGCACCCCGCTGACCACGGTCCGGATGGCCGCCGACCTCATCTACGACAGCCGCGAGGACCTGGACCCGATGGCGGCCCGCTCGGCGGAGCTGCTGCAGGGCCAGCTGGACCGCTTCGAGTCGCTGCTCGCGGACCTGCTGGAGATCAGCCGCTTCGACGCCGGAGCCGCGATCCTGGACGCCGAGCCGGTCGACCTGCGGGAGATCGTCGGCCGCGTGGTGGAGGCCGCCGATCCGCTGGCGCAGGCCAAGGGCAGCACCATCGTGATCCGCGGCGACGGCGAGCCGGTGCTCGCCGAGGTGGACTCCCGCCGGATCGAGCGCATCCTGCGCAACCTGGTGGTCAACGCGCTGGAGCACGGCGAGGGCCGCGACGTGGTGGTCCGGCTGGGCTCGGCGGACGGCGCGGTCGCGGTCGGCGTGCGCGACTACGGCATCGGCCTCAAGCCCGGCGAGGCGTCCCGGGTGTTCCACCGCTTCTGGCGGGCCGACCCGTCCCGGGTGCGGACCACCGGCGGCACCGGCCTCGGCCTGTCCATCGCCGTCGAGGACGCCCACCTGCACGGCGGCTGGCTCCAGGCCTGGGGCGAGCCCGGCGGGGGCTCGCACTTCCGGCTCACCCTGCCGCGCACCCGCGGCGGCGACATCTCCCGGGCGCCGTTCCGGTTGGAACCGGAGGACTCCCGCAACAACCGGGGCCTGGGCACGTACGGCACGCCGTACCGGCGGGCGATCAGCCCGGTCGGCTCGACGGCGCTGACCGCCACCGAGGAGCCCGCGGAGGCGCCGGACGGCGTCGGCGTCGGCGCCGGTCTCGGCAGCGGGCTCGGCGGGGTGCTGAACATCGGCCCCGGCCTCGGCCGGAGTCGAATGCCCGAGGGCCCGCGTTCGGACCCCTCGGACGTGCGGACGGCGGGAGCCGGTTACGGGGCGACCGGCGCCCAGGTCATGGTGGACCCGACGCCCGGACGGCCGTCGGTGGCACAGCGGACGGCGGAGCCGGACGTGACGGGTGGGACGGACGTGGAGGGGTCGCAGCG
Source organism: Kitasatospora sp. NPDC033851 (assembly GCF_055576085.1). Classification (NCBI taxonomy): domain Bacteria; kingdom Bacillati; phylum Actinomycetota; class Actinomycetes; order Kitasatosporales; family Streptomycetaceae; genus Kitasatospora; species Kitasatospora sp. NPDC033851. Next base: position 232,869 of record NZ_JBVIRL010000013.1, on the reverse strand, counting down.
TGCGAGGGACGAGCAAGAGGACTGAGCCGCGGCTCCTCGCGGTGACCGGCGCGCTGCTCGCCCTGATGGCGAGCGGCTGCGCGGCCATGCCGGACTCCGGCGGCATCACCAGGGTGGAGCTGGGCCAGGGCTCGGCGGACAAGAACCTGCAGGCCAGGGTCTACCCGGTGGCACCCGGCAAGGGCGCCAAGCCGCACGAGCTGCTGACCGGGTTCCTGGACGCGGTGACCGCCGACGAGGGGTACGAGACCGCGCGCAAGTACCTCACCGAGAGCGCCGCCGTGGCCTGGAAGCCGGACGCCGGGATCCGGGTGCTCTCGTCCACGACCATCCCCAGCGGTCAGGACGTCACCGACGCCGACACCCTGGCCCCGGTGACCGTGACGGTGAGCGGACAGTTGGTCGCCGGCGTCGACGAGAAGCACTCCTACCTGCCGGTGGCCGGGCAGAACAACAACGTCTCCTCCGACTTCACCTTCGTCCGGGAGAAGGACGGCGAGTGGCGGATCGACAAGCTGCCGCCCGGCGTGATCATGAACGAGACCAACTTCCGGAACAGCTTCCGGCAGGTCGAGCGGTTCTTCTACACCGCGCCGGACCCGTCCGCGGTGGCCTCCGGCAACGTCGGCCAGGAGGTGCTGGTCGCCGACCCGATCTACCTGCGGCGCCGAATAGACCCGCTGACCTCGGCCGCCCAAGCGGTGGCCGACGGGCCCTCGACCTGGCTCTCGCCGGTAGTCCGGACGGCCTTCCCGAGCGGCGCCAAGGTCGACCGGGTGACCATCGACGACAGCCGGGTCGCCCACGTGCAGCTCGGCGCGGCGGACCTCGGCGAGCCGATGGCCTGCCGACGGATGGCGACCCAGCTCTTCTACACCCTCGCCGACCAGGGCAAGGGCCAGGTCGAGCGGCTGGAACTGAAGGGGCAGCGCGGCTCCTGCACCGCCAGCCGCACCGACGTGCCGGCCACCGGCCCCGGTGCCCTGGCCGGGCCGACGCCCGCGACCCAGTACTACCAGCGCGCCGACGGCGCCCTGGTGTCGACCGACGAGGGGCGCCCCGGCGACCCGGTCCACGGCGTCCTCGGCCGACCGCAGTCGAACACCAAGCCGCCGCTCGGCGCCATCGCGGTCAGCCGGGGCGGTGTCCAGGCCGCCGCGATCAGCGAGGACGGCCACCAGGTCTACTCGGTGCCGCTGGCGGACGCCGCGGTGACCCTGGGCGATCCGGTGCTCAGCTCGCCGGCGAAGTCCGGCGACAAGGAGGACGGCTTCGCCTCGCCCAGCTGGGACGGCCGCGGCGACCTCTGGGTGGTGGACCGCAACCAGCAGGGGCAGCGGGTGGTGATGGTGCGCGGCAACAAGCCGTACACCGTGCCGGTCGAGGGCCTGACCGGGCAGACCGTGCAGTCGCTGAAGATCTCCTCGGACGGTGTCCGGGTCGCCCTGGTGGTCAAGACCCCGGGTCTGGCCATCCGCTCGCTGATGTTCGGCCTGGTGGTGCACGGCGGCACCCCGCAGGCGCCGACGGTGAAGATCACCGGGCTGCGCCGGGCGGCCCCCACGCTCACCGACGTCGCCTCGGTGTCCTGGGCGGAGACCGACCAGCTGCTGGTGCTGGGCAAGGAGGCCGACCGGACCCAGCAGCTCTACTTCATCAGCACCGACGGGTCGCAGAGCACGGACACCCAGCTGCAGAGTGCCGAGAGCATGATGACCGTCGCGGCCTCCGAGTCCCGGGGGGACAGCCTGACCCAGGCGCCGCCGGTGCTCGCGATGGCCGAGGTCAAGCAGGCGGACGGCAAGCCGAGCGAGGTCAAGGCCTACCGCCTGGTCAACAACCAGTGGCGGGAGGCCCCGCTGATCGACAAGCCGCGGTCCTTCTTCTACGCGGGCTGACGCCGCGTCCGAGTGGGTTGACGCCGCGTCCGGGCGGACTGACGGGGCGGCAGCGGAGTCGGCGGAGTCGGCTGCGCCCGTGGTCAGCCCGTCGGGTGCACCGAGGCGGCCGCGACCGTGGCCGCGACCGTGGCGGCGGCCCGGGCCGGCAGGCCGGCGTCGGCCAGCGCCCGGGCGGCCTCGGCGAGGCTGGCCCCGGTGGTCACCAGGTCGTCCACCAGGACGGGGTGACGGCCCGCCAGGCTCCCCAGGCCCGTTCGGGCGCGGGGCAGCACGGTGAGCGCGCCGTGCAGGTTGCGGCGCCGCTCCACCGCGTTCAGCCCGGTCTGGTCGGCGACCGGACGGGCGTGCCGCAGCAGCGGCGCGGCCCGGGCGTCCAGGCCGGCCCGGCGCAGCGAGCGGGCGGCGGCCCCGGCCAGCCGCAGCGTCGGGTCGTGGCCGCGGGCGCGGACGGCCGCACGGGTCGAGGGCATCGGCACCAGCAGCAGCGGCGCGCCACCGGCCCGCGCCCCCAGGGCGGAGCGCACCGCCCGGCCGAGGGCCTCGCCGAGCGGGCCGACCAGTCGCAGTGCGCCGCGTTCCTTGTGCGCGAGCAGCAACTGCCGGACCGGGTCGGTGTACGGGGCGGCGGCGTGCGCCCAGGGCAGCAGGGTGGGGCCGGGCAGCGCGGTGGCCAGGACGTGTCGGCAGGCCGGGCAGAGCTGCGTGCGCTCGGTGCCGCAGCCGGCGCAGTTCGCGGGGAGCAGGACGTCCAGCAGCCCGGCCAGTGCGTGGCCGAACGGTCCGCGGGCGGACGGCGGACGGGTGGGGGAGGGACGCGGCGGCACGGCTGCTCCTGACGGCGACAGGCAGGCGACAGGCACGGGGAGTGAGCAAAGGATCCGCCGTATGGGGGGTGTTGTCCAGGTATTTACCCTTACTTCACTCGTGGGGGGGTAGACAGGGTGCAGCAGCTTGACAGCCCGCTCGCAGTATCGGGTCATACCCGCCTTCCCGCCCGGGGAGGCGAAAACCCCGCGTGAGGTGTTCGATAAGGCTCCAGGGGGTTTCAACCGTCCCTGGTGGGGAGGAAGTGAGGTGAGGGCCAGTCGTTTCCCGCCGGTGGCGGGGCGCGGGGGGCCGGCAGTGGACGGGCTGGTCCAGCTGGGTCTCAGCCCGATCCGGTAGCACCCGGATCGGCGTCAGCACGAGGGATCGGAGTTCTGCGTGGACATCGTCGTCAAGGGCCGCAAGACCGAGGTGCCCAAGAGGTTCCGCGAGCACGTGGCCGAGAAGCTGGAGAAGGTCCAGAAGTTCGACGCCAAGGCGATCAGCCTCGACGTCGAGGTGTCCAAGGAGCACAACCCGCGGCAGGCCGACCGCTCCGATCGGGTGGAGATCACCCTCCGCAGCCGCGGCCCCGTCATCCGGGCCGAGGCCGCCGCCGGCGACCCGTACGCGGCGCTCGACCTGGCTTCGGCGAAGCTCGACGCGCAGCTGCGCAAGTCCGCAGACCGGCGCCGGGTGCACAAGGGCGGCGCGAACGGCCGCACCCCCATCAGCGTCGCCGAGGCGACCGCGGCCCTGGCCGCGCTGCCGGAGCCGGCGCAGGTGGCCGGGACGAACGGCGCCGTCCGCAAGACCATGATGGGATCCCTGGAAGTGGAGGGCGAAGGCCCGCTGGTGGTCCGGGAGAAGACGCACCCGGCCGCCCCGATGGCGCTCGACCAGGCGCTCTACGAGATGGAGCTGGTCGGCCACGACTTCTACCTCTTCGTGGAGAAGGACAGCGGCCTGCCCAGCGTCGTCTACCGCCGGCACGGCTACAACTACGGTGTCATCCACCTGCAGACGGACCTGCAGGCCGGGCCGGGCAGTGGCGCGGGCGGCGCGATCGGCGGGACCGACGACGAGGACTGACCGTCCGAGCAGTGATGGAGGGGTGACCCCGGTGGCCGCGGCCGCCGGGGTCACCGGCGTTTCGGGGCCGGGTGGTTCGAACCCGGTCGGGTCCCGGGCGGAGGGGTCACCCGATGCGAACTCGTCGGCGCCGGAGGGTGACCATGGCGGCTGCCGGGCGTGGAATGATTGGCGCAGGACGACTTGCGAAGGGGGAGGAGCGGATGGGGGATCACTTCGGGCTGGGGCCCGCGGCTGGGCCCGGGCTGCCGTCGGGGCCGGGGGAGGAGCCTGCGTACGCGCCGCACCGGGGTGAGCCGATCCGTGTGCTGGTGGTGGACGACCACGCGCTGTTCCGGCGGGGGCTGGAGATCGTCCTCGCGGAGGAGCCGGACATCAAGGTCGTCGGCGAGGCGGGGGACGGCGCCGAGGCCGTACTGAAGGCCGCCGACCTGCTGCCCGACATCATCCTGATGGACGTCCGGATGCCGCGCCGCAGCGGGATCGAGGCCTGTACGGCGATCAAGGACGTGGCACCCAGCACCAAGATCATCATGTTGACGATAAGCGACGAGGAAGCCGACCTCTACGAGGCGATCAAGGCGGGGGCCACCGGCTACCTGCTCAAGGAGATCTCCACCGACGAGGTCGCCACCGCGATCCGCGCGGTCGCCGACGGGCAGTCGCAGATCAGCCCGTCGATGGCATCCAAGCTGCTCACCGAGTTCAAGTCGATGATCCAGCGCCGCTCCGACGACCGGGACCTGGTGCCCGCACCCCGGCTCACCGACCGGGAGTTGGAGGTGCTCAAGCTGGTGGCGACCGGGATGAACAACCGGGAGATCGCCAAGGAGCTGTTCATCAGCGAGAACACCGTGAAGAACCACGTGCGCAACATCCTGGAGAAGCTCCAACTGCACTCCAGGATGGAGGCCGTGGTGTACGCGATGCGGGAGAAGATCCTCGAAATAGGGTGAGGGAACAGGGCGGGCCGGGCCGGACTCGCCCGTCCGGACTCGCCCGTCCCGGCCGCTTCCCCGGGTCGGACCGGGAGGGTCGGGCCTAGCCGTCCGCCAGCAGCTTCTCCAGGGGCGGGCGCAGCCGCTCGTCGTGCAGCGCTTCGACCCGTACGGTGTCGCAGCCGACCCAGGCGGCCGCCTCGCGCAGGGCCGTCGCCAGCGGCTCGAGGTGCCGGCCGTCACGTCCTCGATCGCCGTGCAGCGAGACCTGCCGGGCGACCAGGGTGCGGCCCTCGCGGGCCGGGTCGACCCGGCCGACCAGCCGGCCGCCGGCCAGCAGCGGCATCGCGAAGTAGCCGTGCACCCGCTTGTGCTTGGGGGTGTAGGCCTCCAGCCGGTGCGACATGCCGAAGATCCGTTCGGTGCGCGCGCGGTCCCAGACCAGCGAGTCGAACGGCGAGAGCAGCGTGGTGCGGTGGCGTCCGCGCGGGGTGGTGGCCAGGGCGGCCGGGTCGGCCCAGGCCGGGGCCGGGGCGCCGTCCGGGCCCCAGCCGGCCACCTCGACCGGGACGAGCCCGCAGTCGGCGAGCACCGGGTCCAACTCCTCGGCGCGCAGCCGGTGGTAGTCCAGCAGGTCGGCCCGGGTGGCCACGCCGAGCGCGGCGCCGGCCTGGGCGACCAGGGTGCGCACGCAGTCCTCGTCCGACCGCTCCTGCCCGAACAGCGCCTCCGGGATGGCCTGTTCGGCCAGCGCGTAGACGCGCTTCCAGCTCCGGCGCTCGGTGCAGACCACGTCGCCGAAGGCCAGTGCCCGCTCGACCGCGATCTTGGTGTCGGACCAGTCCCACCACTCGGCGGTCTTCTTGGCGCCGCCCAACTCCGTGGAGGTCAACGGGCCCTCGGCGCGCAGCTTGTCGAGCACCAGCCGGTAGGTCTCGGGGGTGACCTGGTGGCCCCAGAGGTGCCCGCGGTCGCGGTAGCGGCGCCGCCGGAAGGCGAACAGCGGCCACTCCTCGACCGGCAGGACACAGGCCGCGTGCGACCAGTACTCGAAGCTCGTGCCGCCGCCCCAGTACGCCGCCTCGACGGCCGGGCGGCCGACCGCACCGAGGCGGGCGTACGGCACCAGCTCGTGCGAGCGGGCGAGCACCGAGATGGTGTCCAGCTGGACGGCGCCCAGGTGCCGCAACACCCCGCGCACCCCGGCCCGGCGGTCGGGCGCGCCCAGCAGCCCCTGGGCTCGCAGGACGATCCGGCGGGCGTCGTCGGCGCTCAGGACGGTGACGGGGTTGCTGTGCGCGGCTGCGGCGGTCATGCCGGCGAGCGTAGTCCGGGGCACTGACACCGGTCCCGGGCGCGGACACCGGCCCCAGGCACGGACGCCGGCCGCGGCCCCGGTGCCCGGGGCCCGGGGCCGGAAGGGGTTCAGTCCAGGTCGGCGGCCAGCAGCGAGGCGACCCAGGCGTCGTGGAAGACGCCGCGCTGCTCGGCGTACGAGCGCAGCGTGCCCTCGAAGCGGTAGCCGACCCGCTCGGCGACCGCGCGGGAGCCGTCGTTGCCGACGTAGGCCTGCCATTCCAGGCGGCGCAGGCCGAGCTCGCGCAGGCCGAAGCGGGAGACCGCGCGGGCGGCCTCGACCGTGTAGCCGCGGCCGCGGAACTCCTTCGCGGCCCACCAGCCGATCTCGGCGCAGCCCGGGTCGTTCTGGCGCAGAACGAGCCCCTGGGAGCCGACCAGGGCGCCGGACTCGCGCTCGAACACGCACCAGATCCGGTTCGCGCCGGTGTGCCAGCCGCTGGGGGCGAGATCGCGTACGAAGAACTCCGCGTCCTCGCGCCGGTACGGCGAGGGGACCACTGTCCAGCGCTGGATCTCGGCGTCCTGGCAGGCGGCGAAGACGGCGTCGATGTCCGATTCCCGCGGGGCGCGCAGCACGAGGCGCTCGGTGACGAGGGTGACCGGTTCGGTGCGGGGTTCTTCCATGAACGGATTATTTCTCCGAATAAGGAAGGCGGGCATCCGATTATGCGGCCAACTCCTCGACCCGCCGACCGTTTTGTCCCGGTGAACGGTGCTATCGGGCCATGTGCTCGCGCGGGTGACACGGGAATACCGTGCTGACGCACCTCCCGGGGCATTGGACTCCTCGCATACGATGGCCCGTGCGGTGGGGTGGACCCCCCGTGCAGTCGTCCAGTGCCAATACAGGCAAGGAGCCCGCTCAAGTGTCCGTCTTCGACAAGATCCTGCGCGCAGGCGAGGGCAAGATCCTTCGCAAGCTGCAGCGGATTGCTGCCCAGGTCAACTCCATCGAAGAGGACTTCGTCAACCTCACCGACGCCGAGCTGCGCGCACTGACCGACGAGTACAAGCAGCGGCTCGTGGACGGCGAGAGCCTGGACGACATCCTCCCCGAGGCGTTCGCCACCGTCCGTGAGGCGGCCAAGCGCGTGCTCGGCCAGCGGCACTACGACGTCCAGATCATGGGCGGCGCGGCCCTGCACCACGGGTACGTCGCCGAGATGCGCACCGGTGAGGGCAAGACCCTCGTCGGCACCCTGCCCGCGTACCTGAACGCGCTGACCGGCGAGGGCGTCCACCTGATCACCGTCAACGACTACCTCGCCGAGCGTGACTCGGAGTGGATGGGCCGGGTGCACCGCTTCCTCGGCCTCGAAGTCGGCGTGATCCTGGGCAACATGACGCCCGCGGAGCGCAAGCAGCAGTACGCGATGGACATCACGTACGGCACGAACAACGAGTTCGGCTTCGACTACCTGCGCGACAACATGGCCTGGTCGAAGGACGAACTCGTCCAGCGCGGCCACAACTTCGCGATCGTCGACGAGGTCGACTCGATCCTCATCGACGAGGCCCGCACCCCGCTGATCATCTCCGGCCCGGCCGACCAGGCGACCAAGTGGTACGCCGACTTCGCCAAGCTGGTGCAGCGCCTGAAGATCGACCGCGACTACGAGGTCGACGAGAAGAAGCGCACCGTCGGCATCCTGGAGGAGGGCGTCAGCCGGGTCGAGGACTACCTCGGCATCGACAACCTCTACGAGTCGGTGAACACCCCGCTGGTCGGCTTCCTGAACAACGCCATCAAGGCGAAGGAGCTCTACAAGGCGGACAAGGACTACGTCGTCATGAACGGCGAAGTCATGATCGTCGACGAGCACACCGGCCGCATCCTGGCCGGCCGTCGCTACAACGAGGGCATGCACCAGGCGATCGAGGCCAAGGAGGGGGTGGAGGTCCAGAACGAGAACCAGACGCTGGCCACCATCACCCTGCAGAACTTCTTCCGCCTGTACGACAAGCTCGCGGGCATGACCGGTACCGGCACGACCGAGGCCGCCGAGTTCCACCAGATCTACAAGCTCGGCGTGGTGCCGATCCCGACCAACAAGACGCCGCTGCGCATCGACCAGCCCGACCTGATCTACAAGTCGGAGCCGGCCAAGTTCGCCGCCGTGGTCGAGGACATCGCCGAGAAGCACGAGAAGGGCCAGCCGGTGCTGGTCGGCACCGTGTCGGTCGAGAAGTCCGAGTACCTGTCGCAGGAACTGCGCAAGCGCGGCATCCCGCACGAGGTGCTGAACGCCAAGCACCACGAGCGCGAGGCGCAGATCGTCGCGCAGGCCGGCCGCAAGGGCGCCGTCACCGTCGCCACCAACATGGCCGGTCGTGGCACCGACATCATGCTCGGCGGCAACTCCGACCACCTCGCGGCGGCCGAGCTGGCGCAGCGCGGGCTCACTCCGACCGAGACCCCGGAGGAGTACGAGGCCGCCTTCCCCGCCGCGCTGGAGAAGGCCAAGGCCTCCGTCAAGGCCGAGCAGGACGAGGTCAAGGAGGCCGGCGGCCTCTACGTCCTCGGCACCGAGCGGCACGAGTCCCGCCGGATCGACAACCAGCTGCGCGGCCGCTCCGGCCGTCAGGGCGACCCGGGCGAGTCCCGGTTCTACCTGTCGCTGGGCGACGACCTGATGCGCCTATTCAAGGCCGGCATGGTCGAGCGCGTGCTCTCGATGGCCAACGTGCCCGAGGACGTGCCGATCGAGTCCAAGATGGTCACCCGCGCGATCGCCTCCGCGCAGACCCAGGTCGAGCAGCAGAACTTCGAGATCCGCAAGAACGTCCTCAAGTACGACGAGGTGCTCAACCGCCAGCGCGAGGTCATCTACGGCGAGCGCCGCCGCGTGCTGGAGGGCGAGGACCTGCAGGAGCAGGTCGGCCACTTCATGGACGACACCGTCGAGGCCTACGTCAAGGCGGCCACCGGCGAGGGCTTCGAGGACGACTGGGACCTGGAGAAGCTCTGGACCGCGCTCAAGCAGCTCTACCCGATGGCCCTGGACCTGGAGGACCTGGAGGAGGAGGCCGGCGGCTCGGCCGGCCTGACCCCCGAGTTCCTGGTCAAGGTCATCCAGGAGGACATCCAGGCGCAGTACGGCGCCCGCGAGGACCAGCTCGGCGAGGAGATCATGCGCGAGCTGGAGCGCCGGGTCGTGCTGTCGGTGCTGGACCGCCGCTGGCGCGAGCACCTCTACGAGATGGACTACCTCCAGGAGGGCATCGGCCTGCGGGCCATGGCGCAGCGTGACCCGCTGATCGAGTACCAGCGCGAGGGCTTCGACATGTTCACCGCGATGATGGAGGGCATCAAGGAGGAGTCCGTCGGCTACCTGTTCAACCTGGAGGTCCAGGTCGAGCAGCAGGTCGAGGAGGTCCCGGTCGAGGACGCCCAGGTGGTGCTCGACAAGCTGGAGAAGGACGCCGCCCGCCCGGAGATCAAGGCCAAGGGCCTGGAGGCCCCGAAGCCGCAGCGGCTGCACTACACGGCCCCCTCGGACGAGGTCGGCGGCGGTGTCATCGAGGGCGACTTCGAGGACCTCGCGCCGGAGGACGAGGGCGACGGGATGACCCGCGCCGAGCGCCGCAAGGCCGCCAAGTCGGCCAAGGGCCGCCGCCGCAAGGGCTGAGCCGCCCGTACGGCCCGCTCGGGCCGTGGACCGACACGCAGGACGCCGCGCAGGGCGCCGCTCCCGGACGGGGGCGGCGCCCTGCGCCGTTCCCCGGACCGCCGCGTGGCAGTGCACCGCCGTCATCGGGCCTCCACGGCGGTGCACTGCCACTGCCCGGCCGGGCCGCGCTGCTCCAGCCGGAAGGCGACCATGTGGTGCCGTCGGCCGAGGTCGACCCGGACACAGGCCTCGACCGCGTCGGGCGAGGGCGAGCGGTCGTGCACCGGGCCGAGCCGGGGCCGGTCGGCGGCCCCGCCGCGGCGCAGCGCGCCCGTCCGGACCAGCGAGGCGAGCTGCCCGTAGCCGTCCAGGCTGGTGTGCCGCATCAGCTGGCCGGAGGGCCGCACGCCGGTGAGCACCTCGACCAGCTGGTGGGCGAACCGGGAGGCCAGTGCGCGGGGGTCGTGGCCGGGGTCGCCGGCGCAGGCGGTGCGGGGGTGCCGGGGCCGGCGCCCGGCCGGGTCGCAGCCGCCGCCGACGGTGTGCGGGCGGCGGTGCGGGCGGGCGGACAGGTGGGCGTGGTGGTGGGTGTGGTGGGCGGTCACGGTGGCTCCTCGACGGGGTGGTGCGGGTACGGACGGGTCCAGGCTGGCGGCGCCACACGCGGGGCGGCAACGCCTTTTCCGGGCGCTCGGAGCCGGGTCTCGAGTTCACCTATCCGGGTGAAGAGGCCAGCGCGGCGAAGGGCCGGCGCAGCGGTCGTACGGCGCCCGGTTGACGTGCGGGGGCGGGCCGTAGGGTCCGAAAGGGGACGCTCCGGCTGGGCGGACCGGGTGGCCGGCGCCCGGCTGCCGCATTGCGCCGTACCGGCCCGGCGCGCACCATCGGAGCCTGACCGGGAACCGCGGGGAGCGGGCAGCCGCCCCCACGACGACGGGCGGCCGGTATGACGACACGGGTAGCAGCAGCGGTGCCGGCCCCGGCGGTCGCGGGCACCACCCCGCGCGCCGGGGGCCCACCCCGGCGCGGCCTGGTGCTGGGCGGCGGCGGGATGCTCGGCGCGGCCTGGACGGTCGGCGCGCTGTGCGCAGTCGAGGAGGCCACCGGGCGGCAGCCGGGCGACGCCGACATCCTGCTCGGCACCTCGGCGGGCGCGATCCTCGCCGCGATGCTGTCCGGAGGTGTCCGCCCCGAGCAGCTGCGCGACCACCAGCGCGGCCTGCCGATCACGGACGGCCCGCTGGCCGGGGTCGCCTTCGACTACGACACCGCGGTCGGCGGCGCGCTGCCGCCCCGCCCCCGGGTCGGCATCGGCTCGCCGGGCCTGCTGCGCGACGCCGTCCGGCACCCGCGCGACTACCCGCTGCTGACCATGGTCTCGGCGATGGCGCCGCACGGCCGCGGCTCGCTGGCGCCGGTCGGCGAGCTGGTGCGCGGGCTGCTCGGCCCCGGTGGCTGGCCGGCCCCGGACGCGGACGCCCCGGACGCGGACGCCGGCGCCGGCGCGGGCGCGGGCGCGGGTACCCCGGAACGGGACTCGGGCACCCCGGACGCGGACGCCGACGCGGGTGCCGTGGTGGTGAGCTCGCCGCTGCGGGTGGCCGCCGTGGACTACCGCAGCGGCCGCCGGGTGGTCTTCGGTGATCCGGACGCCCCGGCGGTCGCGGTCGCCGACGCCGTGATGGCCTCCTGCGCGATCCCCGGCTGGTTCGCGCCGGTGCGCCTGGACGGTTCGGCGTACGTGGACGGCGGCTGCTGGTCGGCCACCAACGCCGATCTGATGCTCGGCCGCGGCCTGGACGAGGTGTACGTGGTGGCCCCGATGGCCCTGCGGCTGGACCCGCGCCCCGAGCGCCCCGAGCGGCTCGGGGGATCCGACGGGTCCGGGCCGGTCGGGCGCGGGCGCGACACCCTGGCCGCGCTGCGCGAGTGGCGTGCCCGGGACCGCCCGCGGGGTGTGCTGGCCCAGCTGGTCAGCCGCTACCGCCGTGCCGTGACCCGGCAACTGCTGCGCGAGGCCGCGCTGCTGCGGGCCGAGGGCGTCCGGGTGCGGCTGCTCGCGCCGACCCTGGCGGACCTCGCGGTGATGGGCCCGAACATGATGGACCCGGCCCGCCGCGGTGCGGTCCTGGAGAGCGCCCTGCTCAGCAGCCTGGAGGCGCTGCGGGCCGCGCGGTGATCGGCCGGACCCCGCACCGTCGGTGATCACGGGAGCCCGGCGGAGCTTATTCTTGGGGCGCTGGGGAATCCGTTCCGCTGGACGAAGCCCGCTGGACCGAACCGGAGAGTGCCACCGATGCGCGTGTACGTGCCCACCACCCTGACCGGCCTGGCGGCGGCGCACGAGGGCGGCGCCCTGGAGCAGTCCGCGGCGTACGCCGTGACGCCCGCGCTGCGCGAGTGGTACGTCAGTGACGACATCGAGGAGCTGGAGTACGCGGCGCTGAACCGGGCCGCCCAGTCCTCGCTGCGGCTGCTGGCCGCCGACCCGGAGGCCCCGCGCCGCCGGGTCGTGGTGGCGCTGGACGTGGCGGACGCGTCGGTGTGGCCGTTCCCCGGCGACGAGTACCAGGACCAGGCCTCGCTCGGCCGGGTGGTGCTGGCCGGACCGGTGCGGCTGGCCAAGGCGGCCGCGGTGCACGCGGACGTGCCCGACGACGAGGTGGTCACGGACGTCGCGGCGGCGGTGGCGGCGGTGGCCGCGGCCGATGCGGGCGACCAGGACGCCCAGTTCACCGTGGACGGCGCCGAGGACCACGACCTGCTCTGGTTCGCGACCCAGGAGATCCCCTCGCTGCTCGGGTGAGCTCCGTCCTACCGGTGTGTCGGTGCCCGGCGTTACCGTTGTCCCCCGTGCGCACTCACATCGTTTGGGACTGGAACGGCACCCTCTTCCATGACATGGAGGCGGTGCTCGGGGCGAGCAACGCCGCTTTCGCCACCATCGGCGTCGGGCCGATGAGCCTGCAGGAGTACCGCGAGCAGTACGAGATCCCGATCCCGCGCTTCTACCAGCGGCTGCTCGGCCGGGAGCCCTCCCCGGAGGAGTGGCTGAAGCTCGACGACGCCTTCCACGACCGCTACCGCGAGCTGAGCTCGTCCTGCGGGCTGACCGAGGGCGCCCGCGAGCTGGTGACCGGCTGGCAGGCGGCGGGGCACAGCCAGTCGCTGCTGTCGCTGTACGTGCACGACAAGCTGGTGCCGCTGGTCGACACCTTCGGCCTGACCGGGCACTTCCTGCGGGTGGACGGCCGCAGCGGCCCGGCCGGCGGGCAGAAGGCGGAGCACCTGGTCCGGCACCTGACCGCGCTCGGCGAGCAGGTGGACCCGGCCCGTACGGTCCTCATCGGCGACGCCGCGGACGACGCCCTGGCGGCGCTGAGCGTGGGCGCGCGGGCGGTGCTGTACACCGGTGGCTCGCACACCCGGGAGAAGCTGGAGCCGGTCGGCGTCCCGGTGGTGGACACCCTGGCCGAGGCGGTCGAGCTGGCGGGCCGGATCACCGGCTGAGCACGCCCGGGCGGGCCGCAGTGGCGGGTGCCACGTCCGCCGTCCGCGTGTCTGAGCGGGCGGATCGGGCCGTCGCTGGTCAGGCTGGACTGACAGCCGAGCAGTCAGCAGGACGGAGCCGCCATGCCCATCGACGCAGTCACCGAGGTGCCGACCCCGGTCAACGAGCCGGTGCACGCGTACGCGCCCGGCAGCCCGGAGCGGGACCGGCTGGTCCGGCGGCTGGACGAGCTGGCGGCCGAGCAGGTCCCGCTGCCGATGACCATCGGCGGCGAGCAGCGCTTCGGCGGCGGTGAGCGGATCGAGGTCGTCCAGCCGCACCACCACGCGGCCAAGCTGGGCGTGCTCGGCAACGCCACCCGGGAGGACGCCCGGGCGGCGGTGGACGCGGCGCTGGCGGCCGGGCGGCAGTGGCGCTCGCTCTCCTTCGACGACCGTGCGGCGGTCTTCCTGCGCGCCGCCGACCTGCTCTCCGGGCCCTGGCGGGAGACGCTCAACGCGGCCACCATGCTCGGCCAGTCCAAGACGGCGCAGCAGGCCGAGATCGACTCCGCCTGCGAGCTGATCGACTTCTGGCGGTTCAACGTCCACTTCGCCCGGCGGATCCTGGCCGACCAGCCGGTCTCCTCGCCCGGCGTGTGGAACCGCACCGACCACCGCCCGCTGGAAGGTTTCGTCTACGCGGTCACCCCGTTCAACTTCACCGCGATCGCCGGCAACCTGCCCACCGCGCCCGCGCTGATGGGCAACACCGTGGTCTGGAAGCCCGCGCCGACCCAGACCCTGGCCGCCCACCACCTGATGCGGCTGCTGGAGGCGGCCGGCCTGCCGCCCGGGGTGGTCAACCTGGTGACCGGCGACGGCCTGCAGGTCTCCCCGGTCGCGCTGGCCGACCCGGCGCTGGCCGGGCTGCACTTCACCGGCTCCACCGCCACCTTCCAGTCCCTGTGGCAGACCATCGGCGCCAACATCGGCGGCTACCGCACGTACCCGAGGATCGTCGGCGAGACCGGCGGCAAGGACTTCCTGCTGGCCCACCGCTCGGCCGACCCGGAGATCCTGCGGACAGCGCTGATCCGCGGCGCCTTCGAGTACCAGGGCCAGAAGTGCTCGGCGCTCTCCCGCGCCTACCTGCCGCGCAGCCTCTGGCAGAAGATCAAGGACGACTTCCTGGCCGAGGTGGACGCGCTCCCGGTGGGCGACGTGACCGACCTGTCCAACTTCATGGGCGCCCTGATCGACCGGCGCGCCTTCGAGAAGAACCGGGACGCCATCGAGCGGGCCAAGGCCGACCCGACGATCGAGCTGGCGGCCGGGGGCCAGTACGACGACGCGATCGGCTGGTTCGTCCGGCCCACCGTGCTGGTCTCCTCCGACCACCGTGGCGAGATCTTCCGCACCGAGTACTTCGGCCCGATCCTCGCCGTCCACGTCTACGAGGACTCCCGCTGGGACGACGTGCTCGGTCGGGTCGACCGCGGCGCCCCGTACGGCCTGACCGGCGCGGTGATCGCGCAGGATCGTTACGCCATCGCCCAGGCCGTCGAGGAGCTGCGCTTCACCGCCGGGAACTTCTACATCAACGACAAGCCCACCGGCGCCGTCGTCGGCCAGCAGCCCTTCGGCGGCGGCCGGGCCTCCGGCACGAACGACAAGGCCGGAGCCGCGCAGAACCTCCTGCGCTGGACCTCGGCGCGGTCGATCAAGGAGACCTTCGTCCCGCCGATCCACCACCGTTACCCGCACATGGGCTCAGAGTGAATATGAGCCTCCGGTTTGGACATGCTGTCCAGGACGGACCCGACATCCTGCAGGTTTGCGCCTACCTGTCCCTGTCCACCTTCGATTGATCCGGTTAGGCTGGCTGGCGTCGTCGGGTGGCTTCGCAGGACGAACGAACCGTCCTACCCGCTGCAAGGACGTTTCATGCGTGCCATGAGCCCCTTTCAGTCGGACGGTGCGGCAGGATTGCGAAAGACCCGTCGGTGTACATCCACACACCACCGAGTCACGCAACGGCGCGCGACAGGAGCCAAGAAGTCATGCAGACCAAGCTGGACGCAGCCAAGGCCGAACTGCTCAAGAAGGCAGCCGCAGCCGCTGAGAACAGCCAGGTGGGGGGAGCGGCGCCGGGGGAGGGTCTGAGCAACGGTGCTCTGACCGCGTACCTGCACCACTACTACCTGCACACCGCGCCCGAGGACCTGGTCGACCTCGACCCGGTCGACGTCTACGGCGCGGCCGCCTCCCACTACCGCCTGGGCCTCAAGCGCCCGCAGGGCACCGCCGAGGTGCGGGTCCACACCCCCTCGGTCGAGGAGAACGGCTGGTCCTGCGGCCACACCGTCGTCGAGGTCGTCACCGACGACATGCCCTTCCTGGTCGACTCCGTCACCAACGAGCTCTCCCGCCAGGACCGCGCGATCCACCTGGTGATCCACCCCCAGCTGCTCGTCCGCCGTGACATCACCGGCAAGCTGCTGGAGATCCTGGACGTCGACGCCTGCTCCCGCAGCCAGGCCGCCGGCACCGAGTGGCCCGCCGACGCGACCGTCGAGTCGTGGATGCACATCGAGATCGACCGCGAGACCGACCGCGACGACCTGCGCGCCATCGAGGGCAACCTGCGCCGCGTGCTCGGCGACGTCCGCGAGGTCGTCGAGGACTGGGGCAAGATGCGCGAGAGCGCGCTGCGCCTGGCCGACGAGCTGGCCGAGCAGCCCCCGGCCGGCCTGCCCGACCAGGAGGTCGGCGAGGCCTGGGAGCTGATGCGCTGGCTCGGCGACGACCACTTCACCTTCCTCGGCTACCGCGAGTACGACCTGGTCGAGCACGAGGGCGAGGAGGTCCTCAAGGCCGTCGCCGGGACCGGCCTCGGCATCCTGCGCTCCGACCCGCACAGCCACGACGACCGCCACCACGCGGTCAGCGAGGCCTTCGGCCGGCTCTCCGCACCGGTGCGCGCCAAGGCCCACGAGAAGAAGCTGCTCGTCCTGACCAAGGCCAACAGCCGCGCCACCGTGCACCGCCCGGCCTACCTGGACTACGTCGGCGTGAAGAAGTTCAACGCCGCCGGCGAGCCGATCGGCGAGCGCCGCTTCCTCGGCCTGTTCTCCTCCGCCGCCTACACCGAGTCGGTCACCCGCATCCCGGTCGTGCGCCGCAAGGTCCAGGCGGTGCTGGACGAGTCCGGCTTCTCCAGCGAGAGCCACGACGGCCGCGACCTGCTGCAGATCATGGAGACCTTCCCCCGGGACGAGATCTTCCAGACCCCGGCCTCCGAACTGCTCTCCATCGCCACCAGCGTGCTCTACCTGCAGGAACGCCGTAAGCTGCGGCTCTTCCTGCGCCAGGACGAGTACGGGCGCTACTTCTCCGCGTTCATCTACCTGCCGCGCGACCGCTACACCACGCGGATCCGGCTGCTGCTCACCGATATCCTCAAGGAAGAGCTGAACGGCGCCACCATCGACTACACGGTGTACGCCACCGAGTCGGTGCTGACCCGCCTGCACTTCGTGGTCCGGGTCGCCCCGGGCACCGAGCTGCCGCGGCTCACCGACACCGACATCGAGCGGATCGAGAACCGCCTCGCCGAGGCCGCCCGGTTCTGGATGGACGGCTTCCACGACCAGCTGCACCTCGAGCTGGGCGAGGAGAAGGCCGCCGAGCTCGGCCACAAGTACGCCAACGCCTTCCCCGACGGCTACCGCGCCGACTTCCCGCCGCGCACCGCCGTCGCCGACATCAAGCAGATCGAGGCGCTGCACGGCGAGGGCGGCTTCCGCCTGAACCTGTACCAGCCGGTCGGTGCCGGCGACGACGAGCGCCGCTTCAAGATCTACCGGGTCGGCGGCCCGATCTCGCTCACCGAGGTCCTGCCGGTGCTCCAGCGCCTGGGCGTCGAGGTGCTCGACGAGCACCCGTACGCGCTGCGCCGCTCCGACGGCACCACCGCGTGGGTCTACGACTTCGGCCTGAAGCTGCGCGAGGCCACCGAGCTCACCGACGAGGCCCGCGAGCGCTTCCAGGACACCTTCGCCGCCACCTGGACCGGCAAGGCCGAGAACGACGGCTTCAACGAGCTGGTGCTGACCGCCGGGCTGACCTGGCGCCAGGCGATGATGCTCCGCGCGTACGCCAAGTACCTGCGCCAGGCGAACTCCACGTTCTCCCAGGACTACATGGAGGACGCGCTCCGCAACAACACCCACACCACCCGCCTGCTGGTCAACCTGTTCGAGGCCCGGCTGAGCCCGAGCCACCGCTCGGGCGCCCTGGAGCTGACCGAGGGCATCCTGGAGGAGCTGTCCGGCGCCCTCGACGAGGTCGCCTCGCTGGACGAGGACCGCATCCTGCGCTCCTTCCTGAACCTCATCAAGGCCACCCTGCGGACCAACTTCTTCCAGCGCGCCGGCAACGGCGAGTGGCACTCCTACGTGTCGATGAAGTTCGACCCGAAGGCCGTCCCGGACCTGCCGGCCCCGCGCCCGGCGTTCGAGATCTGGGTCTACTCGCCGCAGGTCGAGGGCGTGCACCTGCGCTTCGGCAAGGTCGCCCGCGGCGGTCTGCGCTGGTCCGACCGGCGTGAGGACTTCCGCACCGAGATCCTCGGCCTGGTCAAGGCGCAGATGGTCAAGAACACCGTCATCGTGCCGGTCGGCGCCAAGGGCGGCTTCGTCGCCAAGCAGCTGCCCGACCCGTCGGTGGACCGCGACGCCTGGCTGGCCGAGGGCATCTCCTCGTACAAGACCTTCATCTCGGCGCTGCTCGACATCACCGACAACCTGGTCGGCGGCGAGGTCGTGCACCCGGCCGACGTGGTCCGCCACGACGAGGACGACACCTACCTGGTCGTCGCCGCCGACAAGGGCACCGCGACCTTCTCCGACATCGCCAACGGCGTCGCGGAGTCGTACGGCTTCTGGCTGGGCGACGCGTTCGCCTCCGGCGGCTCGGCCGGCTACGACCACAAGGGCATGGGCATCACCGCCCGCGGCGCCTGGGAGTCGGTCAAGCGCAACTTCCGCGAGCTGGGCCACGACACCCAGACCGAGGACTTCACCGTCGTCGGCATCGGCGACATGTCCGGCGACGTCTTCGGCAACGGCATGCTGCTCAGCGAGCACATCCGCCTCATCGCCGCCTTCGACCACCGCCACATCTTCCTCGACCCGAACCCGGACGCGGCCGTCTCGTACGCCGAGCGCCGCCGCCTCTTCGACCTGCCGCGCAGCTCCTGGGACGACTACGACAAGTCGCTGATCTCGGCCGGCGGCGGGGTGCACCCCCGATCGGCGAAGTCGATCCAGCTGACCCCGCAGATCCGGACCGCCCTCGGCATCCAGGAGAGCCGCCTCACCCCCGCCGAGCTGATGAAGGCGATCCTGCAGGCGCCGGTCGACCTGTTCTGGAACGGCGGCATCGGCACCTACGTCAAGGCCTCCACCGAGACCAACGCCGAGGTCGGCGACAAGTCCAACGACTCCATCCGGGTCAACGGCGAGCAGGTCCGGGCCCGGGTCATCGGCGAGGGCGGCAACCTCGGCTGCACCCAGCTCGGCCGCATCGAGTACGCGGCCACCGGCGGCCCAGAGGGCATCGGCGGCTGGATCAACACCGACGCGATCGACAACTCGGCCGGTGTGGACACCTCGGACCACGAGGTCAACATCAAGATCCTGCTCAACCAGGTCGTCGCCGAGGGCGACATGACGGTCAAGCAGCGCAACGCCCTGCTGGCCGAGATGACCGACGAGGTCGGCCGCCTGGTGCTCCGCAACAACTACGCGCAGAACGTGGTGCTGGCCAACGCCGTCGCCCAGGCGCACAGCATGGTCAACGTCCACGCCCGGATGATCAACCGCTTCGAGGCGGCCGGCCGCCTCGACCGGGGCCTGGAGTTCCTGCCCACCGAGCGCCAGATCCGTGACCGCCAGCAGAACGGCCGCGGGCTCTCCCAGCCCGAGATGTCCGTGCTGCTCGCCTACACCAAGATCATCCTGGCCGACGAGCTGCTCGCCACCGACCTGCCCGACGACCCGTACTTCCGCACCGCGCTGCACGAGTACTTCCCCAGCGCCCTGCGGGCCCGGTTCGCCGACGCGATCGACAACCACGCGCTGCGCCGCGAGATCATCACCACGCTGATCGTCAACGACACGATCAACCGCGGTGGCTGCACCTTCGCCTTCCGCCTGAAGGAGGAGACCGGCGCGACCTACGAGGAGATCGCCCGGACGCACACCGCCGCGCGGGCCGTCTTCGACCTGGAGACGATCTGGGGCGAGATCGAGGGCCTGGACAACCAGGTCCCGGCCCGGGTGCAGACCAAGATGCGCCTGCACTCGCGCCGCCTGGTCGAGCGCGCCACCCGGTGGATGCTCAACAACCGCCGCCAGCCGCTCGACATCGCCGGCACCATCGAGTTCTTCCACGACCGGGTCGCCCAGGTCTGGGGCTCGCTGCCCAAGCCGTTGCGCGGCGAGGACCTGACCTGGTTCGAGAAGGTGTACAACGAGCTCGCCTCGGCCGGGGTGCCGGAGGAGCTGGCCACCCGGATCGCCGGCCTCTCCTCGGTCTTCCCGACCCTGGACATCACCGAGGTCGCGGACCGCTCCGGCAAGGACGTCGCCGACGTCGCCGAGCTCTACTACGACCTGGGCGACCGGCTGCAGATCTCGCACCTGCTCGACCGCATCATCGAGCTGCCCCGCACCGACCGCTGGTCGTCGATGGCCCGCGCCGCGATCCGCGAGGACCTCTTCGCGGCCCACGCGGCGCTGACCGCCGACATCCTGGTCTGCGGCCCCGAGGGCGCCACCCCGGAGGAGCGCTACACCGCCTGGGCGGAGCTCAACGGGACCCTGCTCAACCGCGCCAAGAGCACCCTCGACGACATAAGGGGTTCGGACAACTACGAACTGTCCAGCCTCTCGGTCGCGATGCGCGTCATCCGCACCCTGCTGCGCACCGGCTCGATGCGCTGACGGACAGCCGCACGGAAGGGGCCCGCGTCCACGGACGCGGGCCCCTTCCGCTGTGCGTACCCCGACTGTGCGTACTCCCGCTGCGCGCGCCCCGTTGTGCCCGTTCCGTGCGGAAACCGATTGGGGATCGTGAGCGGACCTTCGCTACGGTGATCCTCGAACGATCAAGTGGGGGGCATGCACATGGGGAAGAACCGAGCCTCGGTCCGCGCGATGGGCGTGGGCATCTCGGTGGCACTGCTGGTCGCCGGAGCGGCGGCCTGCTCGTCCGACGACAAGAAGGACACGGCCAAGGCCGGCACCGCGGCGACGGCCCAGCCGGGCGCGCCCTCGGCGGCGCCCACGACCAAGGGGCCGGAGGCCTTCGCGGCAGCCGGCTACCGCGGCCTGAAGCCGGGGATGGCCAAGGACGCGGGCCTGGCCACCGGCGCACTGGAGGCCGCGCCGGTCTCGCTGCTCGACGGCTGCACGGACTTCGTCTACAAGGGCGGCCCGGCGCCGGACCAGGCCCGGATGACCGCCGAGGCGGCCACCGAGGCCCGCTACAAGGACCTGAACACCAAGGCGGACGCGGCCACCGGCAAGACGCCCGCCCCGGCGGGCACCCTGCCGCCGAACGCCTCCGCGAAGGACGCGGCGGCCGCCGCCGCGGGCTCGGCCGCCGCGGCCAAGGACTCGGCCGCCACCGCCAAGCTGATGGCGGACGCGACGCAGGCCATCGTCGACCTGATGGTCGCCCGGGAGACCAAGGAGAAGGCGTACCTGGCCACCGGTCGGGTCTCCTTCGCCGCGGCCGGCCTGCGCGAGCTGGTCGCCCCGGCGGAGGCGAAGACGGCCGAGGGCATCGGCGCCGGCGCCACCCTGGAGGCCCTGCAGCAGGCCTACGGCGCCAAGGGCCTCCAGTTGGCCAAGAGCGGCAAGTACGTGTTCCCGGTGGAGGGTCAGCAGGGCTGGCAGTACGAGTTCACCATGGACGGCGACAAGGTCGCCGGGATGGCCGTGGTGAACCGCGACGTGAAGTGCGTCTGACCGGCTGACCGGCCGCGGAGGGCCCCGACGAACCGCCCGGTTCGTCGGGGCCCTCCGCCGTACTCCGGTGGGAACCCTGAGCCGCGTGCGGACAGGTGGGGGTGTGGAACTGTCACAGCGGGGCCGATTGAGGGACGGGGACCAGTGGGCGTTCGGGGAGTTGTTCGACGACGCGGCGGGTGATCTCTACCGGTACGCGGTGCGCGCGACCGGGGACTGGGCGGTCGCGGAGGACGTCGTCCAGCTGACGTTCCTGGAGGCCTGGCGGCTGCGGCGCACACTGCGCGAGGGCGGCGGAGCGGTACGGCCCTGGCTGTTCGGCATAGCCGCCAACGTGCTGCGCAACAGGGCCCGGGCGGCCCGGCGACACCGGGCGGCGATGGAGCGGCTGCCCGAACGCGAGGTGGTGCCGGACTTCGCCGACGAGCTGGTCGGGCGGCTCGACGACAGCGCGCAGCTCGCTGCCGCGCAGCGGGCGCTGGCCGGACTGCGGAAGGCCGAGCGCGAGGTGTTCGGGCTGTGCGTCTGGGCGGGCCTGGACTACGCGAGCGCCGCCGAGGCACTCGGGGTGCCGATCGGCACGGTGCGTTCGCGGCTCTCGCGCGCCCGCACGAAGCTGCGCGCGCTGGCCGAGGAGGAGCTCCGAAACGGGCGGGAACTCCGCCCGAAGGCCGGACAGGTACCGGGTGGCCGCGCCGACGCGGCCCGGTCGACACGGGAGACGAACCGATGAACGAGGACGAGCGTGCCGAGCTGGACCGGCTGCTGCCGACACCGGCACGGCCCGGGCTCTCCCCCGACCGCCACCGGCTGCTGAGGGGACATCTGATGAGCGAGATCCGGGAGACGAAGTCCGAACGGGCCCGACGGGGGCGGCTCGGCTGGGTGGCACTGCCCGCCCTGGCGGGCGGACTGGCGCTGGCCCTGGTGCCGGCCGGCGGGGGCGACGGTACGACGGGCGGGCCGGTGCAGGCGGGGCCGTCCGCCGTACGGTCCGCAGCGCCGTCGGCAGGGCCGCAGGATCCGG
The DNA here is from genome assembly GCF_055576085.1 of Kitasatospora sp. NPDC033851. Classification (NCBI taxonomy): domain Bacteria; kingdom Bacillati; phylum Actinomycetota; class Actinomycetes; order Kitasatosporales; family Streptomycetaceae; genus Kitasatospora; species Kitasatospora sp. NPDC033851. The sequence goes on along the minus strand of NZ_JBVIRL010000013.1, from coordinate 210,609 downwards.
TCAGCGCGGCCCAGCTGCTGGACCGGATCGCCCAGGTCTCGGCGAGCCGGCCCGCCGCGACCGTACGGGACGACCAGTACGTCTACGTGAAGAGCCAGTGGACCGGCACCACCAGCGATCCGAAGACCGGCAAGCGGGTGCCGGCGCCGCTGCACCCCCGGGCCGTCTGGCTGTCGGTGAACGGCAGCACCGACGGGCTGATCGAGGACCGGGTCGCGTTCGGCCGCGAGGAGAACCCGCAGGGCCGGATCGGCCTCACGCCGGCGCCGGGACCGGCGAGCATCATCCGACCCACCTACCGCTACCTGACGACACTGCCGACCGACCCGCAGGAACTCCTGACGAAGGTCTACGCCGAGGGCAACGGCAAGGGCGTCGATCGGGACCAGGCCGCCTTCCGGGACATCGGAGAGCTGATCTCGGAGCAGCTGATCGCCCCCGAGACCAGCGCCGCCCTGTACCGCGCGGCCGCCCTGATCCCGGGCGTCACGATGCTGGACGACGAGGCCGACGCCCTGGGTCGGCACGGCGTCGCGGTGGCGCGGGACGACGGCCGGGCCCGCCTGGAGTGGATCTTCGACCGGAACACCTACGAGTTCCTCGGCTCCCGGGACACCCGGCTCACGGACAGCCCCCAGGAGGCGAAGGGCACCGTCCTCTACGACAGCGCCGTCCAGCAGCGCGCGGTCGTGGACAAGCCCGGCGACCTGCCGACGGGCTGATCCGTGTTCGGCCCCGCCCCGCCCTGCCGTGATCGGGGCGGGGTGGGGCGGAATGACGGGCCGAGGTGCCCTCGCCGCGGGTCAGCGCCGGGCGGCGGCGCGCTGGAGGGCGCTGGCGAGGAGGGCGAGGTCGGTGGGGCCGTTGCCGAGTTCGCGGACCGGGCGGCGGGCGGGCGGGGCGCCGAGCTGGAGCGGGTCTATCGCGACCACGGTCGGGCGCAGGGTGGCGCTGCGCGGGATGCGGCCGCTGATCCGGGCGGTCTGGAAGGCGGTGACGCCGCCGTCCGGCAGTCGCAGGTAGCCGCGGCCGGGGGTGTCCTCGGGGAGGGCGGCCGCGTCGCCGAGGTGGATCAGCAGGTCGGAGTCGGCGGGGTCGTCGGTGCGCAGGGCGATCCGCAGCAACGCGGCCTCGTCCACCTCGGTGCCGGCGCTCTCCTCCGGGCTGCCGGTGGCGACGGCGAGGTGGATGCCGAGCGGGCCGCCGCGGCGGGCGATGTCGGCGAGCGCCCGGGCGAGCGGCCGACCGGCCGGGGAGGTGGGGGAGAGCAGGGCGTCGTAGTCGTCCACGACGACGACCAGGCGGGCGGGGACGGGCGTCGCGGGGACGGGCGCGGCGGGGGCGGCGCCGGGCCGGGGGCCCTCCGCGCTGCGCGGCGCGATGATCCGGGGCGTCGAGGCGGACGCGGCTCCGACGGTAGCGGGCACCGGCACCTGCGGGTGGTTCACGGCCTGCGACCGGTCGTCCAGGCCGTGGCGGTCGTCCAGGATGCGCGCGGCGTGCCAGGAGGCGAAGTCCAGCCCGTCGAACAGCCGCTCCCGCAGGGCGAGTTCGTCCTCCAGGGCCTCGGCCGCGAGCAGCCCGGCGCGCGGGTCGTCGGCGGCGTTGACCAGGCCGGTGACGTGCGGCAGCTCGGTGCAGCCGTCCAGGCCGTCCTCGGAGGCCCGGCCCTCGATGATGGTGACGGCCAGCCGTTCGGGGCGTTCGGAGACGGCGAGCGAGGCGACCAGGGTGCGCAGCAGCTCGGTCTTGCCGGAGCCGTGGGCGCCGCCGATCAGCAGGTGCGGGCCGCCGGGGTCGGGGGAGGGGAGGGCGAGCTCGGGGTCGGCCAGGTCGAGGGTGCACAGTTCGTCCCGGGTGGTGCCGAGCAGTGCGGTGGCGGCGCCGATGCCGCCGGCGTGCGCGGCCCAGCGGGCGGACAGCTTGGCCGGGGTGACGGTGTCGAGCTGCAGCAGGTCGAGCAGGCGCAGCGCGTCGGGCAGCGGGCCGCGGGCGGCCGGGGCGGCTTCGCGCAGCGGGGCGAGGAGGCGGGCCAGTCGCTCGGCCCAGGCGTCGGAAACGGCGTCCAGCGAGATCTCGTGCAGGGTTTCGCGGCCGCGGGCGACCGGGCGGTCGAGCGAGAGCTGGGTGCCGACCTCGCCGGTGATCAGGGCGGTGGCGCCGAGGCCCCGGGGGAGCAGCTCGGGCTGTTCGGCGAGGCAGATCGGGAAGATGCCGACGGCCGGGCCCTGGCGCAGCAGCAGGTCGAGTGCCTGCCGGGCGGTCTCGGTGGCCGGGCGGCCGTCCACCACGACCACGGTGGCGGGGTGGCCGCCGAGGCCGCTGGGGCCGCTGAGCCGGGTGGTGAGTTCGGTCAGCCGGGCGGTGGCCTGTTCGTCGTCGAGGCCGAGCAGCAGGCGGCAGTCCTGGCCGTCGGCGGGGCGCAGGTGGGGCAGCCACAGGGCCCAGGCCCAGGTGTCGGCGCGTTCTTCGGGGGTGCGGGTGGGGTCGGCGTCGACCACGGCGAGGCTCAGGCCGGTCGGCGGGTGCAGTGCGGCGAGCTGGGCGACGACGGCGCGGGTGAGCGCGTCCAGGCGCTCGCGCGGGCCGCAGAGACCGAGACTGCCGGCGGTCTGCAGGTCGAGGGTGACCGGGACGGCGGACAGGGTGGTGCCGGGCGTGGTGCCGGGGCCGCCGGGGCGGTCGGCGGTGCCCAGGCGCAGGGTGAGCGCGTCGGGGTGGCCGGGGCCGCGCTCCCACAGCCGGGGGCCGGGGCCGACGGCGCTGAGCAGCAGGGCGGCGAGGTCGGGCCAGCGTTCGCGCTGGGCGGCGGTCTGGCGCAGCCGTACGGCGGCGTGGTGGCGTTCGGCGCTTTCCTGGCCGGGCGGTTCGGCGGTTCGGCCGGGCAGCAGGGAGAACAGGCCGCGGCCGCGGCCCGGGGCGGGCTCGGGGGCGGCGGGCGGCTCGACCACCGGCGGCGCGGGCCGGGCCGGGCCGGGCGCGGCGAGCCGGAGGTGGCCGTGGCCGTCGGGCAGGGCGGTGCGGGCGGCCCCGGCGGTGTCGGCCGGGTGGGGGGCGGTCACCTGCAGGGTCGACTCGCCGATCCGCAGGAGGGCGCCGGGCTCCAGCGGGACGGCGGCCTCGGGCGGGCTGGGCGGGACGAGCCGGCCGTCCAGGGTGGTGCCGTTGGTGGAGCCGAGGTCGCGGGCGGAGACCCGGCCGTCCTCGGCGAGGTGCAGGGCGAGGTGCAGCCGGGAGACGTCCGGGTCGTCGAGCGGGACGTCGGCCTCGCCGGAGCGGCCGATCCGGATCTCCCGGCCGTGCAGCCGGTGCACGCCGCCGGCGTCCGGCCCGCCGACCACGCGCAGTTCGGCGACGGCGGGGGTGTCGTCGGGGTCGTCGGCGGTCGGGTCGGGCTCGTTGAGGCTGAGGACGGCTCCGTCGAGCAGCGGGGGGTGGCCGAGCAGGGTGTGCTCGTCCACCCGGTGCGCGCCGGCGTACAGGTGCACATGGGTGGCGGCCCGCGGTCCGCGCACGCCCACGGCGCCCGCGAGGGCGCCCGCGATGGCGCCGAGCGCGGTGCCGACGGGCGCGGTGACCAGCACGTCCACGTAGGGGATGGCGGAGCCGGCGGCGGCCGGGCCGCTGCGCGGTCGGAGGACGGTCAGCCGGATCTGCATCTCGCCCGCGGGTCCCTTCTGCTGAGGTGAAGCCTGGTACCCCGGCGCCGTCGTGGACGCACCGGGCGGCCGCGGCGACCCCTTTGGGCCACACGAGTGGCGAGTGTCCATCCTGCCATCCGGCACGGACGGTCCGCGCACGGTACCGGATTTGACGATCTTGCGATCATCGCCATGGTGGAGGCGACGGTGAGTCAGGTCAACCACCGCCCTCAGGGCCCCCTGAGCAGGCCGCCGGCCCACTCCGGGTACTCCCCTAGGGGATGTCCCCCAACCCTCCTCGGATGGCCTGCCGGTCACCTCAAAAACCCGAACGGACACCGTTAGAGTGGCCGCAGACACGGGCCCGGCAGGCTCACCGCACCGGCGGAGGAGCGCCCCGCGCGGGCGGCACGGCGAGGAGTGCGACAGGTGCGGCCAGTCGGCAGCAAGTATCTGCTGGATGAGACCCTCGGACGGGGTGCGACCGGCACCGTCTGGCGCGGCGTGGTGCGCGAGGACGTCCAGGTGCCGGGCAGCGAGCCCGGGCAGCGGGTCGCGATCAAGGTGCTGCGCGAGGAGCTGGCCGCCGACCCGGACGTCGTGATGCGCTTCCTGCGCGAGCGCTCGCTGCTGCTGCGGCTGACCCACCCCAACATCGTCCGGGTCCGTGACCTGGTCGTCGAGGGCGAGCTGCTGGCCCTGGTGATGGATCTGGTGGAGGGCCCCGACCTGGCCCGCTACCTGCGCGCCAACGGCCCGTTCAGCCCGATCGCGGGCGCCCTGCTGATGGCCCAGGTGGCGGACGCGCTGGCGGCCAGCCACGCGGACGGGATCGTCCACCGCGACCTCAAGCCGGCCAACGTCCTGCTCGCCTCCACCCTGGTGGACGGCACCGAGCGGATGCACCCGCTGCTCACCGACTTCGGCATCGCCCGCCTCGCCGACTCCCCGGGCGTCACCCGCACCCACGAGTTCGTCGGCACCCCCGCGTACGTCGCGCCGGAGTCCGCCGAGGGCCGCCCGCAGACCTCCGCGGTGGACGTGTACGGCGCCGGGATCATGCTGTACGAGCTGGTCACCGGCCGCCAGCCGTTCCAGGGCGACAGCGCGCTCGCCGTCCTCCAGGCCCACCTGGCGCAGGAGCCGCAGCGGCCCAGCACCATGCCCGAGCCGCTCTGGACGGTGATCGAGCGCTGCCTGCGCAAGGACCCGGCCCAGCGGCCCGGCGCCACCGCGCTGGCCCGCGCCCTGCGGGTGGTCGCGGCCGGCGTCGGCGTGCACGCCTCCCCGGCGGCGGTGGACGAGGCGCTGGCGGTCGCCGCCCTGCTGCAGCCCGACCCGCGGCCCACCGCGGTCCCCGGCGGCGTCTCGGCCACCGGCCCGGGGGCGGCCGGGACCGAGGACCGCACCCAGGTGCTGCCCCCGACGGCCCCGAGCGGGCAGTACGACCCGGCCGCGGCGACCCGGGTGATGGGCACCCAGCCGCCGCCCGCGCCCCCGTACGGCACCCCGGACCGCACCCAGGTGATGCCGCCCACCGCCGTGCCGCCGCCCCCGCCCACCGCGCCCCCCGGGCCGAAGGAGGAGGCGCCGCACCCGTGGCAGACCCAGCTGCGCGCGGCGCGGGACCGCAACCAGCAGACCCAGGTCGGCTACTTCGGCCCGGAGGACTACGAGGAGTACGGCGAGCCGCAGGTCGCTCCGCCGCCCTACCAGGCCGGACAGCCGCCCTACGGCGGGCAGGCCGGGCAGGACGCCCCGGGCGGACGCCCCGGCTACCAGCAGGCCCCGCCGCCGCCCGGGTACGCGCAGCGCCCGCCGGTGGCCCCGCCGCCCTACCAGGCCGGACCGGGAGGGCAGGGCGGTCAGGGCGGCCGCGGTCCCCAGGGCGATCGGCCCGGCGGCCGTCCGCAGCCGCCCGGCGGCTACCGGCAGGCCCCGGCCGGGCACGGCCGGTCGCAGGGCGGCTACCCGCCGCCGCCCGCGCCCACCCCGGTGCCGCGCCGGGCCGAGCCGCCCGCGCCGCAGTACCGGGAGGCCCCGCCGCGCCGCGAGGAGCCGCCGCGCGAGTCCGCCCGCCGCGAGCCCGCGCCGGCCCGCGAGCGGCGCCCGCGCAGCCGCAACCGGATGTACATCCCGGGGCTCGGCTGCCTCAAGGGCTGCCTGATGGTGCTGCTGGTGCTGGCCGTGGCCGCGGTGGCGCTGTGGAACTTCACGCCGCTGCCGCACTACTGGGACAACGTCGTGGGCTGGTACGACTCGGCGCGGGACTGGGTGAACAGCGTCTTCGGCAAGTAGCGCCGTCACGCCCCGGATCGGGCCGGTCCGGACTCCGGTCCGGACTCTGATCCGGACTCTGGACCGGCTCCGGACAGCGAGATTGACGCTTTGTCGACAATTGACGAGATTTCTCGGCCGAGACTCCCGCTCCGGACCCCTCAGGCGGCCCCGCGGGGCCGCCGGGCGCGTAGGTTGGTCGCTGTTGTCCCGCCCCACCGAGCGCACCGGACCCCCCGGAGCGCTCCCGCGCCGCCCACGGAGCAGCATTGGCACGCAAGATCGGCAGCCGGTACACCGTCCACCAGGTGATCGGCCGGGGTTCGGCCGGGACTGTCTGGCTCGGTGAGGGGCCCGACGGCCCGGTGGCGGTCAAGCTGCTGCGCGAGGACCTCGCCTCCGACCAGGTGCTGGTCGGCCGCTTCGTCCAGGAGCGCACCGCGCTGACCAGCCTCGACCACCCCCGGGTGGTCGGCGTGCGCGACATGGTCGTGGACGGCAGCGACCTCGCCCTGGTGATGGAGCTGGTCCAGGGCACCGACCTGCGCTCCCGGCTGGAGCGGGACGGCGCGCTGCCGCCGCAGACCGCCGCCTCGATCATCGCGGACGTCGCCGACGGCCTGGCCGCCGCGCACGCGGCCGGGATCGTCCACCGCGACGTCAAGCCGGAGAACGTCCTGCTCGACCTCGCCGCCGCCCCCGGCCCCGGCGGTGCCCCGCGCGCCAAGCTGACCGACTTCGGGGTGGCCCGCCTGGTCGACGCCCCGCGCCGCACCCGGGCCACCCGGATCATCGGCACCCCCGACTACCTCGCCCCCGAGATCATCGAGGGCCTGGAGCCGCGCGCCGCCGTCGACATCTACGCCCTCGCCACCGTCCTGTACGAGCTGCTGGCCGGCTCCACCCCGTTCGGCGGCGGCCACACCGGCGCGGTGCTGCGCCGGCACGTCACCGAGCAGGTGCCGCCGATCCCCGGCCTGCCGGACGGGCTGTGGCGGATCATCTCGGAGTGCCTGGCCAAGGCACCCGCCTCCCGGCTGCGCGCCGCCGAGCTGGCCGCCCGGCTGCGCGAGCAGCTGCCGTCGCTGGCCGGTCTGCCGGTGCTCGCCGTGCCCACCCAGGGTCGCGCCCCGGCCGAGGAGCAGCTGACCCCCGGCGAGGCGGTCTACGCCGAGGTCGACGCCGGCCCCGGCCTCCACAAGCGCCGTCGCGGCCCGGCCGTCCCGTTGGTGCCCGGCGTCGCCCCGGACTCCACCCGGGACACCCACACCAGCCTGCGTCGCCCGTCCGCCGAGGAACTGGCCGCGTACGCCGCCGAGTCCCGCGCCCAGCGCACCGCCCCGGGCCACCGCCGGGACCGCCAGGCCCTGCTGCGCCGCCGCCGGCTGCTGGCCGTCCTGCTGGCCACCGTGCTGCTGCTGGCGGGCGCCGCCGCGGCCTGGACGGCCTTCGCGGCCACCGCCCCGGACCGCGGCCACCCGGCCCGTCCGGCCGTGCACGGCACCGCCCCGCGGGCGCCGTAGCCCCGGTGGGAAACGGGGGTGTCGTCATGACCACCCCCGGAACCATTACCCTGGGGGCGTGGCAGCCGTCGATCCTTCCGAAGAGCTCAAGAACCTCGATACGACCATGGGGTCGATCGAGGCCGTCCTCGACCTGGACAAGATCCGGGCCGACATCGCGGTCCTGGAGGAGGAGGCAGCCGCCCCCACCCTGTGGGACGACGTCGCGAATGCGCAGAAGGTGACCAGCCGGCTCTCCTTCCTCCAGGGTGAACTGCGCCGGGTCGAGGGCCTGCGCAGCCGCATCGACGATCTGGGTGTGCTGTTCGAGCTGGCCGAGGCCGAGGACGACGCGGACACCCGTGTCGAGGCCGAGGCCGAGCTGGTCTCCCTCCAGAAGGCCGTCGAGGAGCTGGAGGTCCGCACCCTCCTGTCCGGCGAGTACGACGCCCGCGAGGCGCTGATCAACATCCGTGCCGAGGCCGGTGGCGTGGACGCCGCCGACTTCGCCGAGCAGCTGATGCGCATGTACCTGCGCTGGGCCGAGCGGCACGGGTACCAGACCGAGGTGTACGACACCTCGTACGCCGAAGAGGCCGGCATCAAGTCCGCGACCTTCACCGTGAAGGCGCCCTACGCCTACGGCACCCTCTCGGTCGAGCAGGGCACCCACCGCCTGGTCCGCATCTCGCCGTTCGACAACCAGGGTCGCCGGCAGACCTCCTTCGCCGGTGTCGAGGTCCTCCCGGTCGTCGAGCAGTCCGACCACGTCGACATCGACGAGGGCGAGCTGCGCGTGGACGTCTACCGCGCCTCCGGCCCCGGCGGCCAGGGCGTCAACACCACCGACTCGGCGGTGCGCATCACGCACCTCCCGACCGGCATCGTGGTCTCCTGCCAGAACGAGCGCAGCCAGATCCAGAACAAGGCGTCCGCGATGAACGTCCTCCAGGCCAAGCTGCTGGAGCGGCGCCGCCAGGAGGAGAAGGCGGCGATGGACGCGCTCAAGGACAGCGGCAGCTCCTGGGGCAACCAGATGCGCTCCTACGTCCTGCACCCGTACCAGATGGTCAAGGACGTCCGGACCGCGTACGAGGCCGGCAACCCGCAGGCCGTGCTGGACGGCGACATCGACGGCTTCATCGAGGCCGGGATCCGCTGGCGCAAGCAGCGCGAGACCAGCGCCGAGTAAGACCAGCGCCGAACAGCAGAGCAAGACGTACGAAGGGCCCCGACCGTAGCGGTCGGGGCCCTTCGTGCGTCCGGTTGGTACGTCCGGAAAGAACTCAGGCCAGTGCCTGCCGGGCGATCAGTGCCACCGCGAGCAGCCCGGCCAGGAGGGCCAGCAGCACGGCGGGGGAGAGCGCGGCGAACGGCCCCTGCTGCTCCTGCAGCCGGGCCCGGTTGGCGCGGCACACCGGGCACCTCCCGTCGCTGACGCGGCCGTTGCAGTTGGCGCACACCAGATGGTCGCAGGTCATGCGATCTCCTCCTCGCTGCTACAGCCAACGCACCGGACGGGGCTTTGGTTCCACTTCTTGCCCTGTACGGGGGAGCGGCCGAACGCGGTCGCCGTCTCCCACTCTGCCAGGTTCCGGCGGTTCCGGCTTCCGGGCTGTGACATGCCTCGCATAATTCGGGGCATAACCGGACATTGTCTCCCGGATTCCGGGCGCTGTCACGGGCTGCCCCTGCGGGCCGGCTGCCGGTTCGCGTATGGTCCCAGACCGGGAGCGGCCCTCTGCGCTCCTTTCGCCCGCCCCCGGACCGGGCGACCGGGGCGGATCGACCGAGGACTGGTGCCGCCTAGGATGGCCTCCGTGATGCAGCCGTGATCAGATTCGACAACGTCTCCAAGACCTATCCCAAGCAGAACCGTCCCGCCCTGGACAACGTCTCGCTGGAGATCGAGAAGGGTGAGTTCGTCTTCCTGGTCGGTTCGTCCGGCTCGGGCAAGTCCACCTTCCTGCGCCTGTGCCTGCGCGAGGAGCGTCCCAGTACGGGCGCGGTGCACGTGCTGGGCAAGGACCTCGGCAAGCTGTCCAACTGGAAGGTGCCGCACATGCGCCGCCAGCTGGGCACCGTCTTCCAGGACTTCCGTCTGCTCCCCAACAAGACGGTCGCGCAGAACGTCGCCTTCGCCCTCGAGGTGATCGGCAAGCCCAAGAGCGCCATCAACAAGGTGGTGCCCGAGGTGCTGGAGCTGGTCGGCCTGGGCGGCAAGGAGGACCGCATGCCGGGCGAGCTGTCCGGTGGTGAGCAGCAGCGCGTGGCGATCGCCCGCGCCTTCGTGAACCGTCCGATGCTGCTGATCGCGGACGAGCCCACCGGCAACCTCGACCCGCAGAACTCGGTCGGCATCATGAAGCTGCTCGACCGCATCAACCGCACCGGCACCACGGTGCTGATGGCCACCCACGACCAGGCGATCGTCGACCAGATGCGCAAGCGCGTCATCGAGCTCGACAAGGGGCTGCTCGTCCGCGACCAGGCTCGCGGCGTCTACGGATACCAGCACTGACCCCCCAGCGCTGACCCCGTAGGGCCGCCGGCCCGAATCGCCCGACCCGGAGCAGTACCGACCCTGGAGTTGTTTCCCGCATGCGTGCCCAGTTCGTCCTGTCGGAGATCGGTGTGGGTCTCCGACGCAACCTGACGATGACCATCGCGGTCGTCGTCAGTGTCGCGCTCTCCCTCGCCCTCGCCGGTTCCTCGCTCCTGGTCCGCGACCAGGTGAACTCCATGAAGGGGTACTGGTACGACAAGGTCGAGGTGAGCATCTACTTCTGTACCAAGGCGGACGCCCGCAACTCGCCCCAGTGCGACAAGGGCGCGGCCACCGACCAGCAGGTCCAGGACATCAAGGACCAGCTGGACAAGATGACCTCGGTCGTCCAGACCTCCACCTACGAGAGCTCCCCCGACGCGTACAAGCACTGGAAGGAGATGAACCCGGAGAACCCGCTCATCCCCGTCCTGGGCCCGGACGCCATGCCGCAGTCCTGGCGGGTCAAGCTGAACGACCCGACCAAGTACGACGTGATCCAGAGCGCCTTCGCCGGCAAACCCGGCGTGAAGTCGGTCGAGGACCAGCGGAAGATCCTGGAGAACCTGTTCGGCCTGCTCAACGGCCTGCAGACGGCGGCCTTCGTGATCATGGTGCTGATGCTCTTCGTCGCCCTCCTGCTGATCGTCAACACCGTCCGGGTGTCGGCGTACAGCAGGCGGCGCGAAACCGGCATCATGCGCCTGGTCGGTGCCTCCAACTTCTACGTCCAGATGCCCTTCATCGCCGAGGCCGCGTTCTCCGCGCTGCTCGGCGCGGCGATGGCCTCCGGACTGCTGATCGGCGGGCACTTCTTCGTCCAGAACTGGCTGGCCGACCGGGTGCAGTTCATCCACTTCATCGGCCTCGGCTCGGTGCTCGCGGTGATACCGCTGCTGATCGTGGTGGGTATGGGCATGGCCGGTGTGGCGGCGTTCTTCACGCTGCGCAAGTACCTCAAGGTCTGATCTCCGGACGCCTCGGCGGCCCCGGACGGCACTGCGCCGTCCGGGGCCGCCGCCGTTCCGCGCTCCCTCGTTCCGGCCCGTCGCGCGCGACGCGGTGTCTACACTCCGATGCCATGCTGCAAACTCCGCGCAGGGCACATCAGGTGGCCGCCCTCAGCCTGGTGTTCGGCGCCGTTCTGCTGGTCGGTGCCGCCACCGGAGCCTGGGGCGACCCGAGCGGCCTGCCGCCCCGCCCGTCCGCCGACGCCGTCCGGGCCGCGGGCGGCGGGCTCCCGGCGGACCCGGCCGGCACCGCGCTGTCCGAGCAGCAGGCCGAGCACCTGCTCGGGGCCAACGGCGACCGCTGGGGCGCGTACTACAGCGCGCGGGAGTACGCCGAGTTCAGCCAGGGCCTGGACGGCCGGTACCTGGGCGTCGGCCTCTCGGTCGGCCGCGGCGAGGACGGCGTCACCGAGGTCTCCCAGGTCGCGCCCGACGGCCCGGCCGCCGCGGCCGGGATCGCGCCCGGCGACCGGCTGCTGAGCGTCGGCCCGGACCAGGCCGACCACCTGCCGGTCACCGAGGTGGTCGCGCGGCTGCGCGGCCGGGGCGACGAGCGCAGGGCCGGCTCCGAGGTCACCCTGGAGGTCCGGCGCGGCGAGGGCGCGGTGCGCGAACTGCGGCTGCGGCGCGCGCTGCTGGACAGCGAGCAGGTCGCCGCGGAGCGTCTGGACAAAGGCGTCCTGCGGATCACCGTACGGGCCTTCACCAGCGGCGTGGCCGATCGGGTGCGCGCCGCGCTGCGGGCCCCGCACACCGGCGTGGTGCTCGATCTGCGCGGCAACTCCGGCGGGTTGGTCGACGAGGCGGCCGACACCGCCGGGATCTTCCTGGACGGCGGCCCGGTCGGCTCCTACCAGGAGCGCGGCGAGACCCGGGAGTTGACCGCCCCGCGCGGCGGCGACCAGCGCACCCCGCTGGTGGTGCTGGTGGACGGCGGCACGATGAGCGCCGCCGAACTGCTCGCCGGCGCCCTGCAGGACCGTAGCCGCGCCGTGGTGGTGGGCACACGGACCTTCGGCAAGGGCACCGTGCAGCAGCCCAGCCGGCTCGCCGACGGCGCGGTGCTGGAGATGACCGTCGGCCGCTACTTCACCCCGGCCGGCCGCTCCCCGGACGGCACCGGCCTCGCCCCCGACGTCCCGGCGACCACCGGCGAGGACGCCGACGCGCTCGCCCTGCGCGTCCTCGCGGGGCTCGGCACCCGCGCCTAAAGCAGCTGCCCGATCCGGCCCCGAAGTGCGAGAATGACCGCGTTATGGCAAAGGAAACCGGACACAAGCTGATCGCGCAGAACAAGAAGGCGCGACACGAGTACATGATCCTCGACACCTACGAGTGCGGCCTCGTGCTCACCGGCACCGAGGTCAAGTCGCTGCGCGAGGGGCGGGCCAACCTCGTCGACGGCTACGCCTACATCCAGAACCACGAGGCCTGGATCGACAACGTCTTCATCCCCGAGTACACCCAGGGGACGTGGACCAACCACGCGGCCCGGCGCAAGCGCAAGCTGCTGCTGCACAAGCTGGAGATCCGCAAGATCGAGACCAAGGTCCGCGACGCGGGCCACACCCTGATCCCGCTCTCGCTGTACTTCAAGGACGGCAGGGTCAAGCTGGAGCTCGCGCTCGCCGTCGGCAAGAAGCTGTACGACAAGCGCCAGACGCTGCGCGAGAAGCAGGACACCCGCGAGACGGCCCGCGCCGTGGCGGCCGCCCGGCGACGCCAGGGTTAGGACGCCAGGGTTGGGACGCCAGGGTTAATCCGCTGGACCCTCGCCCGTCGCCTCGCGTACTATGGCGCAAGCAACACGGACGGTCATCGTCCGAGCTGTTTCTCAAAAAAACATGGGGATGATCGGTTTCGACAGGGGATGTTGAAACAGGGGAAGCGAGCCGAGGAACGCGGCAATGATCTCGTAAACCACGTGTCGCAAAAAAATAATCGCCAACTCTAAGCGCGATTCCCAGCAGTTCGCTCTCGCTGCCTAATTAAGCACCGATAGCGCTTGGGTGTCAGACCGGGGAGTTCCCGACCCGGACCCTGGCATAATCTAGGGAACTCAACCGTCCGCCCGGGCTGCGAGGGTGGATGGGAAATCAAACAGCAGCTGGGCCTGTTGGCGGCTTGTCCGTGTGACTGCCAGGGCCGAGAAAAGCACAGCGGACTGCGCTCGGAGAAGCCCTGAATTAACTCCACTGGACCCGGGTTCGATTCCCGGCATCTCCACCACCCCATGTTCATGCCGAAGGCCGCCCACCGCTCCGCGGGGGGCGGCCTTCGAATTTTGTACGTTCCGGAGCAGCGCGGCCCGGGGGTCGCGGCGTAGGATCATCCGTCCGCTCGTTTTCCGGAGCCGGATTCCGTCGCTACCACCGAGGCCATGCAGAGCAACACGGACACCACCCCCACCGCCGATCACGAGACCGTCCGCGCTCGCGAGATCGCCGGTGAGCAGCAGCACCTCGACACCGTCTACCACCGGTTGGAGGAGAAGCTCGCCGAAGCCGAGTACATCCTGGAGGACGCCGCCAAGCGGGTCCAGGTCGGCACCCCCGGCGCGCTCGCCGAGCGCGACGCCCAGGTCTACCGGGCCGGCGCGCACCTCCAGCGGCTCAACAACGAGTTCGAGGACTTCCTCTTCGGCCGGATCGACCTCCAGCGGGCGGACGCCCCGGAGGAGCACGGCATTCCTTCGAACACCCCGCTCGACCCGGCCGACCCGGCCGTCGCCGAGACCCTCCACATCGGCCGCCTGGGCGTCCTGGACGCCGAGTACGGCCCGCTGGTGATCGACTGGCGCGCGCCCGCCGCCGCCCCGTTCTACCGCTCCACCCCGGTCGAGCCCGGCCGGGTCATCCGCCGCAGGGTGATCCGCTCCAAGGGCCGCAAGGTGATCGGCGTCGAGGACGACCTGCTGCGCCCCGACCTCACCCCGACCCTGGACGGCGAGGAACTGGCCGTGGTCGGCGACGGCGCACTGATGGCCTCGCTGGGCCGCGCCCGCAGCCACTCGATGCGCGACATCGTCTCCTCGATCCAGAAGGAGCAGGACGAGGTGATCCGCGCCGCCGCCGCGGGCGCCACCCTGGTCACCGGCGGCCCGGGCACCGGCAAGACCGCCGTCGCCCTGCACCGCGCCGCGTACCTGCTCTACCAGGACCGCCGCCGCTACGCCGGGGGCATCCTGGTGGTCTCGCCGACCCCGCTGCTGGTCTCGTACACCGAGGGCGTGCTGCCCGCGCTCGGCGAGGAGGGCCAGGTCGCCATCCGGGCCGTCGGCTCGCTGGTGGACGGCATCGAGGCGGGCACCTACGACACCCCCGAGGTGGCCCGGATCAAGGGTTCGGCCCGGATGACGCAGCTGCTGCGCCGGGCCGCCCGCGGGGCGCTGGAGCTGGGCGCGCCGCAGGAGCTGAAGGTGGTCGCCCGCGGCGAGGTGCTGAAGCTGGACGCGGGCCGGCTGCGGGCCGTCCGCGGCAACGTGGTGGGCTCCGGCGGCACCCCGCTGAACCTGCTGCGCCCGCGCGCCCGCCGGCTGCTCCTGGACGCCCTGTGGCAGGAGGTCGTCAAGCACCTGCCGAAGCCCACCGACCACTACGGCCGGGAGCAGCGCCAGGAGGAGAAGGAGAGCTTCGACGAGTACGTCTCGGACGAGGCGCCGTTCCTGGACTTCCTGGACGCCTGGTGGCCCGCCCTGACCCCGCGCCGGGTGCTGGCCACGCTCAAGCAGCACCGCCACACCAACCGGATCGCCCGCCGCGCCGTCACCCCGGACGAGGCGCGGCTGCTGGCCGCCTCCTGGCGCCACCTGTCCCCGGCGGGCGAGGGCGCGCTGTCCGCGCACGACGTCGCGCTGGTGGACGAGCTCCAGGTGCTGCTCGGCGAGCCGGCCCGGCCGAAGGTCCGCGAGGTGAACGCGATGGACCTGCTGACCGGCCTGGAGGAGGTCACCACCTTCGCCGACCGCAGCACCCGTCAGCGCGAGCGCCAGCCGGTGGAGCGCACGGAGTACGCCCACATCATCGTGGACGAGGCCCAGGACCTCACCCCGATGCAGTGGCGGATGATCGGCCGCCGGGCCCGGATGGCCACCTGGACGATCGTCGGCGACCCGGCGCAGTCCTCCTGGCCGTTCCCGCAGGAGGCCCAGGCCGCGCTGGACGAGGTGCTGGCCGGCAAGCCCCGGCGCCGCTTCACGCTGACCGTGAACTACCGCAACCCGGCCGAGATCGCCGAGGTCGCGGCCAAGGTGCTGGCGCTGGCGGCGCCGGGCACGCCCTCGCCGAGCGCGGTGCGCCACGTCGGCGTGGAGCCGCGCTTCGCGGCCGTCACCGACCCCTCGCCGGAGGCCTTCGGCAAGGCCGCCCGGGCGGAGCTGGAGCAGCTGCTGGCCGAGGTGGGCGGCACCGTGGCGATCGTGGTGCCGATGGACCGCCGGGCCGAGGCGGCCGGGTGGGCCGAGGGCCTGGGCGAGCGCGCGGTGGTGCTGGGCAGCCTGGAGGCCAAGGGCCTGGAGTACGACGCGACCGTGGTGGCGGACCCGACCGGCATCGCGGGCGAGTCGGAGGCCGGCCTGCGGGTGCTGTACGTCGCGCTGACCCGGGCGACCCAGCGGCTGACCGTGCTGTCCGGCCCGGACGACCTGCCGGACGCGGCCGGCGTGCCCGCGCTGCTGCACGGCTGACGGACCGTACGGGACCCGCGGGAACCACACGGGACCCGCGGGACCCGCAGGACCCGCAGGACCTACGGAAGAAGGCCCCTCACCGGCTGGTGAGGGGCCTTCAGACGTTTAGTACACCGACCCGCCATGCTCGCCTCGCGGCAAGTGGTCCCTCGAAGGGACGAAGGTTGGGCCCGGGGGCTTGGATCGAGCCGGTGCCTGTCCAATGTAACGCATCGGCCCGGAGAGGCAAGGAGTAGGCGCGGGGAGGTCGCGGGGAGGTCGGCGGAAGCCGGCCGGGATTGTCGGATCCGCACACTCAATGAACGTTATTTCTGGCTACCCCTTGGAAGGTGCGACGATCGAGGTCTAGCATGCGCAGGCGATGCCTTCAACAAAATGTTGAGCCTGCGGGACAGACGGAAGAAGGAAGCGTCGATGGCGACGGTGCCCAGTGTCTCCAACTCGATCACGGTACGGCTGGAGGTCCCGGCCCGGGGCAACGCCGTCAGTGCGATCACCACGGCCGTGGAGTCCTCCGGCGGGTCGGTGACCGGTCTCGACGTCACCGCCTCCGGCCTGGAGGCGCTGCGGATCGACGTCACGGTGGCGGCCTCCTCGGTCGCGCACGGCGAGGAGATCGTCGAGAAGCTGCGGGCGATCGACGGCGTGGCGATCGGCAAGGTCTCGGACCGCACCTTCCTGATGCACCTCGGAGGCAAGATCGAGATGTCGTCCAAGCTGCCGATCCGCAACCGTGACGACCTCAGCATGATCTACACCCCGGGTGTCGCCCGGGTCTGCATGGCGATCGCGGAGAACCCCGAGGACGCCCGTCGCCTCACCATCAAGCGCAACAGCGTCGCCGTGGTCACCGACGGCTCGGCGGTGCTGGGCCTGGGCAACATCGGCCCGGAGGCCGCGCTGCCGGTCATGGAGGGCAAGGCGGCCCTCTTCAAGCGCTTCGCCGGTATCGACGCCTGGCCGATCTGCCTGGACACCCAGGACACCGACGAGATCGTCGCCATCGTCAAGGCGATCGCCCCGGGCTTCGCGGGGATCAACCTGGAGGACATCTCCGCGCCGCGCTGCTTCGAGATCGAGGCCCGGCTGCGCGAGGCCCTGGACATCCCGGTCTTCCACGACGACCAGCACGGCACCGCGATCGTGGTGCTGGCCGCCCTCACCAACGCGCTGAAGGTGGTCGGCAAGGAGATCGCCGACATCCGCGTGGTGATGTCGGGCGCGGGCGCCGCCGGCACCGCGATCCTCAAGCTGCTGATGGCGGCCGGCGTCGAGCACGCCACCGTGGCGGACGTGCGCGGCGTGGTCCACCAGGGCCGCGAGGACCTCAACGAGAGCCTGCGCTGGATCGCCGAGCACACCAACCGCTCGGGCCGCACCGGCACCCTCAAGGAGGCCGTGGCGGGCGCGGACGTCTTCATCGGCGTCTCGGCCCCGAACGTGCTGGACGGCGACGACCTGGCCACCATGGCCGAGGACGCGATCGTCTTCGCCCTGGCCAACCCGGACCCGGAGGTCGAGCCGGCCGTCGCCCGGCAGACCGCCGCCGTGGTCGCCACCGGCCGCAGCGACTTCCCGAACCAGATCAACAACGTGCTGGTCTTCCCGGGTGTCTTCCGCGGCCTGCTGGACGCCCAGAGCCGCACGGTCAACACCGAGATGATGATCGCCGCCGCCCGGGCGCTGGCCACCACCGTCGCCGACGACGAGCTGAACGCGAACTACATCATCCCGAGCGTCTTCCACAAGGACGTCGCCAAGACCGTCGCCGCCGCCGTGCGCGATGCGGCCCTGGCGGACGCCGTGGAGGCCCCCGTGCCGGCCCGTCCGACCCCGGGCATCGTCGGCACCCTGGACACCTCCGCCTTCCCCACCGTCAAGCTCTGACGGCCCGACCGGCGGACGTGCCGTTGGTCGCTCAAATGTGCGAATAGCGGTCATACCCGCCCAGCCCGCCCCGAACCCTTGCGACACAAGGGCGAGGGGCGTGTTTGGGCTTGTCAGTCCTAGGGCGTACGGTAGCCCTGCACGGGGCAGGCGTGTCCGACAAGTACGGAACGTCCCCCTGGTCTTCCGGCGAGTCGTCCCGACCGCCGTCCGCGCCCGGTCCGCCGGAGCCGACGGAGCGTCACACCTCCAACGGGCGGGCGTTGTTCGGGTGCCTCGGTCGGGGCCCGATTGGCTTTCTCGGGGCCGGTCGGGGCAGGATTCGTATCCAGGCAGGCGGGCGGGCCTTCGAAGGCACGGGCGCGCGGCATCGGGTACGGACCCGGCCTGCGACCACGCATTGCCTGCATGAGCACAGTGTGCGGACCTGCGGCCTATCCGGGTGCCCCCCGGTGGGAGCACCGATGGGCCCCCGCACACCGCAAGCGAACAGACCACAGGAGTACACATGAACCGCAGTGAGCTGGTGGCCGCGCTGTCCGAGCGCGCAGAGGTGACTCGCAAGGACGCCGACGCCGTTCTGGCCGCCTTCGCCGAGATCGTCGGCGAGGTCGTCGCCAAGGGCGACGAGAAGGTCACCATCCCCGGTTTCCTGACCTTCGAGCGCACCCACCGCGCTGCCCGCACCGCCCGCAACCCGCAGACCGGCGAGCCGATCCAGATCGCCGCGGGCTACAGCGCCAAGGTGAGCGCCGGCTCCAAGCTGAAGGAAGCCGCCAAGGGCGCTGCCTGAGCCACCCCTTGAACGGCCGGAGGCCGGGCTCCCCCCGCGGGGGGAGCCCGGCCTCTCGCCGTATGTCGGGCCGGTGATCAGGCGTCGACCAGCTGCTCGCTGGGCAGCTCGACGTGGGCGCCCAGGTCGCGCAGCTTCTCCATGAAGTTCTCGTAGCCGCGGTTGATCAGGTCGATGCCGTGCACGGTCGAGGTGCCCTCGGCCGCCAGCGCCGCGATCAGGTACGAGAAGCCGCCGCGCAGGTCCGGGATGACCAGCTCGGAGCCCATCAGCTTGGACGGGCCGGAGACGACCGCGGAGTGCAGGAAGTTGCGGGCGCCGAAGCGGCACGGGGTGCCGCCCAGGCACTCGCGGTAGAGCTGGATGTGCGCGCCCATCTGGTTCAGCGCGCCGGTGAAGCCGAGCCGCGACTCGTACACCGTCTCGTGGACGATGGACAGGCCGGTGGCCTGGGTCAGCGCGACGACCAGCGGCTGCTGCCAGTCGGTCTGGAAGCCCGGGTGCACGTCGGTCTCCAGGGCGATCGCCTTGAGCTCGCCGCCCGGGTGCCAGAAGCGGATGCCCTCGTCGTCCACCTCGAAGGCGCCGCCGACCTTCCGGAAGGTGTTGAGGAAGGTCATCATCTCCAGCTGGCGGGCGCCGCGGACGTAGATGTCGCCCTTGGTGGCGAGCGCCGCGCAGGCCCAGGAGGCGGACTCCAGGCGGTCCGGGAGGGCGCGGTGGTTGTAGCCGTTCAGCTCGTCCACACCGGTGATCAGGATGGTCCGGTCGGTGCCCAGCGTGATGATCGCGCCCATCTTCTGCAGGACGCAGATCAGGTCGACGATCTCCGGCTCGATGGCCGCGTTGCGCAGCTCGGTGACGCCCTCGGCGAGCACCGCGGTGAGCAGCACCTGCTCGGTCGCGCCGACCGAGGGGTAGGGCAGCTCGATCTTGGTGCCGCGCAGGCGCTGCTGGGCGACCAGGTAGGTGCCCTGCGGGTGCTTCTCGATGGTGGCGCCGAACTGGCGCAGCACCTCGAAGTGGAAGTCGACCGGGCGGCCGCCGATGTCGCAGCCGCCCAGGCCCGGGATGAAGGCGTGGCCGAGGCGGTGCAGCAGCGGGCCGCAGAACAGGATCGGGATCCGCGAGGAGCCGGCGTGTGCGTCGATGTCGGCCACATTGGCGCTCTCGACGTGCGAGGGGTCGAGGATCAGCTCGCCGTCCTCGTCGCCGGCGCGCACCGTCACGCCGTGCAGCTGCAGCAGGCCGCGAACCACCTTGACGTCGCGGATGTCCGGGACGTTGCGCAGTCTGCTGGGGCCCTGGCCGAGGAGGGCGGCGACCATGGCCTTGGGGACCAGGTTCTTCGCTCCGCGGACGCGGATCTCGCCTTCGAGCGGGTTTCCGCCGTGGACCAGCAGGACGTCGTCGGTCATCGTTCTCGCAATCCGGGGTGCCAGAGGAGTGGGGAAGGGCTCCGGTAGAGAGCCGGTGGTGGACCGGTCGTACGGGCGCGTTCGGGCCCCCGGCGAAACCGAGTCGGCACCGTATAGGCGTCCACCAGACGTAGATGGTAGTGGGCGTGCCGTTGGTTCCCGTGAGCCTCTCCCCGTGATGGTGCTCTCTCCGGGGGTAAGGGGCCCGCCGATGCGGCCGTACGGGTGTTGGTCCGGCGTGGCGTGGTTTCGGGCGTTGCGGTGTCCGACCGGTGCCGTTCTGCGGGATCATGTGAGGCATGACGGCGGCCCATTCGCACGGAGGCCGGTCCCACACCGGCCGTCTGCTCGTCGCGACGCCCCTGCTCACCGACCCGAACTTCGCGCGGGCGGTGGTGCTCCTCCTCGACCACGACGCCGAGGGGGCGCTCGGTGTGGTCCTCAACCGGCCGACGCCGGTCGAGGTGGGCAGTGTGCTGGACGGCTGGGGCAGACTCGTCGGCCAGCCGGCCGTGGTGTTCCAGGGCGGACCGGTGGCGCTGGACTCGGCGCTCGGCCTCGCGGTGGCGCCGGGGGAGCCCGGCACCGGCCAGCCGCTGGGCTGGCGGCGGGTGCACGGCGCGATCGGCCTGGTGGACCTGGAGGCGCCGCCCGAGGTGCTGGCCGGCGAGCTGGGCAGCCTGCGGATCTTCGCCGGGTACGCCGGCTGGTCGCCGGGGCAGCTGGAGGCGGAGCTGGAGAGCGGCGCCTGGTACCTGGTGGACTGCGAGCCGGGGGACGTCTCCAGCCCCGAGCCGGAGCGGCTGTGGCGCTCGGTGCTGCGCCGCCAGCGCGGTCCGCTCGCCCTGCTGGCGACCTACCCGGACGACCCGACGATGAACTGAGCCGCGGGCCCGCCGCGCGACACTGGCCCGGTTTCCCGGGGCGCCCATAGACTTGGCACCCATGAGCACTCTTGAGCCCGAGCGCGGCCTCGGCACCGGCACCCTGGTCGAGCCCGTCCCACAGGTGTCCCACGGCGACGGCGACCACGAGCGTTTCGCGCACTACGTCCAGAAGGACAAGATCATGGAGAGCGCGCTCTCCGGGTCTCCCGTGGTGGCGCTCTGCGGCAAGGTGTGGGTGCCCGGGCGCGACCCGAAGAAGTACCCGGTCTGCCCGATGTGCAAGGAGATCTACGACGGCATCGGCAAGCCGCAGGGCGGCGACGGCGACAACAACAACAAGTAGCCCGCCGGTGCGCGGCGCCGTTTTGCATGGCACCGCGTTTCCGAGGTGGTCTATGCCAATCGTCCGGGGCGTGGGCAGGATGTCGGAATGGACCTCATTCCCGCTCCTTCGAGCGCCGTTCGCCGCCCGGACGAGGACTTCCCGCTCGACGCCGCCACCACGCTGACCGCACCGCCCGCGCTGGCCGACGCCGAGCGCTGGCTGCGCGGCACGCTGTCCGCCGCCACCGGGCTGCCGTTCGGCCCGGGCCGGCCGGGCGCGGGCATCGAACTGGTCCGGGACGGCACGCTCGCCGCCGAGGCGTACCGGATCACGGTGCGCCCCGGCCACGCGCTGCTCGCCGCGGGCGGCCCGGCGGGCGCGCTGTGGGCGGCGCAGACCCTGCGGCAGCTGCTCGGGCCGGACGCCTACCGGCGGTCGCCGCTGCGCCGTGAGGGCTGGGTGCTGCCCGGCGCCGACATCGAGGACGCCCCCCGGTTCGGCTGGCGCGGCGCGCTGCTCGACGTTGCCCGGCACTTCCTGCCCAAGTCGGACGTGCTGCGCTTCGTCGACCTGCTGGCCGCGCACAAGCTCAACGTGCTGCACCTGCACCTGACCGACGACCAGGGCTGGCGGGTGGAGATCAGGCGCTACCCGAGGCTGACCGAGCACGGCGCCTGGCGGGAGCGTTCGATGGTCGGCTACCGGTCCGCCGGGCGCCGCGACGACCGCCCGCACGGCGGCTACTACACCCAGGACGACCTGCGCGAGATCGTCGCGTACGCGGCCGCGCGCGGGGTGACCGTCGTCCCGGAGATCGACCTGCCCGGCCACACCCAGGCCGCCGTCGCCGCCTACCCCGAGTTGGGCAACACCGACGTGGTGGACACCGCCGCGCTCGGCGTCTGGACGGACTGGGGGGTGAGCCACCACGTGCTCAACGCCTCCGAGGAGACCCTGCGCTTCTTCGAGGGGGTGCTGGAGGAGGTCCTGGAGCTCTTCCCGTCCGAGTTCGTGCACCTCGGCGGCGACGAGTGCCCCAAGGAGCAGTGGAAGGACAGCGCCGCCGCCCAGGCCCGGATCCGCGAGCTGGGCCTGGCCAACGAGGACGAGCTGCAGAGCCACCTCATCCGGCACTTCGACCGCTGGCTGGCCGAGCGCGGCCGCCGGCTGATCGGCTGGGACGAGATCCTGGAGGGCGGGCTCGCCATTGCCACCACGCCGAAGGGGGGAGCGCCGGCGGGTGGGGGCACCTCCCGGCCGCCAGGCTGGGGGAGACCGTCGGCGCCGCGTGCCGAGCGCCCGGAGGTGTGGGGGCGGTCCCGTGCCGCCGTCGCCTCCTGGCGCGGCTTCGGCGGCGGGATCGCCGCCGCGGAGGCCGGGCACGACGTGGTGATGTGCCCCGAGCAGCACGTCTACTTCGACCACCGGCAGGCGGACGGGCCGGACGAGCCGATCCCGGTCGGCTTCGTGCGCACGCTGGAGGACGTCTACCGCTTCGAGCCGGTGCCCGCGCAGCTGGACGAGGCCGCGGCGCGGCACGTGATCGGCACCCAGGCCAACCTGTGGAGCGAGTTCATGGACAGCGCCCGGGACATCGACTACCGGGCCTTCCCCCGGTTGGTCGCCTTCGCCGAGGTCGCCTGGTCCGAGCTGCCCGCCGGGCCGGCCGAGCGCGACTTCGCCGGCTTCGAGCGGCGGCTGGCGACGCACCTGAAGGTGCTGGACGCGCTCGGCGTCGAGTACCGCCCGGCCGACGGGCCGCTGCCCTGGCAGCGCCGCCCCGGCGTGGCCGGCCGGCCGATCGCGGGCCCGCCGCCGGTGCGGTGATCGCCTTCCGGGAACTTCTGAGTGGTCGTCGGACGTCAAGAACTGATGAACATCTGCCCTGGCCCGGCCAGGGACGGGGCAGATACCGCCCGGTATCCGTCCCAATCGGGCAGTCCCGTTCACCGGCCCCGAAGTGATCATCGAGCATTGTGTGCCAGAGTTGCCCAACCCGGCCCGATCGCCCGTACCCTACGGGCCAGGCCGGGCTGCTGACGCGGACACCACGGCCCAAGGCCGCGGGCGGCAGGCGATCGATGAGCAAGTGGAGCACGGTGGGACCCAGGTGAACCGGACGATCATGCTGCCGGCCTCGCTCGACGAGGCCGTCGACGCGCTGGCCGCCGCCCCGGCCGCGGTACCGGTGGCCGGAGCCACCGACCTCATGGAAGCCGTCAACGCAGGACGGCTGCGCCCCGCCGCCCTGGTCGGACTCGGCCGGATCACCGAACTGCGCGGCTGGCGCTACGAGGACGGCGGCACCGCCGTCCTCGGCGCCGGACTCACCCACGCCCGGATGGACCGCCCCGACTTCGCCGCGCTCATCCCCGCGCTCGCCGACGCCGCCCGCACCGCCGGCCCGCCGCAGGTCCGCAACGTCGGCACCCTCGGCGGCAACATCGTCACCGCCGCCCCGGCCGGCGACACCCTCCCGGTGCTCGCCGCACTGGAGGCCACCGTCACCCTCGCCCGGGCCGGCGCCAGCCGCGAGGTGCCGGTCAGTCACCTGCTCACCGGCCTCGACCCGGTGCGCCCCGGCGAACTGCTCACCTGGGTGCGCGTCCCGCTGCTGCACGCCCCGCAGGTCTTCCTCAAGGCCACCGGCCGCAGCGGCCCGGCCCGCGCCACCGCCTCGGTCGCCCTCGTCCTCGACCCGGCCCGGCGCTCGGTGCGCTGCGCCGTCGGCGCCGTCGCCCCGGTGCCGCTGCGCCCGCTGGAAGCCGAGGCCTGGGTGGCCGGCTGCATCGACTGGGACGGCAGCCGGGAGATCGACCCGGCCGCGAACGCCGCCTTCGGCGAGTACGTGGCCACCGCCTGCGTCCCCGACAACTACGGCGCCGAGGGCGCCTGGGAGGCCGTGACCGAGGGGCCGACCGCAGCGGCCGTTCGGCTGCGGCGTACCGTAGCGGTGCTGGCCCGACGGGCACTGGGAAGGGCGCTGAAGTGACCACAGACCCCATCGAGACCCTCGACGCCGACCCGCTCGGCCTCTCCCCGCAGGTCAGCCGCGAGCTGCGCCCGTGCGCCTCCTACACGCTGCGGGTCAACGGTTTCGAACGGCCCGTCACCGACGCCTGGATCGGCGAGAGCCTGCTCTACGTGCTGCGCGAGCGGCTCGGCCTGGCCGGCGCCAAGGACGGCTGCGAACAGGGCGAGTGCGGGGCCTGCTCGGTGCAGGTGGACGGCCAGCTGGTGGCCGGCTGCCTGGTGCCCGCCGCGCTGGCCGCCGACAGCGAGATCAACACCGTCGAGGGCCTGTCCGCCGCCGGCGGCGCGAGCGACGTCCAGCAGGCGCTGGCCGCCTCCGGCGCCGTGCAGTGCGGCTACTGCACGCCCGGCATGGCGATGGCGGTGCACGACCTGCTCCAGCGCAACCACCGGCCCACCGAGGTCGAGGCCCGGCAGGCGCTCTGCGGCAACCTCTGCCGCTGCACCGGCTACAAGGGCGTACTGGCCGCCGTCCAGACCGTCGCGGAGGCCCGCGCGGCGGTGGCCGAGGAGGCGGAGGAGGCCGCCGCTCCCGCTCCGGAGGCCGACGACCGGTCCGCCGAGGCGGCTGTGGCCGTCGAACCCGAGTCGGCCGTCGAGCTGCCGGTCTACACCGACGCCGACGCCTGGATCGAGCACGTCCCGCAGCAGCACGTCCCCCACCAGCAGGTCGAGCCGCAGCACGTCGAGCCGCAGCACCTCGAACCGCAGCACGTCGAGGCCCACCCGGCCGCGCCGCAGCCCGTCGAGCAGCAGCCCGTCGAGCAGGCCCACGCCCCGACGCCGTACGGCGACCCGTCGGGCGGCTACGACACCGGCGTGTACGACACCACCGTCCCGGCCCCGCTCCAGGGCGGCATCCCCGCCCAGACCTCCGGCGACCAGGTCTACTACCCGCCGCAGGGCTACCCCGAGCAGCCGTACCAGGGCACCACCCCCGCCCACGGCACCTACCTGCCCTACCCGGACGGCCACCAGCAGCAGAACGGCTACGACACCGGGTACGACGCCCCGGTCTACGAGCCGACCCCCGCGCACGGCACCCCGCTGCCCGGCGCCGCCTTCGACGGCACGCCGCCGCACGGCACCCCGTACGCCGCCCAGCACCCGCACGGTGCCCCGGTCGAGGGCGGTGCCCCGGCCGGCGTCCCGTACGGTGCCACCCCCGCCCACGGCATCCGGCTCCCCGAGGACGACCACGCATCATGACGTCGCCTACCGACATCGGCGCAGCACTCCAGCAGGACGGCGGCGAGGGCGGCGCACCGGAGCCGTTCGGCCTGGGCAGCTCCCCGCTGCGCAGCGACGCGCTGCCCAAGGCGCTCGGCATCTACCCGTACGCGGCCGACCTGTGGGCCGAGGGGCTGCTGTGGGGCGCGGTGCTGCGCTCGCCGCACCCGCACGCCCGGATCCGCGGCATCGACACCTCGGCCGCGCTCGCGCTGCCCGGCGTGCACGCCGTGGTCACCGCCGCCGACCTGCCGCCCGGCCCGGACGGCACCCCCGACGGCGCCCCGGCCGGCCCGGTCGTCGCCGACCGGCCGGTGCTGGCCGCCGGCGTGGTGCGCCACCACGGCGAGCCGATCGCCGCGGTGGCCGCCGACCACCCGGACACCGCCCGGCTGGCGGTCGGTCTGATCACGGTCGACTACGAGCCCTTGGAGGCCGTGACCGACCCCGAGCAGGCCTTCACCGCGCCGCCGCTGCACCCGGACGGCAACCTCTTCCGCCACCTGCCGCTGCGCACCGGGGACTCCGAGGCGGTCGGCGAGATCGTCGTCGAGGGCCTCTACCAGGTCGGCCGGCAGGACCCGGCGCCGCTCGGCGCCGAGGCCGGCCTGGCCGTGCCGCGCCCGGACGGCGGCGTCGAGCTGCACCTGTCCTCCACCGACCCGCACGGCGACCGCGACCGCACCGCCGCATGCCTCGGCCTGGAGCCCGACCGGGTCCGGCTGGTGGTCACCGGCGTGCCCGGCGCCACCACCGACCGCGAGGACATCTCCTTCCAGGTCACCCTGGCCCTGCTGGCGCTGCGCACCGGCCGCCCGGTGAAGATGACCCTCACCCGCGAGGAGTCCTTCCAGACCCACACCTCGCGCCACCCCGCGCTCCTGCGCTACCGCCACCACGCCGACGCCGAGGGCACGTTGGTGAAGGTCGAGGCGCAGATCCTGCTGGACGGCGGCGCCTACGCGGACGTCTCCGCCGAGGCGCTGGCCGCCGCGGCGGCCTTCTCGGCCGGCCCGTACGTCTGCCCCAACGTCTTCGTGGACGCCTGGGCGGTGCGCACCAACAACCCGCCGGCCGGGCGGATGCGCGGCGAGGGCGCGCTGCAGGCCTGCTTCGCGTACGAGTCGCAGCTGGACCAGCTGGCCGCCCGGGTGGGCGTGGACCCGGTGGAGATCCGCCGGCGCAACGCGATGTCCACCGGCGACCTGCTGCCCACCGGGCAGGCGGTCACCTGCCCGGCGCCGGTGCGCGCGCTGCTGGATGCCGTCGCGGACGAGCCGCTGCCGGCCCTGCCGGTGGACGACCCGGACGCCGAGTGGCTGCTGCCGGGCGGGCCCGGCGGCGCGGGCGACCCGGCGGCGGTGCGGCGCGGCATCGGCTACGCCGTCGGCATGGTGCACATGCTGGGCGCCGAGGGCGAGGACGAGGTGTCCACCGCGACCGTGCGGGTCAGCGGCGACCACGCCACGGTGATCTGCGCGGCCGTCGACGCCGGGCAGGGCTTCGCCACGCTGGCCCGGCAGATCGTGCAGACCGTGCTGGGAGTCAGCGAGGTCTACATCGCGCCGGCCGACAGCGACCAGTCGATCGCCGGGCCCTCCGCCCGCGGCCGGCACACCTGGGTCTCCGGCGGCGCCGTCGAGCGGGCCGCGCTGATGGTCCGCCACCAGCTGCTGCAGCCGATCGCGGCCAACTTCGGGATGTCGGCGGAGCTGCTGCAGATCGCCGACGGCAAGATCACCTCGTACGACGGGGTGCTCGGCATGCCGGTCGCCGAGGCGCTGGAGGGCAAGGAGCTCTGGGCCACCGCGCAGTGCCGCCCGCACCCCACCGAGCCGCTGGACGAGGCCGGGCAGGGCGACGCCTTCGTCTCCATCTCGTTCTGCGCGATGCGCGCGGTGGTGGACGTGGACATCGAGCTGGGCGCCGTGCGGGTGGTCGAGATGACGGTCGCCCAGGACGTCGGCCGGGCGCTGAACCCGCGGCAGATCGAGGACCGGATCGAGGCGGGCGTGGCCCAGGGCGTCGGCCTGGCACTGCTGGAGGACCTGCGCACCGAGGGCGGCGTGCTGCAGAACCCCTCGCTCACGGGCTACCGGCTGCCCACCGCGCTGGACACCCCGCAGGTGCGGATCGCCGCGCTGCTGGAGGAGCGCGACGTGGTCGCCCCCTTCGGTGCCAAGGCGGTCGGCGCGGCCCCCGCGGTGGTCGCCCCGGCGGCCGTCGCCGCGGCCGTCCGCGCCGCCACGGCCCTGCCGGTCGGCCGGCTGCCGATCCGGCCGGAGGACGCCGTCACGGCCTGAGTGGGGAAATGCGCAAAAGGAATTGCCGGTCGACTTTTCCGGGTCGACCGGCAATTCCTTTTTCATCGAGGCCGTGGCGGGAATTGAACCCGCGTACACCGCTTTGCAGACGGTCCCCTCAGCCACTCGGGCACACGGCCAGTGAATTCATGGTGGCGGATCCGGGGGAGGAGGGTCAACGAAGTTTTGTAAATTCTGTATGGCAATGTGTGCTACGGTCGAAGAGCGGTGGCGTTATTCACGCCACCCCGGACGAGCGCGTCGTACCCGGTGACGACAAGACGGCGCAGTTCAGCGGCAATCCGGCCGCTGTGGACTGCGGAGGTGCACCGTCGTGGCCTGGCTCGTTCTGATCGTCTCGGGTCTCCTGGAGACCGTCTGGGCGGTCG
The DNA here is from genome assembly GCF_055576085.1 of Kitasatospora sp. NPDC033851. Taxonomy (NCBI): domain Bacteria; kingdom Bacillati; phylum Actinomycetota; class Actinomycetes; order Kitasatosporales; family Streptomycetaceae; genus Kitasatospora; species Kitasatospora sp. NPDC033851. The sequence goes on along the minus strand of NZ_JBVIRL010000013.1, from coordinate 182,682 downwards.
CCCTGGAATCGTCCAAGGGCTTCTCCCGCCTCGTTCCCACCCTCGTCTTCGGCGTCGCGCTGCTGTTCAGCATGGGCGGCCTGGCGTACGCGATGCGCACCATTCCGATCGGCACCGGGTACGCGGTCTGGGTCGGCATCGGCGCGGTCGGCACCGCGCTCTACGGGATGGCCGCCCTGGGGGACGCGGTGACCATGGCCCGGATCGCCTGCCTGCTGCTGATCGTCTCCGGCGTGGTCGGCCTCAAGGTGCTGCACTGACGTGGCACCGACGGGGACCTAGGCCCACGGGACCAGTCGGTCACCGACTCTGGTCAGGGGTCATCGCGGCGGACGGCTCTTACGATGTCACGTATGACCACTGCCTCCCCCACCTCGGTCGACCCCGTACCGATACCCCTCGACGACGACCCCGGCGGCGGGGTGCTCAGCGGCCGCTACCGCGCGCTGACGCTGGGGATCGTCTCGGTGGTCCTGGTGATCGCCTTCGAGGCGACGGCCGTCAACACCGCGATGCCGACGGCGGCCCGCCGGCTGCACGGCCTCGGGCTGTACGCCTTCGCCTTCTCCGGCTACTTCACCACCACGCTGTTCGCCCTGGTCGTCTCCGGCCAGTGGTGCGACCGGCGCGGGCCGCTGCAGCCGCTGTTCACCGGGATCGGGGTGTTCGGCGTCGGCCTGCTGGTGGCCGGGACGGCGCCCGGGATGTGGGTGTTCGTGGCCGGCCGGGCGATCCAGGGCCTCGGCGGCGGGCTGGTGATCGTCGCGCTGTACGTGGTGGTCGGCCGGGCCTATCCGGAGCGGCTGCGGCCGTCGGTGTTCGCGGCCTTCTCCTCGGCCTGGGTGCTGCCCTCGATCGTGGGCCCGCTGGTCGCCGGGGCGGTCACCCAGCACCTCGGCTGGCGCTGGGTGTTCCTGGCCGTGCCGGTGCTGATCCTGCTGCCGCTGGCCGTGATGGGCCCGGCGCTGGCCCGCTCCGAGCGGGAGCACCCGGTGGCCAAGGGCGCGGACTTCGACCGCCGCCGCACCGTGCTGGCCGCGATGGCGGCGCTCGGTGCCGGGCTGCTGCAGTACGCGGGCCAGCGCCGCGACCTGATCGGGCTGCTTCCCGGGATCGCCGGGGCGGCGCTGCTGGCGCCGGCCGTCCTGGGGCTGCTGCCGAAGCGGACCCTGCGGGCGGGGCGTGGGCTGCCGACGGTGATCCTGCTGCGCGGGGTGGCCGCGGGGGCGTTCTTCGCGGCCGAGGCCTTCATCCCGCTGATGATGACCACCCAGCGCGGCCTGTCGCCGACGCTGGCCGGGCTCACCCTGACCAGCGGCGGGCTCTCCTGGGCGCTGGGTTCCTGGCTGCAGGGCCGGCCGGGGGCCGAGCGCTACCGCGAGGCGATGATCCGGGGCGGCTTCGTGCTGACCGCGGCGGCGATCGCGGGCGCCGCGCTGGTGCTGGTCCCGGGGGTGCCGGCCTGGGTGGCGGCGGTGGCCTGGGGGATCGGCGGCGTCGGGATGGGACTGGCCATCGCGAGCGTCAGCGTGCTGATGATGAAGCTGTCCGCGCCGGAGGACGCCGGGGCGAACTCGGCCGCGCTGCAGATGAGCGACGCGCTGGGCAATGTGCTGCTCACGGGCCTGGCCGGGGTGCTGTTCGCGGCGCTGGGCGGCGGAGCCCTGGCGGCCGGCCACGGACAGGCCGAAGGCGCCGGCTCGCCCGGCGCCTTTGCGGTGATCCTGCTGGTGATGGCCGGGGTCGCCCTGCTGGGAGCGCTGCTCTCCGGCCGGGTCCGTACCCGGTCCTGACGGTCAGCCGGCGGCTGTGGTGGCGGTGCCGGCGGAGGAGGGGACGGGCGCCGCCGCCGGGGTGCCGAGGAAGGCCTCCCAGCCGCCCGTCGGGGACTGGCCCGGGGCGAGGGTCTGCAGCTTGCGCAGCACCGCCGGGTCCTGGGCGTCCAGCCAGTCGACCAGCTGGCGGAAGGAGACCAGCCGGACCTCCGACTTGCCCGCGACGGTCTTGAGGACGTCCTCGACGGCGTTCATGTAGATGCCGCCGTTCCACTCCTCGAAGTGGTTGCCGATGATGTACGGCGCCCGGTTGCCGTTGTAGGTGCGGTCGAAGCCCATCAGGTAGGCGTCGCGGGCCTGGGCCTGGAAGCCCGGGTGGAGCGCCGGGTCGGCCTTGGTGTTGGGGCCGCACTGGTTGTACATGATGTTGTAGTCCATCGAGAGCACCTGGAAGGTGTGCCCGGGGAAGGGGATGGACTGCAGCGGGAGGTCCCACAGCGCGCCGCCCTGGATCTTCTGCGGCCACACCTGGGTGCCGTTGCCGCTGCTGTCGTAGCGCCAGCCGCGCTTGACCGCGGTGGGCAGCAGGTTGCGCTGGCCCTCCAGGCAGGGGGTGCGGCTGCCGATCAGCTCCTTGCGGTAGTCGAAGGGCAGCGCGGGCAGGTCGGTGAAGCCGGTGTTGGTGCGCCAGTTCGTCACGAAGTCCATCGCCTGCTGGATCTCGCTGTCCCACTCCTCCGGGGACCACTTGCCGACGCCGGTGGCGCCGCAGAAGTGGCCGTTGAAGTGGGTGCCGATCTCGTGGCCCTCCAGCCAGGCCGCGTGCACGTTCTCCAGGGTGTCGCGGATGTGCCGGTCGCTGAGGTAGCCGATGTCGGAGGCGCCGACCTTGTGCTGCGGCGGGCGGTAGAGGTCCTTCTTGGACTCGGGCAGCAGGTAGAGGCCGCTGAGGAAGAAGGTCATCTTCGCGTCGTGATCCTGGGCCAGCCGGCGGAAGCGGGCGAACAGGCCGTTGTCGAGCTCGCCGGCGCCGTCCCAGGAGAAGACCACGAACTGGGGCGGGCGCTGCCCGGGCTGCAGCCGCTCGGGGACGGGCTGGCGCGGCTGGACGCCGGTGTCGGAGGTGGAGCCGTCGCCGATCAGGACGGCCTGCGGCTTGGGGGCCGGGGCCGGGGTGGGAGTGGCGCTCTGCCCGGCGTCCGCGCCACCGGTGGGCTTGGCGGAACCGGTCGCCCGCTCCCCGCCGGCGGCGTGGTTGCTGCCGCAGCCGGCCGCCAGGGTGGCGGCGGTGGCGGCGCCGGCCGCCAGCAGGGTGCGGCGGGAGAGAGCGTCCATGGTCACTCCGTTCGTGAGGCGGTCGGCAGCGTGCGGGAGTGCGGGGTCCGATCTGACATCCGGGGGATCGAACCCGTAACCGCGTCAGCATGGCATGCGGGCGGAAGTGGTCGAAGAGGCGCAGCGGATGGTCGTAACCGATCGCCCGAACGCCGCAACCGATCGCGGCCGTAGAACCGTCGCTGGCTCGTGTCGGGCGCGGTGCCCGCAGTGATCGCCGGCGGGAGGTATTCGTCGCGCTCCGCGACCGGCCGCGCACGTCGGGCAGGAAAGCGGCCGGCAGCCCTGCCGATCGGCGGGTGTCAGTATGACCATCGTATGGACGTGCTTTACAGTCCGATCCGGTTGAATTGTTCCCAGGAAACTCCCAGGAAGCGGGATTCCGTCGGCAGAGGGGAGCGCCCGTGGGCGTCCAGCAGAGCAGGAGCCCCTGGCCGGGCACCCTGGCGGCGGGAGCCGCGCTGGTGCTCGGTGCCTGGCTGCTGCACGGCGGCGGCTCGCCGGTGCTGCCGCCCGCCCCGGACGGCGGCCAGGCCCAGGCCGGCATCGCGCCGGTCTCCGTCGTCCCGCCGCTGGGGCCGTCCGCGCCGACCCGGATCCGCATCCCGGCCGTCCGCCTGGACGCCCCGGTCACCACGCTCGGGCTGGATTCCGAGGGCCACCTGCAGGCCCCGCCCGAGGCGGACCGTAACCTGGCGGGCTGGTACCGCGGTGGGGCCAGCCCCGGTCAGCGCGGCACCGCGATCCTCGCAGGGCACGTCGACAACAAGGCGGGTCCGGCCGTCTTCTATCATCTGGGCGCGCTCCGTCGGGGGGACCGGATCGAGATCGCCCGGGCGGACGGAGCCACCGCCGTCTACCAGCTGTACGCCATCGAAGTGCACGATCGAAAGGACTTCCCGGACGAACGGGTCTACCGTCAGGCCTCGGACGCGCAGCTGCGGGTGATCACCTGCGGTGGCGCGTACAGCGAGGAACACGGCTACGACGGCAACGTCGTCGCCTACGGTTTCCTGGCCGACACCACCCATCCGGGCATAGCCGCATGAGCACGCTCACCCTTGCCACCCGTTGGAATCCGATCGACTGGCCGCTCACCGAGGGCCCGATCCCGCACGCCGTGCTCGCGGCCGGCTGGGCGGCGCTGTTCGCGCTCGCCGTCGGCCGCGACCGGAGCTGGTGGCGGTTCCGCCTGCCCGCCGCGCTGGCCACCGCGGCCGCCCTCAGCCTGCTGCTCGACGTCGTGGTCGACGGCTGGTGGCACCCCTTCCCGGAAGGCACGCCCGAGTACGTCACCTGGTGGATAGCCATCGCCCTGCTCGGGTTCTGCCTGGTCGGCTACCGCATCCGCCGGCTCACCTGGCGGCGGCGCGGGATCGCGCTCGGCCTGAGCGGGCTGGTGCTGCTGATGGCCGCCTCCGAGGTCAACATCGGCTTCGGGCAGTACCCGAGCGGGCGCGTGATGCTGGCGCCGTGGCTGACCAAGACCAGCGGGCTGGTCCCCGCGAAGGTCGGGCAGACCGTGGCCGCCCCGCCGGACAAGGTGCTCGACGAGGTCTGGCAGGCCCCGGCGAACCTGCCCGACAAGGGCACCGTCTCGGTGGTGCCGATCCCCGGCCTCAGGTCGGGCTTCAAGGCCCGCGACGCCTACGTCTACCTCCCGCCCGCCTACCAGGCCACCCCGCGACCGCTGCTGCCGGTGGTCGTCATGCTCACCGGCCAGCCCGGGGCGCCGGGGGACTGGGTGCTCTCGGGGCAGATCAACGAGACGATGGACGCGTTCGCCGCGCAGCACAACGGCCTCGCGCCGATCGTGGTGATGCCCGACGAGCTCGGCTCGACCTGGTTCAACACGCTCTGCATGGACTCCAAGCTCGCCAAGATGCAGACCTACCTGGCGTCGGACGTTCCCGACTGGATCCACGAGAACCTGCAGACCGCCACCGGCCGGAAGAGCTGGGCGATCGGCGGCGCCTCGATGGGCGGCACCTGCGCGCTCCAGCTCGGCGTCAACGCGCCCGACGTGTACGGCACCGTCCTGGACATGTCCGGGCAGGACGAGCCGACCCTGGGCAACCGGGAGGGCACCATCAGGGCCGCGTTCGGCGGCGACGCGAAGAAGTTCGACGCGGTCGACCCGGTCCACGTGATGGCCCGCAGGAAGTTCCCGGACACCAGCGTCGCCCTCCTCGTCGGCGAGACCGACGACGAGTTCAGGCCGCAGATGGAGAAGATCTACCAGGCTGTTCAGGGGGCCGGGATGAAGGCGAAGTTCGAACTGATGCCGGGCGGCCACGGCTGGGTGGTCTTCCGCCCCGGCATCGTCCGGCAGATCCCGTGGATCGCCCAACAGACCGGGCTGACCCGGTGAGCGGGGCGGGCACCGCGGTCGCCGGCGAGCACGCGCAGACGTCCGAACGGGTCGTCGGCCAGCGGGGCGCGCGGCGCGACTCCGAGCGGGGCGCGGACCGCGCGCCGGTCACCCGGACGCCGGAGCCGCGCCCGCAGCGGGTGCGGCGGGCGGCCCGGGCGCTCGGCTCCCGGCTGCGCGCGGCGCCGCTGACGCTGGCGCTGCTGGCCGGGCTCTGGCTGGTCGGCGCGGCCACCGGCAGCCTGGGCAGCGGGCCGTCCGACCGGCTGCTGGAGCAGGCCGGGGTCGGCCTGCCCACGCTCGGCGAAGGCCACTGGTGGACGCCGGTCACCTCGATGGCCTGGTGCTCCGGCAGCGGCTCGTACGTGTTCACCAGCCTGCTGCTGCTCCTGGTCGGCCCGGCCGCCGAACACCGGCTCGGCCGCCTGCGCACCCTCGCGGTGCTGGTCGGCGGGCAGGTCGTCGGCACCCTGCTGGGCGCCGGGCTCATCGCGTTCGGCTCCTCGGCCGGGGAACAGTGGACCGCCTCGGTGGCCGACCAGATCTCGGTCGGCCCCGGCGTCGGCCTGTTCGCGCTGGCCGGGGTCCTCGGGTACCGGCTCACCGTGCTCTGGCGCCGCCGACTGCACCTGCTGGTGCTGCTCGTCCCGCTGGTCATGACGCTGTACGTCGGCCACCTGCAGAGCGTCCAGCGGTGCGCCGCCGCGCTGGCCGGGCTCGGCGTGGGCGCGCTGCTCAGCCGCGGCCGCCCGTACCTGCGCTCGCACCGCTCCTCGCACTCCGAGACCCGGGTGCTGGTCGCGCTCTGCCTGGTCGTCGCCGCCTTCGGGCCGCTGATCGCCTCGCTGTACGACAACGCCAGCGGACCGTTCAACGCCTTCTCCGAGCTGTACTTCTCCCACCGGCTCAGCCCGGACGAGGTCGCCGACTTCTGCTCGCTCTCGGCGCACGACTGCGCCCGCGCGCACGCCGTCGTCCGGATCTTCGACACCCCCGGCCGGCTGATGGCCGCCCTGTTCCCGGCCCTGCTGCTGGTGCTCGCCGAGGGGCTGCGCAGGGGACTGCGGTTCGCCTGGCTGGTCACCATTGCCACCGAACTGCTCTGGGTGGCGCTGCTGGGCTGGTTGTACCTGGACGCCGGGCCGGTCAGCCGGGACGTGGTCCAGTACTTCGTCGAGGCGATGCTGCTGCCACTGCTGACCACCGGCCTGCTGCTGGCCACCCACAAGCGGTTCCGGGTGCGGCTGTCCGGCCGGTCGGTGCGCCGACTGGCCCTGGTGCCGGGCTGCGCCGCGCTCCTCTCCTCGGCCGCGTACGTCGGGCTCGGACGGCTGGTGGCCGACCAGTTCGAGCCGGGGGCGAACGTCCGCCGACTGCTGCACGGGCTGCCGGCGCAGTTCCTGCCGCCCGCGTACAACGACCTGACACCGGACTACCCGATCGCGGTCGGATCGGTGGCGCGCTTCCTGGAGACGTACTGCGGGCTGGCGTTCTGGGTGGTGGCGCTGGTCGCGCTGCTGTCGGCCTTCCGCCGGCCGGTGCTGCACACCGACGCGGAGGCGGCGGCCCGGGCCAGGGCGCTGCTGACCGAGCACGGCGGCGGGACGCTGTCCTTCATCACCACCTGGGACGGCAACCACTACTGGTTCGACGAGCAGGGCCGGGCGGGCGTCGCCTACCGGGTGATCGGCACCATCGCGCTGACCACCGGCGACCCGTTCGGCGCGCCGGAGAACCGGGCCGGGGCGGTGGCCGGCTTCGCCCGGTACTGCGACGCGCGCGGCTGGACGCCGTGCTTCTACAGCGTCTACGGGCAGACCAGGGACGCCGCCGCGCAGCTCGGCTGGCGCTCGGTGCAGGTCGCCGAGGACACCGTGGTCCCGCTGCCCGAGCTGGCCTTCACCGGCCGCAAGTGGCAGGACATCCGCACCGCCCTCAACAAGGCCGGCAAGCAGGGCATCACCGCGGAGTGGTGGGCATACCACGAGGCGCCGCTCGCCCTGCGGGAGCAGATCCGGGCGATCTCCGAGGAGTGGGTCTCCGAGAAGGGCCTGCCGGAGATGGGCTTCACGCTCGGCGGGCTGGAGGAGCTGGACGACCCGGACGTCCGGGTGCTGGTCGCGGTGGACGAGCAGCGGGTGGTGCACGGGCTGACCAGCTGGATGCCGGTGTACGAGAACGGCGTGCCGGTCGGCTGGACGCTGGACTTCATGCGCCGGCGCTCGGACGGCTTCCGCGGTGTCAGCGAGTTCCTGATCGCCTCGGCCGCGCTCGGCTTCAAGGAGGAGGGCGCCCGCTTCCTGTCGCTGTCGGGCGCGCCGCTGGCCCGCACCGGGCAGGACGAGGGGCCCACCGGGCTGCAGCGGATGCTGGACTGGATGGGCAAGGCGCTGGAGCCGGTGTACGGCTTCCGCTCGCTGCTCGCGTTCAAGGCGAAGTTCCAGCCGGAGTACCGGCCGATGTACATGGCCTACCCCGACCCGGCCGCGCTGCCCGGCATCACGAGGGCGATCGGCAAGGCGTACCTGCCGCACCTGACGGCGGCGCAGGGCGTCCGGCTGATGCGCAAGCTGTCGGGCTGAGGGAGGGGCGAGCAGGCGACTGGGTGGGCGAGTGGCAGGCGGGCGAGAGGCGGCCCGGAAGCGCGGGGGGCGCTCCCGGACGCCGGCTCGCCCGTCAGCCGAGCAACTGGGCGAGGGCGCGGTCGGCGTCCAGGTGCAGGTGCTCCTCGCCCTCGGGGACGAGCAGCCGGCTGCGCCACAGGAAGCGGCGCAGGTCGCCGGTGTCGAACCGGAGCAGCGCGGTGCCCTCCGGGGCCCGCAGCTCGACCATGGTGCGGCGGCCGAGCGCGGGCCGGACGTGGACGTCGCCGACGCCGGCCGGCAGCTCGATGCCGGACGAGAGCAGCCGGCGGGCGAAGACCCAGACGATGTCCTCGGCGCTCTGGCCCTCCTCGGCCTCGTCCAGCGAGAACTCGGCCGGGAAGGCCATCCGTACGGCCAGCGGGTCCTCCGGCAGGTAGGACAGCACGACCCGCAGCCGGGCGGAGCGGTGGGGGGAGAGGATCAGGCGGGCCTGGACGGTCTCTTCGACGGTGCGCACGGGCGGTCCCTTCGGTTCGGTGCGAGGCCGCGCTGGGGGCAGGGGGTCGGTGCGGCCTCACCCTGGTGAGAGTCCTGGTGACCGCCGTGATTACCGGGTTTCGAGAGCGATCGGACGTGAGCCGCGTCACATCGATTTCCGGCCGCGCGAGCCGGGCGCGAGGCCTCGCCTGGAGGCCCGAACGGCGCCGGACCGGTAGGCTGGGCGGGTTGTCCGATCGCCGCCCGACCGCGGGGCGGGGCCGCAAAACCGCCCCTGACCTGCGATGATCCCCCTCGGAGACCGTGAGTACTGCCGCCGCCTCCTCGATGCCGCTGTTCTCCGACACGTCGGAGCCGCAGGAGCCCGTCCGGGCCGTCGGCCATGCCGCGCCCGTCGGCTCGCACCACCTGTCGCCGGCCTTCCCCGGCCGTGCCCCCTGGGGCACCGCGGGCAAGCTGCGGGCCTGGCAGCAGGGCGCGCTGGACAAGTACATCGAGTCGCAGCCGCGTGACTTCCTCGCGGTCGCCACCCCGGGCGCAGGAAAGACCACCTTCGCGCTCACCCTTGCCTCGTACCTGCTGCACAACCACCTGGTGCAGCAGGTGACCGTGGTCGCGCCGACCGAGCACCTGAAGAAGCAGTGGGCCGAGGCCGCCGCGCGGATAGGCATCAAGCTGGACCCGGGGTACTCCTCCGGGCCGCTGTCCCGGGAGTACCACGGCATCGTGGTCACCTACGCGGGCGTCGGGGTCAACCCGATGCTGCACCGCAACCGCACCGAGGCCCGCAAGACCCTCGTGATCATGGACGAGATCCACCACGCCGGTGACTCCAAGTCCTGGGGCGAGGCCTGCTTCGAGGCCTTCGAGCCGGCCGCCCGCCGACTGGCGCTGACCGGTACGCCGTTCCGCTCGGACACCAACCCGATCCCCTTCGTCCAGTACGAAGCGGGCGGCGACGGCATCCGCAAGTCCGTCGCCGACTACACCTACGGCTACGGACACGCCCTCGCCGACCATGTCGTCCGCCCGGTGATCTTCCTCAGCTACAGCGGCAACATGCGCTGGCGCACCAAGGCCGGCGACGAGCTGGAGGCCCGGCTCGGCGAGCCGATGACCAAGGACCTGATCGCCCAGGCCTGGCGCACCGCGCTGTCCCCGCAGGGCGAGTGGATCCCGGCCGTGCTCCAGGCCGCCGACCGGCGGCTGAGCGAGGTCCGCAAGGCGATCCCGGACGCCGGCGGGCTGGTGATCGCCACCGACCAGACCGTGGCCCGCGCGTACGCCAAGATGCTGCGCGAGATCAGCGGCGAGAAGGTCGCCCTGGTGCTCTCCGACGAGACCGAGGCGTCCCAGCGGATCTCCGACTTCTCGGCCGGGACCTCCCGCTGGATGGTCGCGGTCCGTATGGTGTCCGAGGGCGTCGACGTGCCCCGGCTGGCCGTCGGGGTGTACGCGACCTCGATCTCCACCCCGCTGTTCTTCGCCCAGGCCGTCGGCCGCTTCGTGCGCGCCCGCAAGCGCGGCGAGACCGCCTCGGTGTTCCTGCCGACCATCCCGATGCTGCTGGGCTTCGCCAACGAGATGGAGGTCCAGCGCGACCACGTGCTGGACCGGCCGAAGAAGGAGGGCGAGGGCCTCTTCGACGAGGAGGACCGGCTGCTCGCCGAGGCCGAACGAGCCAACGACGGGCCGGACGGCGCGGGCGGCGAGGAGTTCTCCTACGAGGCGCTGGGCTCCGACGCGGTCTTCGACCGGGTGCTGTACAACGCCATGGAGTTCGGCATGCAGGCCCACCCGGGGAGCGAGGAGGAGGAGGACTACCTCGGCATCCCGGGCCTGCTGGAGCCGGACCAGGTGCAGATGCTGCTGCAGAAGCGCCAGCACCGGCAGATCCAGCGCAGCAAGACCAAGCCCGCCGAGGAGGCCGACCTGCTGGAGCTGCCGGCCGAGCAGCGGCCGGTCGTCACCCACCAGGAGCTCCGCGAGCTGCGCAAGGAGCTGAACGCGCTGGTGGCCGCCTGGCACCACCGCACCAGCCAGCCGCACGGCACCATCCACAACGAGCTGCGCCGCCAGTGCGGCGGGCCGCTCACCGCGCAGGCCACCGCCAACCAGCTCACGGCGCGGATCGCCAAGATCCGGGAGTGGGCGAAGTAACGGTTCGGCGGGAGCGCGCGGTTCGACCCTGCGGTCCGCCCCTGTGGTCCGACTCTGTGGTCCGTGTCCGGGAGTGTCCGGACTTCGGACCTGAGTCGAACGCATGCCCTGATCTGCCCGGAGAATTGGGGGCGTTTGTCCGGAATCTGCGGCGATGTTGAAGTCGATCACGCCCGAATTTTGGACAACCACTTCCGCCGCGACATTTCCTTCACTACCTTTCCCCCACGCTCTTCCGCCGGGCAACCCCCCCGCGGGACGGCGTCGCAGGACCGTACCGGCGTCAAGGACGACACCGCGTACGGCCCGAGCGCGGCCACCCCCACCTGCGCGCGACACCGACCCCCGGCCGGCGCCGCCCGCCCCGCGAGCGCCGCGGAAAGGATTGCCCGTCGTGACAGCCGAGACCTCCCAGACCCTGGACCGAGGCGTCCGGGTCCTCAAACTCCTCGCCGACTCCGAGCGGGGGCTCACCGTCACCGAACTCGCCGCCCGGCTGGCCGTCAACCGCACCGTCGTCTACCGGCTGCTGGCCACCCTGGAGCAGCACGGCCTGGTCCGCCGGGACATCGGCGGACGCGCCCGGGTCGGCCTCGGCGTGCTGCGGCTCGCGCACCGGGTGCACCCGCTGCTGCGCGAGGCCGCGCTGCCGGCCCTGCGCAGCCTCGCCGAGGACCTCGGCGCCACCGCCCACCTGACCCTGGTGGACGGCAACGAGGCGCTGGCCGTCGCCGTGGTCGAGCCGAGCTGGACCGACTTCCACGTCGCCTACCGGACCGGCCTGCGCCACCCGCTCACCGAGAGCGCGGCCGGACGGGCGATCCTGGAGGCCCGCACCTTCCCCAGCCAGCGGCGGCCCGAGCAGGGCTTCGTCATCACCCGCGCGGAGGAGCAGTCCGGGGCGTGCGGGGCGGCCGCCGCGCTGCTCGGACTGAGCGGCATCGAGGGCAGCGTCGGCGTGGTGATGCTCAACGGCATGGTGCCCGAGCGGGTCGGGCCCCGGGTGGTGGAGGCGGCGACCGAGGTGGCCGACGCCCTGAGGTAGCGCCCCCGCCCCGAGCGCCCCGAGGTAGCGCCCCCGCTCCCGATCGCCCCGAGGCGAGCGGGCGCACCACGGCGGGGCGTCGGGTGTGTTTGGATTCCCCTTGTGTCCGACACCAAGCTCTCCAAGGCCCTCACCGCCCCGCGGACCCGCGCGCTCGCGCTGTGCGGAGCGCTGGTCACCGCGCTGTTCGGCGTGGCCGCCTTCGTCCCGCTGCCGTACACCGTCACCTGGCCGGGCCTGACCGCGGACACCCTGGGCAGCTACCAGGACAAGCCGGTGCTCACCATCACCGGGGCACCACTGCGCACCACCGAGGGCGAGCTGCGGATGGTCACCATCACGGCGACCAACCCGGACCAGCGCAACACCTTCCTGCGGTCCATGCAGGCCTGGTTCAATCCGAAGGAGGCGGTCCGCCCGACCGACACGGTCTACCCGCAGGGCAACCCGGCCAAGGCCGAGGAGGTCACGGCCCAGCAGATGGCCGAGTCGCAGGACAGCGCCACCGCGGCCGCGCTGAGCTACCTCCACCTGTCACCGGACCAGGTGAAGGTCAAGGTCGACCTGGGCGACGTCGGCGGCCCGAGCGCCGGCCAGATGCTGGCGCTGGGCATCGTCGACAAGCTCGCCGGCGACGGCCAGGGCGGCGACCTCACCGGCGGGCGCACGATCGCGGGCACCGGCACCATCGACAAGGACGGCACGGTCGGCCCGGTCGGCGGCGTCCCGCTGAAGACGCAGGCGGCCGCCCGGGACGGCGCGACGGTGTTCCTGCTCCCCAGGGACGAGTGCACGGACGCCAAGGTGAACACGCCGGCGTCGCTGCGACTGGTGCCGGTCGGCACGCTCGGCGAGGCGGTCTCGGTGCTGCAGGCACTCAAGAGCGGCGGCAGCGTCCCCGCCTGCTGACCGGGCGCGCCCTGCCGACGGCCGGACCCCGTCCTACTCGGCGGCGGCCTGGTCCACCAGCGGCAGGATCCGGTACGGCACCGGGTTCTCCAGCACGATCGCGGTGGACGAGCGGACGATCCCGTCGAAGCCCACCACCCGGTCGATCACCCGCTGCAGATCGGCGTTGGAACGGGCCACGATCCGCACCATCATGTCCCCGATCCCGGTGATGGTGTGCAGTTCCAGCACCTCCGGCACGCCCGCCAGGTGCGCCCGCACGTCCGTGCCCTGGCCCTGGGAGATCTCCAGGGTCGCGAAGGCCGTCACCGGGTAGCCGATCGCCGCCGGGTCCACCTCCGGGCCGAAGCCGCCGATCACCCCCTTGGCCTGGAGCCGGTCCAGCCGGGCCTGCACGGTGCCCCGGGCGACCTGCAGCCGGCGCGAGCACTCCAGCACCCCGATCCGGGGCTCCTCGGCGAGCAGCCGGATCAGCCGGCCGTCCAGGGCGTCGATGGTGTCGTTCGTGCTGCCCGCGACGGCGCCCTGCGGGGCGACGGGGTCGGCCGGGCCGGGGGAACTGGGAGAGCTGGGGGAGCTCGGGGATGGGGCGGGGGTCATCGCGGCACCGTCCTCCGGTGGGCATTCTGTACAGCGGCGCGGCCGATTCTCCCGCCCCGGGGCACGGCTTGACCAGCGACTCCCGGGCGGGCCGTCGGCGTGCCGAACGGACGGGTTGCTAGCGGACGGCCGTCTCCACGGTCGGGGGGTGCCCGTTCCAGGAGACGAAGACCGAGTTGGCCTGGGCGTCCCTGGTGAAGTCGATCCGCATCCACTGGGGGCCGTCCCACACCTGCATCTGCCAGCCCGGGTCCGGGGTGGCGGACACCAGCGAGGCCCGGTCGGCCTGGAGGTCCAGCGCGACCTTGCCGCCCGGGATCGGATAGCTCCTGACCGTGGACGTCGCGGTGGGCGTCGGCGCGGGCCGGCGGGTGGGCGGCGGGGCGGTCGTGACGGGGGCCGGCCCGTGCGTCGCGGTGGCGGGCGGGGAGGTCGGCTGGGCCGGGGTCGCGGACTGCGCCGCCGAGCGCGGCTGCTCGGGGGCGGCGGTCGGGGAGTACGGCGTGCCGTCGGCCTTCGGGGAGGGCAGCGGCAGTGCCGTGGGCCGCTCGAACGCGGCGCCGGTCAGCACCGCGTGCACGCCGAACCAGGACAGCGCCACCGCCGCCCCGGTGGCCGCCGCCCAGGCGCCGAGCTGTACCAGTCCGTTCCGCATCGTCCGCACATCCTGCCGTATTTCCCCCTGTCCGAGACCGGCACCCCCGGTATTCCTCAGGGCAGTTGCACAATGTCCGGACCGGCCCCCGAGGTACAGACCACTGTCCGCCGATGGCGTACCGTGCAGGCCCATGGCAACAGTGCTCGTGGTCGAGGACGACCCCTTCGTACGTTCCGCCCTCATCCGCCACCTGACGGACACCGGCCACGCGGTCCGCAGCGTGGGCACCGCACTCGAGGCGCTGCGGGAGGTCGCCCAGGTCGGCTGTGACCTGGTGATCCTCGACCTGGGCCTGCCCGACCTGGACGGCAGCGAGGCACTCAAGATGATCCGGGGCCTGACCAACGTGCCGGTGATCATCTCCACCGCCCGGGACGACGAGGCCGAGATCGTCCGGCTGCTCAACGACGGTGCCGACGACTACCTGGTGAAACCTTTCTCCGGAGAGCACCTCAGCGCCCGGATGGCCGCCGTGCTGCGCCGGCTCGGCAGCGGCGCGGCACCCGTCGCCCAGGTCCTGCGGGTCGGCGGCCTGGCCATCGACCTCCAGCGTCGCGAGGCCTCCCTGGACGGTCGGCCGCTCGACCTGACCCGCCGTGAATTCGACCTGCTGGCCTTCCTCGCCGCCCGGCCCGGCGTGGTCGTGCCGCGCAAGGAGATCCTCGCCGAGGTCTGGCAGCAGACCTACGGCGGCGACCAGACCATCGACGTCCACCTCTCCTGGCTGCGCCGCAAACTCGGCGAGACCGCCTCCAACCCCCGCTACCTGCACACCGTCCGGGGCGTGGGGGTGCGGCTGGAGGCCACCGGGGGCCCGGCGGGGCACCGGACATGAGGAGGTTCGGGCACTCGCTGCGCTGGGCCCTGATCAAGGCCGCCGTGGCCGGGACCACCATGGTCGCACTGGCCTTCCTCATCCCGCTCGGCCTGATGGTCCAGCAGACCGCCCGGGACCGGGCGTTCACCGCCGCCGACCGGCAGGCGGCGGCACTCGGACCGGCCCTGGCGATCACCACCGACCAGGACGCCGTCACCCGGGCCCTGGCCAGCACGGACGCGGGCGGGCAGGGACGGATGGCGGTCCACCTGCCGGCCGCGGGGCAGCCCGAGACCCCCGGGACGGGCGGGCCCGGCGGCCCGACCCTGGGGGACGGCCGGGCCGCCGACGGCGACGTGGCCACGGCCGGCGGGCAGGGCCGCTCCTTCACCGTGCAGGTGCCCGGCGGCTACGCACTGCTCCAGCCGGTCGCGGTGGACACCGGGCGGACCGCCGTGGTCGAGGTGTTCGTGGCCGAGAGCGACCTCACCCGGGGCGTCACCACCGCCTGGCTGGTGCTCTCCGCCGTCGCGCTCGGCCTGGTCGCCATCTCGGTGCTGGTCGCCGACCGGATGGGCAACCGGATCGTCGCCTCCGCCCGGCGGCTCGCCGGCGCCGCCCGCTCGCTCGGCGCCGGCAACCTCGCCGTACGGGTCCCGGTGGAGGGCAAGCAGATCGACGGCAGCCCCGAAGAACTGCGCGAAGCCGCCCACGCGTTCAACACCATGGCCGACCGGGTGGTCCAACTCCTCGCCGCCGAACGGGAACTGGCCGCCGACCTGTCCCACCGGCTGCGCACCCCGCTGACCGTACTGCGGCTCAACGCCGCCTCGCTCGGCGACGGCGACGCGGCCGACGCCACCCGGCACGCGGTCGCCCAACTCGAGCGCGAGGTCGACCAGATCATCCGCTCGGCCCGCCGCGCCCCCGAGGACGCGCCCGCCGTCACGGTCGGCTGCGACGCCGCCGAGGTGATCCGCGAACGGGTCGGCTTCTGGTCCGCGCTGGCCGAGGACGAGGGGCGCCGTTGGCAGCTGGCCGGCGCCGAACGGGCGGCACCCGTACCCGTCCAGCGCGGCGACCTGGCGGCCGCCGTCGACGCGCTGCTCGGCAACGTCTTCCGGCACACCGCCATCGGCACCGCCTTCTCCGTGGACGTACTGGCCACCGACAGCTCGGTGATCGTGCTGGTCGGCGACGCCGGACCCGGGTACAGCGACCCGGCCGCCGCCCTCAAACGCGGCGAGGGCCACGGCGGGGAGGGCTCGACCGGCCTCGGCCTGGACATCGTCCGCAAGCTCGCCGAGGCCACCGGCGGCGATCTCGCGCTCGGCCGCTCCGCCGTCCTCGGCGGCGCCGAGACCCGGCTACGGCTGCGCACCCGGCCGCAGGAGGCGGCGCTCACGCGGACCGGGCGGCGGCGCAGCCGGGGAGCGCTCTTCCAGCGGTGACGCGGTGACGCGGTGACGCTGTGACTGTGACGCGGCGGGGGGCTTGGTGCGAGTTTTGGCGGGGTCTTGGCGGGGTCTTGGGTGGGGGTCTTCGAGGGGGTCTTCCTTAACTGTGGCCTAAGGGAGTTCTACCCCTCGCTCAGTACGCCCGTTCGGCCCCCCGGCCGCCGCTAGCGTCGGTCGCGCCGGTCACCCGACCGAGCCGGACCGGCCGCCCGGACATCCGCAGGCACCCCCGTGCCCGGACGGCGGCCGACCGAAGGCACCCGCGGAGGTAACGCGCCATGACCATCCAGCCCACCCGCCGCTCCGGCCACCGCAGGCGCGGCCGCAAGGGCGCGATCATCGGGGCCGCCGCGGTCGCCGCCGCCCTGGTCGTGGGCGGGACGGTCGTCCTCGCCTCCTCGGCCAGCGCGGCCTCGCTCGGCGCCGTCTACAGCCGCACCAGCACCTGGGACGCCGGCTACACCGGCCAGTACCTGGTCACCAACCCGGACAGCAGCCCGATCGAGGACTGGACGCTCAGCTTCGACCTGCCGGCCGGAGCGAAGATCGACTCGCTCTGGAACGCCACCTACACCGCCGAGGGGCAGCACGTCACGGTCAGGCCGGAGGCCTGGAGCAAGCGGCTGGAGCCCGGCAAGAGCGTGGTGGTCGGCTTCGTCGCCCAGGGCGCGGGCGCAGCGCAGGCCGAGCCGGCCAACTGCCTGATCAACAAGGCCTCCTGCAAGGCGGGCGACGGGACCGCGCCCACCCCCTCGGGGCGTCCGACCGCCACTGCCACTGCCACTGCCTCTCCGACGACTCCTCCGACCGCGACCGCGACCGCGACCGCCAAGCCCAGTCCCACCGCCACGGCGAAGCCGACCACCCCGGCGCCGACCCCCACCCCGACCGCCACCCCCACGGCGACCGGTGTGCCCGTTCCGCCAGTCGGCGCCGGCTTCGCCCCGTACGTGGACACCTCGCTCTACCCGCCGTACGACCTGGCGGCCATCGCCAAGGCGAGCGGCGTGAAGACCTTCAACCTCGCCTTCGTGGTCTCCGGTGGCGGCTGCGTGCCCAAGTGGGGCGGCGTCAGCGACCTGTCCGCCGACGCGGTGGCCGCCCAGATCGGCGCGCTGCGGGCGACCGGCGGCGACGTCCGGATCTCCTTCGGCGGCGCCAACGGCAGCGAGCTCGCCCTCGCCTGCGGCTCCACCGCCGACCTCACGGCCGCGTACCGGAAGGTCGTGGACGCGTACGGCGCCACCAAGCTGGACTTCGACGTCGAGGGCGGCGCGATCGCCGACACCGCCGCCAACACCCGGCGCGCCCAGGCCGTCGCCCAGCTGCAGAAGAACGCCGCCGCCGAGGGCAAGGCCCTCGACGTCTCCTTCACCCTGCCCGCGCTGCCCTCCGGCCTGACCCAGGAGGGCGTCAACCTGGTCGCCGACGCCAAGGCCAACGGCGTCGCGATCGGCGCCGTCAACATCATGGCGATGGACTTCGGCGACGGCGTCGCCCCCAACCCGCAGGGCCGGATGGGCACGTACGCGATCGCCGCGGCCACCGCCACCCAGGCCCAGGTCAAGAGCGTGCTGGGGCTGGACGACGCGGCCGCCTGGCGCAAGGTCGCGGTCACCCCGATGATCGGCGTCAACGACGTGGCCAGCGAGGTCTTCACCGTCGCCGACGCCAAGCAGCTCGCCGACTTCGCCACGGCCAAGCACCTCGCCTGGCTGGCCATGTGGTCCGGCACCCGGGACAAGGCCTGCGAGGGCGGCGCCAAGGCCTACGCCGACGCCACCTGCAGCAGCGTCGTCCAGCAGCCGCTGGACTTCACCCGGGCCCTGGGGGCGTACACGGGCTGAGGCCTCTCCGAGGCC
Organism: Kitasatospora sp. NPDC033851; assembly: GCF_055576085.1. Taxonomy (NCBI): domain Bacteria; kingdom Bacillati; phylum Actinomycetota; class Actinomycetes; order Kitasatosporales; family Streptomycetaceae; genus Kitasatospora; species Kitasatospora sp. NPDC033851. The sequence continues at coordinate 164,610 of NZ_JBVIRL010000013.1, read as the reverse complement.
GGGACGCCGTTCGCCCGTGAGCTGCCCGCGGGCAGGGCTCGGGCGGCCGGCGCCCTGCTGTCACACTGTGTAGTCGAACGTGTCCGGCCCCGTTCGGGAGGCATCCGGTATCGTCGCTGGTTGGCCGAGCGGTGGACGGAGTGAGCAGTGACAGCGGTGCAAGACGAGCGCAGCCCGGTGCGGACCGCACCCGATCCCTCGCCCGCCCCGCTGTCGGACCGGCTGCGCCGGACGCTCGGTGCTCCCGTCCAGGCCGTGCGGGAGGCCCCCCGCCGTCCGCTGCTGGCCGCCTCCGCGCTGGCGCTGCTGTCCCTGGTCGTGTACGCAGTGGTGCGCCACTTCGTCCACACCTCGATGGTGGACATGATCGTCTACCGGGCCGAGGGCGCCGCCGTCGCCAACGGCACCGACCTGTACGGGCTGCGCGTCACCGAGTGGAACCTGCCCGCGACCTACCCCCCGTTCGCGGCGATGCTGTTCGTGCCGACCACCTGGTTCCCGGTTTCCTTCCTCCGGGTCGCGATCACTCTCGGCAACCTCGGGCTGCTCGCCCTGCTGACCCACCTGTCGTTCAAGCTGGTCGGCTGGCCGCGCCGTGAGCTGCGGCCGATCGGCGTGATCCTGGTGACCGGCCTCGGGGTCTGGCTCGAGCCCGTCTTCACCACGCTCCGCTACGGTCAGATCAACCTCGCGCTCGCCTGCCTGATCCTCTGGGATCTCACCCGTCCGGCTGAACGCCGCAGCAAGGGCGTGGCGATCGGCATCGCCGCCGGCATCAAGCTCACCCCCGGCCTGTTCGCCGTCTACCTGCTGATCACCGGCCGGATCCGGGCCGCCTTCGTGGCCGGCCTCACCTTCCTCGGCACCTTCCTGCTCGGCGCCCTCGTCCTGCCCGACGCGACCTGGGGCTTCTGGACCAAGTACCTCTACGACTCCTCCCGGGTCGGCAAGACCCAGATCGTCGACAACCAGTCGCTGCGCGGCGCCTTCGCCCGCCTGCTGCACACCGCCGAGCCCGGCACCGTCGCCACCCTCGGGGCCGGCCTGGTCGCGCTGGCCGGCCTCGCCGTCGCCGCCTGGGCCGCCCGCAGCGGCCGCTGGCTGCCCCGGGCCGAGGCCTGGGGCGTCTGCTGCGCGGCCGTCACCGCCGTGCTGATCTCGCCGATCAGCTGGACCCACCACTGGGTCTGGTGCGTACCGCTGCTCGTCCTGCTCGCCGCCGAGGCCTCCGTCGAGCACGCCCGCCCGGCGGGCGTCCGCCGACTGCGCTGGCGGGCCGTCTTCTGGGCCACGCTGGTCGCCTTCCTCTCGTTCGCCATGTGGGCGGCGAAGCCGCTCGGCCCGGCCGTCCTCCACATGTCACCGTGGCGCCAGCTGCCGACCTCGGTCTACCCGTGGGTCGGACTCTGCTTCCTGCTCGCCGCCGCGATCCGGATCAGGGCGCGGCGACGCTCCGCCGGCGCTCCGCCGGTCCGGCTGCCCGGACAGCGCGACGGCGGTCCGGACGCCGCCCGCGGCCGTCAGCAGGCCCCCGCGGCCCGCTGAGCCGGCGGGGGCGCCGCTCCTGCTCCCTCGTGTGCTCCGTCGTGTGCCCCCTCGATCGGGCACGTGCCGGTGCACACCGCGACGCACGCTGTGGTGCGCGCTGTGACGCACGCCTAGGCGAGCAGCTCGGCGAGCGAGCCGTCCAGGTCCAGCGCGGCCAGCTCGCTGCCCGGCGGCACCAGCCGGTGCGCCCGCTCCAGCCAGGCCGCGACGGCCGGCAGCGGCGCCTCCAGCAGCGCGTCCCCGGCGGGCGAGCTCAGCGCCAGGCAGAGCACGCTGCGCCGGCCCGAGCGGGTCGGCCAGATCCGCACGTCGCCCTGGCCGCACGGGCGGAAGGTGCCCTCGACCAGCAGCTCGCGGGCGAACACCCAGGTCACCGGGGAGCCGGTGTCCAGGTGGAAGGTGATGTAGACCGCGTACGGGTCGTGGCTGCCGTAGGACAGCCGCGCCGGGACGGGGACGCTGTGCTCCGGCGAGAGCACCAGGTTGAGTTCCAGCTCGTGCTCGACGACGCTGACGGGGCGTTCCATGATCGTCTTCCTCTCCGCCTTCGGGGCGTGCCCGGTACCGGGCCCTGTGACCTTTGAGAGGGCGGTCCGCACCGGCTCTTACACACGTTTCCGGGATTTCTTCGGGAAGTTCGGCGAGGGGTGGTGAACGGGCGGTTGCATGGCGCGCGCATGCTGCTCGCGCGCCTGGTTCTCTACCGCGAGCGGCCCTCAGCTGTCCGGGGATTCGCGAACTTCCCGTCGCGACTTCGGCGAGGTACTACCCTTTGTGACTGTCCGACGACTGTCCGCCGATCGGTGGCGCCCCCATGCCCGCCGAGCGCCGACCGTGGGCCGACCCTGCGCCGGGTTGTGCGCGCGGGCGGACACGTCGCAGTCGAACCACGCCGATCCACCGGCCGCCCCGTGGCCTACGTCGCCGTCCCTCGTCCTTCCTCGCCTCTTCCTTGCCCCCATTCCTTGCCCTCATCAGGACCTGCCAGGAAAGAAGACCCCCATGACGGACCGCTCCTTCGCCGACGGCGACCCGGCCGTCGCACCCGAGCCGGGCTACTACCCCGACCCCTCCATCCCCGGCTTCGTCCGGTACTGGGGCGGCTCGGCCTGGGTGCCCGGCACCAGCCGACCCTCGCCCGCCGAGGGCGAGGTGTTGGAGCCGCCCCGGTACGCGACCCGCCGGCCCAACCAGGCCGGGCCGCCGGCGCGGGCGGTGCCGCCGCCGGTGGTGCCGGTGGCCGCGGTTCCGGCGGCCGTGCCGATGTCGGTGCCGGTGCCGGTGCCGGTGCCGGTGTCGGCGCCTGCGGCGGAGGGGCGGACACCTGCGGGCGGGGGCGACACCGGGCCGGTGTACTTCGACCAGACCTCGGGCGGGGCGTCCTTCGTGCTCGGGCCGCGGGTGGCGGAGGTGATCGGCGGGCCGGTGTTCCGGACCGTCGGGCCGACGGCAGGGGGCATCGACGAGCCGGTGGTCGGTACGGCGCCCGAGGCGGTGGCCGCGGCCGAGGCGATGCCCGGGGAGTCGGGATGGCAGGCCGATCCGCGGGCGCAACGGGGACTGATGGACACCGGCGATGCGCCGCGCTGGGTCTCCTGGGGGGTGCTTCCGGGGGCGTCCGAGGAGGAAGAGGGGCGCGCGGAACCGGAGCGCGCTTCTGTTGGCGTGGAACTGGCCGCCGCCGTCGCGCCCGCCACGGCGGCGGTGGTGCGGGCGGCCCCGACGCCATTCGTCGAGGCCTCGGGCGCGGTGCCGGTGGTGGTCGCGCCGGCGGTCATGGCGTCGGTGATCGAGGAAGCGATGGCGGGCACGGGCGCGGGCACGCGCTCGGGCTCGGGCGCGGCCTCGGAGCAGGCGATCTCGGTGTCGGGCCCGGCCGCGCCCACTGCGTCCGTCGTGTCCGCTGTGTCCATTGGGCCTGTTGCGTCCACGGGGCCGGTCGCGGCCGCCGCAGTCGCCCCCACCACTCCGCTGCCCGCCGTGCGGCCGGCCCGGCAGGCCGCCGCCCGTCGTCGCTCCGCGGCCCCCGCCGCCGTGCCGGCCGGGCTGGGACGCCGACTGGCGGCCCGGGCAGTGGACACCGCCGTGCTGCTGGTGGTCGCCGTCGCAGCCGGCATCCCACTCGGCAACTCGGTGTCCGAGCACCTCCAGCAGAAGCTCGACCAGGCCCGGATGGCCAGCGCCCTCACCCGCCGTCAGGTCCAGGTCTGGCTGGTGGACGACGTGGTGCTGGGCAAGATCGCCGTGCTGATCGGCATCCTGCTCTTCGTCAGCCTGCTCCACGAGGTGCTGCCGATCGCCCGTACCGGCCAGACCTTCGGCAAGAGGCTGGCCCGGATCCGCGTGGTGGACGCCGCCGCCCCCGCCGCCAAGACCCGGCTGAGCCTCGGCCGCTCGCTGCTCCGGTGGGCCGTCCGACAGGTGGGCGTGGTGCTGCTGCTCGGCCTGGTCTGGCCGGTGTTCGACCGTCCGGCGAGGCGCGGGTGGCAGGACCGAGCGGCCCGGACCCGGGTGGTGCGGGCCTGAGACGGTGGGCTCCGCAGCTGAGGTGGTGGGCCCTGCAGCCCTCGGCCCTTTCCGTGCCCGAGGCAGCAAAACGGACGAAATATCCCGAACCTCAAGAATGTGCGATGTTCTACTCGGGGCATGAGCACCCACGACCCCTCAGGCTCCCAGCCGGAGGGGGGCGGCAAGCCCTCCTTCGACAAGCAGTCCCCGCAGCCGGGCGGCGGCACGCCGGAAGGCGAGCCGTCGGGCCCGACCCCGTCCGAGGGCCCGTCGGAAGGCACGTCGGAAGGCCCGCCCGACGGTGCGGCCGGCGGCCCCGGCGCGTACCAGGGCACCTACGGAGGAACCACGTACGGCGGACCGGCCCACGGTCAGAACCCGCACGGCCAGAACCCGTACGGCCCGCCCCCGTCCGGCTACGGCACCGGCTACGGCCCCGGCGCATACGGGACCCCCGGCGCCGGACCGGTCCCCGGCATGCCGCCGCTCGGCACCTGGCCCAAGCGGATCGGCGCCCGGCTGATCGACTACCTCATCGTTCAGGCTATCGCCGTGCTCGTGGTGGCGCCCTTCGTCGACCTCAGCGAACGCAACGGCTCGGCCGAGGCCTTCTGGCTCGCCTGCGGCATCTACCTCATCTACGACGCCCTGATGCTCAGCCACGACGGCCAGACCCTCGGCAAGAAGGCGATGAACATCCGCGTCGCCATGCTCATCGACGGCAACACCCCGACCCAGTCCGCCGCCTGGACCCGCTCGGCGGTCTTCATCCTCCCGGCCGTACTCTGCTGCGCCGCGCTCTGGTGGGTCATCGACGGGATCTTCGGCGTCTTCGACAAGCCGTATCGGCAGTGCGTGCACGACAAGGCCGCGAAAACCGTGGTGGTCACCACGAACGTCTGAGCGGCGGCACGGAACGCGCCCGCGCCCGGCGGCGGATCACTGCTGCCGGGCGTACGCGCGTTCGGCGGCGGCGGGAAGGGTGGCAGGGGCGGCCGGGGAGGCCGGGGTGGCGGGGGTGGCCGGGGTGGCCGGGGTTGCAGCGGACGCCGGGGTGGCGTGGGAGGTCCCGGCCGGGCCCGGCTTCGCGGCGGTGGCCGAAGCGGACAGCGAGAGCACCGTCACCACGGTGCCGAGCGCCAGCGAGAACACCACCAGCACCGCGACCGCCAGGACGCCCGAGGCGCCCGAGACAGCCAGCAGCGCCACCGTGGCGGCGACGACAGTGAACGAGCCGAGGCAGGCCTGGGCAGCGGAGGGACGCGGCATGGCGGGGGTCCTTCGCACGTCGGAGGAAACGGGCGGGAATGGTGCCGGTTCCAGAAGTCCTACCCGGCAAGGCAGTTCGCTACCTCCAGGCTAATCCACCGGCCCGGGGGCACAGGGGGCGCACGGGCTCACCCCAGGGTCGTCCGCCCCGGTCTGTACGGTGAAGCGGAACCTGTCGACACCACACGCCACTACGCACCACCACGCGCCGCAGCGCACCATCACCACTCACCGGGGGAACCGACCGTGCCCATTCCCGCCGACTGGCCCACCACCGAGGCCGAGGCGCTCGCCGAACAACAGCGACTGCGCCCCCTCGTCCAGGCCCACGACGACCAGGAGCCCCCCAGCGGACTGATCGCCGGCGTGGACGTCGCCTACGACGACGACCGCGACCTCGTCGTCGCCGCCGCCGTCCTGCTCGACCAGGACACCCTGGACGTCGTCGAACAGGCCACCGCCGTCGGCCGGATCGCCTTCCCCTACGTCCCCGGACTGCTCGCCTTCCGCGAACTGCCCGCCGTCCTCGACGCGCTGGCCGCCCTCACCCACACCCCCGACACCGTCGTCTGCGACGGCTACGGCCTCGCCCACCCCCGCCGCCTCGGCCTCGCCAGCCACCTCGGCGTCCTCACCGGCCTGCGCACCCTCGGCGTCGCCAAAACCCCCTTCACCTTCGACCACCACGAACCCGACGCACCCCGCGGCTCCTGGACCCCGCTCACCGACCCCACCACCGGCGAAGAAGTCGGCCGCGCCGTCCGCACCCGACCCGGAGTCAAACCCGTCTTCGTCTCCGTCGGCCACCGCATCGGCCTCGACACCGCCGTCCGCACCACCCTCGACCTCGCCCACCGCTACCGCCTCCCCGAAACCACCCGACACGCGGACTCCCTGTGCCGCCGCGCCCTCGCCGAAGCCCAGCGCAGCGGGACGACCGCGAACTGACCAAGCCCCGGGCGGGATTCGGGCCCCGTGTGTTAGACATGAGACACCGGGGCCCGGCCCCGACCGCCAGGGACGGACGCACGGGGGGCGCCGAGATGGGATCAGGCACGGGGACAGGCAAGGGGACGGGTACCGGCACCGGTACCGGATCCACCGGCGGAGCCGGACAGGGCTACCGCGTCGAAACCGAACAACTCCGCACCTTCGCCGGCCAAGTACGGCTCCTGCTCGCCGACTTCCAGAAACACGCCGACGGCACCGCCACACACGGACGCAGCGGCGTCGGCAAGAACACCTTCGGCACCTTCGCCGAAGCCACCGAGATCCACGACCGCTACAGCACCATGCGGGACGCGCTGCGCGACGTCCTCAACCAGCTCCAAGAAGCCGTGAACGAAGCCCAGCAGAAGGCCGACCTCACCGCCACCACGTACGAGGAACACGACCAGCACACCGCGCAGAAACTCAAACTCGGCGGCGACGGCTGGTCCGTCGAACAACCCTCCACAACCAGCCAGGCCGCGTACGAGAAGAACCTCACCCCGTCCAACCGCGGCAACGCCACCATCTGACCGCCGCCCGCCCGGACACGAACGGAGGCGAACCGCCCGTGGTCTACACCGACTTCACCAAATACAGCCACGCCCAACTCCGCTCCATGGCACAGGCTCTCGACCCCGGCACGGTCATGGCCGCCGGCGACCCCTGGCGCACCGCCGCCGACACCCTCAAACAGATCCGCCTCACCCTCACCAAAGCCAGCACCGAAGCCGCCACCACCTGGGAAGGCACCACCAGCGACGCCTTCCACACCCGCATGCTCAACCTGGCCGCCAGCATCAACAACGCCGCCGCCTACGCCAACGACGCGGCCAACATCCTCCACAACGTCTCCGAGGCCATGGCCAAGGCCAAACGCGACATGCCCGAAGAACCCGGCAACTGGGACAAGTTCAAGGACACCGTCGGCGACGGCGTCTCCGCCGTCTTCAGCGACAGCGACGACGAACACATCCCCATCGCCGACCGCAAAAAGGCCGAAGCCGCCACCATCATGCAAACCCTCGCCATGCACTACCGCATCGCGACCCCGGCCCTGAAGGCTCCGCCGCCCTATGACCCTAAGAAGCCACCAGCGCCGAAGGACGACCGTGCGGACGGACCGCAAGACGATCCGATCGGAGCTGCGGCGACGGCGGCTGCGATGATGTCTGGTACGTCGGTGGGTGTATCGACAAGGGGGGCGAGCGTTCCGCCGCCGCAGCGTTTGAAGTCCTCCCAACCTTCGATGCAGGCTCGCTCCGTATCGAGGAGTGCGTCTGTTGCTCCGGCCGACTCGGGGATCAAAGGGGGAACAGCTCAGGTTCCCCTGAAGTCGTCGGGCTCATCGAGCCAAGGATCCGCTGAAGGAATCTCCGGCAGGCCAGTGCCTCTGCCGAATGGGAGTCTGCCGAGTCCCGTGCTCGCCGGGACCCAGACCTCAGGACTGGACACTGTCCAGACCGGGACCCCTATCAACGGGCCGTTCGGGGGCGGTGGCGGGCATGAGACCGCCCGTTCTAATGGCCCGAACACATCCCTTTCGCCGGTCGGGCCGGTTGTTGGCCAGGGCAAGGTCGGCTCCGGCAGCAGGGAGATCCCGGGTGGTGTCACGCGGGTGGAGGGTCCTGGGTCGCGCAACGGGGGAGTCGGCGGCGGCGAGGTTTATCCGGGTACCGGCGCAGGAGTCCGCGGAGTGCCCGGCGGCAAGCAGTCGGCAGGGTCTCTGGCGCGGCCGGGCGGGGCTGCCGGAGAGGCGGCGAAACCGGGGGCCGGAGCACGAGGTAAGCAGGCCTTTACGGAAGGCGGATCCGGGCTGGGAGCACGAAACCGGGTCCGGGCTGAGCCGGTTGCACCGAGCGCGAACAGTGCCTCTCCCGGTGTCCCGCTGAGCGGGGCGCAAGGACGTAAGAAGGATCGGGAGAAGGGTGGCAAGCGGCCGGACTACCTCGTCGAGGACGACGAGACCTGGGCGTCAGACAAGCCGGCCAACCCGAACGTGGTGGAATGAAGCCGGTCCGTGGACGGACTGGTGATCTGATCGCATCCCGCAGGTCGGTGACCTGCGGGATGCCTCGCTGAGTGAGGTGACCAGGTTTGACGAGCCGCCGGGTGGCGCGTGGTGCGGCGGCACTGGCCGCCGGGGTACTGATGGTGGGCTTCGCCGTGCCAGCGGCGTCGGCCGATCAGATCAGGGATCAGCAATGGGCTCTGAAGACGTTCGAGGCCGAAGCGAAGGTCTGGCCGATCAGCCAAGGTGACGGCGTGGTCGTAGGTGTGATTGACACCGGGGTGAGCCAGGAGCAGCCGGACCTGAGCGGGCAGGTGCTTCCTGGGGCTGACTTCTCCGGTGCGAGCTCAGACGGCCGCGTGGACACCGACGGCCATGGCACCGGGATGGCCAGCCTGATCGCGGGGCATGGACATGGTTCCCGGGAAGGGGTTATGGGCCTGGCCCCGAAGGCGAAGATTCTTCCGGTGAAGGTGGTAACCGACAGCGGCGACTCGGATCCCCAGCCGACGCCTGATTCCCAGCAGAACGATTTCGCGGACGCGATTCGGTTTGCGGTGGATCACGGTGCGAAGGTCGTCAATATTTCTCTCGGAGGTAATTATCGATTCGACTCGAAGTTGCGTAAAGCTGTCAACTATGCGGTGTCGAAGGACGTCGTGCTCGTGGCCAGTACCGGCAACAGCGGCTCTGGCTTTGGCGCTGATTATCCGGCGGCTTTCCCCGGGGTTGTAGCCGTGGGGGCTGTGGACTCCAACGGGGCAGCATGGGACCGTTCCACGTCGGGCGTCGAGACCACGCTCACCGCTCCTGGCGTGGGGATCTACCGTTCCGCGTTGAAGTCATCGACGGGCTACGAGCGTAGGAACGGCACCTCGGACTCCACTGCCTATGTCTCTGCGACTGCGGCACTCATTCGTTCCAAGTACCCGAACCTGTCCGCCGGGCAGGTGATCAATCGGATGATCAAGTCGGCCACGCCTCCGGCCGATGGGTCGGCGGTGCCGAACAACCGGTACGGGTACGGGCTCCTTGCACCGGCGAAGGCTCTGGAAGCGAATCCGGCCGTGGACAACGGGTCTCAGGACAATCCCCTGGTCGGGCGGAAGGAATCGCGGGGTACGCCTCCTCCGATGGATGAGGCCACGGACGAGCCCTCTGCGGAGGTCATGGTTCCTGAGGGGGATGGCAGCAGCAGCGGAATTGGATTTGGTGTCGGGGTGGCGATCGGCCTGGCGCTGTGGGCTGCGCTTGTCTGTGGTGTGGTGTTTGTGGTCGTACTCGTGGTGCGGGCGAGGAGGCGGAAGCGGGCGGCGGCCGGCGGGACGTATCAGTGAGTGCTCAGCCATTCCTCCCGTAGGGCGGCCATGTGGAGGACGTCCCAGTAGCGGTTGTCCCAGGGGGGCCTCGCGGGCGCGGTCTTCGAGGGTGAAGCCGGATTTGCGTAGGTGTGGGCGGGCCGGCGGTCGTGCGGCTCAGGATGGCCGGGGGGTTCCGGTTCGTCCACGCGTTTCATTCGGCGACGGCGATCTGTTCCCGGTGGTGTGTGGGGGTGGTGAGTTCGTCGACGATGGCGGTGGCGAGGTCGGCCTGGGCGATGCGGGGGCCGAGGACGTGGGGGCCGCCGACGCGGTAGCGGCCGGTGCCGGGGGCGGTGCGGTCGAGGTCCATCGGCGGGGTGACGACGACCCAGTCGAGGGTGGTGGGGGAGGCGTGGAGGAGGTCGTGGGCGGCGCTGTGGCCGAGCGAGAAGGCGCGGTAGGCGTCGGGGAAGTCGGGGTCGTCGTGGATGGCGGTGCCGGGGGTGGTCTGCAGGGTGGTGGCGACGCCGACGTGGACGAGGCGTCGCACGCCGGCTTGGCCGAGGCCGGTGACCAGGGCGGTGGTGGCGGCACGGTAGAAGTCGGTGGAGGGGGTGTCGGGGGTGTAGATGCTGCTGACGGCGGCGGCGTGACCGGGGGCGGTGGTGGCGATGGCGGCGGGGTCGGTGACGTCGCAGCGCAGGAGGGTGACGCCGTCGCGGTCGAGGTCGGTGTGGCGTTCGGGGTGGCGGACGGCGGCGGTGACGGTGAGTCCGCGCCGGAGGGCCTCGGCGATGACGGCGCGGCCGACCTGGCCGCCCGCGCCGTAGACGATGACGTCCGTGGTGTGCTGGTCGTCCTTCGGGGCGGTGGCGTCGGTGGTGTCGTTGCTGGTCATGGCGGTCTTCCGTCCGTTGGGGCGGGCGTTGTCGCCCGCCGGTGTGGTGACGGTAGACCGGGGGGTGCCGGTTACTTCAACGGTACCGGGGCGGTACTGGGGGGACGTCGGGTGGGGCCGGGGCGGCGGCGGGTACGGTCGGGGTATGACTGGGGGTACGGCAGTGAGTGTGGAGCAGAGTGGCGCCGCGGTGCCGTTGACGGCGGACTTCTTCCCGGACTGCCCGGTGCCGGCCGTGCCGGTGTTGGGCAGCCGGAAGTGGGCGTGGAAGATCATGTGCTGCCTGGAGGGCGGTCCGCGCCGCTTCTCGGAGTTGCGGGTGCCGTTGGTGGGGATCACCGCCAAGGTGTTGGCGGAGTCGCTGCGTTCGATGGAGCAGGACGGTGTGGTGGACCGCACCGAGTACGGCGGGAATCCGCCGCGGGTCGAGTACGCGCTCACGTCGTTGGGCCGGACGTTGCTGGGGCCGATGGACGCGGTGTGCGCGTGGAGCCGTGAGCACCTGGGCGGTCTGCTGGCGGCGCGGGTGGAGTACGAGCGGGAGCGCTGAGCGGGGCCCGACGGGGCTGGCAGTATTTCGGCGGCCGCTGGCGTTCCTGCCGCTGGTGGGGTGCTTGCGGTGGCGGCCATGCTGGGCCCATGAGCACTTCTGAGAACGCCCCGGACACCGCGAACGCCACGGACACCGCGAACGCCACGGACGCCACGAACGCCTCCGGCGCCGCCGGGGAGATCGTCCCCGACACCAAGGACTGGACCTGGGTGCTCGAACGCCCGTGCTCCGACTGTGGGTTGGACACACCGAAGGTGGTGCCCGCGGATGTCGCCGGGATGATCAGGGCCAATGCGGAGGGCTGGCTGGCGGTGCTGGCCGGGGACGAGGACGGGCTGCGCCGTCGGCCGGAGCCGGGTGTCTGGTCGGACCTGGAGTACGCGTGCCACGTCCGGGACGTCTTCCGGCTGTTCCACGTCCGGTTGAACCTCATGCTCGACCGGGACGACCCGCTGTTCGCGAACTGGGACCAGGACGAGACGGCCGTCGCCGAGCGTTACGGGGAGCAGCTGCCGCGGGTGGTGGCGGGGGAGCTGGCGGAGGCTGCGGAGACGCTGGCCGCGGCCTTCGAGCGGGTGGCCGGCGAGCAGTGGCTGCGGATCGGGAGCCGCTCCGACGGGGCGCGGTTCACGGTCGAGTCGTTCTCCCGGTACCTGATCCACGACCCGGTGCACCACCTGTGCGACGTGACGGGCGAGCGGGTCTGAGACCCTCCGAGGGTCGCGCGGGGCGCGAGGTCACCAGCCGGAGGCCTCGCGCAGCATGGTGCGGCGCAGTCGTCCGGCGACGCTGGCGGCGTCGGTGCCGATGACGTCGGCGATCTCGGGGGCGGCGAGGCCGACGACGTAGTGCAGGATCGCCAGGTCGTCCTCGGCGGGGTGGCGGTCCGGGTCCGGCGACTCCCGCCGGGTGTGCTGGGCGACGGTGCCGCGCAGGATCTCCCAGGCGTGCGCGGTCGGGTTGGAGCTGCCCATCAACTCGCGCCAGTGCACCGCGATTTCGGCGAAGGCCTGTTGGACGGCGGTGGCCGCGTCGCTGCGCTCGGTCAGCCACACCCGGGCGTAGCTGAGGTACCGGGGGCGGTGGAGTTCGCAGAATGCGGTGAACTCCAGAGGTACGTCCTCCGGCTCGCCGGGCCCCGGGGGTGGCTCGGCGGAAGTCGTGTGACGGTTGGTCATCTCGTCTTCTCGGAAAGGGAGATGGGTCTTTGGCGGTCGATCATCTGTGCTCACTCTACGGTAGGCCCTCGGTGCGCTGGGTGACCAATCCGATGGAATGCCCGGAACCCGCCGCCGCCCGGCCGGTTCCGGTGACGACCGGGTGCGGAGCGGTGGTGGAGCGGCCGGGCGGCGGACCGGCGCGGGGCCGGCGGGGCGGTGCCGCGCAGTGGCGGGGGAGGCGTAGGTGCGAGCGCGTCGCAGCTGGTCAGGGGGTATAGGACGGCCATGACTGCAAGGCAGTTGATGTGCCACCGTAGGGCTTGTGACGGCTGACGTCCACGCCCCCGGCGCGAACCCGCGCCCGCACAACCACCCGCGCAACCGCGCTCACGATTACCGCGGCGATCAACGCGCCGAGGGGTGCGGACAGGGACGAGGGCGTCACCACGACCGCCCGTACGACCACACGCATGGCCGCATCCGGGGCCGCGTCCGGGGCCGTGGTCGGGGGCGGGGTCGCTGATCCGGGTGGTCCTGCGGTTGCCGGTCGCCCCCGTGCACATCGACCACGCCCCGGCGGCCTGAAGCTGGCTTCGGCGGCCGGGGCGAAGCGGACGGGCGAAGCGGGCGGCCGAAGCGGACGAGTGGTGCGGTCGCCCGCCGGGAGCTCGTCCGTCGGGAGGCTGTCCGTCAGGAGGTCGTCCCGGCCTCCGACGGGGAGAGCCGGTCGGGGGCGGTGTCCCGTTCGAGCTGGGCGGGGAAGGACTCGACGGCCCGTCGCCGGGCGGCCTGCGCGGCCGTGGCGGCTGCGGCCGCAGCCGCCGCAGCTGCTCCGGCGGCGGCCTCCTCGCGCTCGCACCGGTGTGCCGCACCGACGGCGTGCGCCCCGGTCGCGTGCGCCCCGGAGGCGTGCGAGCCAGGGCCGTGCGCCCCGGCCGCGTGCACCGCCGGAGTGTGTCCGCCGGTGGTGCCGTGTCCTCCGGGAGGCCGTCCCGTCGCGGCTCGTCGGCGTCGGCCGACCGCGGCCCGGGCGGCGTGTTCCTCGGCCGCCTGTCTGGCGGCCAGGTAGGCCTGTACCGCCGCCATGCCGTAGACCGGCTGGATGAGCTGGTGGCCTTTGAAGAACGGTCTGGCCGGGGCGAATCCGGCGGCGACGACCAGGTCGCGGATCTCTGCTATCTCGGCTTCACTGCGGGCGGTGAAGCGGACCTCCCAGCCCTTCTTGTACGTATGGCCCTTTTCGCCGCTCCGGCGGGCGGGGTCCGGGCGGCGGACGTATCCGGGCAGGCGGCCGAGGCGGAGCTGGGCCGCGCGGAGGCCGGCGGTCTCGTCACGTGACATGACGTAAGCCTAGGCAATCCTTGGGGTGGGATTGACGCCCGGAGGGTCCCTCGCCGTATGCCCTTGGTCACTCTGGGTCAGGCGACCAGGTCGGCGATCGTTTTCAATCAGATATGACAACTGTATGGGCGTCAATTACTCCAAATGAGTGAGGGTATGAGGACTTTAGTGCGGGCTGGTCCCGGTTTCGCGACGGTTGCGTAACAGTGCGTCAGGCTCCCGGTCGCGGGTCGCGGCGGTTGGGGATGGTGTCGGCATGAGCTACCGGATTCCCTCGCCTCCGCTGTCGCTGGAGGAGCTGGCGAAGCGTCAGCAGAACGTCGTCACCGCGAGTCAGCTGCGCACCCGGGGCGTGCCGGCTCGTGTCGTCACCGAGCACTGCCGCCGGGGCGGCCCCTGGCGGCGGCTGCTGCCCAGGGTCTACCTGCTGCAGTCCGACGAGCCCACCCCGGAGCAGCGGATCTGGGCCGCGCTGCTGTACGCGGCGCAGAACGGTCGCGAGGAGGGCCGCCGCGAGGGCGCGGTGATCACCGGGGCGGCCGCGCTGGCGCTGTACGGCTTCGCGGCCGTGCCCCGACTGCCCGCGGTGACCGGGGTGGACGTCCTGGTGCCCCGCCAGCGTCGGCTGAAGGACGTCGGCGAGGTGCGGATCCGGCGCACCGAACGGGAGTTGGTGGCCCGCTCGGTGCACGGCCTGGCCTGTGCGCCGGTGGCCCGGGCGGTCGCGGACGCGCTCGGCGAGTGGACGGCGGACCCGGGGGCTCCGGCGCCGGTGCGCGCGGTGCTGCGGGAAGCCGTCTCCCGTGGCGAGAACGGCTGCACGGTACGCGAGTTGGCCGCCGAGCTGATCGAGTCCGGGCTGACCGACGAGCCCCGGGTGCGTGCCGCGCTGGACGAACTCCTCGCCGCCGAGCGGGACTCGGTGCTGGAGCGGGTCGGTCACCTGGTGGACGAGTGGCTGCTGCCGGTCCCGCTGAACGCCCCCGAGCTGCGGATGCGCCGCGGCACGTACATCGCCGTCCCGGACCTCTACTGGCCGGAGCGCGGCGTCGCGGTGGAGGTGGACTCGGACCTGCGCTGCGTCAGCGAGGGCGAGGCGGCCTGGGTGCGCGGCGGCCAGCACCGGATGGAGTACCTGGGCATCCGCGTGGTGTACGTCTCCGGGGCCCGGCTGGCCGCCGACCCGGACGCGGTCGGCGGCGAGCTGCGCGAGGCCCATCGGGTCGGCGGCACGGACGTGGTGGAGCTTCTGGTGGTCTGAACCTCCCGGTGTCCTCCCGGTGCCGTCGGCGCGGCATCACGGGGCATCACGGGGCGTCAGGGGGCGTCAGGCGGGGGCGCTAGGAACGGACCACCGGTGTGCCGACCAGCTCGACCCCGGCCGCCCGCAGCTCCTCCAGCGCGGCGGCGGTGGTCTCCGCGGCCACCCCGGCGGTGAGGTCCAGCAGGACGCGGGTGGCGAAGCCCGCCCGGGCGGCGTCCAGCGCGGTCGCCCGGACGCAGTGGTCGGTGGCGATGCCCACCACGTCGACCTCGTCGACCTGTCGCTCGCGCAGCCACTCCACCGGACCGCGGTTGTTCTCGTCCAGCCCCTCGAAGCCGCTGTACGCCGCCGAGTGGGCGCCCTTCTCGAAGACCGCCTCGACCGCGCCGGAGATCACGGCGGGCGCGAAGTTCGGGTGGAAGCCCACGCCCTCGGTGCCGGCCACGCAGTGCGGCGGCCAGCTGTCGACGTAGTCCGGCTCGGTGGAGAAGTGCGCACCCGGGTCGATGTGGTGGTCGCGGGTGGCGAGGATGTGCTGGTAGCCGGGGGAGGATTCGGCGATCAGGTCGGTGATGGCGGCGGCCACCTCGGCGCCGCCGGTGACGGCCAGGCTGCCGCCCTCGCAGAAGTCGTTCTGAACGTCGACGACGATCAGTGCCCGGTGCATGGCTCGCATCCTCGGATGTCGGGGGCCCGCGGGAGGCGGCGCCCCGGTGGGGGAGCCCTCGGGAGTACTCGGCCCGGCGGTGCGGGGCTCGGGGGTTCTCGGGGAGCTCCGGGGAACTCTACGGCTGACTCTAGGGAGTGCCGCGCGGGGGCGGAAGTCCCGGGGCCGGCCCGGTGGCCGGACCCGGGGCCTCCGCGTGGCGACCGACTGACGACGGGCCGGGTCGGCGGACCGCGTCGGCCGGTGGGTCGTACGGGTCAGTGGGTCGGGTCGGGTCAGTGGGTCGTACGGTTCGGTGGGCCGTACGGGTCAGTGGGTCGGGTCGGTCGGCAGGACCAGCTCGGTCGGCAGCACCGGGTCGCCCTTGGAGAGCTGGGTGGCCGACAGGGGCAGCGCGGCCCGGGCGCGGATGTGCCGTTCGCGGGCGGCGCTCAGCGGCTCCCGGCCGACCGTCTCGCCGGCCCGGACCAGCGGCACCTGCACGAGGTGCGGCCGCAGCTCGTCCGGGACGGGCCCGGTGCCGACCACCTCGGCCTCGGCCACACCGTCGGCGTCGGGCCGGCGGGCGGCCCACTTGCGGCCGCCGATGCTGGTCTTGCCGCCCGCCGCGCGCTTGGCCACCGGCACCAGCGGCCCGCCGTCGGTCCCGGCCCGGGCGACCAGCTTGTAGACCATGGCGCAGGTCGGGTGCCCGCTGCCGGTGACCAGACTGGTGCCGACGCCGTAGCCGTCCACCGGGGCGGCGGCCAGGGCGGCGATCGCGTACTCGTCCAGGTCCGAGGTGACGATGATCCGGGTCTTCTCGGCGCCCAGTTCGTCCAGCTGGCGGCGGACCCGGTGGGCCAGCAGGGTGAGGTCGCCGGAGTCGATCCGGACGGCGCCCAGCTCGGGGCCGGCCACCTCGACCGCGGTGCGCACGGCCTCGCGCAGGTCGAAGGTGTCGACCAGCAGCGTGGTGCCCTTGCCCATCGAGGCGATCTGGGCGCGGAAGGCGTCCCGCTCGCTGTCGTGCACCAGGGTGAAGGCGTGCGCGGCGGTGCCGGTGGTCGGGATGCCGTGGGTGAAGCCGGCCTCCAGGTCGGAGGTGGCGGCGAACCCGGCCACGTACGCGGCCCGGGCGGCGGCGACGGCGGCCTGCTCGTGGGCCCGGCGGGCGCCCATCTCGATCACCGGGCGGCCGCCGGCGGCGGCGGTCATCCGGGAGGCGGCGGCCGCGATCGCCGAGTCGTGGTTGAGGATCGACAGGATCACCGTCTCCAGGATCACCGCTTCGGCGAAGCTGCCCTCGACGGTGAGCAGCGGCGAGCCGGGGAAGTAGACCTCGCCCTCGGGGTAGCCCTGGATGTCCCCGCGGAAGCGGTAGTCGGCGAGGAAGCGCAGGGTGTCCTCGTCGACCACGCCCTGGCCGGCCAGCCAGTCGAGCTGGGCGGTGGAGAAGCGGAAGTTCTCGACGGCGTCGAGCACCCGGCCGGTGCCGGCCATGACGCCGTAGCGGCGGCCGCCGGGCAGGCGACGGGTGAACACCTCGAAGACGGAGTGGCGGTGCGCGGCCCCGCTGCGCAGGGCGGCCTGCAGCATGGTGAGCTCGTAGCGGTCGGTGAGTAGCGCGGTCGAGCCGGCCGCGCGCACTGAAGTGGCGTCCATGCGGATGATGCTACTACCACTTAGCGTCAGAGTGACGATTTCTCGGAGTGATTCGTCGGCGGGCCCCCCGGGCGCCCGGGATCCGGTGCCGAGGGTCGGCCCCGACGCGCCCTTCGGCTCGGGCCGGTGGGCCGGGTCGGAATCGCCCGGGTGTCCCCCGGATGGCAGCATGGGGCTTGAGGAGTAACGGACGAGTGTGCAGCGAGGAGGACCCGGCGTGAGTGTCGCGCCCGCGGAGATCGAGCGCCCTGAGGTCGAAGGGCTGCCGGTGGCAGAGCCGGACACGCCCTGGGTGACCATCGTGCACAACGACGCGGTCAACCTGATGAGCTACGTCCAGTACGTCTTCCAGGCCTACTTCGGCTATCCGAAGGACAAGGCCCGGAAGCTGATGATGGACGTCCACACCAAGGGGCGGGCGGTGGTCTCCAGCGGTTCCCGCGAGGAGATGGAGCGCGACGTCCAGGCGATGCACGGCTACGGCCTCTGGGCGACGCTGCAGCACGACTGACGCCGCAGCATCACCGGCGCTGCGGCACGACCGGCGCTGCGGCGCGACTGGAGCCGGACCGCCGGCCGGATGACCGAAGACGACGAAGACGGGCTGACCGATACAGATGGCTGGGTTGTTCGAGAGCACCGGCGGTGGCGGCGCGACGATCGCGCTGGACGAGTGGGAGGCCTCCATCCTCCGCTCGCTGGAAGTGCAGTTGCTGGAGCTGATCGGCCCCGGCCCGGGCGGGGAGGGCGGTGACCCGCTGGCCGCGCTGTTCGCCGAGGGGCCGACCGAGGCGCCCGCCGACCCGGTGCTGGCCCGGTTCTTCCCGGACGCCTACGGGGACCCGGAGAAGCCGGACGACGACGAGGCCACGGCCGCGTCCGGGGAGTTCCGCCGCTTCACCGAGCTGGACCTGCGGGCCCGCAAGCGGGACGACGCGCTGTTCGTCATCCGGGCGCTGGACGGCCTCGGCGGCGACGGGGTGCTCAAGCTGGGCACCCCCGACTGCCCGCGCTGGCTGGGTGCGCTGAACGACCTGCGGCTGGCCCTCGGCGTCCGGCTGGAGGTCACCGAGGGCGAGGAGGAGGGCCTCTACGCGCTGCCGGACGGCGACGAGCGCAAGCCGCTGGTGATGGCGTACCTGTGGCTGGGGGCGCTGCAGGAGTCGCTGCTGGAGGCGATGGCCGACTGAGCGGCGTCGGCCGGGCGAACGGGCCGGGCCGCGTGGGGTAGGGCCGAGTGGGCAGGGCCCGGTCGGGTGAGCAGAGTCCCGGACAAGTGAACAGGGCCTGAACTCAAGGCAATTCCTGCGTGAACGTGGAGCGGCTCGGTCCGCTCCCGTTCGCGCTTCCGGGGCAAGCCTGCCCGGTTTCGGGCAAGCCCAGGCGGTTTCGTCCAGCATGTGGACGATTCGCTGGGTCCTTTCCATGCAAAATAGGACAAACCCTGACAGGTCATGCTCAAATATCGCTCAGATGGGCACCGCTGTCCGGACGTCGCGTGGTACGACTTCTCCACCCCCGAGACGACCAGGACGGTGCATCATGGCCGAGAAGTTGTCCGACCATGTGGTCGAGACCAAGCCGGACGAGGAGGGCTACGAGCGGGGACTCGGCAGCCGCCAGATCCAGATGATCGCGATCGGCGGAGCGATCGGCACCGGCCTCTTCCTCGGCGCCGGCACCGCGATCTCCAAGTCCGGCCCGAGCCTGATCCTCTCCTACGCCATCGCCGGCCTGGTGATCTTCGTGATCATGCGCGCCCTCGGTGAACTCCTCACCTACCGTCCGGTCTCCGGCAGCTTCGCCGAGTACGCGCGGGAGTTCCTCGGCCCCTTCGCCGGCTACGTGACCGGCTGGACGTACTGGCTGTTCTGGGTCGTCACCGGCATGGCCGAGACCACCGCCGCCGCCGTGTACGTGAAGTTCTGGGCACCCGGCATACCCCAGTGGACCAGCGCGCTGACCTTCCTGGTCGTCCTCTACGCGGCCAACCTGATCTCGGTGAAGCTGTTCGGCGAGATCGAGTTCTGGTTCTCCATGGTCAAGGTCACCGCCATCATCGGCATGATCCTGATCGGCGTCGGGGTGCTCACCCTCGGCTTCAGCAAGGCCGGTGACACCGCGTCGATCACCCACCTGTGGCAGGACGGCGGCTTCTTCCCCAAGGGCATCGGCTCCACCGTGATGACCCTTCAGATCGTCATGTTCGCCTACCTGGGCGTCGAACTCGTCGGCGTCACCGCGGGCGAGAGCGAGAACCCCGAGAAGACCCTCCCGCGCGCCATCAACACCCTGCCCTGGCGCATCGCGCTGTTCTACATCGGCGCCCTGGTCGTCATCCTCTCGCTCGTGCCGTGGACCGAATTCCAGCCCGGCGTCAGCCCGTTCGTCGCCGCCTTCGGCAAGATCGGCATCCCGGCGGCGGCCGGCATCATCAACTTCGTGGTGCTCACCGCCGCGCTCTCCTCCTGCAACTCCGGGATGTACTCCACCGGCCGCATGCTGCGCGACCTCGCCCTGCGCGGACAGGCCCCCGGGCAGCTCACCAAGCTCAACTCCCGCCGCACCCCGGCCTTCGCGATCACCGTCTCCAGCCTGCTGATGGGCATCGGCGTGGTGCTCAACTACCTCGTCCCGGCACGGGCGTTCGAGTACATCACCTCGGTCGCCACGGTCTGCGGCCTGTGGACCTGGGCGATGATCCTGATCTCCCAGATCCGCTACCGGAAGGCCTGGAAGGCCGGCCACCTGCCCGCACCCTCCTTCAAGGCGCCCGGCGGCGCCTGGGTCAGCTGGGCCGCGCTCGCCTTCCTCGCCCTGGTCGTGGTGCTGATCGGCCTGGACGAGGACAACCGGATCTCGCTCTACGTCTTCCCGGGCTGGGCGCTGCTGTTGGTGATCGGCTACCGCTTCCTCCAGCGCCGCAACCCGCAGGCCGTCGACAATCCGCAGGCCGTCGACAACCCGCAGGCCGGCTGAACCCGCCCCTCGTACGGGCACCGGAACCGCCCCGCGGACACCCGTTGACCGCGCCTCGGACGCCCGGTGCCCGGGCCTCGGACGCCCCGGCGGACAGCCGCCGGGGCGTGGCTATCCTGACCGCATGCTGACCATCACCCGAGAACTCCGCGACCGGATCGTGGCCCACGCCCGCGCCGACCACCCGGACGAGGCCTGTGGCGTGGTCGCCGGGCCGGCCGGCAGCGGACGGCCCGAGCGGTTCATCCCGATGCTCAACGCCGCCCGCTCGCCCACCTTCTACGAGTTCGACTCGGGCGACCTGTTCAAGCTCTACCGCGAGATGGACGACCGCGACGAGGAGCCGGTGATCGTCTACCACTCGCACACCGCCACCGAGGCCTACCCCTCGCGCACCGACGTGAGCTACGCCTCCGAGCCGTTCGCCCACTACGTCCTGGTCTCCACCGCCGACGGCAACGGCGAGGGCGACCCCTACCAGTTCCGCTCGTTCCGCATCGTGGACGGCGAGATCACAGAGGAAGACGTCCAGGTCGTCGAGGCCTACCAGGCCTGACCGGCACCCACCCGGACGCGGCCCGCCGACCCCTCGCGAACGGTCGGCGGGCCCCTGTCGTCTCAGCACTGGGAACGGGAACATCCGGATCCCGAGACGGGCATGTCTAAGCGGGCCCGGGAATCTATACGATGAGCCCATGCGTTCCGTCGATGTGAGCAACCAGGCCCCGGGCACCCGCCTCGTGGCGCGCCTGCACATCGACCTGTGCCGGCACGCCGGCGCGATCTGTCCAGGCACGCCCGCGCGCTCGCGCTGAGAGCCGCCGCACCCCCACCCGGGCCCGCCGCTCCCGCGGCGGCGCCGAGCCCCGGGCACCCGTCCGCCCTGCCGCGCCCGCTGCGGCCCACCCACTCCACGACTCGCACAGGAGCGCACCCATGGCCATCGAGGTCCGCATCCCGACCATCCTCCGCACCTACACCGACGGCGCCAAGGCCGTCGAGGGCAACGGCAGCAACCTCGGGGAACTCTTCACCGACCTCGACGCCCGCCACCCGGGCATCGCCGCCCGCCTGCTGGACGGCGGCGAGCTGCGCCGCTTCGTCAACGTCTACCTGAACGACGAGGACGTCCGCTTCCTGGAGGGCATCTCCACCGCCCTCGCCGACGGCGACAGCGTCACCATCCTGCCCGCCGTGGCCGGCGGCGCCCGCTGATCCCGGTTACCCCGCCGACCTCCCGGTTCCCCCGCCACCGGCGGGGGAACCACCCCTCGTGACCCTCACCGCCGTGTGACCCTCACCGCCGTGGCCGGAGGCCTCCCTTGCGTTACGACAGTCCGCTCGAAGCCGTCGGCAACACCCCGCTGGTCCGCCTGCCGCGGCTGTCCGCCGCCGTCCCCGGCAACACCGAGGGCCTGGTCACCCTCTGGGCCAAGCTGGAGGACCGCAACCCGACCGGCTCGATCAAGGACCGTCCGGCGCTGCACATGATCGAGCGCGCCGAGGCCGACGGCCGGCTCACCCCGGGCTGCACCATCCTCGAGCCCACCAGCGGCAACACCGGCATCTCGCTCGCCATGGCCGCCAAGCTCAAGGGCTACCGGATGGTCTGCGTGATGCCCGAGAACACCAGCGAGGAACGGCGCGAACTGCTCCGCATGTGGGGCGCCGAGATCATCCCCTCCCCGGCCGCCGGCGGCTCCAACACCGCCGTCCGGATCGCCAAGGAGATCGCCGCCGAGCACCCCGACTGGGTGATGCTCTACCAGTACGGCAACCCCGACAACGCGGGCGCCCACTACACCGGCACCGGCCCCGAGATCCTCGCCGACCTGCCGACCGTCACCCACTTCGTGGCCGGCCTCGGCACCACCGGCACCCTGATGGGCGTCGGCCGCTACCTGCGCGAGAAGGTCCCCGGCGTGAAGATCGTCGCCGCCGAACCGCGCTACGACGACCTGGTGTACGGGCTGCGCAACCTCGACGAGGGCTTCGTCCCCGAGCTGTACGACGCCGAGGTGCTCACCACCCGCTTCTCGGTCGGCTCCGCCGACGCCGTCCGCCGCACCCGCGAACTCCTGCAGCAGGAGGGCATCTTCGCGGGCGTCTCCACCGGCGCCATCCTGCACGCGGCGATCGGTGTCGGCCGCAAGGCCGCGGCCGCGGGGGAGCGCGCGGACATCGTCTTCGTGGTCGCCGACGGCGGCTGGAAGTACCTGTCCACCGGCATCTACACCGCCGAGTCCACCGAGGCGGCGGTCGAGGCGCTGCAGGGCCAGCTCTGGGCGTAGCCCGCTCGCGGGCCCGCCTCGGGGCAGGCCCTAGTTCAGCACCTGCTGCGCCCGGGCCCACACCTGCCGGTCCACCGTGCCGGCCCGGCGGCGGAAGGCCGACAGTGGCACCTCGCGCAGCTCGTCGGTCTCCAGCCAGCTGACCCGGCCCTGCCGGTCGCCCACCGAACCGGGCGGCAGCGGCAGTACGCCCGGGCGCTCGGCGTGGTGCTTGCTGGTGATCTTCGCGACGGTGGCGGTCCGGGCGTTCACCCGCAGCACCAGGCACGGGCGGTCCTTCGACCCGGGGCCGTCCTCGAACGGCACCTCCGCCCACCAGATCTCCTGCGGCTCCGGGCGGGCCCTGGTGCTCGGGCGCGGACGCGGGCCGGTCGGCCCCGCCGGGCGCGGGGCCGGGCGGGTGCGCCGTGCCATCAGCGCCACGACCGCCGCCACCAGCGCGACGCCGACCACCGCCAGGACGACCCAGGTACCAGTCATGCCGTTCATGCGGCGAACCGTACCGGGCCGGGGGCGGACGCCACCACCGTGTCGGCTGTGACAGTTGAGTATTTGTCCGCGCGTTGCTCCCGGTTCGTCACGAAACCGCCACTGTGCCCGTTCCGCGCCGTACGTCCGGCTCGCGCCCGGACAGGCTGCGTCACGAACGTCCGCCCCCGCCCCCCGGAGGTGCCTCGTGAGTGAGCGCAGCGAGCGAACAACCGGACGGTGCGCATGAGCCGTAGCGCCGAACCGTGGTCCTACGCCGAGATCGCCCGCCACATCAACGTCCAGCCCGAGACCGTCCGCAACTACCGGCGGCACGGTCTGCTGCCCGACCCGGACGTGACCGACGCCAACGGCCACCCCCGCTGGTACCCCGACACCATCCGCGCCTGGGCCCGCAACCGCCCCCGGCGCCGCTGATCCCCACCCACACCCCCGCCCCTGCCCCCACCTCCGCTCCCGCCCCCGGTCCCGTCCCCGGCGTTCTGGTGATTCCAGCCACAGCCCGGCACGGGGACGGGGGCAAAGTGCCGCTCCACCCTTACCCTCGACACACCAACGCAGTGCTACCGGCCGGTCCACCGGCCCGGCCTGCCGTTTTCCATGCCGTTTTCCAACAGCAGCCAGGACGTGTCGGGGTGGAGGGGCTCGGATGAAACTGACCGTGGTGGGGTGCTCGGGGAGCTTCCCGTCCGCCGACTCGCCCTGCTCCAGCTACCTGGTCGAGGCGGAGGGCTACCGCGTCGTCCTCGACCTCGGCAACGGAGCCCTCGGCGCCCTGCAGAAGTACACCGGCCTCTACGACGTCGACGCCGTCCTGCTCAGCCACCTGCACGCCGACCACTGCGTCGACCTGTGCGCCTACTGGGTGGCCCGCAACTACCGCGCCGAGGGCTGCCCCGAACTGCTCCCCGTGTACGGCCCGGCCGGCACCGCCGAGCGGCTCGCCCGTGCCTACGACATGCCGGAGAACCCGGGCATGAAGGAGGTCTTCGAGTTCCGCACCCTCACCCCCGGCAGCTTCGACCTCGGCCCGTTCCGGATCGACGTCGCCCAGGTCAACCACCCCGTCGACGCCTTCGCCTTCCGCCTCGAACACGGCGGCCGCTCGCTCGTCTACAGCGGCGACACCGGCGAGAGCGCCGAACTCGTCGAACTCGCGCGCGACACCGACCTCTTCCTCTGCGAGGCCGCGTACATCGACGGCCGCGACACCTACCAGGCCGTCCACCTCAACGGCCGCGAAGCCGGCGAGCACGCCACCGCCGCCGGTGCCCGCCGGCTCGTCCTCACCCACATCCCCCCCTGGACCGACGCCGAGCACAACCGCCGCGACGCGGCCGCCGCCTACACCGGCCCGGTCGACATCGCCCGCGCCGGCGCGGTGTACGAGATCTGACCGGGCCGCCCCGCCCCGCCGGGGCCCGTCCGGTGCCGGGGCCCGTTCGCTGCCGGGACCCGTACGGTGTCGCGGCCGACCCCGGTCAGAGCACCGGCGTCAGCCAGTGCCGGTAGCGCGGGTCGGCGCCCGTCACGGCCGCCTGGTACGCCTCCCGCAACCGGACGGTGACCGGGCCGGGAGACTCGGGGAGCGCACGGTCGTCCAGGGCACGGACCGGGATGACGCCCGCCGCCGTGCCGCAGACGAAGAGCTCGTCCGCCGCGTAGAGATCCGAGCGCAGCAGGCCCTCCACGCGGACCTCCACCCCCAGGTCGCGGGCCAGGGTCAGCACCGTGTCCTGGGTGATGCCCTCCAGAGCGCCCGCGCTCGACGGAGGCGTGCGCAGCACCCCGTCCCGCACGGTGAACACGTTCTCCCCGGTGCACTCGCTCACCGTGCCGTCCGGACCGAGCAGCAGCGCCTCGTCGTAGCCCGCGTCATTCGCCTCCCGACGGGCGAGCACCGAGTTCAGGTACGGGCCGGTGGCCTTCGCCGCGGGCGGCACCGCGTTCGGGTCGTTCCGCCGCCAGCTGCTCGTCTTCAACGTGATCCCGCCCTCCGCGGGCGGGAGTTGGCCCAGCCACTCCCAGCTCGCGATCGACACGGTGACCGGCGACGCCCGCATGTCGATGCCCATCGAGCCGTACCCGAGGAACGCGAAGTGCCGCAGGTAGCACTCCCGGTGGCCGTTGGCGCGCACCAGGTCCACCGTCGCCTTCGTCAAGTCGGCGAGATCGTACGGGAGTTCCATCCGGATCATCCGGGCACTGCGGTCCAGCCGGCGCAGGTGCTCGGACAGCCGGAACACCGCCGGACCGTCCGCCGTGGCGAACACCCGGGTGCCCTCCAACACCCCCGTGCCGTAGTGCAGGCCGTGCGTGAGGACGTGCACCCGGGCCTCCCGCCAGGGCACCAGGGAGCCGTCCAACCAGATCGTCGAAGCTTCGGGAAGAGCCATGCCGCACATCCTGCGCGCCACCGCACCGCAGGTCAGCCCACCCGGGCCGACCGGAACCGGCCATGACCGGGAGCGGAAGACCCGTCCCGCAACGCGGACTCCGCCGGGGCCGCCCGGGCCCGCGGGCCGACGGCGACCGCGCCGTCTCGCGGAGCGGAAACCCCCGACCGGCCCCGCCCCACCCGCACTAGGCTGCGCCCGATGGAGAGCACCACCGGCACCGACGCCACCCGGCTCTACGCCCGCCTGCTCGCCGAACCCGGCCACCCGCCCGAGGCACTCGGCCTCGACTGGGACGCCCCCCGGCTCGCCGCCGCCACCACAGAACTGCACACCCTCGGGCTGCTCCAGCCGGCCGCCGCCCCCGACACGGCCCCCACCGGCACCGCCGTCTCGGTCGACACCGCCGTCCGCCAGCTCCTGCTCGACGCCGATACCCAGGTCACCGCCCTCGTCGCCGCCCTGCGTCACGCCCGCGAATCCGTCGACCGGCTGCACACCGGCTACCTGCCCGTCCAACAGCGCCACCGCACCGGAACCGGTAGCGGAACCGGCACCGGCCTCGAACTCGTCCGCGGCGCCGACCGGATCGCCGCCCTGCTCGAGGACGCCGCCCGCGGCGCCCGCACCGAAGCCCTCTCCCTGCGCCCCGGCCAGGACCTCTCCGGACCCGCCCTGGCCGGCAAACTCGCCCGCGAACGCCTCGCCCTCGCCCACGGCGCCGCCCTGCGCACCATCTACCCGGCCGCCGCGCTGCGCCGCCCGGCCGTGCTGGCGCACGTGCGGGAGCTGACCGGGGCCGGGGCCAGGATCAGGGCGGCGCACTCGCTGCCGCTCTGGCTGATCGTGGTGGACGCCCGGCTGGCGATCCTGCCGGCGCCCGGTTCGGGACCGGGCGGGGACGCTCCGGCCGCCGAGGCGGCGGTGGTGGTCCGCGAGCCGGCGCTGGTCGAACTGGTGGCGGAGCTGTTCGAGTACTTCTGGTCGGCGGCCTGGACGCCGCCGGAGCTCGGACCGGAGGAACGCGAGATGACCGATCGTCAACGCGCCGTGCTGCGACTGCTGGCGGCCGGGCTGACGGACGCGGCGATCGCCCGGAAGCTGGAGGTGTCGGAGCGCACGGTGCGCCGGCTGGTCGCCGAACTGACTGCCGGCCTGGGCGCGGAGAGCCGCTTCCAGGCCGGCGTGCACGCGGCCCGGCGCGGGTGGATCTAGGGCCGGCTCAGGGGGGCGTGAGGCACGAGGCGTTCACCGCCTCAGTTGACCAGGGCTTCCGTCGGTTCGTCCGCCGCCCTTTCCACGCGCTGGAACGCCAGGGCGTCCGGGTGCGCGAAGGGCCCCGCCCCGCCGCCGGGGGAGCGGCGGCGGGGCGGGGCCCTTCGGACGGGAGGGACGCGGGCGTCAGGCCTTGGTGACGTCCTCGATCTCGTCGTCGTCCTCGCGACCGGGGGTCTTGAGGTTGAACTTGGTGATCGCGAAGCGGAACAGGAAGTAGTACAGCGCCGCGAAGACCAGGCCGATCGGGATGATCAGCCAGGGCTTGGTGGCCAGGTTCCAGTTGAGCCCGTAGTCGATCAGGCCGGCCGAGAAGCCGAAGCCGTCGTGCACGCCCAGGCTCCAGGTGATGGCCATCGAGAGGCCGGTGAGCAGCGCGTGGATCAGGTAGAGCACCGGGGCGATGAACATGAACGAGAACTCGATCGGCTCGGTGACACCGGTCACGAAGCTGGTCAGCGCGACCGAGATCATCATGCCGAGCACGGCCTTGCGGCGCTCGGGGCGCGCGGTGTGGGCGATCGCCAGGGCGGCGGCCGGCAGGCCGAACATCATGATCGGGAAGAAGCCCGACATGAACTGGCCGGCGGTCGGGTCGTTGTGGAAGAAGCGCGGGATGTCGCCGGTCCAGGTGTGGCCGGAGGCGTCGGTGAAGCTGCCGACCTGCTGCTGGAAGAAGGTGTTCAGGAACTGGTGCATGCCGACCGGGATCAGCGCGCGGTTGGCGACACCGTAGATGCCGGAGCCGGCGGCGCCGAGACCGGTCAGCCAGTCGCTGGCGTGGGTCAGGCCGGTGCCGATCGGGCCCCAGGCCAGACCCATGACGACGCCGAGCAGGGTGCCGACGAAGGCCATGATGATCGGCACGAGGCGGCGGCCGTTGAAGAAGCCGAGCCAGTCGACGAGCTTCTTGCGGTGGTACTTCTGCCAGATCACGGCGCTGAGCAGGCCGACGACGATGCCGCCGAAGACGCCCGGGTTCTGCGGCTTTCCGGCCGGCAGTGCCGCGGTGACGGTGCCGTCCATCGGGAAGACGGTCAGCACGTTGTGGAAGACCAGGTAGCCGACCAGGGCGGCCAGCGCGGTGGAACCGTCCGCCTTCTTGGCGAAGCCGATCGCGACACCGACGCAGAACAGCAGCGGCAGGTTGCTGAACACGGCGTCACCGGCGGTGGCGAAGACCTCGGCGACCTTTCCCCAGCCGAGTCCGTCCTTGCCGAAGACGTCGGGCTGGCCGAGCCGGAGCAGGATACCGGCGGCCGGGAGGACGGCGACCGGCAGCTGGAGGCTGCGGCCGATCTTCTGCAGGCCCTGGAGGACGTTCTGGCCGAACTTCTTGGCGGGGCTTGGCGCGGCCGGAGCCGTGGCGGGCGCCGGTGCCTGCGCAGACTGACTCATGGGGGTGGGTTCCTAACGGCATGGCGGTCGGTCGGGGGATGGGCACAGGGGGCCAACCGCGAACTGGTCTACACCACGGGTGGTGTAGACCAGTTTCTAGCACGGGTGGAGAAGGCGGGGAACCCGGAAAGCGCCGTCGCGGGGAAGCGCTATGAAATCGAAACCTAGTCGGGGAACGGCGATCTTGATTACGTGTGCGATGGGGATTTTGGCTATTTGCGCAACAAAAAGAGCCCGCCGCCGCCGGGGTCGCGGTGGCGGGAGCTGAGAGTGACCGCGGTGTCGCAGATCCGCCTGACCGGGGCTTCCCGCCGTCGTGGTCGGTCGCCGCCGAGGAGCGCTTCGTCGGTGGCCGTATCGCGGCCGAATTGCCTTTCGAACGTCAGCCGGGCAGGGAAACAAGTCCTTTCCCGAAATGCCGAAGGCCCCCGGACCGGCGGGTCCGGAGGCCATTGCGGGATGCTGCCCGGGGCGCTCTGTTTCAGGCTTTGGTGACGTCCTCGACCTCGTCCTCGTCCTCGCGCCCCGGTGTTTTCAGGTCGAATTTGACGATGATGAACCGGAAGAGCGCGTAGTACACGACGGCGAAGCAGAGGCCGATGACGATGATCAGCCACGGCTTGGTGGCCAGCCCCCAGTTGATCACGTAGTCGATCAGGCCGGCCGAGAAGCTGAACCCGTCGTGCACCCCGAGCCCCCACGTCACCGCCATCGAGGCGCCGGTCAGCAGGGCGTGCACCGCGTACAGGGCCGGGGCGATGTAGGCGAAGGAGTACTCGATCGGCTCGGTGACACCGGTGACGAAGGACGTCAGGCCGACCGAGAGCATCAGGCCGTAGATCTCCTTGCGGCGGTGCAGCTTGGCCGAGTGCGCGATCGCGAGCGCGGCGGCGGGCAGCGCGAACATCATGATGGGGAAGAAGCCGGACAGGAACTGTCCGGCCGTCGGGTCGCCCGCCAGGAAGCGTGGGATGTCGCCGTGCACCATCGCGCCGTCGGCCTTGGTGAAGTCGCCGAACTGGAACCAGACGAAGGTGTTCAGCAGCTGGTGCATGCCGATCAGCAGCAGCGCGCGGTTGCACACGCCGAAGATGCCGGAGCCGCCCGCGCCCAGGTCGGCGAGGTCCTGCGAGAAGTCGTTGAGGCCGCGGCCGATCGGCGGCCAGATCCAGAGCGCGAGGACGGCGATCACCAGGCCCACCAGGGCGGTGATCATCGGCACGAGGCGGCGGCCGTTGAAGAAGCCGAGCCAGTCCACCAGCTTGGTGCGGTGGAACCGGACCCAGAGCCAGGCCGACAGCAGGCCGATCAGGATGCCGCCCAGCACCCCCGGATTCTGGTACGTCGCGGCCGCGATCTTCGCCGACGAGTAGTCCACGCACTGGCCCGTCCAGGCGTCCGGGACCGGGACCGTCCCGCCCTTGCAGTGCTCCGGGAAGGCGTGCAGGACCCTGAAGTAGACC
Source organism: Kitasatospora sp. NPDC033851 (assembly GCF_055576085.1). Classification (NCBI taxonomy): domain Bacteria; kingdom Bacillati; phylum Actinomycetota; class Actinomycetes; order Kitasatosporales; family Streptomycetaceae; genus Kitasatospora; species Kitasatospora sp. NPDC033851. Next base: position 135,168 of record NZ_JBVIRL010000013.1, on the reverse strand, counting down.
AGGAAGCCGACCACGGCGGCGAGCGCGGTCGAGCCGTCCGCCTTCTTCGCCATGCCGATCGCGACGCCGACGCAGAACAGCATCGGCAGGCCGAAGGAGGAGTCGAGCAGTGCGCCGCCGGCGGCGGCGAAGACCCTGGCGACGTTGTCCCAGCCCAGGCCGTCCTTGCCGAACACGTCGGGCTGGCCGAGCCGGTTCAGGATGCCCGCCGCCGGGAGCACGGCCACCGGCAGCTGCAGCGAACGGCCCATCTTCTGGAGGCCGCCGTAGAAGGAGTGCCACCACGTCGTCTGCGGGGCTGTGGCGCCTGCCGAACTCATCCTTCGCCTTCCGGGAGCAGTTGCCGGCCAGTGGCCCCCTGCGGGACCCTCGGGCGGGGCTCAGGAACGCCCGGGGCCGGTTCTGCGTTCATCGGAGTACACATATATTGGTGTAGACCACCATCGGACGCAGGTCGCACTCCGGGACTCCGGCCCCGCTGATCGTCATCCTCGGGCGGCGATCGGGAGCCTGCCCGCCGGAGTGGGCCAAAAGTGGCCTAACGTGGCAAACCGGACCTGCGCGGGTGATGCTGGTCGCGCTGCCCGGCAGCACGACCGCAGCTGAACCCGCGTCAGCCGCACGGACCTCGCCGCCCCGCGGCCGAGGGACAACCCCCACAGCACAGCGCACGACGGCACCCGGCAGAGCGGCCGGCGAGCCGAGACAGAGGGAGAAATCAGATGGCCAGCAAGGCTGAGAAGATCGTCGCCGGTCTGGGCGGAATCGACAACATCGAAGAGGTCGAAGGCTGCATCACCCGCCTGCGCACCGAGGTCAAGGACGCCGCCCTGGTCGACGAGGCCGCCCTCAAGGCCGCCGGCGCCCACGGCGTCGTCAAGATGGGCACCGCGATCCAGGTCGTCATCGGCACCGACGCCGACCCGATCGCCGCCGACATCGAAGACATGATGTGAGCTGAACCACCCGGGCCCACCCACCGAGCCGCGAGGCTCACTCACCGAGCCACCCAGGCTCACCCACCGAGCCACCCGGGCCCACCCGCCCGGCCCGCCACCCCACCCGAGGGAACGGCGGGCCGCGGCGCACCCGGACAGCGGGCCCCGGCGCACCGACACGGCCCCGCCACCCGAAGCCACTACGCTCAGTGCCTATGTCACGCATCGACGGCCGCACCCCCGAACAGCTCCGCCCCATCACCATCGAACGGGGCTGGAGCAAGCACGCCGAAGGCTCCGTCCTCATCTCCTACGGCGACACCAAGGTGCTGTGCACCGCCAGCGTCACCGAGGGCGTCCCCCGCTGGCGCAAGGGCAGCGGCGAAGGCTGGGTCACCGCCGAGTACTCCATGCTCCCGCGCGCCACCAACACCCGCGGCGACCGCGAAGCCGTCAAGGGCCGCATCGGCGGCCGCACCCACGAGATCAGCCGGCTCATCGGCCGCTCGCTGCGCGCCGTCGTCGACCACCGCGCCCTCGCCGAGAACACCATCGTCCTCGACTGCGACGTCCTCCAGGCCGACGGCGGCACCCGCACCGCCGCCATCACCGGCGCCTACGTCGCCCTCGTCGACGCCGTCGCCTGGGCCCGCGACAAGAAGCTCCTGCGCGCCAAGGGCCAGCCCATCACCGGCGGCGTCAGCGCCGTCAGCGTCGGCATCATCGACGGCGTCCCCATGCTCGACCTCCAGTACGAGGAGGACGTGCGCGCCGAAACCGACATGAACATCGTCTGCACCTCCGACGGCCGCTTCGTCGAGGTCCAGGGCACCGCCGAAGGCGCGCCGTTCGACCGCGCCCTGCTCGACCAGCTGCTCGACCTCGGCAGCCTCGGCTGCGCGGAACTCGACCAGATCCAGCGCAAGGCCCTCGAAGGCTGAACCGGCGCGGGCCCCACAACCGTGATCCAGGTCGGACGCCCCGCCGCCCGGCCTGCTGTACAGGCCGGGCCCGGAGACCGTACGGTTCCCGCAGCACCCCCGCTGCGGGAACCGCGCACCCCCCGGCGCGCGTCCCACACCACGGAACCCGCGCCCCACAGGAGGACCGGATGCCGTCCAGCATCGCCCGCCCCGCCGCCCTCGCCGTGGCCGGACTGATCGCGATCCTCCCGCTCAGCATGGTGAGCTGCTCCGCCGCACAGAAGGCCATCGACTGCGGCAACACTGCCGTGAAGATCACCGGCGACATCGCCGACGTCACCAAGGCCTACGACAACGCCAGCAACGACTCGGCCGCCGCCGGGAAGGCGCTGCAGAAGCTCAAGACCGACCTCGACCAGGTCGGGAAGAACTCCAAGAACACCGACGTCGCCAAGGCCGTCACCGACCTGCAGAAGCAGGTCGACAACGTGCAGCGGGCCGCCGACAAGAACCAGGTCCCCGACCTCAAGCCGCTCGGCGACGCGGCCGGCAACCTCACCTCGGTCTGCACCGGCTGACGGCCCCTCGACGCCGGATAGGGTGGGCGATATGTCCACCCGCCTGATCCTCGCCACCCGCAACCAGCACAAGGTCGCCGAGCTCCGCGCCATCCTCACCGGCGCCGGCCTCGACGTCGAACTCGTCGGCGCCGACGCCTACCCCGAGATCCCGGACGTCCCCGAAACCGGCGTCACCTTCGCCGAGAACGCCCTGCTCAAGGCCCACGCCCTGGCCCGCGCCACCGGCCTGCCCGCCGTCGCCGACGACTCCGGCCTCTGCGTGGACGTCCTCAACGGCGCACCCGGCATCTTCTCCGCCCGCTGGTCCGGCAAGCACGGCGACGACCGCGCCAACCTCGACCTGCTGCTCGCCCAACTCTCCGACATCGCCGAGCCGCACCGGGGCGCCCACTTCTTCTGCGCCGCCGCCCTCGCCCTCCCCGACGGCACCGAACGCGTCGTCGAAGGCCGCCTCCTCGGCACCCTCCGCACCACCCCGGCCGGCGACGGCGGCTTCGGCTACGACCCGATCCTCCAGCCCCTCGGCGAAACCCGCACCTGCGCCGAGCTCACGGCGGACGAGAAGAACGCCATCAGTCACCGCGGCCAGGCCTTCCGCGCCCTCGCGCCGGTGGTCAAGGACCTCATCGACTGACGCGCCGTCCGCGGAACGCCGAAGGCCCTCCCCGAGATGCTTCTCGGGGAGGGCCTTCGAACCTTAGGTGTAAGGCTAGTGCGGCCTGAGGGATTCGAACCCTCACGGGGTTTCCCCCACCGGATCCTAAGTCCGGCGCGTCTGCCTGCTCCGCCAAGGCCGCATGGCCTCCAGTCTAGGGCTTCACTTCCGGTGGGAACAGCGAGATTCAGCGCGGCGCCGTGCGCCTGTTCCTGTTCCGTTCGCGGCGCGCATCCGTGACGGAGCGGCAGTTCGGGCACTTCGGACACCGGGGTCGGTGGATGTTTGGCTGCTGATTACCAATTGGTACAGACCTATTGACCTATGTGGTTCAGACCACATAGCTTCTGCGCCAATTGGAATCCCCCACGTGCGTGCTCTCCCACAGGCACGCGCCGACACTCTCTCCCGGAGGACCGAGTGTTGATCCGAAGCACTGCCGAACGGCGTCCCACCGCCGTTCGGCGACGTAGGAGTCCGGCGGGCCGGGCTGGTGCGGCCTCGTTGGCGGCGGCGTCGCTGGCCGGGCTGCTGATGGCGACGCTGGGTGCGGCGCCCTCGCAGGCGGCGGCGGCCGTCGACAACGCGGCCTGTCGGCCGGACGGGCTGTACCAGACCCCGGGGGTGAACGTCCCGTACTGTTCCGTCTACGACACCGGCGGGCGCGAGAAGATGGGCGCGGACCACCAGCGCCGCATCATCGGCTACTTCACCGGCTGGCGCACCGGCAAGAACGGCGATCAGCCCTACCTGGTGAGCGACATTCCCTGGGACAAGGTCACCCATCTCAACTACGCCTTCGGGCACGTCGGCGGCGACAACAAGCTGTCCGTCGGCGCGGACGGCCCGACCAGCGAGGCGACCGGGATCTCCTTCCCGGGAGTGCCCGGGGCCGAGCTGGATCCGACGTTGCCGTACAAGGGCCATTTCAATCTGCTGACGAAGTTCAAGAAGCAGTACCCGAACGTCAAGACGCTGATCTCGGTGGGCGGTTGGACCGAGACGGGCGGCTACTTCGGGGACGACGGCAAGCGGGTGAACTCCGGCGGCTTCTACTCGATGACCGTCAACCCGGACGGCAGCGTGAACCAGGCGGGCATCGACACCTTCGCGGCCTCGTCGGTCGACTTCATCCGCACGTACGGTTTCAACGGTGTCGACATCGACTACGAGTACCCGACCTCGATGAAGGACGCCGGGAACCCGCTGGACTGGCAGCTCGCCAACTCCAAGCGGGGTTCGCTGGCCAAGGGTTACGCGGCGCTGATGAAGACGTTGCGGGAGAGCCTGGACAAGGCCGGTGCCGCCGACGGCAGGCACTACCTGCTGTCGGTCGCGGCCCCGTCGTCCGGCTATCTGCTGCGCGGCATGGAGACCTTCCAGGTGGCGCAGTACCTGGACTACGTCAACATCATGTCGTACGACCTGCACGGCGCCTGGAACAAGTACGTCGGTCCGAACGCCTCGTTGTTCGACGACGGCAAGGACGGCGAGTTGGCGGCCGCCAACGTGTACGGCACCGGGCAGTACGGCGGCATCGGCTATCTGAACGCCGACTGGTCGTACCACTACTTCCGCGGCGCGATGCCCGGTGGCCGGATCAACGTCGGCCTGCCGTACTACACCCGCGGGTTCAAGAACGTGCAGGGCGGCACCAACGGCCTCTGGGGTACGGCGTCCGCGACGACCTGTCCGGTCGGGGCCGGTCTGACCTCCTGCGGGGACGGCGCGGTCGGCATCGACAACATCTGGAACGACAAGGACGACGCGGGCAAGGAGTCCCCGGCCGGGTCGAACCCGATGTGGCACGCGAAGAACCTCGAGAAGGGCATCCTGCCCGACTACCTCGCCAAGTACGGGGTGACGGACACCGCGCTGCAGGGCACCTACGCCCGCAACTACAGCTCCGCCCTGGTGGCGCCGTGGCTGTGGAACGACACCAAGAAGGTGTTCCTCTCCACCGAGGACGAGCAGTCGGTGGGCGCCAAGGCGGACTACATCGTCAACCAGGGCGCCGGCGGCGCGATGATCTGGGAGCTCGCGGGCGACTACAAGTGGGACGCCGCCGCGAACGGCGGCAAGGGCGAGTACGTGCCCGGTTCGACGTTGACCTCGCTGATGTACGACAAGTTCAAGTCGGCGGCCCCGTACGGCGCGACCCGTTCGACGGTCGCGCTGCCGCAGCAGACCCTGCCGGTCGACGTGTCGTTCACCAACTTCGCGCTGGGCGACTCGAACTACCCGATCAACCCGAAGCTGCACATCGTCAACAACTCGACGCTGACCCTGCCGGGCGGCACCGAGTTCCAGTTCGACTACGGCAACTCGGCGCCGGGCAATGCCAAGGACCAGTCCGGGTTCGGGCTGCAGGTCATCCGGCAGGACAATCCGGGCCCGGGCAACGTGGGCGGTCTGAAGGGCACCTACAACCGGGTGTCGGTCAAGCTGCCGGGCTGGCAGTCGCTGGCGCCGGGCGCCTCGGTCGACATGGACTTCGTCTACTACCTGCCGGTGTCCACGCCGTCGAACTGGACGGTGAACGTGGGCGGCACGCTGTACGGGATCAAGGGCGACCTGACCCGGGGCGCGACCGACGGCGGTACGACCCCGCCGACCACGCCTCCCAGCACGCCGCCGACGACCCCGCCGACCACGCCTCCGACCACTCCGCCCACGACGCCGCCGACCACGCCGGCCGGTTGCGCGGGTGCGCCGGGCTGGGACGCGGGCACCACCTACGCGACGCCCACCAAGGTGTCCTGGAAGGGCCACTACTACCAGAACAAGTGGTGGACCAAGGGCGACGACCCCGCGGCCAGTGGCGCGTGGGGAGTCTGGAGCGACCTCGGGGCCTGCTGAGCTGACAGCGGCCCGTCGAGGTGAGGGACGGCGGTGGCGGCGCACCCGGTCGGGGGGTGTGCCGCCACCGCTTCGCCGTGTCGGGGCGGGCTGGTCAGGCCTCGATCTTGAGGTCGCGCAGCAGCTTGGCGACGTGGCCGGTGGCCTTGACGTTGTAGAGCGCGCGCTCGACCTTGCCCTGCTCGTCGACGATGATCGTGGAGCGGATCACGCCCAGGTAGGTGCGCCCGTAGTTCTGCTTCTCGCCGTAGGCGCCGTACGCCTCCAGGACCTTGTTGTCCGGGTCGGAGAGCAGGGTGACCTTGAGGTTCTCGGTCTCGCGGAACTTGCCGAGCTTCTCCGGCTGGTCCGGCGAGATGCCGATGACGTCGTAGCCGGCGCCCGCGAAGACCTCCAGGTTGTCGGTGAAGTCGCAGGCCTGCTTGGTGCATCCCGGGGTGAGCGCCTTGGGATAGAAGTAGACGACGACCTTGCGGCCCGCGTGGTCGGCGAGGGACACCTGGTTGCCGTCGGCGTCGGACAGGCTGAAGGCGGGCGCGGTGTCGCCGGGCTGGAGACGCTCAGTCATGGGTGGACTCTCCTGGTGCGTGCTGCTGTGACGGGCGGTCGTACCACGGCAAACCTACCTCCGATGGTGGGTGGGGCCGCGCGGCCGTGCGCGGCAGCTGACACACTGGGTCAGTCGCACAGATCGCAACGGATCGCACAGATCAACATCGGCAAGTGAATGGGGTGGCCCGAGTGGGCGAGGCGAGCACGCAGGACAAGTCGGCGCGGACGACCGCCCAGATCGAGGCGGACATCGAGAGCACGCGCGGCCGGCTGGCGGAGACCCTGGACGAGCTGGCCGTACGCGTTCACCCGAGCACGATCTCCGCCCAGGTCAAGGCCAGGGCGGCGGCCGCCGTCGAGGAGAAGGCCGGCCGGGCGTACGTCGCCGCCAGCGGCATGGTGGACAAGGTCAAGGCGCAGTTCGTGGACGAGAAGGGGCAGCCGCGGCGGGAGCGGATCGTTCCGGCCGCGCTGGTCGGCGTGGGCCTGGTGCTGCTGGTCGCCTCGTCGCGCAAGCGCCGCAAGGGCTGACGCGGGAACACGCGTACGCGGGAAGCGCGGGAAGCGCGGGTACGCGAGCACGCGGGTACGCGGTTGAGGGCCGGGTGCGGTGCGCGCCCGGCCTTCCGTATGCCGGGCCAGCGTCACGCTCCGCGCCCGGGAGCGGTACCTTCGGGACCGTGAGTACGAACGACGAGACCCGCTCCGACCACCCGCACGATGCCGTCCGGCACGACCGGCTGGGCGAGAAGCTGCCGATCCGGATGCTGCACGACCGCGTGCTGGTGCGCATCGAGGGCGGCGAGGGCGAGCGCCGCTCGACCGGCGGCATCCTGATCCCGGCGACCGCGGAGCTGAGCAAGAGGTGCACGTGGGCGGAGGCTGTCGCCGTCGGCCAGAGCGTGCGCTCGGTGGAGCCGGGCGACCGGGTGCTGTACGACCCGGAGGACAAGCTGGAGGTCGAGGTCCGGGGCGCCACCTACGTGCTGCTGCGCGAGCGTGACCTGCACGCGGTGGCCGCGACCCGCTTCGGTGACACGGAGGGTTCGACGGGGCTGTACCTGTGAGCGTCGGGCTGTACCTGTGAGCGCGGAGCGCCTGCGGTACTTCTTCGAGGCCGGGGTGGTCGGCACCGCCCTGTGGCCGGACGACGTGGACAGCCCGTACGGCTACCCGGCCGAGCTCGACCGCCTGCCGATCAGTACCGCGCTCGCGGCCGAGCTGGACGGGCTGTCCTCCCGGTTCCAGTCCTCGCTGGACTGGGACGACCCGGGCGGTCCGTCGCCGTGGTCGCGGGACGAGGAGGTCCGCTTCGACGCCGCCGCCCGGGCCGCCCTGGAGGCGCTGCGCCGGGAGCTCGGCCCGGGGTGGACGGTCGTGGACGGGCTCCGGCCGGTCCGGTGAGCGGTCGCCGGCCGGGGGGTTTCGGGTCGGCCGGGGGGTGAGGGTCACCCGGGGGCGTTCAGGCCAGCAGGGTGCCGCCGTCCACGGTGACGACGGTGCCGGTGGCGAAGTGCTGCCGCATCAGGTAGACGTACGCCTCGGCGGCGTCCTCGGGGTCGCCGATCCGGCCGAGGGGGAGGCCGGCGGCCGTCGCGGCGTAGAGCTGTTCGCGGTCGGTGTCGGGCAGGCCGGACCAGAGCGGGGTGCGGATCATGCCGGCCCGGACGGCGTTGACCCGGATCGGCGCGAGTTCGACGGCCAGGGCCCGGACCAGGGACTCGATCGCGCCGCAGATGCCGGCGGCGACGCTCCAGCCCGGTCCGGGCCGCAGGCCGGCGGTGCCGGAGGTGAGGGTGATCGAGCCGCCGGGGCGCAGCCGGGGGGCGGCGGCGCGGACGGCGTCGAGGGCGCCGAAGTAGCGCAGGGTGAAGAAGCGGCGGGCGGCGTCGAGGTCGAGGTCGTCGAGGGGCATGAGGGCGAGTGGTTCGCCGGCGGTGAAGACCAGGTGGTCGATGGGGCCGAGGCGGTCGAAGAGGGCGGCGACCTGGGTGCTGTCGGTGAGGTCGGCGATCTCGGCGGTGGTTCCGGCGGGGAGGGTGGCGAGGGCGCGTTCGGCGCTGTCGGTCCGGCTGGAGGCGACGATGACCCGGGCGCCCTGGCGGGCGGCGAGGTCGGCGGTGGCGAGGCCGATGCCGGAGGTGCCGCCGAGGACGACGATGCGCTGGTCGGTGAGGGTCATGGTGGTGCCTTTCGGGCTTCGGGGGTGCTTCGGGGTGCCGGCGCGGTTCCGGAGGAGCGCGGTTGGGGGAAGGTGCTTCGATCCTGTGTCGCGCGGGTCGGTGTCGTCCAAGACTTGTTCCGTCCGCTGTCATACCCTCGGGGTATCAGCGGAGGTCGGAAGCGGGAGGGCGGGCGATGGACGTCGATCTGCGGAAGCTGCGGTACTTCGTCGCGGTGGCGCGGCAGCTGCATTTCGGGCGGGCGGCGGCCGAGTTGCACATCGCGCAGCCGGTGCTCTCCCGGCAGATCCGGGCGTTGGAGGCGGAGTTGGGTGCCCAGCTGTTCCGACGGGATCGGCGGTCGACCGAACTGACGTGTGCGGGGCGGCAGTTGCTGGAGGATGCGCCGCAGTTGCTGGCGGCGGCGGAGGCGTTGCGGCGCCGGGTGGGGCGGTCGGCGGACGACCGGGCGCGGTTCGTGGTGGGGTTCATGCCGGGGATCACGGTGACGGCCGTCGCGCGGGCGATGTGCGGGCGGCATGCGGGGTTGGCGGTGGAGGTGGTCCGGACGTCCTGGCGGGACCAGGCGCAGGTGGTGCTGGACGGCCGGGTGGACGTGTCCTTCGTGCGCTTGCCGGTGGACCAGCGGGGTCTGGCGTTGCGCCCGTTGTTCGCGGAGCCGCGGGTGGCGGTGCTGCCGGCGGGGCACCGGTTGGCGGGTGAACGGTCGGTGGTGATGGCCGAGTTGGGCGGCGAGCGGCTGCTGCAGGATCCGGATGCGGTGCCGGAGTGGCGGGATCTGCCGGTGCCGGGCGGGCGGCGGCCGGAGCGGGCCCGGCCGAGTGCGGACACCGTCGAGGAGAAGCTGGAGTACGTGGCGGCGCACGAGGGCATGGTGGTGCTGCCGTTGTCGGTGGCGGCGTTCTACACGCGCTCGGACGTGGTGCACGTGCCGGTCTCCGACATCGCGCCCAACCGGGTCTGCCTGGCTTGGGCGGCGGGGCGGACGTCGCCGTTGCTCGTGGAGTTCGCGGAGCTCGCGGCGGAACTGGCGGCGGGTGGCGCGGAGCCCGAACTGTCGGCGGTCGGGGCTAGGGTCCGGGTATGACGAGGCGTGTGCCGGTGATCGGTGATGGTGAGCGTCGGGCCCGACTGGGGCGGCGGCAGTTGCTGGCGCCCTCGGTGCGGGCGGCGCGGGTGGAGGACGTGGCCGACGCGGTGGTCGGGCTGCACGCGACGGACGCGGCCACGGTGTACCTGTCGGCGTGCGCGCGGCTGGCCGAGCCCTCGGCGGCGGCGGTGGAGCGGGCGCTGTACGAGGACGTCTCGCTGGTGAAGCTGCTGTCGATGCGGCGGACGATCTTCGCGGTGACGGAGGGCTTCGCCCCGTACGTGAGTTCGGCGGCGGCGCGGGCGATCGCGGCCAAGGAGCGGGCGACGCTGCTCAAGCACCTGCGGGACCACGCCGAGGGCTGGGACGAGGGGCGGCTGGCCGCGACCGAGCGGGAGGTGCTGGCCGCGCTGGCGGTGCGCGGCGAGGCGACGACCAAGGAACTCGGCGATGACGTCCCGCAGTTGCGCGAGACGATGCTGATGTCGGCGGGCAAGGCGTACGAGGCGAAGCAGAGCGTGGGCAGTCGGCTGCTGCGGCTGCTGGCCTCGGACGGGCACGTGCGGCGCTGTCGTCCGCGCGGTTCGTGGCTGAGCAGCAGCTACCCGTGGGCGCTGGTGCCGCAGTGGCCGGAGGTGCCGGTGCGGGAGGCGAAGGCGGAGGTGGTGCGCCGCTGGCTGGCCGCGTACGGTCCGGCGACGGTCGAGGACGTGAAGTGGTGGACGGGGTGGACGTTGAGGGACGTCCGCAGGGCGCTGGCGGACGTCGGCGCGCAGGACGCGGAGGTGTCGGGCGGCGTGGCCGGGCTGGTGCTGCCGGGCGATGACGCGCCGGTGGCGGAGCCGGAGCCGTGGGCGGCGCTGCTGCCCGCGCTGGATCCGGCGGTGATGGGCTGGCGCGGGCGGGACTGGTACCTGCGGCCGGAGGACGTGCCGGCGCTGTTCGATCGGGCGGGCAACGCCGGGCCGACGGTGTGGTGGTGCGGTGAGGTGGTGGGCGGCTGGGCGCAGCGTGCCGACGGCGAGGTGGTGTGGCGGCTGTTCCGGGACGTCGGGGCGGAGGCCGGGCGGGCGGTCGCGGCGGAGGCGGAGCGGTTGGCGGGGTGGCTGGGGGAGGTGCGGGTGACGCCGCGGTTCCGGACGTCGGTGGAGAAGGAGTTGGCGGCGGGGCGGTAGTGCCCGGTCCGGTGGTCCGGTCGGCGCCTACGGTGTCGGGGTGGCCGCCGGCCGGGTGGCGGGGCCGCCGGTGGCGGTGGGCGGGTCGGTGGGCCGGGGCGGCTGGGTCTGGGTGGGCCGGGCGGTGGGGCTGGGCTGTTCCTGGCTGGCGGTGGGCTTGGGCTTGGGGGGCTGCGGGCTGGGGGTGGTCGGGTCGGGGGCGGGGCCGGTGGCGGCTGGGGGGCCGCTGGGGGCGTGGGTGGGGGCTGTGACGAGCCCGGGGATGGTGGCGCTGGGCGCTGCGGTGGGGCCGGAGCCGTGGGTGAAGGTGGGGCCGGTGTTGGGGGAGGTGCTGCCGGTGGCGGTGGGCCAGGTGTCGGTGCCGGGGTTGTCGTGGCCGGTCTGCAGGTCGAACTGCTGGGTGGGGGTGCCGTCGAGGGCGGCGGTCATGTAGGCGGTCCAGATCTTGGTGGGGATGGCGCCGCCGTTGATGCGGGTGAGTCCGGCGGTGCCGGCCAGGGGTTCCTTGGCGTGGGTCTTCGGGTTTTCCCGGAACAGGCCGATGGTGGTGGTGAGTTCGGGGGTGTAGCCGGCGAACCAGGCGGAGAGGTTGGCGTCGGTGGTGCCGGTCTTGCCGGCGGCGGGGCGGCCGAGGTCGAGGGCGGCGGCGCCGGTGCCGCGGGGGCTGACGACGTCGCGCAGGACGTCGGTGACGGCGTCGGCGATGGCGCGGCCGATGGCGTCGGTGGGGTTGTGCTCGGGGGTCTTGGGGACGTCGATGGCGCCGCCGGGGTTGCTGCGTTCGAGTTTGAGGACGGACCACGGGGTGTGGGCCTGGCCGTGGTTGGCGAGGGTGGCGTAGGCGCCGGCGAGGTCGAGGGCGCTGGGGGTGGCGGTGCCGAGGGTCATCGAGGTGTTGGCCGGGTCCATGCCGCGGACGCTGTCGGGGATGCCGAGTTTGACCGCGGTCTCCCGGACGCGGGCGAGCCCGGCGTCCACGCCTTCCTGCGCGTACACGGAGTTGACGGACTTCACCATGGCGTAGCGCAGGCTGATGCTGCCGTAGTCGACGTTGTCCTCGTTGGGCGGCGCGTACGGGGTGGGGCCGCCGGTGACGGGGCGTTCGCTGGTGCCGTCGTAGTGGGACTCGGTGGTGATCGGGCGGCCGTCGAGGGTGTGCTGGGCGAGCAGGCCGGCGGTGAGGTCGATCGGTTTGAAGGTGGAGCCGATCTGGTTGTCCTGGCGCAGTGCGTCGTTGTAGGGCTGCTTGGCGTAGTCGGGTCCGCCGTAGACGGCGACGACGCGGCCGGTGGCGGGTTCGACGGAGGCGCCGGAGACCCGGACGTCGGTGTCGGTGGTGGGGCGGGCCCTGGGGTCGAGTTCGTCGGTGAGTTCGGTCTGGACGGCCTTGACGAGGGCGTCCTGCTTGGGCTTGTCGAAGGTGGTGGTGATGCGCCAGCCGCCGGCCTTGAGGGTGGCGGCGTCGATGGTGCCGGAGGAGATCAGGTAGTCGTCGGCGACGCCGACGAGGTAGCCGGCCTGGCCGGAGAGGCCGGTGGCGGGCTGGGGGTCGATCGGGTCGGGGAAGGTGGCGGCGGCGCGGTCGGCGGTGGTGAGGAAGCCGAGCTGGACCATGCCGTCGAGGGTGTAGTTCCAGCGCGCGATGGCCTTCTCGCGGTTGGCGGGGGTGGCGGTCTTGACGTCGTAGAGGCTGGGGGCCTGCAGCAGGGAGGCGAGGTAGGCGCTCTGGGTGAGGGTGAGTTCGGAGACGTCGACGCCGTAGTAGGCATGGGCGGCGCTCTGGATGCCGTAGGCGCCGCGGCCGTAGTAGCTGCTGTTGAGGTAGCCGGCGAGGATGTCCTTCTTGTCGCGCTGCTGGTCGACCTTGAGGGCGATGAGGAGTTCGCGGCCCTTGCGTTCGATGGTCTGGCTCTGGGTCAGGTAGTAGTTCTTGACGTACTGCTGGGTGATGGTGGAGCCGCCCTGCATGCCTTTGCCGGTCAGGGTGTTCCAGCCGGCCCGGACCATGCCTTTCAGGTCGATGCCGCGGTTCTGGTAGAAGGTGCGGTCCTCGGCGGAGACGGCGGCCTGCTGGGTCTGCAGCGGGATCTGGTCGATGGTGACGTCGGTGCGGTTGACGGCGCCGGTGTGGGCGATCTCGGTGGTGCCGTCGGCGTAGAGATAGATGTTGTTCTGGGCGACGGCGTGGGCGTTGGGGTCGGGCACCGGGACGATGACGTAGAGCACGGCGAAGCTGCCGACGGCGAGCAGGAACAGCGTGGTGAGCGTGCCGAGGGTGACTCGCCAGGTGGGCAGGGCTCGGCGCCAGAGCGGGAGGGCGCGGCGGGCCTCGCGGCGGGCGGCCCGTCTGGCCTGGCGTCGGGTGCTCAAGGTCATGCCGCGATTATGTGCTATTTGACGTCCGATCAGCGGCGGGTGGGGGGCTTGACGTGCGCTGTTGTGTGCTTCGAACGCCGTCCGGGCGCACGGTGCCGTGAGGTGTCGAAAATCGGGTGCGGGCGGTGGGGGCCGGAGGTACGGTGAAAGATGCGAACTTCATAGCGCACCCACTTCGGCAGCTCCGCCCGCCTGGCCCGGCACCCCCGGGTACGGCCGATCGGAGCCGCTGGGGCGTGTGTGGACGCGTGCGGGCAGCTCTCTGCCCGCATTTGTCGACAAGGAGACAATATGCTGAACGCTGCTCCCGCTGAGGCACGACCCCCCGCTGAGGCACGACCCCCCGATCCCACGGCGGCTCTCGCCGCCTCCCTCGGGCTGTACGCGGCCGTCGCCCGCGGCGCCTTCCGCCGCCACTCCACCTACCGGGCCGCCACCTTCGCCGGCATCGTCACGAACACCGTCTTCGGCTGCATCCTCGCCTACACCTTCGTCGCGCTCTGGCAGGCCCGCCCCGGCCTCGGCGGCTACGGCCCGGACCAGGCCGTCACCTTCATCTGGGTCTGCCAGGCCCTGATGCCCACCACCGCGATCTTCGGGGGCGGGTTCGAGAACGACGTCCAGACGCGCTTCCGCAGCGGCGACATCGCCGTGGACCTCTACCGGCCCGTCGACTTCCAGGGCTGGTGGCTGGCCGGAGACCTCGGCCGGGCCGGCTACCAGCTGCTGGTCCGCGGCGGCGTGCCGCTGCTGGCCGGTGCGCTGCTCTTCCACTTCCGGCTGCCCGAACGGCCCCTGACCTGGTTGGTCTTCCTGCTCGCCGTGCTGCTCGCCGAGATCGTCAGCTTCGGGCTGCGGTTCCTGGTCGCGCTCACCGGCTTCTGGCTGCACGACTCCGACGGGGTGCGCTCGGTGGCCCTGGTGGTGGCGATGTTCCTCTCCGGGATGCTGCTGCCGCTCACGCTCTTTCCCGGGTGGCTCGGCGAACTCGCCCGGGTGCTCCCCTGGTCGGCGCTGGCCCAGGTGCCCGCCGATCTGTTCCTGGAGCATGCGACTGGCGCGGCCGCGCTCGGTCCGCTCGGCTTCCAGCTCGGCTGGGCCGCGGTGCTGCTGGCCGCCGGGCGCGGCGTGCAGGCGCTCGCGACCCGGAAGGTGGTGGTCCAGGGTGGCTGACCCCGGCCCCGCGCCCGCCCCCTCGGGCCGCCGGCGCACCGGCGCCGACCGTTCCGGCCCCGGGCGCACCCGTACCAGCGCCGAGCGCATCCGCTCCGGTGCGGCCCGAGCCCGCTGGGCCGTGCGCTCCTGGTGGCTGTGCGCCGCCATGTGGACCCGTTCGACCATGGCCTACCGGGCCTCGTTCGCGATGATGCTCACGGCCAACCTGGTGATCGCCTTCCTCGACTTCGCCGTGATCATCCTGATGTTCCGGCACACCGACACGCTCGGCGGCTGGAACCTGCCCGAACTCGGCTTCCTCTACGGCACCTCCGGGTTCGCGCTCGGCATGGCCAACCTGCTGGTCGGCAGCATCGACGCGCTCGGTGACCGCATCCGCACCGGGACCCTGGACGTGATGCTGATCCGGCCCGCCCCGGCCCTGGGCCAGCTCTGCGCCGAACGCTTCTCGCTGCGCCGGATCGGCCGCCCGGTCCAGTCTGCGGCGGTGCTGGCCTGGTCGCTCGCCGCGCTGGACGTGACCTGGACCTGGGACAGGGTCCTGCTGGTGCCCGTCCTGCTGCTCTGCGGCACGGCCATCTTCTGCGCGCTCTGGGTGGGCTTCGCCTGCCTGCAGTTCTGGTGGGGCGAGGCCGAGGAGCTCCAGAACTCCGTCACCTACGGCGGCGGCCTGATGCTCCAGTACCCGCCGACGGTCTTCGCCAAGGACCTCGTGCTCGGCGTCGTCTTCGGCGTCCCACTGGCCTTCGTCAACTGGCTGCCCGCCCTGCGCATCCTCGACCGGCCCGACCCGCTCGGCCTGCCCACCGCCTTCCAGTACGCCTCCCCGGTCGCCGCCGCCCTCTGCGTTGCCGCCGCCGGCCTCGCCTGGCGCGCCGGGCTGCGCGCCTACCGCGGCACCGGCAGCTGAACCCCCCGTCTGCACCCCGTCCGTCTGTACCCCCTCCGTCTGGATCCCCCGTCGCCCTTAAGGAGCTTCCATGGCACTGATCGAACTCGAGGACGTCCACCGCAGTTTCACCGTACGGGCCCGCGCCGGCCGGTTCAGCCGCACCAAGCGCGAGGTGCGCGCGGTCGACGGACTCAGCTTCACCGTCGACGCCGGCGAGTGCGTCGGCTACATCGGGCCCAACGGCGCCGGCAAGTCCACCACCATCAAGATGCTCACCGGCATCCTCGTCCCCAGCTCCGGACGGCTGCGCGTCGCCGGGGCCGACCCGGCCCGCCAACGCGTCGCCCTGGCCCGCCGGATCGGCGTCGTCTTCGGGCAGCGCACCACCCTCTGGTGGGACCTCCCGCTGCGCGACTCCTTCGAACTCGCCTGCCGCATCTACCGCATCCCCGACCGGCGGTACCGCGAGAACCTCGACCGCTGTGTCGAACTGCTCGACCTGGGCGGCCTGCTGGACACCCCGGTCCGCCAGCTCTCGCTCGGTCAGCGGATGCGCGGCGACCTCGCCGCCGCGCTGCTGCACGACCCGCAGGTGCTCTACCTGGACGAGCCGACCATCGGCCTGGACGTCGTCAGCAAGGGCAGGGTGCGCGAGTTCCTGCGCGAGGTCAACCGCGACCGGGGCACCACCGTGCTGCTCACCACCCACGACCTGACCGACATCGAGCAGCTCTGCGGCCGCGTCATGGTGATCGACCATGGCCGGGTGGTGTACGACGGCGGGCTGGAGGGCCTGCACGCCACCGGGCGCAGCGAGCGGACACTGGTGGTGGACCTCGCCGAGGCCCGGTCCCCGATCGAGGTGGCCGGGGCCCGGGTGGTCAAGATCGAGGGGCCGCGCCAGTGGCTGACCTTCCCGGCGCAGCAGAGCGCCGCGCCGATCGTGGCGGCGGTCGCGGAGCGGTACCCGCTGGTGGACCTGTCGGTGCGCGAGCCGGCCATCGAGGACGTGATCGCCCGGATGTACGCGGAGGTCGCGATCGGCTGAGCGGGGCCGTTCCCCGGGCGGCTTCCGGCCGCTCGTCGGGCAGCTCGTCGGGCGGGTGGCCCGTTCTCCCGCCTCCCCGGCTGTCTCCCGCCTCCCGGCCGCCGTGTGTCCGTACGGCGGCCGGGTGCCTGTTCTGGTCCCCGTCGCCGTGCGGGTGACGGTCGTGACCCCGGGCTTTCACGCCGAGTTGACCCTGCGTCGCACGCCGCGACCAGGACCGGAGGCCCACCGCCCGATGACCGTACCCGACGTGACCGTGGTGGTCGCGGTCTACAACACCATGCCGTACCTCACCGCCTGCCTGGACTCGCTGGTCGGGCAGTCCCTGGCGCCGGGGCGGCTGGAGGTGGTGGCCGTGGACGACGGCTCCACGGACGGCGGCGGGGAACTGCTGGAGGAGTACGCGGCCCGCCATCCCGGGTTGTTCCGGGTGGTGCACTAGCCCAACTCGGGCGGCCCGGCGGGCCCGACCAACCGCGGTCTGGCGCTCGCCCGCGGCCGCTACGTGCTGTTCCTCGGCGCCGACGACTGGCTCGGCGAGGAGGCGCTGGAGCGGCTGGTCGCGGCCGCCGACGCCTGGGGCTCGGACGTGGTGGTGCCCAAGCAGGTCGGGGTGAACGGGCGGTTGGTGCCGCAGGGGCTCTTCCACGCCGACGCGGAGTCGGTGGGCTTCGCCGACTCCGCGCTGGCCTGGGCGCTGGCCGACACCAAGCTGTTCCGGCTGGACCTCCTGCGGCGCCACGGGCTGCGCCGCGACGAGGAGTTGAAGGTCTTCTCGGACCAGCCGTTCACCCTGGAGGCCTGCCTGCGGGCGGGCCGGGTGTCCGTCCTCGCCGACTACGACTGCTACTTCCTGGTGCTGCGCGAGGACCTGGGCAACGTCACCGAGCGGGCCGGCGTGCTGGACCGGCTGCGTGGGATCGCCGCACTCCAGCAAGTGGCGGCCGAACTCGCCGAATCCGGCGAGGAGTTGGACGCCCTGCGGGCCCGCAGCTTCGGCTGGGACGTGCCGCGCCTGCTGCAGGGAGGATTCCTGCTGCTGGACGACGGGCTGCAGGAGCGGGTGTGCGCCGAAGTCGCCCGGCTGGTGGAGCGGTTCGGCGCCCGCGAGGTGTACCACCGGCTGCCGGCCGCCGCCCGGATGCGGCTCGAACTCGCCGCCGCCGGACGGCCGGAGGCGCTGCGCGACCAGATCCGGTACGAGGCCGCGCACGGCGATCCACCGGTGGTCGTGGACGGCCGGCGGCACTACGCGGGCTTCCCGGCGTTCCGGGACGCCCGGCTCGGGCTGCCGGACGAACTGTTCCTGCTGCGCGAGGAGCCGCTCGTGCAGGCGGTTCCGCCGCTGAACGCCGCCCAGCAGCTGTGGCGCGGCGTCGTCCCGGCGCAGGTGCGGCGCGGGCTGCGACGCCACCCGGCGTGGCGCCGGCTGGCCAACTCGGTGAACGGAGGACAGGGATGAGCCTGGACGTCTGCGTGGTCGGGCCGGGCATGTGGGCCTGCCACCGGCGGTGCAGTTCGCGCTGAAGGGCCGCCGGGTGACCGGCGCGGACATCCCGCCCGGCATGGTGGACAGCGTCAACCGGGGCGTGCCGCCGTTCCCCCGGGAGGAGGGCCCGGACGAGGCGCTCAGGCAGGTCGTCGACGAGGGCCTGCTCCGGGCCACCACCGCTGACACCACCGCCACCGCCGCCGGGGCCGGGCCTCGACCGGGTTGCTGGACGGGCGGTGGTGCACGGACCGGGCGCGGTGGGCGGTCGAGAGGGTACGGCGGATCGTGCCGGGCGGGGCGTGAGGGGGCTTGCAGGAGAGCGGGCCGCAGACCCGGGGCGCGTGATCGCGAGGCACGCCCCCGTCCGCGCCGGGCAACGGGCAGACTGGCGGGGTGAGTGACGATGCCTTCAGCGGGACCGGCCCCGGGGTCCGGTTCACCGCGGCCGACGAGCAGAAGAGACGCGGCGTCCGCCGGATGAAGACCATCGCGACCGGCCTGCTGGCCTTCGCGACCCTGGTCTTCGCCCTCTCCACCTGGGCCAAGGCGGCCGGCGCCGGGCCCTGGGCCGGGTACGTGGCGGCCGCCGCCGAGGCGGGCATGGTCGGCGCGATGGCCGACTGGTTCGCGGTGACCGCGCTGTTCCGTCGCCCCTTCGGCCTGCCGATCCCGCACACCGCGATCATCCCGACCAAGAAGGACGCCTTCGGCCGCTCGCTCGGCGACTTCGTCGGCGACAACTTCCTCTCCGGCCAGGTCGTGCGCGGGCGCCTCGCGGCGCTCGGCATCGGCCGCCGACTGGGGGAGTGGCTGGCCGCGCCGGGCAGCGCGGAGCGGGTCACCAAGGAGGCCTCGGCGGCGCTGCGCGGCCTGCTCGCGGTGCTCCGTGACGACGACGTGCGGGCGGTCGTCGCCGAGGCGGTGACCCGGCGGGCCGCCGCCACCTCGGTGGCCGAGCCGATGGGCCGGATGCTCGGCAAGGTGGTCGCCGACGGGGGCCACCACGGCGTGGTGGACCTGGTCGCCGTCCGGGCGCACGACTGGCTGACCGCCAACCACGAGGACGTGGTGCAGAAGGTCACCCAGAAGACCCCGGGGTGGACGCCCAGGTTCATCGACCACCAGGTCGGCGAGCGGGTCTACAAGGAGCTGCTGCGCTTCGTCACCGACATCCGGGACGACCCGGACCACCCGGCCCGCGGTGCGGTCGACAACTTCCTCGCCGACTTCGCGACCGAGCTGCAGACCGACCCGGAGACCATCGCCCGGGTCGAGCGGGCCAAGGGCGAGCTGCTGACCCGCCCCGAGGTGCAGGAGCTGATCAACTCCACCTGGGCGGCCGTGCGCACCCTGGTGATGGGCGCGGCCGAGGACGAGGACAGCGAACTGCGCCGGCGCATCCGCGACGGCGTGCGCCGCTTCGGCGAGCGCCTGGCCACCGACCGCAAGCTGCAGGCCAAGGTGGACGGCTGGCTGCAGGACGCCGCGCAGTACCTGGTCGACACCTACCGGGCCGAGATCACCTCGCTGATCTCCGAGACGGTGGCGGGCTGGGACGCCGACGAGGCCTCCCGCAAGATCGAGGCCAACGTCGGCCGTGACCTGCAGTTCATCCGGATCAACGGCACCGTGGTCGGCGCCCTGGCCGGGCTGCTGATCCACACCGCGGCGGTCGCGCTCGGCGGGTGATCGCCCGACCGGGCCCGCCGGCTTGGGCCTATCCTGGGCCGGTGTCCGCGATACGCGCGTAGAAGGCACGGAGAAGGAAGAAGGGAACCACCGTGGTCCAGCCGGACGGAAGTCGGATCGGAAACCCCACCGGGAGCACCGGTAGCACCGGAGGCCCGAGCGGCATCGAGGCGTTCATCGCCGGGATGCCCAAGGCGGAACTGCACGTCCACCACGTCGGCTCGGCCTCGCCGCGCGTCGTCGCCGAACTGGCCGCCCGCCACGCGGGGCAGTCCAAGGTGCCGACCGACCCGGCGGCGCTCGCCGAGTACTTCACCTTCACCGACTTCGCGCACTTCATCGACGTCTACCTGAGCGTCGTGGACCTGGTCCGCGACGCCGAGGACGTCCGGGCGCTCACCTACGGCGTGGCCGAGGACATGGCGCGCCAGAACATCCGGTACGCCGAGCTGACCATCACCCCGTACTCCTCGGTCCGGCGCGGCATCCCCGACGTCGCCTTCATGGAGGCGATCGAGGACGCCCGGCTGCACGCCGAGAAGGAACTCGGCGTCGTGCTGCGCTGGTGCTTCGACATCCCGGGCGAGGCCGGTCTGGAGTCGGCCGAGGTGACCGCCCGACTGGCCACCGAGCTGGCCCCCGAGGGCCTGGTCAGCTTCGGCCTGGGCGGCCCGGAGATCGGCGTGCCGCGCCCGCAGTTCAAGCCGTACTTCGACCGGGCACGGGCGGCCGGCCTGCGCAGCGTCCCGCACGCGGGCGAGACCACCGGGCCGGAGACGGTCTGGGACGCCATCCGGGTGCTGGGCGCCGAGCGCATCGGGCACGGCACCCAGGCGGTCAAGGACCCGGCGCTGGTCGACTACCTGGGCGAGCACCGGATCCCGTTGGAGGTCTGCCCGACCTCCAACATCGCCACCCGGGCCGTGGAGCGGATCGAGGACCACCCGATCAAGCAGATGGTGGACGCGGGCCTGCTGGTGACGGTCAACAGCGACGACCCGCCGATGTTCGGCACCGACCTCAACACCGAGTACGCGGTGGCGGCGCGGCTGCTGGGGCTGGACGAGTCCGGGGTGGCGGCGCTGGCCCGCAACGCGGTCGAGGCCTCCTTCCTGGACCAGGCGGGCAAGAAGCGGCTGGTCGGCGAGATCGACACCTACCTCGCGGGCTGGCAGCGCTGACGCCTTCCCCCGGATGACGCCTACCGCTGGCTGACGTCCCCCTCGTGGACCGCCCCGTCGACCCCTGGATCCGCCAGGTCGGCGGGGCGGTTTCCGTTGCGGCGCCGGACCCCTCCGCCCGATGGCGCCAAAGTGGCACCACTAATGCCTCGACATGGCACCATCACTGTGCCATGCTGAAGCCATGGACCTCACGCCGTACGTCGAAAACCTCCGGAACGAGCTCGCGGTGGCCGCCGCCGCCGGCGGGGACGAAGCCCGGGCGCTGGCCGACCGGCTGACGCTCCCGCTCGAGTCGGCCGTGCGGCTGACCCTGCTCAACGCGCTCTCGGCCGCCATGGGCGAGGTCACCCGCGACCTCGCTCCGGGCTCGGTGGACGTGCGCCTGCGCGGGCTCGACCCGGAGTTCGTGGTGACTGCTCCGCCGGGCTCCGACAGCTTCCACGGCGATGTGCCGGTCATGGCGCCACCTGTGGTGCCACCCGTGGTGCCGCCGATAGTGCCACCGATGGTGCCGCCGATGGTGCCGGAGTCGGAGGAGAGCGGCACGGCGCGGATCAACCTGCGCCTGCCCGCCAACCTCAAGGCCCGGGCGGAGGAGGCCGCCGGACAGGAGGGCCTCTCGCTCAACGCCTGGCTGGTCCGGGCCGTGGCCGGCGCACTGGACGGCGGCCGGCAGGCCGCCGGCGTGGCCGCCGACTCCGGTGCCCGCGCCCCGCGCACCCTCGGCGGCCAGGGCTTCACCGGCTGGGTCCACTGACGCTTCCACACCACCCGCACCCCCACAGCCTTCGCACCTCTCACAGCCTTCGCACCTTCGACGTCACCCCCGCTCCGACCAGCGGGAACACCCACACGAGCCAAGAGGACGGGACAGCCATGCCTACGTACGAGACCGACGGACCGATCTCCGCTGCCTTCGAGTTCGAGATCGGCGCGGTGTGGATCACCGCCGGCAAGCGCACCGACGCCGTCGTCGAAGTCCGGCCCGCCAACGCGGCCAGGGAGGCGGACGTCAAGGCCGCCGAGCTGACCCAGGTCGACTTCACCGGGGGTCGGCTCACCCTCAAGGGCCCCAAGCAGCGCACCGTCTTCTCCAGCAAGAAGGGCTCGATCGAGGTCCTGGTCGAGCTGCCGGCCGGCTCCCAGGTGCACGCCGACTCCCCGATGGCGGACTTCGTCGCCGAGGGCCCGCTCGGCGACTGCCGGCTGAAGACCTCCCTGGGCCGGATCCAGGTCGACCGGGCCGACAGCGTGCGACTCAAGACCGACATGGGGGACATCCGGCTCGGCGTGGTCGCCGGGGACGCCGAGGTGTCCGGCTCCGGCCGGATCGAGATCGGCACCGTCGGCGGCGTGCTGACGGTCAAGAACAGCAACGGCGACACCGAGATCGACGAGGTGGCCGGCGAGCTCACCGCCAACGCCTCCAACGGCCGGATCCACGTCGGCCGTGCCGGAGCGGGCGTGGACGCCAAGTCGGCCAACGGCCACCTCCGGGTCGGCCGGGTGGTCCGGGGCAAGGTCAGCCTGCAGACCGGCGTCGGGGACGTGGAGGTCGGCATCGCGGAGGGCACGGCGGCCTGGCTCGACGTGCACAGCAAGCTCGGCGGCGTCCGCAACTCCCTCGGCGAGGCGCAGGGCCCGGGCGACGCTCGGGAGACGGTCGAGGTCGTCGGCCGCACCCAGGTCGGCAACGTCGTCATCCGGCGGGCCTGATGGCCGCGATCTCGGCGATCGGACTCACCAAGTCCTACGAGGACAAGGCGGTGCTCAAGGGCATTGACCTGGAGATCCAGGCGGGCACCGTGTTCGCCCTGCTCGGGCCGAACGGGGCCGGCAAGACGACCACCGTGCAGATCCTCTCCACCCTCATCCCGGCCGACGCCGGGGTGGCCCGGGTGGCCGGGCACGACGTGGTCGACGAGGCCGACGGGGTGCGGAAGGCGATCGGGGTGACCGGCCAGTTCTCGGCGGTGGACAACCTGCTCACCGCCGAGGAGAACCTGATGCTGATGGCCGACCTCAACCACCTCCGCCGTCGGGAGGGGCGGAGGCGGGCCGAGGACCTGCTGCGGCGCTTCGAACTCACCGAGGCCGCCCGCAAGCCCGTCGCCACCTTCTCCGGTGGCATGCGGCGCAAGCTCGACCTGGCGATGACGCTGGTCGGCGACCCGAAGGTGATCTTCCTCGACGAGCCGACCACCGGACTCGATCCGCGCAGCCGGCGCACGATGTGGGAGATCATCCGGGGGCTGGTCGCCGACCACGGGGTGACGATCTTCCTCACCACCCAGTACCTGGATGAGGCGGACCAACTCGCCGACCGGATAGCCGTCCTGGACGGCGGCCGGATCGTCGCCGAGGGCACGGCCGAGGAGCTGAAGCGATTCGTCCCCGGCGGGCGGATCCGGCTCCGGTTCGCCGACGCCGGCCGACTGGGCGTCGCCGCCGAGCTGTTCGACTACGCCGCCGCCGACCGGGAGTCCCTGTCGCTGGACATCCCGGGGGATAACTCCGTCCTCACGGTGAAGGCCGTGCTGGACACCCTCGACAGCGCGGGCGTCCAGGCGGAGTCGCTGGTCGTCGAGACGGCCGACCTGGACGATGTGTTCCTCACGCTGACCGGGGAGGGCGTGCGATGAGCACGACGACGAGCACGAAGACGAGCGTGACGACGAGTACGAGGACGGGCTACGTGGTCAGCGACTCGCTGACCATGCTGCGGCGGAACCTGAAGCGCGCGCAGCGCTATCCGGCGATGACCTTCTCGGTCGTGCTGATGCCGGTGATGATGCTGCTGCTCTTCAACTACGCCTACGGGACCGCGCTGGGCGCCGGCATCGGGGGCGGCAGCTACATCGACTACGTGACGCCGGGGATCCTGCTGATGACGGCGACGGCGGGCTCGGTCGCCACGGCGGTCGGCGTCTGCGTCGACATGACGGAGGGGATCGTCAACCGGTTCCGCACGATGGCGATATCGCGGTCCGCCTTCCTCGCCGGGCACGTGGTCGGAAGCGTGATCCAGACTGTGATCGCGCTGGTGCTGGTGACCGGCGCGGCCTTCGCCATGGGGTTCCGGACGAACGCCGGGCCGCTGGAGTGGCTGGCCGCCGCCGGGCTGCTGATGTTCGTCACCCTCGCCCTGACCTGGATATCGGCAGGCATCGGGCTGGTGTCCAAGACGCCGGAGAGCGCCAGCAACACGCCGCTGCCGCTGACCTTCCTGCCCTTCATCGGCAGCGCGATCGTCCCGCCCGACTCCATGCCGACGGTCCTGCGCTGGTTCGCGGAGTACCAGCCCTTCACGCCCGTCATCGAGACGCTGCGCGGTCTGCTGATGGGCACCGAGATCGGCACCAGCGCCTGGAGCGCCCTCGCCTGGTGCACCGGCCTGACGCTGCTCGGCTACTTCTGGTCGCGGAGCGTCTTCCACCGGCGGTGACGGGGGTACGGCCGGTGGATGCGGCCCGGGCGACGGAGCCACCGTCGTCCGGGCCGCAGGGCCCATGAGCGCGCCCGTAGTAAAGTCCGGGCAAAGGTTCACCCAGGGGGAGTACATGGCAGCGGCCGCGCGGCACAGACGAATCGAATGGTGGTTCAGGGGTGCGGCGCTGGTGGCCGCCCTGGTGTATCTGATCGGCCATCAGGCGGCGGGCTCGGGCGGTCTGGTGGAGGTCGAACGCTGGCTGAACCACCCGGTGCTGCTGCTCGGGGCCGCAGCGGTGATGCTCATGGTCTCGATGCTGGTGCAGTTCGAGTTCCGTGAGCGGTGGGCGCAGCTCGGCTGCGCCGCCATCGCGTCGCCGCTGATCGTGGTCGCGGTGGCGATCGGGGCCGTCACGTACTTCCTCGGCAGCGAGGGTCGGCTGATGGAGCGCAAGCCCGACCCGGGCAACCCCGAGCACGTCCTGACCGTCACCGACCTCGCCTGGTCCATCGACCCGATCTGCCGCGTGGAGCTGCTGACCGGCAGCGGCTGGACGGCCCGCCACTGGTACCTGGGCACCTGGGACGAGGGCGACGGATTCCTGAGGGCGGAGTGGTCCGGGGTGAACCGGATCACGGTGATCACGGAGCGCGAGGTCCGGGAGTACACCGTGGAACGGGACGGCAAGCCGGGCGAGCCGGAGGTCACGCCCCGGTAGGCGCCGGACTGCGGGGTGGGCCCCCGCGCGGCGCAGCCGCCACGCGGGGGACGGTGCACGTCAGGTGGTCACCAGCGGTCGATGCCCATGACCTTCGCCGCGTTGTGGATGGCGCTGTAGTGGGGGATCGACATGTCGGACTTCTTCTGGCCTGCGGGCAGGTTCTTGTCCGCCGTTCGGAATTCGTCCCGGGCGGAGGCGAGCAGGCTGGTGCCGTAGGAGACCGGGACGTCGTTCTTGCCGTGGATCGGGTGCGATTTGGCGGCGGTCTGGCTGCCCGCGTTGGCGAGGATGCTGCGGGCCTGGTTGTAGGCGTCGGCCTTGACCGTCTTCGGGTTGCGGACCTGTGCCTGCACCCCGGCCACCGGCTGCGCCTGCTCGGCGGCCATGGCGGCGGGGGCGGCGGCGATACCCAGGGCGCCGGCGGCAGCGGCGGCGACGAGGACGTTCCGGAGGATCCTGTCCATGGTGAATCCCTTCGCTAAGGAAATGTCAAAGATTCGCCACCGCAGCGGACTTGTGGTCGGTGCGGGTGCGAACGCCTTGGCCACTACCCCGGCCTTCCGCAGCGGAAAACCGCCTTCCGGTCGGGGCGGTTCGGAAGCGCTGCGATCCAGCCGTTTCTCGATCCGCGATGGTCGTATCGCCATACTGGCGCGATGGATTCTGAGCTTTACCCCGACGTCGCCGCCGCCGGGAGCCTGGGCGCCGTCCTGGAGCGGACGGCCGGGTGAGCCGGGACGAGGCCGGCCGCTGGGCCGGACTCCGGCTCCTTGACGACGAAGTGCGGTGGGACGACGTGTCCCTGTGGGCACTGGACCTGCTGCACGGCATCGACCTGCGGGCCGCGCCAGACGCCCCGTACCTGCACGACGAGGCGCAGGTGCGGGAATGGCCGGCGGAGTTGAGGCGCCGCCGGGGCCGATGAGCGACGGGTTCAGGCCGTCGCGGCGGCGGCGCCGCGCAGGCGGGCGGCGGAGCGGGACAGCAGCATCGCCGCGGACAGGACCGGGCTGAAGCCCACGGCGCAGGCGACGAGCACGTTGACCGGGGTCAGCCCGGCGGGGGAGGCGGCGAACGCGGCGAGGGCCAGGGGGGTGGTCAGGACGGGGGCGAGGAGGAGCAGGGTCGCCTGCTTCTTCTGCCGACGGGTCCACACCTGCGACTTGGTGACGCGGACGGCGACGGTGACGGCGGAGGCCAGCGCGAGCACGGGCCCGACGACCGGGACCAGGAGCAGCGGGAACGGGAGCACCGCGAGGAGCAGCGTCACGTTCGTCCGGCGGCTGCTCTCCGGCTCGGGGCGGGTCAGGCCGTCCTCGGCGAGTGCGGCATCGGCGATCTGCCGGGGGCTGCCCAGCTGGTCCAGCACCTGGCGGACGGCGGCCTCGTCGGCCACATCGTGGTCGGCCAGGGAGATCTCGATGTGTTCGCGCAGGTCGGCGAGGAGTTCGCGGCGGCGGTCCTCGGGCAGCGGGGCGGTGTAGCGGGTGACCGCGTCGAGGTGGGCGCGGACCAGGGGGTGCTCGATGGGGCTGTTCACGGGTTCTCTCCCGGGTCGAGGACGTGGTCGACGGTTTCGCGGAAGGCGGGCCACAGCGTGGTGAACTCGCGCAGCGCTTCCCGGCCGGTGTCGGTGAGGGTGTAGTAGCGGCGGGACGGCCCGCTGGCCGAGTCCCGCAGGAAGGTGTCGGCGAGCCCGGCGCGGCGCAGCCGGGACAGCAGGGGGTAGATCGTGCCCTGGCTGGTGGCCAGCATCGGGAAGCGGCCGAGTTCCTGCAGCAGCTCGACCCCGTAGCGCGGGCCGTCCTTCAGGAGGGCGAGGACGCAGTACTCCAGCACGCCCTTGCGCAGCTGGGTCGCCACCGGCCCGTCCGGGTTTGTGATGCCAGGTACCATGCATCACAAGGTAGCAGGCGAAGCAAGGTAGCGCAGCGTCTGGGAGCAGACAGAAGCACCGGCCGGACAGGCCGGCCGGTGCAGTAGAGGGGGATCAGGCGTCGTACTCGCCGTTGCGGATGGCGGAGACGAGGCTGCGCCATTCGTCGGGGGTGAGTTGGGCGATGGCGTCGGGCAGGAGACTGCTGCGGACGTAGACGGCGTCGGGGGCCATGGCCACCTCGGGGCAGTTATTGCCATCGCCGCATGCGCTGGGCTTTCGCCAAGCGAGTTCTTCCACAGGGGCCTCACAGGCTATTCATGATGCTGGAGATCGCGTCACGGGAGGCCGAAGGATCGAGCGCGCGATCACGCATCGCCCCGAGGATGCTCCGGTAGTTCTCCAGCTGGTTCATCTCGGTCAGGAACGCTGGCGATCCTACGGAGTCCAGCTGGACTGTATCGAGGCGGGGCACGGGCCCACTCGCGTACAGCACTGCCTGACCTGCGCCCTTGAATCCCCCGGCCTTGAACTCCAGCACGCGCAGGGTCACATTGGGTGCTTCTGAGAGTACGAGCAACTGCTTCAGCTGTTCTCTGGCAACAGCTGCTCCTCCGAACTCCATGCGAAGCGCGGCCTCGTGCACAATCGCTTCGTAGTTGAGTGGATTGCTTCGCGTCAGCAGCTCGGCTCGCCGCATTCGGTTCTCGACTCGCGCTTCGATGTTCAGGGGCCGTAGAGGCGGATAGACCTCGCGGAAGATTGCTCGTGCTGTCTCCTCGGTCTGCATGAGCCCTGGTGCATGACAGATCTGGTACGTCACCAACGCACTGGCGTAGTGCTCGACCTCGGAGATCTCAAGAATTCCGGCAGGGACGAGGCCTCTGTGCTCCTCCCACCACCCCTTGGTCCGGTCGGCGGACATCTCGGCAACTGCGTCGACGTACTCGGAGTCGGCCTCCTCGTACTCGGCGGCGAGTGCGAGGACCCGCTCGGCACTGATCGGGTAGGTGCCCTGCTCGATCAGTGTGACCTTGCTCCGGTCCAGCCCGAGAACGGCAGCAGCATCTCCGGCCGTGCGCCCGGCGGCCTCTCGCATCTTTCGCAGCTCGATGCCGACGCGCTTGCGGCGTGCGGTTGGGGTAGGTGGCATTCCCCCAGCATCCACCGCTCTGGCGTGGCGAGTCCAGCGAGCAGATAGGCACATCTTCTTGAGTGTTCTGGCAAATTTGCCATCACATGCCCTACAGTCTGTGATGCACCGATCACCGAACGGATCGTCAGTAACGCCGCTCGGGCACCGAAGAACACCCATGCCCAGTGGGCTTGTTCACGGCGACGCATCCGCCGGTCTCACCCTTTCCCCTTCGGGAGATCCCTGTGCGCAACCTCGACTCCCCCTCCCTTACCCTCTCCCGCGATGCCCTCCGGGACGGGATGACCCTCGCCGGGTGGCCGCCCTCCTCCATCGCCGACGCCGAGCTCGCCATGGTCGAACTCATCGTCAACGCCTGGCGCCACGGCGGGACGACCTCCCCGGTCGTCCTCATCTTCTTCTCGCCAACACCCTCCGGGTCACCGTCTCGGACCGCAGTCCGAGCCTCCCGGAGCAGCAGCCCCTCTCCGTCCTCGCCGAGTCCGGCCGGGGTCTGCAGCTCGTCGCCGGCCTCACTCACCGTTGGGGCGTCGACCCCCAGAAGCTCGGCAAAAGCGTCTGGTTCGAGCTGCAGCTGGACGGTGCCGCGTGAGCGCCCACCACCCCATCCACCCCGCCGACCCGGCTCTCCTCCACCTCACGCCCCGCCAGCTCACCGACTTGATCATCGAACTCCGCACCGAAGGGCGCGAGTTCGGCCTCCTTTGGCCCTCCGCGATCCCGGGTGAGATCAACCTCCACGGCCGCCGTCTGATCTCCGTCGGCAACATCCCGGCCAGCACCCTCATCAACCTCCTCGCGCTCCTCCGCGAGTACAGGCGCAACCGTGATGCCCACCCCTGATGCTCGGGTCCCTGGCCTTCAGCCTCCTCGCCGCTCTCCCCGGCGCCGTCTGTGAAGCCCGCGCCCGATGCGATCCGCGTCGACCTCCCTGCTGGGTGGCGTCGAGGCTCCAATCACGAGGGCAGGAAGTCGGCTTGGCCGACTTCCTGCGCACCACCGTGTCGACCGTCCGTCAGCCCCCGGCCCCGGGGCCTGGGCTACCGGAAGGCGGGCAGGTTGCGCGCGACCCAGTCGCGGAACGGCGCGGCCGGGCGTCGCAGGACCGCCGCCACGTCGGGGCTGATCGCCAGTTCGGCCGGGAGCGGGACCCCGAGGATGTCCAGGGTGCCGGGGATGACCTGCTCCGGCATGAACCGCGCCAGGTGGGCGTGGGCCTCCTCGCGGGACAGTTCGACGAAGGTCACCTCCTCGCCCAGGGCCTCGGCGAGGGCCGTGGCCTGCCGGTGCGGGCTGATGGGCTCGGGGCCGGTCAGCTCGTACGTGCGGCCTGCGTGCCCGTCCTCGCGCAGCACGGCCGCCGCCACCGCCGCGATGTCCGCCGGGTCGACGACGGGCAGCGCCACGTCGCCGAACGGGGCGAAGACCGTGCGCTTGGTGCGGACCGTCTCGGCCCAGGCGAAGGCGTTGGAGGCGAAACCGCTGGGGCGCAGGATGGTGAAGTCCCGCCCGGAAGCGCTCACGGCGGCCTCGAACTCCCGCAGGCGGGTGTGCGACGGCGCGTCCGGCCGGGTGGCGCTGACCTGCGAGGACACCAGGACGATCCGCTCGACCCCGGCGTCCGCGGCCGCGTCCAGCAGGGCGTTCGGGCTCTCGCCCCGGCTGTTGAGCTCGCCGCCCAGCAGGAGGAACAGCGCCCGGGATCCTTCGAGGGCGGGCCGCAGGCTCGCGGCGTCGCCGACGTCGCCCTGTGCCCAGCGGACACCGGCCGCAGGGTGGCCGGGCTGCGGTTGAGGCTGCGGCTGCCGCGACACGGCCACCACCTCCTCACCCGCCCCGGCCAGCAGCTCCACCAGCGTCCGCCCGATGTTGCCGGTGGCACCCGTCACTGTGATCATCGCGATCCCCTCCCGTTGCGCGTTGCGTGTCATGAGTTGCGTGTCGCCAGTTGTGAGTTAGTTGGCTGACTGAGAACGAACGTAGCATGCGCCCACCGGTGGCTGTCTATAGTGAGTTGGGTGACTGACTCAGTGAATCGGCGCGTACAGGCGTCGCAGAAGCGTCGGCGGCTCGCGGCGGCCGCCGCCCGGGTCCTCCACGAGCAGGGGGTCGAACGCACCACCCTCGCCGACATCGCGCGCGAAGCGGACGTCCCCGTCGGAAACGTCTACTACTACTTCAAGACCAAGGACGAGCTGGTCCGCGCCGCACTGTCCGAACACAGCGCACACCTCGACGAACTCGCCACCGCGCTCGACAACGTGGGAGACCCGCGCGACCGCCTCAAGGCGCTCGTCCAAGGCTGGGTCGACCGGCGCGACGTCGCCGCCCGGTTCGGTTGCCCGACCGGCACCCTGGCCACCGAACTCGACAAGCGGGCCGACGGAGTCCTCGACACGGAGGCCGGCGCCGTGATCCGGCGCCTGCTGGACTGGACCGCAGGCCAGTTCCGCGAGCTGGGCCTGCCCGACCCGGACGACCTGGCGCTCACCCTGGTCTCCGGCTACCAGGGCATGTCACTGATGGCCAACGCCCTGCGCGACCCGGACGTCATGACCCGCGAGGGCGCCCGCCTGCTGCGCTGGCTCGACTCGCTGGAGGCGCCGGAGGGGGCGCGCTGACCCGGCGCGCGCGCCGGAGCGGCCGGGGAACGGCCGGGGAGCGTGCCGTGGCCCCCGGCCGCAGGGCCGGGTGCTACCGGAAGTCCGCCGCGTGGTCCCGCACCCACGAACGGAAGTCGCGCGGTGGCCGCCCCAGCACCCGCTCCACGGTGTCCGTCACCCGCTCCGGCTCGCGCGTGAACGACTCCCACGCCCGCAGCCGGGACTCCACGAACGCCGCGTTCCCCCAGGCCGCCGTCAGCCGCTCGCGGGCCGTCTCCGGCGGCAGTTCCTCCCACCGCACCGCGATGCCCAGCTCCTCGCCGATGATCGCCGCCAGCTCGGCGTGCGCGAGCGACTCCGGCCCGGTGACCACGTACCTGCCGCCGTCGTGCCCGTCCTCGGTGAGAGCCCGCACCGCGACGTCCGCGATGTCCCGCTCGTGCACCAGCGAACGGCGCGCCTGCCCGTACGGCCAGCGGACCACGCCCTCCCGTACCTGGTCGGCCCAGGCGAGCAGGTTGCCCGCGAAGTCGATCGCCCGCACGAAGGTCCAGCCGAGGCCGGACCGTCGGATCAACCGCTCGATCTCCTGGTGGAAGATCACGGCCGGCTCGTCGTCCGCGAGGTCGGCCACGTCCGCCGACAGGTACACGACGCGCTTGGCGTGCCGGGCGATCAGCTCCACGGCCCGGGGCTCCACGGGCAGCCCGGGCCACATCAGGTAGACCGCCTCCACCCCGCCCGCCAGCGCGGGCTCCAGACTCTCCGGCACGGCCAGATCGCCCTGTACGGCCTCAGCCCCCCTGGGCAGCACGGCCTTCGCCGTATCCCGCACCAACGCCCGCACCTCGTGGCGGTCTTCGGCCAGCGTGGCCACAACGTGCCTGCCCACACTGCCGTTTGCACCGATCACCAGAATCTTGGTCATGCCCGGCCCAACGCCGCCAGGGTGGGGGCTATGCCCGGGCGACGACCAGCCGCACTCCTGCCGACCTGCTCACCGCGTACTACGGCGCCCTCTACGCGGACATCCGGCTCGCCGAGCCGGTCCTGCTCTACGGCCCGCCCGGCACCGCCGACGCGGACCCGGGCGCGACCTTCACGGTCTGGCGGGCGGCCGGTGGTCAACCGCGCGGCTGCGTCGCGTACGTGATCGCCGCGTACGTGATCGTCGCGTACGTGATCGGCTGCCCGGGAAGGCCCTCCGCCTGCCCGGGCGTCCCTCTTTGGGTCGGTCGGGCTCAACCGCCCACGCGCACCACGTACTTCCCCGTCGCCCGCCGCTCCTCCATCGCGTCGTGGGCGGCCGGGACGGCGGGGAGGTCGGGCAGTTCGGTGACGGGCAGCTTCAGGCCGCCGTCGGCGAGGAGCTCGACGACCCGGCGGATGGCGCGGGCCAGGCGGTCGGGGGCGGTGGCGGCCAGGCCGCGGTGGCTGAAGCCGGTGATGGTCAGGTTGCCCGCCATCAGGCGGCCGAGCGGGGGCAGGTCGGCGACGGTGCCGCCGCCCGCGTTGCCGAACAGGACGATCCGGGCGCCGGGTGCCGCGACGGCGAGGTCGAGTTCCAGGGCCTCGGTGCCCAGCGCGTCGAGGACGAGGTCGACGCCCCGGCCGTCGGTGGCGGCCCGGATCGCCTCGGGCAGTGCCTCGTCGCGGGCGAAGGCGTGGTCGTAGCCGGAGGCGATGGCGGCGGCGGCCTTCTCCGGGCGGCCGACGGTGCCGATCAGCCGGCCGCCGCCGAGCAGCGGGACGAGCTGGGCGATGGCCTGGCCGATGCCGCCGCCCGCCGAGTGCACCAGGACGGTGTCGCCGGCGTCGAAGCGGCCGGCGTCGGTCAGCAGCAGCATCGAGGTGGCCAGGCCCAGCGGCACGGCGGCGGCCTCGCTCAGCGCCACGCCGTCCGGGAGGGGCACGGTGAGCGCGGCCTCCGCGACCACCACCTCCGCGAGGCCCGCGCCGACCGGTGCGGCCACGACCCGGTCGCCCACGGTCAGGCCGGTGACTCCCTCGCCGATCTCCCGGACCGTTCCGGCGACCTCCTTGCCGGGGCGGTACGGCCACTCGGCGGCGTACGCGGCGTCGCCGCGGCGGGTCATCACGTCCACGAAGTTCAGTCCGGCGTAGGCGACGTCGATCGCCACCTGGCCGGGCCCGGGGCGCGGCGCCTCGACCTCCCGGATCTGCGAGTTCTCGGCTCCACCGGGTGCGGTCATCACCAGTGCGCGCATGTCGATTCCCCCTCGACTACGATGTTCGACGAACTACGAAATTGACGCGGAACAGTGGTACCACGTCGTTTCCATGGATGTCGAACATCGCAGATCAGGGAGGTCTGACCGTGCCCCGCAGTACCCGCCGCCGACCGGCGCTCGCGCACCCCGCGACCGAGGAGATCGACCTCCTCGACGTCCTGCACGCACTCTCCGACCCCACCCGGATGACCATCGTCCGGGTTCTGCGCGCCGAACCCGAACGGGCCTGCGGCACCTTTCCGGTGGATGTCGCGCCCTCCACCCTCAGCCACCACTTCAAGGTGCTGCGCGAGTCCGGCCTGATCAGCCAGCGCGAGGAGGCCAACCGCCGCTTCTCCGCGCTGCGCACGGTCGACCTGGAGCAGCGCTTCCCCGGCCTCCTCGACACCGTCCTCGCCGCCTACCTCCGTACGGTGCCCGAGCTCGCGGGCGGACCCGGGGGTGGACCCGGGGGCGGCGAGGCGGCCGAGGTGGCCGGGGGAGCCTAGCCGGGCTCAACGCCGCCGCCAGACCGCCCAGTTCTGCCGCGCGTCGGCCCGCTCGACGTACCAGTCGGTGGGGTGGCCGGGCCAGTAGGCCTCCGGCTGCTGCCCCGCCGCCGGCAGTGGGGTGACCAGGACGTTCGCCTCCGCCGGGACGGGCTGCCAGCGCGGGTCCCGGTACCAGACCCGGCCGCGGTAGACCTCGAAGGCCTGGGCGCCGCGCAGCGACCCGTCGATGTCCCAGGCGAAGACCACGTTGTCGTCCGCCCGGATCCCGGAGTCGCGGGTGAAGCCGGTGGCCAGGCCCTTGCGCCACTTCGCGTGCGGCTCGGAGACCTGCGCGGTGATCGTCGCGGTCGCGAAGGCGGCGAACAGTGCCAGGGAGAGGCCTATCGCGGGGAGCACCCGCCTGCCCCCGGAGGTGCGCACCAGGACCACCGCGACGAGGACGACCAGTGCGGCGGCGGTGGCCCGGAGCATGTTGAGCCGGCCCCAGTCGGAGGCCAGGAACGAGACGTCCGGCATGCCCCAGAGTACGAAGACCTCGTGGCGCAGCTTCGGACCGGCCGACTGGATCACCGTCTCGGCGAGCAGCAGCGTGAGCCCCGCCGTCGCCGCCGCCGTCCGGACCAGGGTGCGGCGTCCGCACCTGGCGAGCACCGCGGCGCCCACGAGGAAGGCCGCCGGGACGAGGTAGGAGGTGTAGCGGGCGTACACCCAGTCGTCGATCCGGCCGTCGGCCGGCAGTGCGGCGGCGGAGGCCAGGGCGGTCCCGAACAGCAGCGCCACCAGAAGGCCGCCGGTGATCCGGAGCGCCTGGGGTCGGCGGCGGTCGACCACCGCGCACAGGCAGGCGACGACGGCCAGTCCGCCGACACCCCAGGTGGAGACGGTGAAGCACCAGATCTGCCCGGCGGTCCGGGTGAGCGTGCGCTGGGCGGCCTCCGGGTCGGTCAGGCCCCGCCAGAGGAACCCGCCGACATCGCTGTTCTGGACGGCGAACTGCGCGTGCAGCCAGGCCGACAACAGCTGCGCGCCGAGCACGCCGAGGCCGAGCGTCGCGAACCCGGCGGCCGTGGCGCGCCACGGCGCGCGGCGCAGCAGCAGGACACCGAGGAACACCGCGGCGGTCAACGCCACCACCACGCCGCCGCGATCGTGCACGGCCATGGCGTAACCGGCGGACGCGCCCGCCCCGACGGCGTGCCAGGTGCGGCGCCGCAGCGGGCCGTCGGCGAGCCAGCCGTGCAGGCAGAGCAGCCAGGCGAGCACCAGGACGGGCAGCACGGCGTCGGTCAGCACGAACTGCGAGTAGAAGACCACCGGCGGCAGCAGGCCGGTCACGCCGCCGAAGGCGAACGCGAGTCGGCGGCCCAGGCCGAGCCGGCGCAGGGCGACGTAGGCGAGCGGCAGGATCAGCGCGTTGACCACGGCGTTGATGACCATGATCGCCTGGTAGGCGGTCACCGGGTCGTCGGCCAGGCGCAGCACGGGGGAGATCAGCAGGGGGTAGCCGCCGGGTATGACCACGCCGACCGGGATCTCGGTCGTCGGGCGGCCCGCGAGGACGCGCGCCAGGACGAGGTAGGAGTCCTCGTCGGGGTGGACGGACGGGAAGCTCATGTGCCGGACGAGGACGAGCCGGAAGAGCAGCTCGGCGGCGTACCCGACGAGCAGGGCGACGCCGGGCCGCGCGGCGGTCCACCGGACGGTGGCGAGCAGGGCGGCGGTCGCGGCGGCGGTGAGCCGGGTGGTCGTGGGTCGGGTGGTGGTGGGCCCGGCGGTTGTGGACTGGGCGGTCGCGGGCTGGGCGCTGGTGCGTCGGGTGGTGGTGAGTGGCGGCATGGGCCACACCCCTTCTGTCGGACAACTGTATATGTCGTTGGACAGAATATGTAGTCCGATTGGTTCCGAAGAAGGGGTGCGGCGTTTCGGGATCAGGCCCGGATCACGGGGCCGCCGGTGGCGGAGTGGTCGGGAGCAGGCTGGCCAGCGGATTGACGAAGACCCGGGACTCCAGGCACGAGGGGCCCGGGGACTGCATCAGCCCGGCCTCCAACTCGCGGAAGCTGTTGGCCGGATCGGTCTTGGCCAGCGGCAGGTAGATGAAGATCTCCGTGCCTTTCGGGAGCTGACGGGGGTGGACGGTCAGCACCATCGGGGCGTTGGCGGCCGGAAATCGATGTCCCACCCGGCGTTGAGGTCCACGTTCTTCGGCTGCTTCGGCCGCTTGGTCCTGCAGCCCGGCTCGCCCGCGTAGACCCGGGCGCGGATCCCGAACCGGTCCAGGTCGTGCTGCAGCTGGACCGTGTCCACCGGCTTGTTCTGCTCCAGGATGCTGAGCCGGACGACGTCCTCGGCGCTCTCCAGGGTGTACGCGACCGTGCTGGCGTTGCCCAGGGACCGGCCGGTGTCGTCGTTCGTGGCCCCCGGGTCGCCGGTCGCGAAGGTGAGGAGGGCCCCGGCCGCCGCGGCGGCCAGCCCCAGCGGGAGGGCCGCACGCAAGAGCAGGGTGCGCCGGCGGGAGGCGCGCCGGGGGGCGGGGGTCTCGGTGATGCTGTCCATCAGGTGGTCCTTCATCAGGAGGAAGCGGCCCTGGTCGAGTTCCGGGGCGGCCGCGGCCGGCAGCAGCCGGGCCATCTCCTCCCGACCGGCCCGGTCGGACCGGTCCCGGGGGGCGGCGCTCATCGGATCGTCTCCTTGGGCGGCCGGACCGCGGACGTGCGGTCACCTGGTACCTGTCCGGTGCTGCCCGGGCATTGCGCCGCTCGCGCGGAACGCGTTGCGGCCGCCGAGGCCGGCTCCCGCGCCGTCAGCTCCCGCAACCGGGCCGGGGCGCGCGACAGCCGGGAACGGATCGTCCCCATCGGCCTGCCGAGCGCCTCCGCGACCGCCGCGTGATCCAGCTCCTCCCACACGCAGAGCGCGAAGACCTCCCGCTCGGCCGGCCGCAACTGCTCCAGCGTGGCCTTCGTGGCGGCGCCCTGCGCCGGACCCCGCGGCGGGCACGTGCGGGTCGTGCCTCAGGCCGTGCGGGGGAGTGTCGCTGTCGTCGCCGTCCGGTGGCGGCGGTGGTACGACACGGCCACGGCGACCAGCAGCGGCGCCCAGGCGACGGTGGGCAGGTAGAGGAAGCCCACCAGGAAGTGGCCCAGCGGGGTCATGCCCGTGCCCGGCACGGCCCACCACCCGGCGAAGGGCGTCCAGAGCACGGCCAGCCCGGCGGCGCCGAGCAGGGCCGCGCGGACCACCGCGCGGGGACTGACCGGGCGCCCGCCGACGAACGGGACCCAGCGCGGCGGCACCGTGCCCCAGGGGCGGACCAGCCCGAGGGTGAGCAGGGCCAGGGCCTCGGTGAACAGGCTCAGGAAGACCGGCCACACCGCGCCCCACCCGGTGAAGCCCATCGCCTGGTAGCCCGCGTCGGTGTACCCGCCGTGCCAGCCAGCGACCAGCCCGAGCCGCCACAGCCCGGACGGCAGCGCGGCGACGGCCGCGACGTGCGCGGCCCGCACGGCCCACCGGGGCGGGGCCGGCACGGCGGCGGTGCCGGTAGCGGGGGTGCCGGTACCGGGGGTGACGTGGGTGGTGGCGGCGGGCTGGGTCATCGTCATGCCCCTACCGTCCCGCCCGGCACCGGCCCCCCGCGTCCACCCGGGGACGGGCTTCGCCGGCGTTCCTCCCCCGGGCGGGGGAGGAACGCCTCACCTGCCCCGCCCGGGAGGCCGGCTCCACTCGGGGCTTGGCGCGCTCAGCGCAGGCGCGAGGACGACAGGATCGACGCCAGGTGCGCGACCACCATGCCCCAGGTGATCACCGTGATCCCCGCGAGCGTCGCCCGCGTCGCGTCCAGGTTGCCGAGCCCGGCGTCCACCGCGGCCGCCGCCAGCAGCACCAGCGAGGCCTCGATGCCGTTGGTCACCCGGTGGATCTTGAACAGCGAGGCCAGCCGACGGGCCGTCGCGATGCCCTGGGAGCGCGGCTGAGTCGACTCCTCGTCCGCCGGGGCCTGCCCGCTGCGGGCGCGGGCCACGTCCACCAGGTCCGTCGAGGCCTTGAGCAGCACCACGCCCAACGCGGCCGCCAGGCCCGCCGACACCCACAGCTCCGAGCCGCCGCGCGCCGCCCGGACGCCCGCGCCGATCATCAGCGCGGCGTCCGCCAGGTACGCGCCCAGCCGGTCCACGTACACCCCGGCCATGCTGAACTGGCGCTTCCAGCGAGCCACTTCGCCGTCCACGCAGTCGAACAGCAGGAACAGCTGGAACAGCACGGCCGCCAGCACCGCGCCGGTCAGGCCCGGGATCAGCAGGGCCGCGCCGCCGCCGACCCCGCACACCACCATCACCCAGGTGAGGGTGTTCGGCGACACCGAGGTGCGGACCAGCTGCCGGGTGGTCCGCAACGAGATCCGCCGCATGTACAGCCGGCCCGCCCAGTGCTCACCGTTGCGGCTCTGCAGCTTGGCCTGCGGCTGGCACACCTCGCGCAGCTCGGCGAGCGCCGGAGCAGCCACCATGACGACATCCCTCCACCTGTCCCGAAACGATCACCACAGGCTACGGCCTCCGGGGAACGCCCCGACCAGCCGGTACGGCCCCGGCGGCCCGGCCGGACCGGCCACCACGGCGCGGCCGGCACGTCGTCCACGTCCCGGTCGACACTCCCGCCCCGGCGCGGCCGGCACTCCCGCCCCGGCGCCGGCCGTACCGACGGTGCAGCCGGGCGAAAACCGGTGGGCCGCCCGACGGCCCCCGGGCTAGGCTGCGCGGGTTCGCCGGAACCGGAAGGCCCGGGCCCGACCGCCCTTTCCCCGCAAGCCCGTTGACACCGCCGAAGCGGTCCGCGGCAGCCCGGGGGAACGTCCCGGATCGGTCCCGGAGCGGAACGAGGAGTACAGATCCATGGTGACCACAGACGGCCCGTCGCACAGCCCCGACCTGGCCCGACTGCTGGACGACCACCGCCCGCAGGGTCCGGTGGAGACCGCCGACCACGAGCGGGCCCGCCACCTCCTCGGCGCCGCCGACCCCTGGAACCGCGGCACCTTCCCGCTCCACTTCACCGCCTCCGCGCTGATCGTCCACCCGCCGACCCGCCGCGTCCTGCTGCGCTGGCACGTCCGCCAGCAGGCCTGGCTGCAGGTCGGCGGCCACGGCGACCCGGGCGAGACCCGGCCGCTGGACATCGCCCTGCGCGAGGGCCTGGAGGAGACCGGCCTCGCCGACCTCACCCCGTGGCCCGACGCCGCGCTGGTCCACCTCGCCGTCGTCCCCGTCCCCGCCTCGCCCGTCGAACCCGCTCACGAGCACGCCGACCTGCGCTTCCTCCTGGCCACCGACAGCCCGGACCTGGCCCGACCGGAGAACCCGGCCTCCCCACTGGAGTGGCTCACCGTCGAGGAGGCCCAGCAGCGCACCACCGAGGACAACCTCCGCGAGACCCTCACCCGCGCCGCCCGCCTGCTCCCGCCCGCCTGACGCACCTTCCCCCTGGAGACCACCGGATGCACACCGACCAGATCCTCATATTCGACGCCGACGACACCCTCTGGGAGAACAACGTCCTCTTCGAGCGGGCCATCGACGGCTTCCTGGACTGGGTCGCCACCCCGGCCGAGCGGGACCGCACCCGCTCCCTCCTGGACGACATCGAAGCCGCCAACTCCGCCGCCCTCGGCTACGGCGCCGCCGTCTTCCGGCAGAGCCTCGTCGACTGCCTCCAGCAGCTCAACGACGGCCGCACCGCCACCCCGGCCGACCAGGCCCGGATCGACGAACTCCTCGCCCCGCTGGGCAACCGGCAGGTCGAACTGATCCCCGGCGTCGCCGACACCCTCACCGCCCTCGCCGACCGCCACCACCTGCTGCTGCTCACCAAGGGCGACCAGGACGAGCAGCAGCGCAAGGTGACCGCGTCCACCGTCGACCACCACTTCCGGGGCATCCACATCGTGGCCGAGAAGTCGGTCGACACCTACCGGCAGCTGACCGCCGACCTCGGCCTCGACCCGGACCGGACCTGGATGATCGGCAACTCGCCCAAGTCCGACATCGCCCCCGCCCACCGGGCCGGCCTGCGCACCGTCTACATCCCGCACCAGCACACCTGGGTGCTGGAGCACGAGGACCTCGGCCCGGACGAGGCGACGCTGCAGCTCGGGGCCTTCCCCGAACTGCTGCGCCACTTCTGAGCAGGGGCTCAGCCGACGAGCGCGGCCGCCGGCACCGGTGACCCGCCCCGGTACAGCCAGGCCCGCTCGGCCGCCGACCACGCGCTCGTCGTCAGCAGGTACAGCGCGGCGGCCACCGGCACCAGCAGCGCGAACAGCACCGACCCGAACGACAGGAACGGCAGCAGCCCCGCCCCCGGCTGAGGGGTGGGCTGCGCTGCCGCCGCCCGCCGCGCCCGGCGGAAGTTGACGTACCCCACCGCCGCCATCCCCGCGTACAGCACCCCGAACACCACGACCTGCCCGGCCCCGTGCGCCCCCGTCACGTGCAGGCCCAGCGGCACACCGAACAGCGTGTGGTCGAGCAGGTCGTTCGGCGTGGTGAACAGCCGGTACATCACCGAGAAGAACGGGATCTGCACCAACAGCGGCAGACACCCCGCGAACGGCGACACCTGCTCCTTCCGGTACATCTCGGCCAGCGCCTCCCGCAGCTTCTCCGGCCGGTCCTTGAACTTCTTGTTCAACGCGGCGACCTTCGGCGCGAGCACGGACCGCGCCTTCTCCCCACGCGCCGCCGCCCGCGCCAGCGGATGCAGCGCGAGCCGCACGGCGACGGTGAACAGCACGATCGCCAACGCGGTCGGCAGGACGTGGGCGAAAGCGGCGACGACGGCGTGCGCAACGGCGACGGCCGGATCGAGAACGGCGAGAACGGACATGGTGAAGCGAGCCCTCCGGGGTCTCAGAACATGAGTGGTCGGCGGAGGACGGCCGCGAAGAAGTACGGAACTACAAGGGCTTACGCGGCCGCCAGGGCCGCCCCCGGCGCCCTGGGGCGTCGCCGGCCCCGGGCATCCGGATCACGCTGCGGAAGGAACGCCGTACGGAACG
The DNA here is from genome assembly GCF_055576085.1 of Kitasatospora sp. NPDC033851. Lineage (NCBI taxonomy): Bacteria > Bacillati > Actinomycetota > Actinomycetes > Kitasatosporales > Streptomycetaceae > Kitasatospora > Kitasatospora sp. NPDC033851. Next base: position 94,769 of record NZ_JBVIRL010000013.1, on the reverse strand, counting down.
CCCGACGCCGCAGCACCCCGCTGCGCACCACCGCCGGCGCCCGCGCCCCCAGGAGCCGAGCCCCGGCCAACGCCCCGGCGACCGCCCCGGCCACCAACACCACGGCCGCAACGGCGGCAACGGACGCCAATGTCCCGTTGCTGCTCACCAGGTCCCCGGTCAACACCCGGAGCAGCCCGAGCAACATCGCGACAACAGCCATGGCCCCGCTCCTCCCTCGGTGTCTCGACGGCTCCGGACGTACAAGCAGGACGATCCTACGGCCAATCGGGTTCCCGCCCGCCTCCGGATTCCGTCACGGCGAATCCCCGGCGTACACCCACACCCGCGTCCCCCCGTCCCCCTCCGCGGCCAACCAGACGGTAGCCGCGAGCCGCTTGCTGTGCCCGGGCAGCGGCTCGGCGATGAAGGAGCCCTCCTGCAATGACCCCGCCGCCTTGGGATCCCGTGCCCCCGCCCGCTGGAACCCTTCCAGTGGCCACCCGTCGAGGGTGGTGCCGGGGTCCGGCTTCACCGCGATCCCCAGCCCGGTCAGGAACCCCTGCTCCGCACCCGGCGGCAGGTGGAACGAGAGGAACGCCAGATCGTCCTGGAACCCCTTCAGGTACGCCCACCGCACCTCGCTCGCCGACGCGGGCGGCCGTACCCGAGAGAACTCCACGACGTACTCCGACGTGACCGTCGTCCACGACCCGGGTCGCCCGCTGCCCGCAGGCGGGTTCCGAACCAGTTCCCGCAGCCCGTACAGCCCTGCCACCGCGCTGACAACCAGCACCAGCGGCAGCACGACCCCCAGCAGCAGCGTCCGTCGTCGCTGCCGCTTCATTGCGCCTGCCTCCCAAAGTCGGTGGGTTCGTCGAGTTGGATGGTGATCGGCTTGGTCCGACCGACGATGTCGTACTCCTTGGCGAGCCCCGTCTGGTGCAGGCTCGCCACGTCCTTGTCCTTGATATCGGTGAAGGCGATAGGTGTGCCCTTGCCGGGGTCCCAGTTGTAGCGGTCCCAGACGTTGACCTGGTACTGCAGCGATACCTTGGGCTTGCCGTCCGGCCCCGGGACGGCTGTCACCACTCCCGACGTGAGGTACTGATGGCTTCCGATCGCCAGGTACCAGTTGCGGTCCTGGAACGTATGAGAAGCAACCGGACTCTCGACGGGGATCGAGACCGGCGCGCCTCCCGACTTCTCGAACGCTTCCAACGCGGCCTGACGCCAACTGGCCTTGCCGGCAGCCAGTTGGAGATCTGTCTTTGCCTGGAAGCCGGCGTCGTCACGAAGCATGGGCTCGACGGCCAGGTTGAGGGGTGTGCCGCTTCCGTCCAGGTAGTGCGCCATGTTGAGGGCAGCATTTGGGAGTCCGGCTAGTTCACCGCCGGCTACCAGAGCCAAGGCCTCCGCTCGCATCGTCTGTTCGGCAGCGCCCGGCTCACGGACTCCCCATGGCCCGGCCCCCTTGTCCGGCGACGACCACTCGTAGTCGGTCGGCCCCAGGACCCCGGCCTTGATCAGCTTGTCCGCATCAGCCGTGAGCAGCCCGGCCCGCACCGCGGGGTCGAGCCCGGCCCACCAGTCCTTCAGGGCCTTGGGGTCGGTCGGCATGCCGGTGGCCGCCTCCAGGTCGCTCGCGGCGTTCCGCACGGCGTCGGGATGCGTCGCCGGGTCGGCCTCCGTCGGGTCGAGCGCGCGCAGGGCTGCTGCCAGCGCGTTGTCGGCTTCGGTGGCCGCAGTCAGGGCTGCGGTCATGACCTGGACGTGCTGCTGCAGTTCGTCCCACTTCCGTTTCTGGTACGCGATCGCCTCGGGGTCGTTGCGTTCCTCGGGTGGCAGGTCGGGGAGGGTGACCGTGCCGTCCTCGGCCACGGTGGCGCCGAGGGCCTCGGCGTCGCCGATGGCCCGGAGCAGCTTCTGCTGGGCCTCGGTGAAGCCCTTCTTGGCGCGGTGCAGAGCGGCGGAGACGGCCAGTGCCTCGTAGTGGAACGCGTGCAGTTCGTCGGTGAGGAGCCCGATCTCGCGGACTGCCTCGTCGGCGGCCGCGCCGCTCCAGGGCCGGTTCCCGGTGCCCGGGGGTGCGTAAGGGCCGCCGCCGCCCGTCAGGGGCTGGAGGACGCCGGAGCGCATCTGGCCGGCGACGTGTTCCAGGTGGCCGGAGAGGCCGGTCCAGGTGTCGCCCGCGTGGTCGAGCGGATCGAGGGATGCGTGGCGGAGCAGGGCAAAGGTCACCATGGTTCACGGCCCCTTGAAGCCGGCGGCGGCGGAGTTGTCGGTCGCGTGGTAGCTACGGGCGGTGGCGTCCAGGCGGTCGGCGGTGAGGCCGAGCCGGTTGTCGAGGCTGGTCCAGCGGCCTTTCCACCAGGTGAGTGCCTGCGACAGCGCGGGGCCGCCGGCCCACCCGCCCGCCAGCGCTTGGACGGCTGCGGCGGTGTCGGGTTCGACGCGGCTGACGGAGGACTGCACCTCGCCGCGCAGCCGTCGCGCTTCGCCGGCGGCCTGGTGGAGCACGGCGGGCTGCACGAGTACGGGGGCGCCTGAGGCGGTGGCGCTCGCCCACGGGCCGGTCGTGCGGGGTGGGGTGAGCGGTCCCGTTGTCGGTGGACCGTCCTGGCCGTAGAGCCACGGATTCTGGTCCTTCTCGCTGGTGTCGGCCATGACAGAAGCCCCCCTCTGTGTGAACGATCAGTGGTCGAACCTAGCGGACGGGGCGCGGGGAGGAGGGGTTTTCGCAGGGATGCGCGAGGTGTAGCCATCGGTGCTACGCGGGGCTACCTTGGAAGGCATGAAGACGATTACCCAGCGGGAGTTCCGGAACAACTCCGCCGCGGTGATGGATGCGGTGGAGGCGGGGGAGATCTTCCACATCACCAGGAACGGGGTCGAGGTCGCCGAGTTGCGGCCGGTGTCCGGGCGGCGGCGGCTCACGGCGGAGGAACTGGTGGCGCGGCACGTGAAGCTGCCGCGGGTGGACTACCAGCAGATGCGCAAGGAGGCCGAGGAGGACTTCGGGCCCGAGGAGCTGGTGGGGGACGAGGGCGACGACCCGTTCGAGCGGCGGCGTGGCTGAGCGCCGGAGGGCGTCCCGGCGGCGGCCCGCCGGGGTGCTGGACACCTGTGTCTACATCGACCTGGCGCTGCTCAGTCCGGCGGACCTGCCGGTTGTGCCGGAGCTGACCGCTATCACGTTCGCGGAGTTGCAGCAGGGCGTGTCGATGGCCCGGGATCCGGCCAGCCGGGCGGCCCGGCTGGAGGTGCTGGGCGCGGCGATGGCCGATTTCGACCCGCTGCCCTTCGACGCGGCCGCCGCCGCCCGCTACGGGACGCTGGTCACCCTGACCATCGCCGCCGGGCGGCAGCCGCGGCCGCGGCGGATCGACCTGATGATCGCCGCCGTGGCCTCCGCCCACGGGCTGCCGCTGTACACCCGCAATGTGGCGGACTTCCGGGGGCTGGGTTCGGCGGTGGAGGTCATCGGGGTGTGAGGGCGGCGGGTGTGAGGGCGGCGGTTCCGTCCTGTTCGACCCGGTCGGCGAGGGCGCGGCCGCGGACCGCAGGGCCCTGCGCCGGCTGCGGCTGCGCAGCAGGACGATGTTGTTCGGGCCGCCCTTGCCCCGGTCGGGCCCGTGGCGGCGGCGACGGCCCAGCGCGGGCGGTCGGCCAGTCGGAGGACCAGCCGGCGCAGGCCGGAGTTCAGGCCGATGAGGACGGTGTGGAGGACGAGCAGGATGAGCCCGTCACCGCCGCCGCCGGTGCCGTCGACGTGTCGGAACGGGTCGTAGTCGTTCAGCGGTTGCGGGTGTTCGACGAGCCAGGCCTGTTCGCGCTCGTGGCGTTCCTCGACGCTGATCTGCCGCCCCCGCTGACTGCTCGTCCGCTCATCGTAGGAGTCGCGTTCGGGCGCCGGAGGGTTCCGACGGGGCGTTCGCCAGCCCAGGCGGGAGCGTTCGTCAGCCCCGGCGGAAGCGTTCGCCGGGGCTGACGGGAGCGCTCGTCAGTCCAGCCGGACCGTCGTCCCGGTCGCGGCGGAGGCGCGGGCGGCCTCCAGGACGGTGAGGGTGGCCACCGCGTCGCGCGGGTCGACCGGGGGCGGGGTGCCCGGGTCGGCCAGGGCGGCGGCGATGCCCGCGTAGTAGGCGGGGTAGTCGCCCGGGTCGGTCGGGAGGGAGATCGTGGACTCGTCGGTGCCGAGGGTGCCGTAGTGCGAGGGCTCGTCCGCTCCCCACGGGTGCGTGCCGTCGGGGCGCAGGCCCGCCCGCAGGTCGGCCTCCTGCGGATCCATGCCGGACTTGACGTACCCGGCGGTGTCGCCGAGCACCCGCAGCCGGGGACCGATCAGCGGGGTGATGGCGCTGGTCCACAGGTGCGAGCGGGTGCCGGAGGCGTGGGTGAGGGCGAGGAAGGCGTCGTCGTCCACGACCGCGCCGTCGCGCCGCACGTCGATCTCCGCGTACACCGTCTCGACCGGCCCGAACAGCGTGAGCGCCTGGTCGACCAGGTGGCTGCCCAGGTCGTACAGCGTGCCGCCGACCTCGGCCGGGTCGGCCAGCTCGCGCCAGCCCGGCTTGGGCTTCGGGCGGAAGCGCTCGAAGCGGGACTCGAAGCGGTGCACCCGGCCGAGCGCGCCGCCGCGCACCAGGCGGTCGACGGTGAGGAAGTCGCCGTCCCAGCGCCGGTTCTGGAAGACAGACAGCAGGACGCCACGCTCCTCGGCGAGCAGGCACAGCTCCTGCGCCTCGGCGGCGGTGCCGGCCAGCGGCTTGTCCACCACGGTGGCCAGCCCGGCCCGCAGGGCGGCGCGGGCGAGCGGGGCGTGGGTGCGGTTGGGCGAGGCGATGACGACCAGGTCGAGCGCGTCCGGGTCGGCGAGCAGCTGCTCGGGGGTGTCCACGGCGCGGGCGTCGGGGTGTTCGCGCGCCAGCTGCTCGCGGCGCTCGGGGTTGGCGGTGACCACGGCGTCCAGCCGCAGCCCCGGTGTGGTGGCGATCAGCGGCGCGTGGAAGGCGGAGCCGGCCAGGCCGTAGCCGATCAGGCCGACGCGCAACGGCCGGTCGGGCAGGGGCCGGTCGGGCGACGGCCGGTCGGACAGGGGGCGGGAGGTCTGCGGGCTCATGCGGCCCACTCAATCACGAGGCGCCCGGTTGCTCCCGGTTTGGTGTACGGCCACGGGGGAGCGCTCCCGACTCCCGACCGACTCCCGACCGACTCCTGGCCGGCACGGTCCGGTGGGCGGGACGTGGTGCCGTCGGCCAGGTGTGCGGATTAGGCTGTGCCGCGTCAGGGCCCTCGCACGACCCAAGACGTTGCAACACTTCGGGAGACACGCACGTGGCAGACCGCAAGCCCATTGAGTCCTGGCTGACCGACATGGACGGGGTCCTCATCCACGAGGGCACACCGATCCCCGGGGCGGAGGAGTTCCTGCGCCGGCTGCGGGAGTCCGGCAAGCCCTTCCTGGTCCTCACCAACAACTCGATCTACACCCCGCGCGACCTCAGCGCCCGCCTGGCCGGGATGGGCCTCGAGGTGCCGGAGGAGTGCATCTGGACCTCGGCCCTGGCCACCGCGAAGTTCCTCAAGAGCCAGCGCCCGAACGGCACCGCCTACGTGATCGGCGAGGCCGGGCTCACCACCGCGCTGTACCAGGCCGGCTACGTCCTGACGGACAACAACCCCGACTACGTGGTCCTCGGCGAGACCCGCACCTACTCCTTCGAGGCGCTCACCAAGGCGATCCGCCTGATCAACCAGGGCGCCCGGTTCATCTGCACCAACCCGGACGAGACCGGCCCCTCCCCCGAGGGCGTGCTGCCGGCCACCGGCTCGGTCGCCGCGCTGATCACCAAGGCGACCGGCGTCGACCCGTACTTCGTCGGCAAGCCCAACCCGCTGATGATGCGGGAGGCCCTGAACACCGCCGGCGCCCACTCCGAGACCGCCGTGATGATCGGCGACCGGATGGACACCGACATCGTCGCGGGCATGGAGGCCGGCATGGAGACCATCCTGGTGCTCACCGGCCTGACCTCCGCCACCGACGTGGAGCGCTTCCCGTACCGGCCGACCCGCGTGGTCAACTCGATCGCGGACCTGGTCGAGCTGGTCTAGCCTCTGCGGTGCTGTCGTGGGCCCCGTTCCGGCCGTTCGCCGGGGCGGGGCCCGCTTCGTACGTTTCGGCTCGCGGGGAGGCAGGGCGCGGATGAGTGCGACGGGGGAATCACCGGACCCGAAGCTACGGGACCCGGAGCTACGGGACCTGGAGCTGCAGGACCCGGAGCTAGGGGGCCCCGAACCGGCGGGCCCGGAAGCGGTGGGCCCGGAGTCGGCGGGGCCGGAGGAGAAGCGGGTCACCTGGGCGGAGCTCTACTTCGACCTGGTCTTCGTCTTCGCGATCACCCAGGTCTCCGGCCTGCTGCACCACCACCACGACGCGGCCGGCCTGGTCCGGGCGCTGGTGGTGTTCGTGCCGGTGTACTGGTGCTGGGTGGGCACCACCGTGCAGGCCAACATCCGGGACGTGGACAACGTGCGGGACCGCCTGGGCATCCTGCTGGTCGGTCTGGCAGGCCTGTTCATGGCGCTCGCGATCCCGGGCGCGTACGGCCGGCGGGGCGCGCTGCTCGGCGCCGCGTACTGGCTGGCCCGGGTGGTGCTGCTGCTCCTGCTGGCCCGCATCCCGGGCGTCTGGCGCGGCCCGTACGGGGTGGGTGTGCTGGTCAGCGGGCCGCTGCTGGTGGCGGGCGGACTGCTGCCGGACGGGCCGCGCCTGGTGCTGTGGGCGACGGCCGCGCTCTGTGACCTGGGCGCGCCGGTGCTGTTCCGGCGGCGGCTCGCGAGGGTCGCCTACCACCCGGCGCACATGCCGGAGCGGTTCGCGCTGTTCCTGCTGGTGGCACTCGGCGAGTCGATCGTCGGGATCGGTGGCACGGCGGCCTCCGCCCGGCTGGACGGGGCCGAACTCGCGGCCGTCGCGGTCGCGTTCACCATCTCGGCGGGCCTGTGGTGGCAGTACTTCGTGTACGCGGCCGACGCCATGCGGCACGCGGTGGTGATCGCCGACTCGCGCCGGGACGTGGTCCGGCGGATCTTCCAGTACGGGCACTTGGCGCTGGTCGCCGGGGTGATCGGGGTGGCGGTCGGCTTCGGGGAGACGGTCGCGGACCCGTGGCGGGCGCTCGGCCCGGGGTCGGTGACGCTGCTGTACGGCGGATGCGGACTGTACCTGCTGACCTTCGGGTACACGCGCTGGATGATGTTCCGTCAGGTCGCGACGACCCGGATCATCGCGGCGGTGGTGGTGCTGGTGCTGCTGCCCGCGATGGTGCGGCTGCCGGCCCTGGTGGTGCTGGCGACGCTGGCGGTGCTGCTGGTGACGCTCAACGTGCTGGAGCACCTCCGGGTGGAGCGCGCCTCGCGTTCCGCCGCCCGGGTTCCCGCAGCCGCCCCTGCTCCTGCGGCCACTGTTGCCCCTGCTCCCGTACCCACTCCCACTCCCGCCGCTGCTCCGGCGCCCGCGTCCGCTCCTGTGGAGTGAGTTGTCGGTGGGCCTGTGTAGCGTTCGGGGTGAAAGAGGGCGTGCGGCGCAGCAGCCGCGGTGTGGGAGGTAGATGTCGTGACGGACACGGTCGAGGCGGGCGTGGTCGAGGCCGGCGGGGGCGGCGGGCTGGAGCTGCCCGAGTCCTGGCGCGGGGTGCTGGGTGCCGAGGCGGAGAAGCCGTACTTCGCCGAGCTGGCGGCCTTCGTGGCCGCCCAGCGCGCGGAGCACGAGGTGTTCCCGCCGAGCGGCCAGGAGTTCGCCGCGCTGGAGGCCACTCCGTACGACAAGGTCCGGGTGCTGGTGCTCGGCCAGGACCCGTACCACGACAACGGCCAGGCGCACGGCATGAGCTTCTCGGTGCTGCCCGGCACCAAGACGCCGCCGTCGCTGCGCAACATCTTCAAGGAGCTGGACGCAGACCTGGGCGTCCCGGCCCCGGACAACGGCTACCTGATGCACTGGGCCGAGCAGGGTGTGCTGCTGCTCAACGCGGTGCTCACGGTCCGCGCGCACGAGGCGAACTCGCACAAGGCGAAGGGCTGGGAGAAGTTCACCGACGCGGTGATCAAGGCGGTGAGCGAGCGCGAGGAGCCGGTGGTCTTCGTGCTGTGGGGCAACTACGCGAAGAAGAAGCTCCCGCTGATCGACACCGAGCGGCACGTGGTGGTGCAGGGCGCGCACCCGTCGCCGCTGTCCGCCAAGCTGTTCTTCGGCAGCCGTCCGTTCTCGCAGATCAATGCCGCGCTGGACAGCCTCGGCGGCGAGCCGATCGACTGGCAGGTGCCCAACCTGAAGCAGGCCTGAGTTCGGGGCCGGGGCCCGTCGGGGGCGGGTCCTGATGTCGGGTGGCCGTGGGCCGGGCGGGTCCGATCTCCCGTTCACCCACGGCCACTTGGCGTTCACCGCTGGTGGCCGTTGGCCGGTCCCCGGTGTGCTTAGCTGGTGCCGTCCGGTCGTCGGACCGGTCCTGGGAGGGGCGGTACGTGCACGGGCTGAGGCGGGCGACGACGTTTCGGTGGGCGAGGGCGGGGGCCTCGCGGTGGGCCGTGGGGGCGGCGCTGGCCGGGGTGCTGGTGGCGGTGTCCGGCTGTAGCGGTACGGGCGGCGGCAGCGGTACGGGCGCCGGGCCCTCCTCCTCCAGCGTTTCAGCCTCCGGCGGAGCCGGCTCTGCCGACGGGCCCGGGAGCCTCGCCCAGCTGCCCGGACAGGCCTTCTACGTCTCCGACCGGACCAACGCCGCCCGGCAGGTGGCCGCGCTGCGCGGTCAGGGCCGGACGGCGGAGGCGGACACGCTGCTGCGGATCGCCTCCCAGCCCTCCTCGCAGTGGCTCGGTGAGCAGGGCGCCAAGGAGATCGCCGAGCAGGTGAGCCGCCGGGCCGCCGAGGCAGGCCGGACGGCGGTCTTCGTCGCGTACGACATCCCGCACCGGGACTGCGGCCAGTACTCGGCCGGCGGCGCCCCCGACGCCGCCGCCTACCGGGCCTGGATCACCGATGTCGGGCAGGCCCTCGGCGACCGCGGGGCCTGGGTGGTGCTGGAGCCGGACGCCGTCGCGCACACCCTGGACAACTGCAGCATCAAGGGCGACCTGGCCGCCGAACGGTACGGCCTGCTGGCCTTCGCCGTGCAGGAGTTGAAGAAGCGCCCGAACGTCCGGGTCTACCTGGACGCGGGCAACCCCGGCTGGGCGCAGGACCCGGACGAGCTGGCCGCCGCCCTGCGCAAGGCGGGCATCGCCGCCGCGGACGGCTTCGCCGTGAACGTCGCCAACTTCTACGACACCGACCGGAACGCGGCGTACGGCGCCCGGCTCTCGGCCGCGCTGGGCGGCAAGCACTTCGTCATCGACACCAGCCGCAGCGGCAACGGCGCGCTGGGCGGCGATTCCTGGTGCAACCCGCCGGGGCGCGCCCTCGGCGAGCGGCCGACCGCCGACACCGGCCGGGCCGGGGTGGACGCCTACCTGTGGATCAAGAACCCGGGGGAGTCGGACGGCGACTGCGGCCGCGGCGAGCCCCGGGCGGGCGAGTTCTGGCTGCCGTACGCGCTCGGGCTGGCGCAGGCGGCGCGCTGAGGCCGGGGATCCCGGCGCGCCGGGACACGGTCACCGGCTCACCGGCTCGGCGATGCACCGGACAGGGTCGCCGGCTCGGCGACGCAGCCGGCTCACCGACACGCCGGCTCGCCGACTCACGCGGTGACCTGGATCCAGCGGGCGACCGACGGGGTGCCGGCGGTGTCCGTCAGGAACAGCATGTACCAGCCCGGCGGCAGCAGGTTGGGGTTGCCGGGGAGGGTGAGCGAGACGCCGTCCGCCGTCCGTGCGGTGATGTCCAGGGCGACCGAGCGCTGCTCGACGTCCGTTACGTGGGTGACCGAACTCGGCCGGATCAGCTTGGCCGTGGCGACGGCGTCCGGCCGGGAGGTGCCGACGCTGACGGTGCCGCCGAGTTTCGCCGCCTGCGGCGCGGTGCCCACCTGCGGGCGGTCGCCGCCGCGGTACAGGTAGGGCGGGGTGTAGATCTCGATGCGCTGCTCGAAGCCGCCGGGCTGGGTCTCGGCCTTGTCGGCGAAGAGCGGGTTGGAGCCGAGCACGGCGACCCGACCGTCGGGCAGCAGCAGTGCCTCCGAGTGGTAGTCGCGGCCGACGGCCGGCTCGGCGGCGGTGGTGAAGCTGCCGGAATCCGGGTGGTACACCTGCGCCTTGAGCAGGTCGCTGTCGCCCCGGCCGCGGTAGCCGCTGGAGCCGCCGGTGGTGAAGACGGTGTCGTCCGGGAGGATCACGCTGTTGAGGTAGCGGGTGCCGCCGGCCGGCAGGTCCGGGCCCGGGGTGAAGGAGGGCCTGGCGGCGGAGAGGTCGGCGATGTCGGTGCGCGCCGTGGACAGCGGGGACTCGCCGACGCCACCGCCGCCGAGGACCATCACCTTCTGGGCCTGCGCGGGCGGCAGCAGCACCGAGGAGGAGGTCTCGGTCAGGCTCGGGTCGCGCAGGCCGGGGACGGGCTGGAAGCTGTTGTCCGACAGGTCCCACACGCCGGGCTCGCGGCCCTTGTCGGCGGGGCCGTAGCCGCCGTTGGAGCCGGAGTAGAAGAGCTTGCCGGAGGCGGTGAGGAAGATCGCCGGGTAGGTCGGGAAGTAGTGGTCGGGTGCCTTGGCCCAGGTCTTGTTCTTCGGGTCGTAGACCTCGTTGGTGTTGCCGTTGAGGATCTCGCCGGTGTCGTCCAGCCCGGAGACGGTGACCACCCGGCCGTCGCCGAGCCCGGTCAGCGTCGGGTACCAGCGGGCGTAGGCCATGTCGGTGACCGGCTCGTACAGCTCGGTGTCCGGGTTGAACTCGAAGGCGGAGCGGATGCCCTGGTACTCCTGCTTGTCCAGGGTCAGCTTGTCGCTCTGCCCGTAGAGGTTGTGGGCGTCGGCGCCGCTCAGGCCCTTGACCCGGTACTGGGCGGGGGAGCCGGCGACGTAGTCGGGTCCGGTGCCGACCGCTTCCACGAACACGTGCTGCTCGCCGGCGGTGACGACGGTCTGCGGGCCGGAGCCGCTCTTGGTCGCGGCCGGGACGGTCACCGGGACGGTGCTGGCGTACTCGCGGCCGTTCGGGGCGACGAACACGGTGCCCTTCGGGAGGGCCCGGTCGCGCTCCGGGCTCTCGTTGCGCACCCGCATGACGCCGGCCGCCTTCTTCACCACGCCCGTCAGCTTCTCGTACCGCTGGGTGCCGCCGGCCACCAGGACCCGGCCGTCCGGCAGCGAGGTGTGCCCGCCGCAGAACATGTCGGCCGGGGTGGGTATCAGCTTGTAGGTGTTCTTGGCCGGGTCCCAGAGCAGGCTCTTGAAGGTGCCCGCGTTGAACTGCTTCTCGTCGTTGCCGGAGCCGGCCACGATCAGGACCTTGCCGGTGCGCAGCAGGGTGGCGTGGACGGCGTTGACCCGGAACTCGGCGGGCAGCGTCAGGGTCTGCCAGTGGCCGTACTGCGCCTTGTACTCGGGGCGGTTGATCACGTAGTGGTGGTACTGCTGGTTCGCGAAGCCGAGGACGGCCGGCGCGTTCATCCCGGCCACCGCCAGCGCGACGGTGCTGCCGAGGGCGAGGCGCTTGGTGCGGCCGGTCTGGTGGATCCTCACGGTGGTTGCTCCCTCAGTGGATGGGGGTGCCGCTCCCGGCCCGGTCGGGTGCGGGGAGGGTGAACGGCGGCTGCTCCGGTGCCGTCCGTGCGTGCGGTCCGGTTCCGGCGGCCGGCACCGCCCGGGGGTCGCGGGCGTGGCGCGGACGGCGCTTCTCCAGGAGGACGTTCGGGGTCGCCGCGGGGCCGCCGGTGACGGTGAGGGTGGCGGACGGCCGGGTGCGGCGGCGGCGTACGGCGTCACCGGCCAGGATCAGGATCGGCAGGAGGGTCAGCGCCAGGGCGATCCAGGCCCAGGTGCGCATCGCGACGTGGTCGTAGCCGGTGAAGTGGGAGGCGGTGAGCGCGCCGCCGAACACCAGCGTCCAGAACAGGTGGAAGCGGAAGGTGCCGAGACGGTCGGTGCTGGCCGAGCGGCCCTTCGGTGTCACCTCGAAACGGCTGCGGCGGCGCACCAGCGCCTGCAGCAACGAGGCCGCGTAGATCGGGCCGCAGAGTGCCGACATCACCATTCCGGCGACCCCGGAGGAGCCGGCCGGCTCGTGCGGGCTCACGTTGTGCTTGCGGTTCCAGGTGTAGAGCAGGAGTTGGAGCGCGGCGGCGTCGCTGTAGAGCATCATCCAGATCTCGGAGGAGACGTGGACGCCCGAGGCGCCGAAGCCCAGGTAGAGCACGCTGGACAGACCGCCGAGCAGCCAGGTGAGCGCGGCCATCGGGTAGAAGCCCACCATCAGCGAGTAGTTGAGCAGCCGGCCCGGCGAGAGCCGCCAGAACACCCGCCAGTACTGGGTGAGCAGGGTCTCGTAGGTGCCCCGGCTCCAGCGCAGTTGCTGGGAGAAGAAGTCGGTCCAGGAGGACGGGCCTTCGCCGACCGCGAGCACGTCCGGGGTGTACACGGACTTCCAGCGTTCTCCGCTCTCCGGGTTCCGGCTCCGGTGGAACTCCAGGCCGGTCGCCATGTCCTCCGTGATGGAGTCGTACAACCCGCCGATCGACTGGAGCGCGCGGATTCTGACGGCGTTGTTGGTGCCGACGAACATGGGCGCGCCGTAACGGTTTCCGGCGCGCTGGATGAGCGCGTGGAAGAGGTACTGCTGGCTCTCGGAGAATGTGGTGACGGCCGAGCCGGAGCTGCGGTAGTTCCCGTACACCTGGGGCCCGACCACGAATGCCACGTCGGGGTCGCGGAAGTAGCCGAGCATGCGCTCGCAGAAGTCCGGCAGCGGAACGTGGTCGGTGTCGACGGACACCCAGAAGTCGTAGTCGTCGCCGTGCGCCTGGAGCCAGGCGTTGTAGTTGCCGTGCTTGCTCCTGGCCCGGAACCGGCCCTTGGGGCGGTTCCAGTGCGGCCGCCCGGCGCGGGTGAAGTGGCGGACGCCGAGCTCGGCGCAGAGCGCCCGCATTGCAGGATCGTTTCCCTCGTCCAACAGCCAGATCTCGTACGGTCCGTCGTGCCGCACGGCGCGGGCCGCGGCCAGCGTGGTCCGGACCATCTCCGGCGGCTCCTTGCCCGGCACACAGGTGGTGAGGAACGCGACCCGGGTGCCCGGCTCCGGCGTCACGGGGATCGGATCGCGGGCGACCAGGGTCGCGTGGGTGTTGGAGACCACGTTGACCAGCCGGAACACCTCGACCACGGCGATGATCCCGATCATCACCTTGTCGCCGAGCAGCACCAGGGGGTTCGTCTCGTCCAGCCGCTCCGGCCAGTGCTCCGGCAGCAGCAGCCAGATCAGCAGCACCGCCTCCACCACGGGGGCGGCCGTCAGCAGCAGGACGGCCCGGATCCGGTGCGGCTCGCGGCGCAGCAGGCTGCGGTACCGGACGCGGTAGGGGGCGGCGGGGGGTTCGGGTTCGGTGAGGGGCTCGGGCTGGGCCCCGGGCCCGTGGTGGTGGCCGGAAGGCTCGGGGCAGTAGACCCCGCCGCCGAGGTCGTCGTCGTCCTCGTCCGGGTCGTGCGCCGGGCCGGCGAGACGGCTGAAGTGGCCGTAGTCGTACGGGGCTTCGGGTATCGGTAACTCGCTCAGGGCGGCGGCCTCGTCGAGCCTCCCGGTACCTCGCCCGCGGGCCGTTCCGGCGTTCTTTCGCCGTGTGAACGGCGTGGTCATGGCTGCTCCCCCCGGAGTTCCGCGCCTTGCTTCGCTGCTCGGCTCTGCTGGGCATTGCTCGGCTTTGCGTTGTCCCGACCTGGGCGCCGTCCGGGTGGAAAACCCCTGTTGAACTGCGGTTTCCAGGCAGTTTCCGGGGCTGTCGTCCTACGCATCCAGTGTGTGCGACCTGTGCGCCCGGTTCGGTCGCGCGCCCGTACGGCGGTCTCGAATGCCGGATCCCGATGCGCTTTCCGGTTTCCCCTCCGGGCGCGTGGGACCTTGACTTCCTCAACTCTCCCCGAGCGTCACGGTGATCGCAACCAATCCGAGCGATGCTCACCGCACAAGCATGAAGATGCCACGGTTCCCGGCCAATGTGGCGGGCATTGATGCTATTGCGGCGAATTCGGCATGAGAACGGCCGGACCAACCCCGAAGGGCGATCCGGCCGTTGGCCCGGGTGCGAGGGTCCTGGCACCAACCACTACTCGATCCTCTCGGGCGAGGCCGGTGCCGACCGCATCGTCCGCAGCCTGCTCGCGGACGCCCCCGCCGCGGGGTAGCCGGCCAGGCCCGTCCGGCCCGGCCCGGCCCGGGAACGGCGAAGGCCGGCGGGGTTCGAACACCCGCCGGCCGTACCGCCTCTGGCTCTACCGCCCCCGGCCCTACCGCTCCCGGCCGTACCCTTCCCGGCCGGGAGCGGGCCTCCGCCCCTCGGTGCGTCAGCCGGCCGTGCCGAGGAAGCTCTCCCAGCCGCCCGCCGGCGCCTGCCCGACGTTGAGCGAGCGCAGCTTGCGCAGCGTGGACTGGTCCTGCACCTCCAGCCACTCGACGAGCTGCTTGAAGGAGACCAGCCGGACGTCCGGCTTGCCCGCGATCTCCTTGAGCGCCTGCTCGACGGCGTCCATGTAGATGCCGCCGTTCCACTGCTCGAAGTGGTTGCCGACGAAGAACGGCGCGCGGTTGCTGTTGTACGCGCGCTCGAAGCCCGCGAGGTAGGAGTTCGCGGCCTGGGTGCGCCAGTCGTTGTACTTGGCCGGGTCGCCCTTGGTGCTGCCGCTGGACTGGTTGGCCAGGATGTTGTAGTCCATCGACAGGACCTGGAAGGTGTGCCCGGGGAACGGGATGGACTGCAGCGGGAAGTCCCACACCTTGCCGTCCTGCACCTTCTGCGGCCATATCTGAAGACCGCCCGAGGAGCTGGCGTCGTACTTCCAGCCGAGCTTGGCGATGGTCGGCAGCAGCGCCTTCTGCCCCTCCAGGCACGGGGTGCGGCCGCCGATGAGCTCCTTCTTGTAGTCGAAGGGGAGCGGGTCGACGTCGGTGAACCCGGTGTTGGTCCGCCACTGGGTGACGAAGCCGATGGCCTGGTCGATCTCGCTCTGCCAGTCCTCCGGGGTCCACATGTTGACCCCGTTCTTGTCCGGGCGGCTGGAGCAGAAGTGCCCGTTGAAGTGGGTGCCGATCTCGTGTCCGGCGAGCCAGGCCTGGCTGATGAGCTTGAGCGTGCTCTTGACCGCGCCGTCCGACAGGTACGGGATGTCGGAGGCTCCGACCGAGTGCTTCGGCGGGTGGTACAGCTCGGCCTTGCCCTTGGGCAGGGCGTAGATCCCGGAGAGGAAGAAGGTCATCGTGGCCTTGTACTGCTCCGCCAGCTTCAGGAAGCGGGGGAACTGGCCGTCGTCGGTGCCGCCCGCGCCGTCCCAGGAGAACACCACGAACTGCGGCGGCCGCTCGCCCGGCTTGAGCTTCTCGGGCTTGGGCTGGTTCGGCTGGGGGCCGGTGTCGGCGTTGGAGCCGTCGCCGATCGGGGTGCCCTTGGGCACCACGGGGGCCGGGCCGCCGGTGCTGCCGCCCTGGGTGGCACCCGTGCCGCCGGAGCCGGGAGAGGTGGAGCCTTGGCCCGAACCGGATCCGCTGCTGGAGCAGGCCGAGACCGCGCCGAGGGCTGCGGTCGCAGCGGTTGCACTGAGCACCGTCCTGCGCGAGATGCTGGTCATGGTCTCCCCTGGGTGCCGATGCCGGTGGTGAGGGCGGTCCGCGGCCGCACCGGTCAAATCGGGCAATTTGATGAGTATTCCGCCGTTAGCATGCCATGTTGCTGCGACGGCCTCCAAGGTCGCCGAGCTCCGACGACTCTCAACACGTCGGGCGCGTGCGGCTGGGCTGCACGGATTCGGCGTCTGTTGCCGTCCTGTGACGCTTCGCACTGCTCGCGGCCCGCGCAGTACGCTACCGCCGGTCTGCCCGGGTTCAGTGGGGGTTCGTCAGCGTTCGGCCCGGTTGATCGCCCTTTTGGGAAAACTTTTGCCCCTTGATGGGCGGAGCGGCCCGAAGGCAGGGGTCCGGCGAAGGCGGCCGTCCGGGGTGCGCCGGTCAGAGCGCGGCAAGCCGCCGGTTGCGGCGCACCATCCGCGCGATCGCGGTACTGATCGCGGTGGCCGCCGCGCAGGAGACCACGAGGCTCAGCCAGGCGGTGTTGAACCAGTGGCTGTTCAGCCAGCCCAGCGTCACGATGTAGGCGGCCCAGATCAGTGCCGCCAGCGCCGACCAGTGCAGGAAGCGGTGCGGATGGGCGGGGGAGTGGCCGATGGCCACGTCGAGGACGGTCCGTCCGGCCGGGACGAACCGCGCGATCACCACCATCGCGGCGGCGGCGCCGTGCGGACGTTCGATCAGGGCCTCCTGGACCCGGGTCACGCTGGCCGCGAGTTTGGGGCGCCGGGCCAGCCGACGGTGCAGCATGGGGGCGCCGCGCCGCGCCAGGTGGAGCAGGAGGACGTCGCCCAGGAAGGAGGCCACTGCCACGCCCAGGCCGAGCAGCAGCGGGGCCCCGTTGATCTGCGCCGTCTTGAGTACGGCCAGGATGACCAGCGTCCCGCTGGGAATGAAGGGGAGGAGGGCGTCGCCGAGCACGGCGAACAGAGCCAGGGCGCAGATCCACGAGGATCCGATCGCCGCCACGAAGTTCAAGGCCCTTACTCCCTCCACGCCGCCCGAGCGAGCAGGTGGCTGTAGGGGTCAACGCTAGCGCCTCGATTTTTCATGCCATGAAGCACCCCGGTATGCCGCAGATCACGACCGCGGGTTCCGGCCGCCGGTCGCGCTGCCGGGCCGCACGCGCGGGCCGGTGGCACAGGGGGGCGTCCCCTGTGGAGGAAGGCTGCCGCACATCGAACGAGCCCCCGGGGCGGGGTGCCGCGCCGGGGGCTCGCAGTGATCGTTCGGAGCTGGTCCAGCCCGACGATCTTGCTGGTGGAGTGCGGACCCCGCTCGGCGATCCGCTCCTGATCACCAGACTGCCGGCCGCCGGCCGCCGTCGCGAGCCCCGGCGCTGGCGACTTCCGGCGCTGGCGTGAAGTCGCCAGCCGTGTCCGTCCGATGGCTTTCCGTCAGCCGAACGGTCGGTCGGTAGCCCCGAACGGAATGGCCGAAACGCGCCCGGACCGGAACCGAACGACACCCGGCCCCCGGGAACAGCGAGCCCCCGGCCGTGGTTGACCCGGGTCGGCAGCAGCGACCGCCGGGCCCACCCGGACCCGTGCGATCGCCACACGAAGGCCGGCTCAAGGACAGCCAGGAGGGCGGACGGCATGACCACCGAGGACCAGCAGGAGCACGGGACCGAGCCGGCGGCCGGCGCGGCGATCCGGGGCACCGCCCGCGGCGCGGCGCCCGCTCCGCTCTCGATCCTTGACCTGGCCACCGTCGGCGTCGGCTACACGCCGGCCGAGGCCCTGACGGCCACCACCGCTCTGGCCCGCAAGGCCGAGCAGTGGGGCTACCACCGCTTCTGGGTGGCCGAGCACCACGGCATGCCCGGGGTGGCCAGCTCGACCCCGGCCGTCCTGATCGCCCACCTCGGGGCCAACACCACGACGCTCCGGCTCGGTTCGGGCGGCGTGATGCTCCCCAACCACGCCCCGCTGGCCATCGCCGAGCAGTTCGGCCTGCTGGAAGCCCTGCACCCCGGACGCATCGACCTCGGGCTCGGCCGCGCCCCCGGCACCGACCCGGCCACCGCCCGCGCGCTGCGCCGCGGCAACGCCGAAGGCGCGGACGACTTTCCGCAGCAGCTCGCCGAGCTGACCCACTTCCTCGACGGCGACTTCCCCGCCGGGCACCCGTACGCCCGGCTGACCGCGGTGCCCAAGGGCGAGGGCCGCCCGCCGGTCTGGCTGCTCGGCTCCTCCGGCTTCAGCGCCCAACTCGCGGGCCGCCTCGGCCTCCCGTTCGCCTTCGCCCACCACTTCAGCAGCGCCAACACCCTCCCGGCCCTGGACCTCTACCGCTCGTCCTTCCGCCCCTCCGCCGTGCTCGCCGAGCCGTACTCGCTGATCGGTGTGAGTGCCGTCGCCGCCGACGACGAGCCCTCGGCCCGCCGCCTCGCCCGCTCCGCCGCGCTCGGCATGCTCCGGCTGCGGCGCGGCAATCCGGGCCCGATCCCCACCCCGGAGGAGGCCGAGCAGTACCCGTACAGCCCGGCCGAGGCGGACTTCATCGACAGCTGGCTCGACAACGTCGTGCTCGGCGACCCGGGCCGGGTCGCCGACGGACTGGAGGCCCTGCGCAAGCGGACCGGGGTGGACGAGCTGATGGTCACCTCGCACATCCACGGCCACGAGGCCCGCCTCCGCTCCTACGGCCTGATCGCCGAGGCGTACGGCCTGACAGCCACCGCCTGACGGCCACTGCCTGACAGCCACTGCCACGGCCACGGCCTGATCGCGGAGGCGTACGGCCCGACCGAGGCCCGACCGAGGCCCGGCGCCCGACGGCGGCCGCTACCGCCCGTCCAGGGCGGGGCGGCCCTCGCGGAGTATGGCCGCGACCAGCGCGGCCTCGCCCGGTCGGGCGAAGTACCAGCCCTGGGCGGTGTCGCAGCCGGTCAGCCGCAGCCGCTCGGCCTGGGCGGCGCTCTCGATGCCCTCGGCGGTGACGGTCAGGCCGAGGGCGTGGGCCAGCTGCACCATCGCGCCGACGATCTGCTCGTCGGCGTCGCTGCGGCGGGTACCGAGCTCGGGGAGGCCGGGGCGGTCCGCGGGGGCGGGGTCGCGGAAGCCCTCGATGAAGGTGCCGTCCAGTTTCAGCACGTGCACCGGCAGTCGGGAGAGGTAGGCCAGGTTGGAGTAGCCCGTGCCGAAGTCGTCGATCGCGATCCGCACCCCCATGTCCGCGAGCGCCTGCAGGGCCTGCAGCGGGCGCCCGCCGGGGCCGAGCAGGGCGCTCTCGGTGATCTCCAGCTGGAGCAGCCGGGCCGGCAGGCCGGTGTGTTCGAGGGCCCGGGCGACGTCGGCGACGACGTCGGAGTCCCAGATCTGGCGGGCGGCCAGGTTGACGCTCACGAAGGTCTCGGTGTCCGGGAATTCGGTGAGCCACTGCCGGGCCTGGCGGCAGGACTCCTCCAGCACCCACTTCCCGAGCGGCACGATCGCGCCGGACTCCTCGGCGAGCGGGATGAACCGGTCGGGCGAGAGCGTCCCGTAGCGGGGGTGGCGCCAGCGGACCAGGGCCTCGGCCCCGTGCACGGCGCCGTCGGCCAGGCCGACCAGCGGCTGGTACTCGATGGTGAACTCGCCGCGCTCCAGGGCCGGCCGCAGCGCGGTGGCGAGCAGCTGGCGGGTGAGCTGGTGGGCGCCGCGGTCCGGGTCGTAGAGGGTCCAGCGGGCGCGGCCGTCGGCCTTGGACCAGTAGAGGGTGGCGTCGGCGTCCTTGACCAGGTCGGTCGGGGTGGTCTCGTGCACGGAGCGCTCGACCACGCCGACGCTGGCGGTGATCACCAGCCGGTGCCCGGCGATGTCGAAGGGACGTTCCAGCACCTCCAGGATCCGGGCGGCCAGCTCGGTCAGCTGCTCGCTGCCCAGGCTGTCGGTGACCAGGACGGCGAACTCGTCGCCGCCCATCCGGGCCACCAGGTGGGTGTCGTGCCCGTCGAGCCCGCGCCGCAGCCGGGCGGCGACGGCGATCAGCAGCTGGTCTCCGATGTGGTGGCCGAGGGCCTCGTTGATCGCCGCGAAGCCGTCGAGGTCCAGGTAGCAGACACCGACCCGGCGGCTCCCGTCGGCGGCTGCGCCACGCGTGGGCTCCTCGGTCACCGTGAGGCAGGCGGCGTCGAGCCGTTCGAAGAAGTAGGCCCGGTTGGGCAGCCGGGTCAGCGGGTCGTGCTGGGCCTGGTACTCCAGACGGTCGCCGAGCCGGCGCTGCTCGGTGATGTCCTCCACCAGTGCGAGGGTGTAGAGCGGCTGCCCGGCGCCGTCCCGGATCAGCGAGACGGTGACCTTGCTCCAGACCTCGTGGCCCTCACGGTGCTTGAGCTGCTTCTCCACGCGGAACCGTTCCCGCTCACCGTGGACGAGCTCGGGGAACAGCCGGGCCGGCATGCCCTCCGGGTCGATGATCTCGTGCAGGTGGGTGCGGACCAGTTCGCCGACGCTCCGTCCGATCAGGGCGGCGAAGGCGGGGTTGACCTCGATGATCCGGTCTTCGGGATCGATCAGGGCCATCCCGATGACCGCGTCGCAGAAGGCGGCCCGGAACCGGGACTCGCTGGCCCGTAGCGCGGCCAGCAGCCGGTCGGGGCCGCCGTCCGCCCGGTCGGTCCCGTCGGTGGCGCCCCGGTGCGTGCCGTCGGTGAGTGGCGCCGAGCAGGTGGGGCAGAGCAGCACCTCGGGCTCCTCCAGCGTCCCGCAGGCGCCGCGGGCGGTAGTGGAACCGGCGACCAGCCCAGCGGCGGAACCGGAGACCGGTCCGGCGGCCGGGTCGAGGACCGGCGCGGCGAGGTGGTGGTGTGGTGATCCCTCGTGCCGCACGCCCGGGTGGTGCGCGTCGGCCCCCTCGTTCTGGCCCGGCACGGCATGCTCCCGTCCGCTGCTGACGCTTGACGATGGTTCGGCCGGTCAGTCGGGACTCCGGCGGCCGGCTCCGCGCTCTGTCGTGGTCCTCGGAGTCGGTCCGCTGCGGTGCGCCCGCCGTGGGGCGCTGTCGCGTGGGGACCCGCGTGAAGGACAGGGCGCTTCGGCCGATCATAGGCCGCGACGGCAACGCGCCGTGACCGCCGCCAGGGTGATTCGCCCGCTTTGTGATCATGGGTGTCGGTACGTGCGGACGCCCCCGGTGCACATCATGAGATGTGCGCCAGGGGCGCGTGCGCCGAAGCCGCGCCCCTGGGCGCCGGTTGCGCGCCGGGGTGGGACAGGCGCAGACGAAGCGGAGGCGGTGGAGGAAGATGCCGGGGCGTCAGGCCAGCTTCGCCGTGAGGGTGATGGTGGTGCCGGTCAGGGCCTGGCTGACCGGGCAGTTGGCCTTGGCGTCCTCGGCGGCCTTGACGAAGCCCGCCTCGTCCAGGCCGGGCACGTCGCCGGTGACGGTCAGGTGGATGCCGGTGATGCCCTCGCCCGGCTGGAAGGTGACATCGGCCTGGGTGTCCAGCGTGGTGGGCGGGGTGCCGGCGCCGGACAGGCCGGCCGAGAGGGCCATCGAGAAGCAGGCCGAGTGGGCGGCGGCGATGAGCTCCTCAGGGCTGGTCTTCCCGTTGGCCTGCTCGGCGCGGGCCGGCCAGGACACCGGATACGTGCCGATCCCGGACGAGACGAAGGTCGTCTGGCCCTTTCCCTGGAGGAGGTTGCCCTCCCAGGCCGTACGAGCGGTGCGGGTGGTTGCCACGATCGGTACCTCCATTACTGGGGGACTGCTCAACGGTCACTTCCGGTCATGCACGCACCAGCCTACGGGCAACCCGCTGCCCGGTCCGGCGTGTCACGCCGCGCCGGACGACGCCCGACGGCCCTGGTGGCGCCGGGTGCCGGCGGGGTGCCCGAGGGCACCGCCGGCTGTCCGGATCGTGGACGGATCAGCTCAACGGTGCGGGGCCCGAGCGGGGGCCCTGTTAGATTTGCCCGGGCCCGAGCCCGGCCGGCGTACGGTCGGGCGCCCACCCAGCAGACACCGGGAGCCGCCCCGATGACGGACCACTCCACGACCCCCGACGCCGGCCTGTCCGAGGGGATCGACGACGCCGTACGGGCTGAGCTGACCAGCCTGCGCGAGAGCATCGACAACATCGACGCCGCGGTGGTCCACATGCTGGCCGAGCGGTTCAAGGCGACCCAGCGGGTCGGCCGGCTCAAGGCCGAGCACAAGCTGCCGCCGGCCGACCCGGCGCGCGAGCGGGACCAGATCAAGCGGCTCCGCGAACTGGCCGCCGGGGCGAAGCTCGACCCGGTCTTCGCTGAGAAGTTCCTGAATTTCATCATCGCCGAGGTCATCCGGCACCACGAGGCCATCGCCCGCGCCTGAAGGGGGAGCCGCGGCGCCCGAGGGGAGCCGGAGGGAAGGGGAGCCCAGTCCGGAGGGCCCCTGGATACGGTTCCGGAGCGATCTCGGAGCCTTCCCGGTCGCACTCCTGGGGCACTTTCGGAGCGCGGCGCAGGCACCCGCCGATGTCGGTGACGGCTAAATGCCCGATTTCGCCAGGCTCCACGGTTGGCGTAGCGTGCAGGTTTCCCCAGCCGGAGAGGTGGAGCAGCGACGATGGCGGTGAACCTGCCCGCAACGCCCAGCGGAGCTCCCGACGATTCCGCCACCCAGGACGCCCCGCACGCCCCGCATGCCCAGGACTCCCCGTACGCCCCGCACGCTCACCAGGCACCCGGCGGTCGCGCCGAGGCCCGCCGTCGGGCCCGCGGTTCGGGTGGGCGCCGGGCCACCCGCCCGAACGGGACGGGCCGTACAGGCCGTACAGGCCGGTCGGGTCGCCGTCCCCGGCCGTGGTGGATCGAGCTGCCGGCGATGGTCGTGGTCGGCCTGGCGGTCGCGCTGCTGATCAAGACCTGCCTGTTCCAGGTGTTCTCCATCCCGTCCGGCTCGATGGAGAACACCCTGCGGATCGGTGACCGGGTCGGCGTGAACAAGCTGGCGCCGCTGACCGGCTGGGAGCCGGAGCCGGGGCAGCCGGTGGTCTTCAAGGACCCGGGTGGCTGGCTGCCGCCGCAGCCCACCGACCCGAACCCGTTCACCAAGACCGTGAGCTCGGCGCTCAGCTTCGTCGGGCTGGTGCCGCCGAAGGACGACAACTACCTGGTCAAGCGGGTCATCGCGACCGGCGGCCAGACCGTGCAGTGCGAGGGCACCACCCTGAGCGTCGACGGGCGGAAGGTGGACGAGCCGTACCTGCACGCCGGCGACGACTCCTGCGCGGGCCTGGACTTCGGTCCGGTGAAGGTGCCCGCGGGCTACGTCTGGGTCGAGGGCGACCACCGCAGCGACTCGGCCGACTCCCGCTACCACCAGCGCGGCCCCGGTGGCGGCGCCGTGCCGGTGAGCAACGTGGTCGGCCCGGTGGCGGGCGTCGTGTGGCCGATCAATCACCTCGACTGGTTCGGCTGGACCGGCCGCTGACCGCGCGCTCGGCGGCCACCCGCTCCCGGGCGCCGTGGCCGTCGCGGGCCCCGTCGGACCCGTCGCGAAGCCCGTCGGAGCCGTCGCGGGCCCCGTCGGAGGCGGCACGGACGGGATCCGCGTCCACCGCGACCCCGGCCTTCTCCTCCGCTCCCGACGTGCTCGCCTGAGCCGCGAAGGCCCCGGCCAGCACCAGCAGACCGCCCGCGATCTGCGGCAGCCCCAGGTGTTCGCCGAGCAGCACCCAGGCCAGCACGGTGGCGACCACGGCCTCCAGGTTGGCCACCACTCCGGCGACCGGCGGCGAGAGGTACCCGACGGAGATCACGCCGGTCAGGTAGGCGAGCACGGTCGCGATCAGGACCATCCACACGGCGGGGACGAACGCGGGCAGGGTGTGCCCGTTCATCACCACGTCGCCGCCGAGCGGGCCCCAGTCGGCCTGCCAGGGCCGGGTGACGGCGGTGAGCAGGACGGCGCCGATGAGCAGCCCGTACGCGCTGACGGCCAGCGGGTCGACCGGGCGCTCGCCGTGGCGGCCGGCGTCGGCGAGCACGAAGTAGCCGACCTGGCAGCAGGCCGCGCCGAGGGCGAACAGCACGCCCAGGGCGTCGAAGCTCAGGCCGTTCCAGACCTCGACCACGCAGGCCAGGCCGGCCACCGCGACGCCGGCGCCGATGGCCGCGCCCCGGCTGATCGGCTTGCGCTGGACGAACTTGACGTAGCCGATCAGCAGCGGCGGCCCGAGGTACTCGATGAGCAGGGCGACGCCGACCGGGATGCGGGAGATCGCCGCGAAGTAGCAGGCCTGGACGCCCGCCACGGCGAGCAGGCCGAAGCCGAGCAGCAGGCCGGGGCGGCGCAGTACGGCGGCGCGGTGCCGGTAGGCGATCGGGAGGAGGGCCACGGCGGCGCCGGTGACCCGCAGCCACACCACGTGCAGCGGGGAGAGACCGGCCTCGATCAGCGGCTTGGCCGCCGTACCGGAGCCGCCGAAGGCGAAGGCGGAGACCAGCGCGAGGCTGAGGCCGAGGGTTCTGCCCGAGGGGAGGATGGACGGGGCCGTTGATCTGTGCACCGCCGCATTGTGACAGTCATACCGATACTTCGGTAAGGCGCCATTTCGGCATTTGGTCCTGCACTGAACTGTGCGCAGTGGCGCAATCACCGGGCCGACCAACCGGGCCGACCAACCGGGCCGACCAACCCGGCCGATCAACCGCGCCGATCGGCCGGTCAACGGCCTCCCC
This sequence comes from Kitasatospora sp. NPDC033851, assembly GCF_055576085.1. Lineage (NCBI taxonomy): Bacteria > Bacillati > Actinomycetota > Actinomycetes > Kitasatosporales > Streptomycetaceae > Kitasatospora > Kitasatospora sp. NPDC033851. The sequence goes on along the minus strand of NZ_JBVIRL010000013.1, from coordinate 70,383 downwards.
GCAGGTCAGCCCCCGGACTGCGACGAGGTCCCCGCCCCGGCCCCCGTGAGAGCGCCCGCCGCGCCCGTGGGCTGGGTGGTCGGCTGCGAGGTCGGGTCCGTGGTCGGCTGGGTGGTCGGAGTCGGCCGCGTGGTGGGTCGCCCGGTCGGCCGGGAGGTGGGTTGGGTGGTCGGCTGGGTGGTCGCGGGAGCCGTCGGTGCCGTGGTGGCCCCGCCGCCGGTGCCGTCCGACGGCGACGTCGGGCCGGAGCCCGACCCGTCGCCGGGCGGGGTGGTGGCGCCGCTGCTCGGACCGCCGGTGGGGGCGCCCGTCGACGGGGTGCCGCTCGGCGTGCTCGGGCTGGTCGGCAGGTCGGTGGCGCCCGAGGAGTCGCCGCCGTCGGCGGGGGTCGGGAAGTCGCTGACCGGCTGGCCCTTGAGCGCGGCCTTCATGTAGCCGGTCCAGATCTGCGCCGGGTACTGGCCGCCCGCCGCGCCGTCGATCCCGCCGACGCCGCTCAGACTGACCTGGGCGCCGGTGCCCGGGTCCTGGCCGAACAGCGCGACCGAGGTGACCAGCTCGGGGGTGTAACCGACGAACCAGACGGACTTCTGGTCGTCGGTGGTGCCGGTCTTGCCCGCCACCGGGCGGCCGAGCGACTTGGCCCGCCAGCCGGTGCCGCCCGGGTCGTTCACCACGCCCTGGAGCATCGAGGTGACCTGGTTGGCGGTGTCCGCGCTGACCGCCTGGGTGGTCTTGTGCGCGGGCAGCGACACGGCCTCGCCGTCGCGGTCCACCGACTGCACCAGCCACGGGGTGATCTGCTTGCCGCCGTTGTCCAGCGTGGCGTACACGCCGGCCATGTCGAGCACGCTCGGGGTGGCCGCGCCCAGCGGGATGGAGGGGACCGGGTCGAGGCCCGGGGTGGTGCCGGGCAGGCCCAGCGCGATGCCGGTGTCCCGGACCTTCTGCAGCCCGGTGTCCTGCGCGAGCTGCGCGAACGCCGAGTTGACCGACCAGTCGGTGGCCTGCTGCAGGGTGATCTGGCCGTAGCTCTTGTCACCCTCGTTCGGCGGCGCGTACGGGGTGCCCTTGCCGCCGCGGACCTTCCGGCCGCTGGTGCCGTCGTAGACCGTGCGCGGGGTGACGGTGCGGCCGTCCTGGGTCTTGGCGTCGTTCTCGAAGGCGGCGGCCAGGGCGATCGCCTTGAAGGTCGAACCGGCCTGGTAGTCGCGCCGGGTCGCGTTGTCCACGTAGTGCTTCACGTAGTCGACGCCGCCGTACAGGGCGACGATGGCACCGGTCTTCGGGTCCACCGAGACGGCGCCGGCCTGGGCGGCCGCGTCCTTCTTCCGCTTGTCCGGGTTCAGGGTGTCGCGCAGCTGCGCCTGGACGGAGTCCTGCATGGCCTGCTGGCGGCCGGGGTCGATGCTCAGCTTGATCGTGTAGCCGCCCTTGGCCAGCTCGGTCTCGCTGATGGCCCCGTTCGAGGTCAGGTACTGGGTGGCCGCGTTCACCAGGTAGCCGGCCTGGCCGGACAGGCCCGGGTTCGGCTGCGGGTCCCGGACGTCCGGGAAGGTGGTCTTGGCCCGCTCCTCGCCGGGGAGCCAGCCCTCCTTGACCATGCCGTCCAGCACGTAGTTCCAGCGGTTGACGGCGTTCTGCTTGCCCGCCTCGGTGGCGGTGGCCACGTCGTAGGCGCTCGGCGCGTTCAGCAGGGTGGCCAGGTAGGCGCCCTGCGCAGGGGAGAGCGCGGAGGCGTCGACGCCGAAGTAGGCCTGGGCGGCGGCCTGGATGCCGTAGGCGCCGCGGCCGTAGTAGGAGGTGTTCAGGTAACCGGAGAGGATGTCGTCCTTGCTCTCGGTGGCGTCCACCTTGATGGCGATGAAGAGTTCCTTCACCTTGCGGGTGACCGACTGCTTCTGGCTCAGGTACGTGTTCTTCACGTACTGCTGGGTGATGGTGGAACCGCCCTGGGTGCCCTGGCCCTGGGCGGTGTTGACCGCGGCCCGGACCAGGCCCTGGATGTTGACCGCGCCCTCGTTGTAGAAGTTGCGGTCCTCGGCGGCCAGCGCGGCGTGCTGGGCGGCGGGGGAGACCTTGTCCAGGGTGACGTTCTGCCGGTTGGTCTGGCCGGTGCGGGTGATCACCGAACCGTCCGAGTAGAGCCAGGTGTTGCTCTGCGCGGTCGCGGCGGCGTGCGCGTCCGGGACCTTCACCAGCGTGATCCCCAGCACGAACAGGCCGATGCCGAGCAGCAGCGCCGAGGCGAAGCCGAGCAGGGTCATCCGCCAGGTCGGTATCAGCCGACGCCAGCCGGTGCGCTTCGGACGGCGCGGCTTCCTGCCGCCGGACCCGCCGGAGCCGCCGGACCCGCTGGCGACACCGGACACACCGGCGAGACCGGCCGCGCCGGTGGGGCGCTTGAACCGCTTGACCGGCCGGAGACTGATCGACGGCGTGCGACGGCCGCTCTGGGCGTTTCGGGACAAAGCGCGGCCTTTCCTGCGGGCGGACCGAAGCAGCCTGCACGGGCGTGGGGCATCGGCGGGTGGGGGCATCGGCGGTGGGGACCTTTGTCCCGATTCCGGTTCTACTGCCCTGGACGAGCGGGACGGGCCCGATGGCTCCGTCGGATCGGCGATCGAGACCGACATCACACGCAAATCGGACGTCGAAGGCCAAAAAATCGGGGAGCCCCTCGCAGTGCGAGAGGCTCCCCAATGTCTGTGCGCCGCCAGGGACTCGAACCCCGGACCCGCTGATTAAGAGTCAGCTGCTCTAACCAACTGAGCTAGCGGCGCCTGCTGACCTGGAAAACAATACACGGTCCCGAGGGGTGCCTCGAACCGCCCCGGTCGACCGGCGCCCGATCCGTCCCTTTCCTTCCGGTTGGGCTGCAGTTCGCCGCTGGTTAGGGTGGAACCGTGCCCAGCCCCCAGCCAGGACAGCGCACCGCGCGGACCACGGTCGCCGCCCTGCTGCTGCTCAGCGCCGTGGCGTACACCGCCTGGGTGCTGGAGGTCGTGCTGAGCACCGGCCTCGACCCGGTGCAGGCGTACGTCAGCGAACTCGCCGCCGAGGACCAGCCGCTGGGCGGCCTGTTCCGGGCCACTGACCTGGCCGCCGGGCTCTGCCTGCTCGCCGCCGCCGGCACCGCCCTCGCGAGCGGCCTCACCGGCGGCCCCGCCACCGGGCGGGCCGGGAATTCCCGGCGCGGCCGCTGGGCGCTCGCCGGCTGGTCCGCCCTGGCCCTGTTCGGCGCCGCGATCGCCGCCGACTCCCGGCTGCCGCTCAGCTGCACCCCCACCAGCGACGAGATGTGCGCGGCCCGCGAGACCGCCGGGCTCGTCCCCGCGACCCACACCACGCACGCCGTCACCAGCAGCCTCGCGATGCTCGGGGCGCTCACCGCGCTGGTCGCGCTCACCGTCGCCGCCCGCCGTTACGGCTGGTGGCCGCCGGTGCGCCGGCTCGGACCCTGGCTGCTGGGCGCCGAACTGCTCGCCACCGGCTGGAGCCTCGCCGCGATCGCCGCCTTCCAGGCCGGGCGCGGCACCTGGGCGCTCGGGGCCGGCCAGCGGCTGCAGGTGTTGCTGGTCGCGCTCTGGCTGGCCGTCCTGGCGGTGGGCGTCGCCCGGTCCACCACGTCCGCCCGGTCCACCAGGTCCGCCCGGCCGGACGGGCCGGAGCAGCGCCACCAGGCCGGGCCGCTCCCGTAACGGAGGCCGACATGACCGCACCCGGCGACCCCGGCACCCCCGGAGGCCCGCACACCCCCGGCGACCCCCGCCGGCCCGACGACCCCGGCACCCGGGCGTGCTTCCTGCGGATCGACGGCGTCCCGCTGCACGTCCGCATTGAGGGCAGCGGCCCGGTCTGCCTGCTCAGCGGCGGCCTCGGCAGCAGCTGGTTCGACTGGGACCTCGTCGTCCCCTTCCTCACCCCGTACCGCACCGTGGTCCGCTTCGACCGGCCCGGTTACGGGCTGAGCGCCGCCGAGCCCGCCACCGGGCGGCCCGCCCCGACGGCGGCCGGCGAGGCCGGGCGGATCCGGGTGGTGCTGGACGGCCTCGGGCTGCGCGAGCCCTGCACCGTCGTCGGCCACTCGCTCGCCGGTTTCCACGTCGAGGCCTTCGCCCGGCTGCACCCGGAGCGGACCGCCGGGCTGGTCCTGGTCGACGGCAGCGTCGAGCCGGCGGCCCGGCCGTACCCGGCGCCCGGCGCGCGCGACCTGGCGGCCCGGGCGGCGGCCGGCGCCGCCACCGCCCTCGCCGTGCCGTACCTGCTGGGCCCGACAGCCCGCCGGATGGCGGCCCGGCTGTCCACCGTCCGCCGCGAGGACCTCGCCCCGGCACCGCTGGTCCGGCACTGCTACCGCACCGGCCGGGCCCTGCGCGCGCTGCTGCGGGAGAACGCGCGCTACCTCGACGTGGCGGCCGAGCTGGACGGGCTGCGGCGCACCCGGCCGCTGCCCGAGGAGCTGCCGGTCACCGTGCTGGCCGCCGACGACGGCTGCCGGACCCGCCGCACCGAGGCCTGGCTGGCCGAGCAGCGGGAACTCGCGGCGCTGCTCGGCGCCGACTTCCGCACCACGGCTCCGGCCGGGCACCTGGTGATGTTCGACCGCCCGGACGCCGTGGCCTCGGCCGTACTCGACACGAGCTGAGGTCCTGGGCGGATCGGCTCGCCCTCCGTTCCCTGCTGCAGTCGGCGTTCCAACCGGGCCGTCCCGGTCACGGTGGGAAGGTCCACCCGCTCCGGAAACGCCTCAGGCCGCCCACCGGAGTGGACGGCCTGAGACCTTGCCATGTGCGCCGCCAGGGACTCGAACCCCGGACCCGCTGATTAAGAGTCAGCTGCTCTAACCAACTGAGCTAGCGGCGCCTGCTGACGTCGAAGACATTACACGGCGCCGGGCCGATCCGCCGAATCGTATTCGGGTGATTACTCTTTGTGATGATCCGCAGGTGGCGGCTCCGGGTGGTGGCAGGCCGCCTGGTGGTCCGCCCCCGGCGCGCTGCCGGTCAGCGCCGGCCGTTCCTGCTCGCAGCGGGCCCGGTCCGCCCGGGCCGTGAGCCCGGCGTAGCGCGGGCAGCGGGTGCGGAAGGGGCAGCCGGTGCGGCGCTCGGTGGGGGAGGGCGGGTCGCCGGCGAGCAGGATGCGGTCGCGGGCGCGCTCGGCGGCGGGGTCGGGGAGCGGGACGGCGGAGAGCAGGGCGCGGGTGTACGGGTGACGGGGGCGGTCGAAGACGGCGGAGACCTCGCCCTGCTCGACCGTCCGGCCGAGGTACATCACGCTGACCCGGTCGGCGAGGTGCCGGATCACCGAGAGGTCGTGCGAGACGAACAGGTAGGAGAGCCCGAGCTCCGCCTTGAGCGCCTGCAGCAGGTTGAGCACCCCGGCCTGGATGGAGACGTCCAGTGCGGAGACCGGTTCGTCCAGCACCAGCAGTTTGGGGCGGACGGCGAGCGCCCGGGCGATCGAGACGCGCTGGCGCTGCCCGCCGGAGAACTGGTGCGGGTAGCGGACGGCGTGGTCGGGGTCGAGGCCGACCTGGCGGAGCAGTTCGGGCACCCGGCGGGCGATCTCCGCGCGGGGGGTGCGCTGGGCGAGCAGGGGTTCCGCGACGATGTCGCCGATCGGCATCCGGGGGTCGAGGCTGGCCATCGGGTCCTGGAAGACGATCTGCAGTTCGGCGCGGAGCCGGTGGACTTCGGCCCGGGTCAGCTTCGCGGTGTCGTGGCCGAGCAGTTCGATCCGGCCGGTCTCCGGGGCGCCGAGCCGCAGCAGTTCGAACAGGGTGGTGGACTTGCCGGAGCCGGACTCCCCGACCAGGCCGAGGGTCTCGCCCTCGCGCAGGTCGAGGTCGACGCCGTCCACCGCGTACACCTCGCCGACCTTGCGCTTGAACACCGTGCCCTTGCGTAGCGGAAACGTTTTGCCGAGGCCGCTCACCGCCAGCACCGGCGCCAGGTCGGCGCGGTCGCCGGGAGCGGAGGCGGCGGGCAGCTCCGGCACGGGGTAGACCTCGGACGGCGCGGGCCGCCGCTCGGCGAGCTCCGCCGACCGCACGCACGCCGACAGGTGTTCGTCCGCACCCTCCGAAGCCGGCCCGGGGACGGCCTCCAGGACGGGCTCCGCTGTCGAGCAGCGCTCCTCCGCCAGCGGGCAGCGCGCCGTGAACGGGCAGCCCGGCGGCAGCTCGGCCATCGGCGCCGGGGCGCCGGGGATCGGCACCAGCGGACCGCCGCGCCCGTCCAGCCGGGGCAGCGCGCCGATCAGCCCGAGCGAGTACGGGTGGTGCGGGGCCGCGAACAGCTCGTCCACGGCGGCCGTCTCGACCACCCGCCCCGCGTACATCACCGCGACCCGGTCGGCCGTTCCGGCGATCACCCCGAGGTCGTGGCTGACCAGGACGAGCGCGGCGCCGGTCTCCCGGCGGGCGGTGCGCAGCACGTCCAGCACCTGGGCCTGGATGGTGACGTCGAGTGCGGTGGTGGGCTCGTCGGCGAGCAGGATGTCGGGCTCGTTGGCGACGGCCATGGCGATCATCGCGCGCTGGCGCATGCCGCCGGAGAACTCGTGCGGGAAGCTGTCCAGGGCCCGGTCGGGTGCCGGGATGCCGACCAGGTCGAGGAGTTCGGCGGCCCGGCGCCGCGCGGTGGCCTTGTCCACCCGCTGGTGGATGCGGACCGCCTCGGCGATCTGGTCGCCGATCCGGTAGACCGGGGTGAAGGCGGAGAGCGGGTCCTGGAAGACCATGGCGACCCGGCGGCCGCGGATCGCCGCGAGCTCCCTGCCCGGCAGCCCGACCAGCTCCCGTCCGTCCAGCCGCACCGATCCGCTGACCTGGGCCGTCCCGGGCAGCAGCCCGAGCACGGAGAGGGCGGTGACGGACTTGCCCGAGCCGGACTCGCCGACGATGCCGAGGGTCTCGCCGCGCCGCAGGGTGAGGTCCACCCCGCGGACGGCGGGGACCGGGCCGTGCGGCCCGGCGAAGTCGACCCGCAGGTCCCGGACGGCGAGCAGCGGGGTTTCGACGGTGGTGGTCACGGGTGCTTCCTACGGGAACGAAGGCTGCTGACGGAACGACGGCTGTCGGCGGAACGGCCGGAACGGGCGGAACGGCGGGAACGGGGAGAGCGGCGGGGCGCGGTGCCGGAGGTGGGGTCGAGGGCGTCACGCAGCCCGTCCCCGATCAGGTTGACGGCGAGGACGAACAGCACCAGCAGCCCGGCGGCGAAGTAGAACAGCCAGGGGAACACCGGGGCCTCGCTGGTCCCGGCGGCGAGCAGGGTGCCGAGCGAGACGTCCGGCGCCTTGACCCCGAAGCCGAAGTAGGAGAGCGCGGTCTCGCTCATCACGGCGCCGCCGACCGCGATGGTGGCGTCGATGATGAGGAAGGAGGCGACGTTCGGCAGGATGTGCCGGCTGATGATCCGCAGCGGTCGTACGCCCATGAACCGTGCGGCGCGGACGAATTCGTGCTCGCGCAGGGAGATGGTCATCGAGCGGACCACCCGGGCGGTGATCATCCAGTTGAACAGTGCGAGCAGCAGGACGAAGGCGATCCAGCCGGCGCTCTTCAGCCGGGACGAGACGACGGTGATGACCAGGAAGGCGGGGAAGACCAGCAGCAGGTCCACCACGAACATCAGCGCCCGGTCCGCCCAGCCGCCGAAGTAGCCGGCGCAGGCGCCGACCACGGACGCCAGCACGGTGGAGAAGAGCGCCACCAGCAGGCCGATGATCAGCGACTTCTGCAACCCGCGGACGGTCTGCGCGAACACGTCCTGACCGACCCCGTTGGTGCCGAACCAGTGGTCGGCGGAGGGGGGTTGGTGCAGCGCGGAGAAGTCGGGGGTGGCGTAGTGCCAGGGCGTGAGGTACGGCCCGCCGAAGGCGAGCGCGAACAGCAGCAGCACGATGACGGCCCCGGCGAGGGCCCCGCGGGCGGCGAGCAGCCGGGCCAGGACGAGCCGTCCGCGGCCGCTCGCCCGGGGCGCGCCGACCGAAGCCGCGGGTGCCGTGAGTGCCGTGGGCCCTGTGGGTTCGGTGGGCTCGGCCGGTTCGACGGAGAGGGTGGTCATCTCGGGTCTCCTCCGGTCAGGACCGCACGCGCGGATCGAGGGCGGCGTGCAGGGTGTCGGCGAGGAAGCCGGAGGCGAGGACGACGACCGCGGTGAACAGGTTGATCGCCACCACCGAGTTGACGTCCTGTTCGTTGATCGACTGGATCAGCCACTCGCCCATGCCGTGCCAGCCGAAGATCGTCTCGGTGAAGATCGCGCCGGTGAAGATGCCCAGGAAGCTGTAGGCGAACATGGTCGACATCGGGATCACGGCGGTGCGCAGCCCGTGCTTCAGCAGCGCCCGGCCGCGGGTGAGGCCCTTGGCCTCGGCGGTGCGCAGGTAGTCGGAGCCGAGCACGTCGAGCATGGTGCCGCGCTGGTAGCGGCTGTAGGTGGCGAGGCCGCCGAGGGCCAGCGAGATGGTGGGCAGCAGCAGGTGCAGCGCCCAGTCGGCGAGGTGGGTGCCGAGGCCGCCGGCCAGTCCGGGGGTCTCGTAGCCGGTGAACGGGATCACCTCGTGGCCGGCCGCGTCCTTGGCGGCGATGGCGCCGTTCTTGAGGAACAGCGCGACCAGGAAGACCGGCGTGGAGAGCAGCACGAAGGACAGCACGGTCAGCAGCCGGTCGGAGATCCGGTACTGGCGGACGGCGCTCCACGCCCCGACGGCGATGCCGAGGACGATGCCGAGCAGGCTGCCGATCAGCAGCAGCCGCAGGGAGACCCACACCCGCCGGCCGAAGTCGTCGGTGACCGGGGTGTCGTGGATGGTCCGGCCGAGATCGCCGTGGAGCAGCCCGCCGGCCCAGTGGCCGAAGCGCTCGACCACCGGGGTGTGGTCGTTCAGGTTGAGCGCGGTGAGCTGGCGTTCGACCGATTCGGCGGACGGGCGGGGCAGCTTGGCGTCGAAGTAGGTGCGGGGCTGCAGGGCTGTCGCGGAGATCGCGTACGCCAGGAAGACGGCGGCGATCAGCAGCACCGCGTAGTAGCTCAGCCGCTTCGCCAGGTAGCTGAGCATCAACGGCCGCCCGGGGTGGGGGCGGGGCCGACGCGTCTGGTGGGCATCGGGTGGTGGCCTTCGGTCGGGGCCCGGTCCGGGCGTCAGGTGGCAGGGCTGGCAGGTGAGTTGGGAACGTGCAGGTCAGAGTGAAACACCTGGGGACGGCGGTGGTGTTGCGGCGGTATTGCCGCCTGTGACGTTTGGATCAGGCGTTCGCTCCTCCCCCTGGTGGCGGATCTGATCCGCTGTTACGTTCCTCTGGCTCGGTGCCGGTTTGAGTGCCCATGCTCAAGCCTTGTCACACCTCGCGCGGCACAACTCCCGCATCGCAGAACTCACCCAGGGGGACCTCATGGACGCTTCCACTACGGCCCGCCGTCTCGGCAGGACGGCCGCGCTCGCCGTCGCCGTCGCGCTGGCGGTCACCGCGTGCACTTCGGGCGGGAGCGGTTCGGGCGACGGCGTGGCCAAGAGCGAGCCGCCGAGACAGGACTCCCAGGACATCAACGTCAAGCCGCTGGACCAGGTCAAGGACGGCGGCGAGGTGCGGCTCCCGCTCTACCAGTGGATCACCCAGTGGAACCCGTTCCAGGTGGACGGCACCTACGGCGACGCGATCTCGATCATGCGCACGCTGGAGCCGTCGCTCTTCAACACGGACGCCTCGGGCACCTTCCAGCCCAACCTCGACTACCTGGTGGAGGCGAAGGTCACCTCGACCTCGCCGCAGGTGATCACCTACAAGCTCAACCCCAAGGCCAAGTGGTCCGACGGCAAGCCGCTCGGTTACCAGGACTTCAAGGCGGACTGGCAGGCCAGCAACGGGAAGGACGCCGCGTACAACATCTCCGACCCGTCCGGGTACGAGCGGATCTCGGCCGTCGAGCAGGGCGCCGACCCGAGCGAGGTGAAGGTGACCTTCTCCGAGCCGTACGCGGACTGGCAGAACCTGTTCCGCCCGCTGATCCCGGCCGCCGGGATCTCCACCCCGGACGACTTCAACAAGGGCTGGGTGGAGAAGATCCCGATCACCGCGGGCTCCTTCAAGGTCGGCGTCGCGGACAAGACCGCGCAGACCCTCACCCTCGTCCCGGACCCGGCCTGGTGGGGCACCAAGCCCAAGCTGGACCGGCTCACCTTCCGGGTGATGTCCCAGTCCGCGACCACCCAGGCCTACCTCAACAACGAGATCGACCTGGCCACCGCCGGCACCGCCACCGCGTACGGGCAGCTCAAGGACGCCAAGGACACCGTGATCCGCGCGGCCAGCCCGTGGGACGAGGTGCACATCTCCTTCGGCGGGGGCGGCGCGCTGGCGGACCAGCGGGTCCGCCAGGCGCTCGGCAAGGCGCTCGACCGTTCGGCGCTGATCAAGATCGCCAACAACGGGGTGCCGGTCGAGTTCAAGCCGCTCGGCAACCACGTCTTCATGCCCAACCAGAGCGGCTACCAGGACAACTCCGGCGAGTGGGCCAAGTTCGACCAGGCCGCCGCCAAGAAGCTGCTGGACGACGCCGGTTGGAAGGAGGCCGGCAGCGGCCAGCCGCGCACCAAGGACGGGCAGCCGCTGGAGCTGCACTGGGTGATCAACGACGCCACCCCGCAGGCCCAGCTCGACCTGGCCACCGCGGCGGCCGCGATGTGGCAGGCGGCCGGGGTCAAGGTCGCCCTGGACAAGGTGCCGTCCAACGACTTCTTCACCAAGTACGTGAACCCGGGCAAGTTCGAGATCGCGAGCTGGCGCAACACCGACTCGTTCCCGCTGTCCAAGAGCCTGACGAACTTCCGCCTGCCGGTGGGCGACAACAGCTTCGAGAACCCCTCACGCCTGGGCACCCCGGAGATCGACGACCTACTGAAGAAGGCGGCCGGGACGGTCGACCCGACGGAGGCCGCGAAGCTCTACAACCAGGCGGACGCGAAGATCTGGGAGCTCGGCCACACCGTCGAGCTCTACCAGCGGCCGGTCGTGCTGGCGGTGCGCAAGGGCCTCGCCAACTACGGTGCCTTCGGGCTGGCGGGGGAGGACTACAGCAAGGTCGGCTGGGAGAAGTAGCCGTCGCGGACACGGCGAGGCGGGCCGCACGGCAGGCGCTGGCGAGCAGCGCGGTGATCACGAGGCCGGTGGTGCGACACGGGAAGGTCGGCTCTGCCGCCCCCGCTGTCCCGCCACCGGCCTTGACCTTCCGCGTTGCCCGCAGGCCGCCCGTGTCATGGAGCCCCGCAGGGCCCGCGCTTTTCCGACCGGGGATGAATCTAGCGGCGCTCCGGTCCCGCACGGCGCAGCGCGCGGGGCGCGCCCGGAAACCCGCCGCGCTGTCACCCGGTTCGCGCACCGGAGCGTCAACTGGGGCTGACGGAAAGGAAAAAAGGGACCTTCGGGGTCACCGCGCCCGGGGGCGCCCGAGGCTGCCGTACCGGCGCGCCGCCCTTCCCGCTGCCCTTCGCGCCGCCCGGCGTACTGCCCGGCGTACGGTCCGCGCCGGTGCGTGCGCCGGGCCCGGGGCGCTGCCAGGATGCGCGGGACGACCCGCCCCTCCCGATCCCGGAGCAGCTCCGATGGCCAGTGAACCCGCCGCCGCGGCGCCCCGCGCGCACCACGTCGACCCGCCGCCGGTGCGCCGGATGATCCCGCGCGACCGCGACGAGCCGCACCGGGTCGCCACCCCGCTGGAACTCTTCTTCGACCTCTGCTTCGTGGTCGCGGTCGGCCAGGCCGGGCGCGAACTGGCCCACTCCCTCGCGGCCGGGCACTACGAAGAGGGGCTGCGCGGCTACGCGCTGGCTTTTTTTGCGATCTGGTGGGCCTGGATGAACTTCACCTGGTTCGCCTCCGCGTACGACTGCGACGACGTGCCGTACCGGGTCACCACGCTGGTGCAGATCGCCGGGGTCCTGATCCTCGCGGCCGGGGTGCCGCGGCTGTTCGCCACCCAGGACCTGGTGCTGGCGATCACCGGCTACGTGGTGATGCGCCTCGCGATGGTGACCCAGTGGCTGCGCGCCGCGGCCGGCGAGCAGGGCGAGGCGCGCCGGGTCGCGGTGCGGTACGCGGTGGGGATCACGATCTGCCAGGTCGGCTGGATGGTGCTGCTGTTCCTGCCGCACGGTGCGCGCCCGTACGTCATCCCGATCGGCGTGCTGTGCGAGCTGGCCGTGCCGGTGATCGCGGAGCTGCGGATGCAGACCTCCTGGCACCCGCACCACATCTCCGAGCGGTACGGGCTGTTCACCCTCATCGTGCTCGGCGAGACGGTGGCGGCGGCGACCGTCGCGGTGCAGTCGGCGGTGGACGAGCACGAGGAGCTGGGCCGGCTGGTGCCGGTGGCGATCGGCGGTCTGCTGATCTGCTTCGCCGCCTGGTGGATCTACTTCGCCCGGCCGGTCCACGAGCACCTGCGCTCCAACCGGCAGGCCTTCGCCTGGGGGTACGGGCACTACCTGGTGTTCGGTTCGGCGGCGGCGATCGGCGCCGGGCTGGAGGTGGCGGTGGAGTCGGCCGTGCACAAGGCGGAGATCTCCGAGACCGCCGCCACCGCGACGGTCACCGTGCCGACCGCGGTCTACCTGGTCACGGTCTGGTTCCTGCACTCCCGGCACACCAAGCGCGGCATCGTCGCCCAGGCGGTGGCGCCGGGCGGGGCCGCGCTGGTGCTGGCCTGCACCGCGCTCGGCGGCTCCGGGGTCCTGGCGGCGGGCCTGGTCTGCGCGCTGATGGTGACGGTGGGCGTGCTGATCCACAGCCGGGAGGGGCGGGTCCGGGGCGCTGCCTAGGGCCGCCCCAGGGGCCCGGTGCGTTGCCCAGGACCGCCCCAGAGGTCCGGGGCGCTGCTTAGGACCGCCCCAGCAGCACCGGTTCGTGTCGTGCCAGCCAGGCGAGGTAGGCCGGGTTGACCTTGGCCAGATCCAGGTAGGCGGCGCGCAGTTCGCCGTACAGCGCGTCCAGTGCGGGCGGGCTGAGCGCGCGCGGGCGCCAGGTGAACAGCAGCCGGACGGCCAGCGGGTCCCCGTGCACCGGGCGGACGACCGTGCCGGGCCCGGGCGGGGCGGTCGGCTGGCAGGGGCGGACGGCCTCGCCCGAGGCGACCAGCTCGGCGGCGGTGGCGTTGTCCCGCACCTGCAGCACCCGGGGGTTGAGCCCGGCTTCGCTGAACACCCGGCGCATCGCCGCGTACTCGTGGTCGGCGGTCGGGTCGACCATCCAGGTGTCCTCGGCGAGTTCGGCGAGGCGGACGACCGGGCGGGCGGCGGCCGGGTGCCCGGCGGCCAGCTCGACGTACTGCGGCTCGCGGGCCATCAGCACCCGCTGCTCGGCGTCCGGCGGCACCCGCAGCGGGAATCCCTCGCTCTCGTGCACGAAGGCCACGTCCAGCTGGTCGGCGGCGACCATCCGCAGCAGCGCGCTGGCCGAGACGTCGACGTGGATGGTGGTGTCGGTGTCGGGCAGCCGGTCGTGCACCCGGCGCAGCCAGGCCGCGACCGCCCGGCTGCCGACGCTGCCGATGCGCAGCCGCCGCTGCCGGCCGGGGCCGGTCGCGTCGCGGGCCTCCTGTCGGGCGGCGGCCACCAGCGCGGCCATCTCGGTGATCACCGGCCGGGCCCGGGAGAGCACCGAGTGGCCGAGCGCGGTGGGCCGGCTGCCGGTCTGCTCGCGGGTGAACAGGGTGCCGCCGATGGCCCGTTCGATGCGGTGCAGCTGGGTGGTGAGGGAGGGCTGGGTCATGCCGAGCTGGAGCGCGGCCTTGCGGAGGCTGCCGGTGTCGGCGATGGCGCACAGCACCCGGAGGTGTCTCACGTCGAGCTCCACGTCGGGAGCATAGACGCCATCGAGCCATCTCGCCAAGGACATGACAGGCAATCAAAGGCCCGCCGGCGGCCCGCCGGGCGGTTCGCACGCCAAACCGCACGGCAGGCCGCGTGACGGACCGTACGGCAGACCGCGTGACGGACCGTACGGCAGACCGCGTGACGGACCGTACGGCAGACCGCGTGACGGACCGTACGGCGCAACCCCGCCGGTATGCGGCGGTGCTATCGCCGGTTGACATCATCCGCGACGGGCCCGGGCGGGTCGAAGCTCGGGGGCAGCAACCCGCCCCGGCCACCGGCCGAGGCGGCCCCCCACCGTGCGCCGCCGCCGTTGCCCGGCCCCCACCGGCTCCGGCGAGGCCGCGCACCGCGCATTCGGAGCCCCCATATGAAGCGATCCGTGCTGTCCGCCGCCCTGGGCCTCGCCCTCGCGGCCGGCCTCGCGACCCTGCCCGCCACCGCCGTCGCCGCGCCGGCGGCGCCCGCCGCCCCGGCCGCCCACGCCGTTCAGGGCTACACCCCGGCGACGTACGCCGGTTCGGCCGCGGAGGCCGCGAACAACCGGGCCTTCTTCCGGGCCGTGGTGGCCTCGGTCAAGGCCAAGCGGGCCGCCAACCCGTGGCTGCAGACCGTCACCGTCACCTACGACACCGCCAACGCCCCGTCCTTCACCAGCCAGATCGCCACCGCCGCGCAGATCTGGAACGGCTCCGTGCGCAACGTGCGGCTCCAGGAGGCCGGTGGCAACGCCGACTTCTCGTACTACGAGGGCAGCGACAGCCAGGGCTCGTACGCCAGCACCGACGGGCACGGCCACGGCTACGTCTTCCTCGACTACCAGCAGAACCAGGAGTACGACTCGGTGCGCGTCACCACCCACGAGACCGGGCACGTACTCGGCCTGCCCGACGACTACTCCGGCCCGTGCAGCGAGCTGATGTCGGGCGGCGGCCCCGGCCCCTCCTGCACCAACCCGTACCCCGACGCCAACGAGCGCGGCCAGGTCGACTACCTCTGGGCGAACGGTCTCGCGGCGGCCGACCAGGCTGTCCGGTAGCCGAGTTCGGGGCGCGGCGGGCCGCTCGGCCGGAATCGAGCGGCCCGCCGCTCTGGGTACTTCCCCGCTTCGGAGCCTAGCCGCCGCCCGAACGGAATGCCAGGGGAACGGTTGGGTCAAGGCCAGGGAAAGGCGGCTCGAATCGGCGAGAGCCCAGGGGTATTGCACGGAGCTATCGCGGATTGACATCATCCGCCCGCCCGCCGGGCTGCCCGAAGCTCTGGGGACATCACCCGTTGACCAGGTGTCCCCCCGGGCCGGCCCCCAACCGGCCACGGCACCACAGGAATCGGAGCCCCCACATGAAGCGATCCGTGCTGTCCGCCACCCTCGGCCTCGCCCTCGCGGCCGGCCTCGCCGTGCTGCCCACCACCGCCGCGGCCGCGGCCCCGGCCGCCCCGGCCGTGCAGGGCTACACCGCCTCGACGTACGCCGGTTCGGCCACCGAGTCCGCGGACAACCAGGCCTTCTACCAGGCCGTGATGGCCTCCGCGAAGGCCAAGCAGGCCGCCAACCCGGGCCTGGCGACCGTCGTGGTCACCTACGACGCCAGTTCGGCCCCGACCTTCCGCAACCAGATATCCCAGGCCGCGCAGATCTGGAACAGCTCGGTCGGCAACGTCCAGCTGCGGTCCGGCTCGGCCGCCGACTTCCGCTACTACGAGGGCAACGACAGCCGGGGCTCGTACGCCAGCACCGACGGGCACGGCAGCGGCTACATCTTCCTCGACTACCAGCAGAACCGGCAGTACAACTCGGTGCGGGTGACCGCCCACGAGACCGGGCACGTGCTCGGCCTGCCGGACCACTACTCCGGCCCGTGCAGCGAGCTGATGTCGGGCGGCGGCCCCGGCACGTCCTGCACCAACCCCTACCCGAACGGTACCGAGCGCAGCCGCGTCAACTCCCTCTGGGCGCGCGGCTGACGCTCCCGACGGACCCCGGACCGGCCGCCCCTCGCGGCCGGTCCGGGGTCTCCGCCGTGGGTTCCGGGATCGGTCACTCAAGGGCCTCGTCGCTGCGGGGCGTTGTCGGTGCCGCGTGCGAGCATGCGGCGAGACCGTACGCCCCCGACCGCAAGGTGCCGCCATGTCCCGTTCCGTCCCCGACCGGCTCGACGACCTTCCGTACGCCGAACTGCTGCGCCCGCACGCCGGGCCGCTGCGCAGCGACGAGCGGTACGACACCGCGCACTTCGACGGCGGCGAGCACACGGACGAGTCGGGCGCCGGGGCGGCCTTCCTGGAGTGCGCCTTCACCGGCGTCGCGCTCAGCGGGGTCAAGCTGCGCCAGGCCCGGTTCAACGAGGTCTGGGTGCAGGCCGGCCGCTGGGTGGCCTGCGACCTCAGTGACTCCGAGTGGCAGGACAGCGCCTTCGTCGGCGGTGTGCTGGCCGGGGTCGCCGGGTACGGCTCGGCGCTGCGCCGGGTCGTGTTCCGCGGCTGCAAGCTGGAGGCGGTCAACCTGCGGGCGGCCGTGCTGCGGGACGTCGTCTTCGAGGACTGTCTGCTGCGCGACGTGGACTTCGGCGAGGCGAAGCTGACGGGGGTGTCCTTCCCCGGCTCGACGCTGGAGGAGGTCCGGCTGCGCGGGGCCACGCTGAGCAAGACCGACCTGCGCGGCGCCGTCCGGCTCGGGCTGGCCGACGGCCACCAGGGGCTGCGCGGCGCGGTCATCAGCTCCACCCAGCTGCTGGAGCTGGCGCCCCAGTTCGCGCAGGCGCTGGGCATCGACGTGAAGGACCGCTGACGGCGGGCCGCCTCCGTCCCTCCCCGGCGTTTCCGTCGTGCGTTCAGCCCGGCGTCGCTCGGTGACACCCGGACGAACAGTCCGCCAATCCTGCTGCACGCATCTGGTGGCCGCTCCGTCCGAGGTGGAAACTGCTGCGCGATCGATGAGCCCGACTTGTGTACACAACATCGCCAGCGAAGGGACGGACTGGGCTGATGGCCGAGTTGAGTCGTAGGAAGTTCGTCACGCTGTCCGGCGCCGCCGCGGCCGGTCTCGCCGTGGCCGGCACCGGTGCGGCGGGAGCCGCCCCGGGCGCGCCCGCGGTGGCCTCCACCACCACGCTCCAGCAGACCGGCACCATCACCGACGCGCAGCACGTGGTGATCCTGATGCAGGAGAACCGCAGCTTCGACCACTACTTCGGCACGCTGCGCGGCGTGCGCGGCTTCGCCGACCGCAGCGCGATCCAGATCGCCGGCGGCTACAGCGTCTTCAACCAGCCCAACGGCCTGCTCAGCCGCCAGTACCCGTGGCAGTTCAGCCAGACCAAGCCGGCCGGCGGCGCCGACCCCGAGCGCCTCGCCCAGTGCAACGGCGACCTCAGCCACGGCTGGAGCGACCAGCACAAGGCGTGGAACGGCGGCAAGATGGACTCCTGGGTCGCCGCCAAGGGCAACGTCCGCACGCTCGGCTTCCTCACCCGCCAGGACATCCCGTTCCACTACGCGCTGGCCGAGAACTGGACCATCTGCGACGCGTACCACTGCTCCGTCCTGAGCGCGACCGGCCCCAACCGCACCTACCACTGGTCCGGCCAGATCGACCCGGCCGGCACCGCGGGCGGCCCGGCCTACGACGGCGGCGACGAGAAGGGCCTGCGCTGGCAGACCTACGCCGAGGCCCTGGAGAACGCCGGCGTCAGCTGGAAGGTCTACCAGAACGCCGCCGACAACTACGGCGACAACGCCCTCGCCTACTTCAGCCAGTTCTCCGGCGCCCCGGCCGGCAGCCCGCTGGCCGTCAAGGGCATGGGCTCGGTGCCCAAGGCCACCGGCAAGACCCCGGACGACATCGCCGCCGCGATCAAGGCCGACGTGCTGAACGGCACCCTCCCGCAGGTCTCCTGGATCGTCCCCGACCAGGCCTCCTCCGAGCACCCGTACGCCACCCCGGCCGACGGCGCGCACTTCGTCCACATGGTGATCGACGCGCTCAACGCGGACCCGAACGTCTTCAACTCGTCCGTCCTGTTCATCAACTACGACGAGAACGACGGCTTCTTCGACCACGTCCCGCCGCCGGTCGCCCCGGCCGGCACCCCGGGCGAGTTCTACAACGGCACCAACATCGGCCTCGGCTTCCGCGTCCCGCTGATCGCCGTCTCGCCCTGGACCCGCGGCGGCTGGGTCAACTCCGAGACCTTCGACCACACCTCGGTGCTGCGCTTCCTGGAGACCTGGACGGCCGCCCTCGGCACGCCCGCGCAGTGCGTGAACATCAGCGACTGGCGCCGCCGCGTCTGCGGCGACCTGACCAGCGCGTTCGACTTCGCCAACCCGGTCTACGGCCTGCCCGCGCTGCCGGACACCTCGCAGACCATCGGCCTGTCCGCCTGCGGTCCGCTGCCCAACCCGGCGCCGGTCAACAACCAGCTGCCGCTGCAGGAGAGCGGCACCCGCCCGGCCCGCGCCCTGCCCTACCAGCCGAACGCCAACCTGGACCACCTGGAGTTCGGCTCCGGCGGGGTGATGAAGGTCTGGATCACGATGGCCAACCAGGGCGCGGCGGCGCTGAAGTCCGCGCACTTCGCCGCCTACGCCAACGCCTACCGCAGCGGCGGCCCGTGGCAGTACACCGTCGACCCGGGCGGCAACACCAGCGACTTCTTCAACTGCGGCACCGGCTTCGGCGGCGGGCCGTACGACCTGACGGTGGTCGGCCCCAACCGCTTCCTGCGCCGTTTCAAGGGTGACGCCACCAAGGCGGGCAAGGACGCGGCCGTCACCGCCTCGTACGCGATCGAGCCGGGCACCGGCAAGCTCGCCCTCTACTTCACGCTGGCCAACAACGGCGGCACGCCGCTGACCTTCACCATCGCGTCCAACAACTACCGCACGGACGGCCCCTGGACGTACCAGGTCCCGGCCGGCGGCAGCGTCAGCGACTTCTTCAACGCCGTGGCGTACACCAACGGCTGGTACGACTTCACGGTGACGGTGGACGCGGACAGCAGCTGGTCCCAGCGCTTCACCGGCCACCTGGAGGCGGGCACGCCCAGCATCACCGGCTGACGACCGCCCTCACCGCGTGCAACGGCGGCCCCACGACCCGGTACCTCGGGTGGTGGGGCCGCCGTCGTCCCCGAGCGGGCCCTCCCGTCACCTTCGCCGGAACAGGTGGTGTGCGTCACGCCGCTCGGGCTGGGCACGACCTCCAGGTGGAACCGGTCGAGCAGCCCGTCGGGGGACTCCCAGAGCCGCAGTCCGGATCCGAGCTCCACCGGCGAGACCGCCACGTGCACGGTGGCGACGAGGCTTTCCTGCCGGCGGCCTCTCCCGCGGATGCCCGCCGTCACGGACGCGCGGCTGACTCCGGGCGGCTTCAGAGCCGGTCGTAAATGGTGGCGAGCTGCCGCAGGACGTCGGTCGCGACGTCCAGGGCGGTGGTGTCGTGGCGGGCGAGTGCGGTGTCGAGTGCCCGGACCAGGGCGTCCTGGCGTTCCTGGTGGCGGCTCCGGCCGGTGTCGGTGAGGGCGACCAGCACGGATCTCTTGTCACCGGCGGGGCGCTCGCGAGTGACGTAGCCGGCCGCGACGAGGCCGTTGACCAGCTGGGTGGTGGCGGCGCCGGTGGTCTCGGTGGCGGCGGCCAGTTGGCCGATCGGCAGCGGGCCGGTCTCTGCGAGGGCCCGCAGGGCGCGGGCGTGGGTGAGGGAGAGCGCGCCGGGGGTGCGGGTGGCGCGTCCGCGCAGCCGGGAGTCGGCGGCGCTGAGGCTGTAGGCGGCGCGCGCGAGCGAGTCCAGGGCCCGGTCGCGGGCGGCGCCGGACGGTGGTTCGGGCTCGGGCTGGGCCTGCGGCTGTGACATGGGGTGGTCTCCGTGGTGCGGGCGAGGGGCGAGTTGACAGGAGTTTAGCCTAAGTACTTAATAGATAAGTACTTAGCTAGGCATTGCGGAGCGGGGTCGGGTACCCCGTCGAGAGAGGACACCTGTCATGACCGCACGATCCACCGGCCAGAGCTGGGCCCTGGACATCGCCCTCGCCCAGGGCGGCTTCGACGCCCTGCACCCCCAGGCGAAGGGCACCCTGGAGCAACTGGGCCACGACCACACCGACTTCGACAAGGTCTTCGACCTGGTCCGGAGCGGCGTGATGCTGCCCAAGGCGTGGGCCACCATCGCCGGCCAGGCCGAGGAGCGCGCCGCCCACCACGAGCGCGGCGGCTTCGCGCAGACCGCCGCCGACCTCTACGTGCGCGCCTCGGTGATGTGGGGCCGCGCCCAGTACTCCGTCTTCGACGCCACCGACCCGCGCAAGCTCGCCTTCCGCGAGCGCGCCAACCACTGCGTCGAGCGCCTGGGCGCGCTGCGCGGCAACCGGGTGCGCCGCGTCGTCCTCGACTTCGAGGGCAAGCAGATCTTCGCCCTCCTCCACCTGCCGGCCGGAGACGTCAGGAACGCCCCCGCGGTGATCCTCGGCCCGGGGATGGACATGATCAAGGAGGACTACATCCACGCGGCCGAGCGGTACTACACCTCGCGCGGCATCGTGGCCCTGTCCATCGAGGGCCCCGGCCAGGGCGAGAGCCGGGCGAACGGGCTGACCGTCGACCTGACCAACTACGAGCGTGCCATCAGCCGTTACATCGACCACCTGGCCTCGCTGCCGGAGGTCGACGCGGCCCGGATCGGCATGTTCGGCATCTCGATGAGCGGCTACTGGGGCTCCCGCGCCGCGGCCACCGACCGCCGCCTCGCCGCGCTGGCCGCCTTCGAAGCCGTCACCGGCGACTTCACCACCATCTTCGAGCGCGCCCAGCCCACCTTCAAGAACAACTACATGTTCATGGCCGGCTACAGCGACGAGGACGCCTTCGACCGCGACCTGGTCGCCCGCATGCCGTTGGGCGACCTCGTCCGGGAGATCACCTGCCCGGTCCTCTACGGCATCGGCGAGTTCGACGAACTCACCGTGCTGGAGGAGGCGCTGGCCAACTACGAGCGGGTCCGCGCCCCCAAGGAGATCCGCGTCTACGAGAACGAGTTCCACCCGCTGGGCGGCACCGCCGCCGAGGTGTTCCGGTTCGGCGCCGAGTGGGTCGAGCGCGCCCTGAACGGGGAGTTCGCCGAGCCGGGCCGCGACGTGCGCCACTACGTCCACGACGACGGCCGCACCACCGACGGCACCGCCGACCCCACCTGGTGGCTCGGCACCGTCCCCACCCGGATCAGCGACGCACGCTGGGCGTAGCAGGCAGGCTCAGCCGAACGGGCCGCGCGGGAACCACGGATCGCGGACCTCCCGGGGCCCGTACGGCGTCAGCAGGGTCAGGGTGCACGGCGAGGCCGCGTACTCGGTCAGCTGCACCGCGCCGTGCATCAGCAGCAGGTCGTGGGCGCCGGGCAGCCGCCCGTCCGGTGCGGCGAGCGGGCCGACCCGCCGGCGCGGTCCGTCGTGCGGGTCCTCGGCGGTGCGCCGGGCGTGGCTTCCGGAAGGTACGACGGTCACAGCGGGCTCAAGACGGTGGCGTCAGTTCGGCCGACGGCTCCACCCTGCGCCCGGTCGGCGCCACCCGGCTACGGCCGTTGGGCGCGTCCACCCGGGACCAAAGGCTCAACCCGCGCGGCGCCCTGCCCCCGACCCGTCCACCCGGCCGCCGCTGCTCCCGGCCCGAGGTGCGCCCGTTCGCACCCGGTGTGAGAGTGGGGGCAGCCCGGCATTCCGTCATTCCCTCCGGAGGAGGAGCCATGGGCATCTTCGACAGGTTGTTCCACCGCGCGCCGCACGAGGCCGGCGGGCCGGACGCCTCCCAGCGGGCCGCCCTCGCCCACGACGAGGCCGTCGACGCGTTCGGCGACGAGGTCGAGCGCACCCGCGAGACCCAGGACCGGCTCACCCGGGACCGGCTCTCCCAGGAGGAGGCCGACCGGCGCGCCGCCGAGAACATGACGGCCGAGGGCGATCCCTGGGACTGACTCGCCACCGGTCGTGGCCCCCACGTCCAGCGGCCCCCCGTGTCACCGCTCCCGCGGCGGCAGCGGGGGGCGCCGCAGGTCCGGCCGGGGCGTGGACTCCGGCGGGGGCGCCGCGGCGGGCGCGTCCTCCAGCAGCTCCAGGGCCAGTTGGACGGCGGCGACCAGTTCGGGGTGGCGTCCCCGGGCCCAGTCCCGCGGGGTGCGCAGCACGTGCACGTCGGGCTCGACGCCCCGGTTCTCCACCGTCCAGCCGAGGCCGCCGCCGAACCAGGAGGCGTTCTTCGGCACCGAGATCTGGGTGCCGTCGCCGAGGGTGTGCCGTCCGGACATGCCGACCACTCCGCCCCAGGTGCGGTTGCCGACCACCGGGCCGAGCCCGAGCAGCTTGATCGCCGCGATGATCACGTCCCCGTCCGAGCTGGTCGCCTCGTCGGCGAGGGCCACCAGCGGGCCGCGCAGTGCGTGCCGGGGCCAGCGGACCGGTTGGCGGTCCCGGGTGAAGTCCCAGGCCAGGACGTGCCGGGTGAGCTTCTCCAGGACCAGTTCGGAGACGTTGCCGCCGGCGTTGCCGCGCACGTCCAGTACCAGTGCGGGCTTGTCCAGTTCGCGCCGCAGGTCCCGGTTGAACTGTGCCCAGCCGGAGCCGCCGAGGTCCGGGATGTGCAGGTAGCCGCACCGCCCGTCGCTGAACTCCCGGACCAGGGAACGGCGTTTGGACACCCAGTCCTGGTAGCGGATGGGCCGTTCGTCGGTCAGCGGGGTGACGGCGATCCGCCGCACCGGGCCGTCCGGGCCGCTGCGCAGGGCCAGTTCCACGGTGGTGCCGCCGGTGCCGGCCAGCAGCGGCAGCGGTCCGCGCACCGGGTCCACCGGGCGTCCGCCGACGGAGAGCAGTTCGTCGCCGTCCCGGACGCCCTGGGCGGCCAGCGGGGCGCGGGCGCGCGGGTCGGAGGACTCGCCGGCCAGCACCCGGTCGACCAGCCAGCGCCCGTCGGGGGCCCGGTGGGCGGTGGCGCCGAGCAGGCCGAGCGGCTGCTGGGCGAGCGAGGGCCCTTCGGCGCGCCGGGACGGGGTGACGTAGGCGTGCGAGGTGCCCAGTTCGCCGAGGAGTTCGCGCAGCAGGTCGGCGAAGTCGTCGGGTGAGCAGACGCGTTCCAGCAGCGGCTCGTACTGGGCGACCAGGGCGGGCCAGTCCAGGCCGGACATCCGCTCGTCCCAGAACTGGTCCCGGACGATCCGGGCGGCCTCGTGGTAGGCCTGGCGCCACTCGGCGGCCGGGTGGACGGTGTGGGTGATCCGGCGCAGGTCCACGCTGGTGCCGGCGGAGGGGGCGGCGACCGGGATCACCCGGAGCGTGCCGGCCGAGTAGACGGCGATCGAACCGCCGTCGCCGGAGACCGCGTAGCCGTCCAGCTTGTCCACCAGCGTGCTGCGGGTGCCCCGGGCCAGATCGAAGTGCTCCAGCGAGGGGCGGCCCGAGGTGTCCTCCGGGCTGGCGAAGGTCTGCCCGAGGGTGCCGGCGATCGGCCAGCGCAGCCAGACCAGGCCGCCGCGCACCGCGTCGGTGGCCGAGTACTTGGAGGCGATCACCGGGAACTGCAGCAGCCGTTCGGCGATGCCTTCGGGCTCGACCCGGACGGTGCCGTCGCCGCCGCCGTCCCCGCGCGGGGCGCCGTCCTCGACCGGCGCGGTGAACGGCGAGGGCGTGTCGGCAGTGAGCGGGACGAGGTACGGGCGGCAGCCGACGGGAAAGGAGAGGTCGCCGGTGTGCACGTCGTGGACCGGGTCGAAGCCGCGCCAGGACAGGAAGGCCAGGTATCGGCCGTCCCGGGTGAACACCGGCTGCTCGTCCTCGAAGCGGCCGTCGGTGACCTCGGTGATCGACGCGGGCGCCTCGGTGCGGGTGAGCCGGATCCGGCGCAGCGAGCGCCCGGCGACCGGCTGGGACCAGGCGATCCAGTGCGAGTCGGGGGAGAACCGGGCGCTGGAGACCGGCCCGTACTCGGAGGCGGCGAGCTCGCGCACCTCGCCGTCGGCGGCGGAGACCAGCAGCAGCCGCCCGTCCGAGGCGGCGGCGGCGAGGCGGCTGCCGTCGGGGGAGGCGGTGAGCTCCAGGACGCGGCCGAGCCGGCCGGCGGCGAGGATCCGGTGGCGGTGCTTGTCCCCGCTGCCGGACCCGGGGGTCCCCTCGTGCCCGGGCAGCGGCATCACCTCGATCGCGTCGGCGCCTTCCGCGTCGGTGACCCAGGCCGCCTCGCCGGTGTGCCCGAGCAGCACCGGCAGCCGGGTCCGCACTCCCGGGGTATCGGCGAGCGCGCGGGCCGGGCCGTCCTTGTGGGTGAGCCAGTACTGGCTGCCGCGCACGGTGATCACCCCGGCCCGGCCGCCCTGGTCGCAGGCGAGGTCCTTGACCTGCGACGCGGCGCCGACCTGGTACGGGCGGCGGCCGACCCGGGCGCCGCCGAGCGGGACGTCCAGCCGGCGCGGGGCGGGGGCGTCCAGGCCGTCCAGCAGCCAGAGGTCGCCGGCGTGCTGGTAGACGATCCGGGTGCCGTCGGTGGCGGCTTCGCGGGCGTAGTAGGAGGCGTGGTCGGTGTGCCGGCGCAGGTCGGTGCCGTCCGGGCGGCAGGAGTAGAGGTTGCCGATGCCCTCGTGGTCGGAGATGAAGGCCACCCGGTCGCCGAGGGGCCCGGCGACCGGCATCGGGGCGGCGAGGTGCCCGGTGTGGTCGGGGAGGATCCGCTCGCCGTCCGCCCAGAGCCGGCCGACGGCGCCGCCCCGGTAGCGCTTCCAGGCGGCGGGCTCGTGCGGGGCGGCGCCGGTGAGCAGGACGGTCCGCTCACGGCTCATCTGGGCGTCGCCGACCGGGCCCCAGGGCATACGCCGGCCGGGGGAACCGTCCGGGGGCAGGGCGTGCGCCCAGGTGTAGTGGCCGAAGGGCTCGTGGAAGGAGGTGACGGCGAGCACCTCGCCGTTTGGCAGCCAGCCGCGCACCCGGGTGTCCTGGCTGCCCCAGAAGCTGAGCCGGCGGGCCTCGCCGCCGTCGACCGGGGCGGTCCACACCTCGGGGGTGAGGCTCAGCCAGCTGGTCCAGGCGAGGGTGGTGCCGTCGGGGGAGAAGCGGGGGTGGCTGACCCGGGTACGGTCGCAGGTGACCCGCCAGGCCCGGCCGGTGACGGCGCCGCCGGTGTCCAGCGGGGCGATCCAGACGTCGTCCTCGGCGGTGAAGGTGAGCAGGCCGCCGTGCAGGTGGGGGTGGCGGAGGTAGCCGGGCGGGGTCACCCCTCCATCCTTCGACGGGGTGTCACACCCGGCAACCGGGACGGGCCGCCGGGGGCGCACGGAGCGGGTCCGCACGCCGACGGGGACCACGCTTGCACCTGACACCGGTGTGAGGTCCAACCATGGTCCCCATGGCGACCACACAGCTCCCGACTCCGGTACTCCGCAAGCCCTTCCCGCTCCCCTCCCTGCTCGCCCTGGCCACCGCCGTCTTCGTCACCGCGCTCACCGAGAACCTGCCCGCCGGGGTGCTGCCCGGCATGAGCGAGTCCCTCGGCGTCAGCGAGTCGGCCGCCGGGCAGACCGTCACTGTCTACGCGATCGGCTCCGCCGTCACCGCGATCCCGCTCACCGCGGCCACCGCCGGCTGGGGCCGCAAGCGGCTGCTGCTCACCGCGATGGGCGGCTTCGCGGTGGCCAACACGGTGACGGCGGTCTCCGGCAACTACCCGCTCACCCTGGCCGCCCGCTTCCTCGCGGGCGTCGCGGCCGGCCTCGCCTGGGCGCTGCTGGCCGGGTACGCCCGCCGGCTGGTGCCGGTCGAGCAGCAGGGCCGGGCGATGGCCGTCGCGATGGCGGGGGTGCCGGTGGCGCTGTCGCTCGGGGTGCCGGTCGGCACCTTCCTCGGCCGGATGTTCGCCTGGTGGGTGCCGTTCCTGGCCATGACGGCACTGGCGGTCGGCGTGGTCGGCTGGATCACGGCGATGCTGCCCGAGCAGCCCGGGCAGCCGGACGGCGAGCGTGCCCCGGTCCGGCACGCGCTCACCGTGCCCGGCGTGCTGCCGGTGCTCACCATGACGGTGCTCTACGTGCTCGCGCACACCATCCTGTTCACCTACATCGCGCCCTTCCTCGACGGGGCCGGCCTCGGCGGCGCCACCGGCACCGTGCTGCTGGTCTTCGGCCTGGCCTCGATGGCGAGCATCTGGCTCACGGGTGCCCACATCCACCGTCGGCTGCGGCAGTTGACGATCGGCGGCGCGCTGCTGGTCGCGGTGACGGCGGGCGCCCTCGCGGTGTGGTCCGGCAGCGCGCCGCTGGTGTACCTCGCGGCGCTGCTCTGGGGCCTGGGCTGGGGCGGTGCCCCGACCCTGCTGCAGACCGCCCTCGGCGACGCGGGCGGGGAGCAGGCCGACGCCGCCCAGGCCATGCTGGTGACCCTGTGGAACATCGCGATGGCGGCCGGCGGAGTGGTCGGCGGCCTGGTCCTGAGCGGCCTCGGCACCGGCGCCCTGCCGTGGGCGGTCCTCGCGCTGATGCTCCCCGCCCTCGCCGTGGCCGTCGGCGCCCGCCGCCACGCCTTCCCCCCGGTGCGCGGCTGACGTGCCGGCCGGATCCCGTGGCCGGATCCCGCGGCCCGATCCCATGGCGCGATCCCGGCCGTACACAGCCCGAAGTGCCGGAAGGCCCCTCGCTTTCGCAAGGGGCCTTCCGGTTGTCTGTGCGCCGCCAGGGACTCGAACCCCGGACCCGCTGATTAAGAGTCAGCTGCTCTAACCAACTGAGCTAGCGGCGCCTGCTGACGTGGGAGACATTACCTGGTCAGCGGCCGAAACACACAATCGGCCCGGAGGGTGCCACGGCGGGCCCGGAGTCCTCGGCCCGGGCCTCACATGGTCAGCACCACCTTGCCCCGGACGTGCCCGGTGCCGACCATCCGGTGGGCCTCGCCGGCCCGCTCCAGGGGGAGGGTCTCGGCGATCTCCAGCCGCAGTCCGCCCGCCTCCCACAGCCGGACCAGCTCGGCCAGTCGCTCGGCCGTGCGCGGAGCCCGCAGCTGCCGCACGCCCAGCCGCTGGGCGCCCGGGTAGTCGACCACGGTGCCGATCCGGTCCCGGTCGGCGACCAGCTCGACGGAGGCCTCCAGCGCGCCCCGCCCGGCGGCGTCGAAGGCGACGGTCACCCCCTGCGGCGCCGCCGCCCGGACCCGCTCGACCAGCCCCTCCCCGTACGCGACCGGGATCGCGCCCAGTTCGCGCAGGTAGGCGTGGTTGCGCTCGCTCGCGGTGCCGACCACGGTCGCCCCCCAGGCCTGGGCCAGCTGGACGGCCACCGTGCCGACCCCGCCCGTGGCACCGTGCACCAGGAGGGTGTCGCCGGGGCCGACCCCGAGCAGGGTGAGCGCCGCGTGCGCGGTCTGGCCGGAGGCGGAGAGCGAGCCGGCCAGCTCCCAGGGCATCCCGGCCGGCTTGGCCACCAGCTGGGCCGCGTCCACCGTGACCAGCTCGGCGTGGCTGTCCAGCACCCGGAAGCCCAGCACCTCGTCGCCGACCTTCCAGTCCCCGCCGTCCGGCCCCAGCCGGTCCACCACCCCGGCGAACTCGTTGCCGAGGACGAACGGCGGCTCGACCGCCAGCCCCGGCGGCCGGAACCCCTCCCGGATCGCCAGGTCCACCGGCTGCACCCCGGCCGCGTACACCCGTACCCGCACCTCGCCCGGGCCGGGCTGCGGATCGGGCACCTCGCCCACCCGCAGGACCTCCGGACCGCCGGACCGCGTCACGGTGACTGCCTTCATGTCTGCTCCCCGCCCCTGAACCGAACGTCGAACCTGGACCGAACGTCGAACCTGAACCGATCCTCGAACCGAACTGATCATCGAATCTGAACTGATTCTCGGACCTGAAGTCCGCTTGAGGTCAAGCCGTTATTCGGCGCGTCTTCACTGATGGGCGCATTGTCAGATTTATCCTGGGCGGCGCTCAGCCGTCCGTCGTCGAGAGGAACCTCCCCGTGGGCCAGCTGCCCCTGTTCTTCCTGGTGCTGCTCGCCTCCGTGGTCACCATGCCGCTCGGACGCAGGACGGGCGTGCCGCAGCCGGTCCTGATGACCCTGCTCGGCATCGTCATGGCGCTCGTCCCGCAGATCCCGGACGTCACCATCGAGCCCGAGCTGATCCTCCCGCTGGTCCTGCCGCCGCTGATCTTCGCGGTCGCCCGGCGCTCCTCGGTGCGCTACTTCAAGGCCAACGTCCGCTCGATCCTGCTGCTGGCCGTCGCCCTGGTGGTGGTCACCACGGCCGCCGTGGCCGGCACGGTGCACTGGCTGCTGCCCACCCTGCCGCTGGCCGCCGCGATCGCGGTCGGCGCGCTGGTCTCCCCGCCCGACCCGGTCGCCGCCGTCGCGGTCGCCGGCAGTGTCGGCCTGCCCCGCCGCCTGGTGTCGATCCTGGAGAGCGAGGGCCTGTTCAACGACGTCACCGCGATCGTCATCTACTCGCTGGCCATCGAGGCCGTGGTCAGCGGCGACTTCTCGGTCGGCCACGCGGTGCTGCGCTTCGTCCTGTCCGCGGTGCTGGCCGTGGTTGTCGGCGTCGCCCTCGGCTGGGTCAACGCCAAGCTCGCCGAGCGCCTGGACGACCCGACCCAGCAGGTCGCGCTCAACCTGCTGGTGCCCTTCGCCGCCTACACTATCGCCGAGGAGATCCACGGCTCCGGCGTGCTCGCCGTCGTGGTCTGCGCGCTCTACCTCGCCGAGCGGGCCTCCGACGCCGACGCCGTCTCCTACCGGCTGGTCGGCAACGCCTTCTGGGAGGTGGTCGAGATCCTGATCACCGGCGTCGCCTTCGGCCTGATCGGCCTGGAACTGGCCACCGTGCTCAAGGAGGCCGGCCGGGGCTGGACCGGCTTCCTCGGCGACGCCGCCGTCGTGATCGGCGTCGTCGTGGTGGTCCGGCTGCTCTGGCTGCTGCCAGCCGGCTGGGTGTCCCGGAAGCTGCGCAGCGGCGAGGACGAGGACACCCCGTTCAGCTGGAAGGAGAGCGTGGTCCTCTGGTGGTCCGGCATGCGCGGCGTGGCCACCGTCGCCCTGGCGCTCGCCATCCCGCTCACCCTGCACTCCGGCGCGGACTTCCCCGAGCGCGGCCGACTGGTCTTCATCGCCTTCAGCGTGGTGCTCTTCACCCTGCTGGTGCAGGGCCTGACCCTGCCGTGGCTGGCCAAGCGGCTCCGGCTGGACATCGACCAGGACGCGCACGAGCAGGCCGTCCGGCAGCTCTGGTGGCGGGCCGCCAAGGCCGGGCTCAGCCGACTGGTCGAGCTGGAGGAGCAGGACCGGCTGCCGGCCGAGGTCGCCGACCGGCTGCGGGACCGTCAGCACGACCGGCTGGCCCGGCTCTGCCCGGAGAACTACGCCGAGGAGGAGGCCGCCGAGGCCAAGCTGCGGCTGTCCCAGTGGCGGGCCGCCCGGGACGTCGAGCAGGAGATGATCGCCGCCTCCCGCCGCGAGATGCTCGCCGCCCGCAGCGAGCTCGGCGCCGATCCGGAGCTGGTCGACCGGGTGCTGCGCGGGCTCGACCTGCGCTCGGAACGGAAGTGACGGGCTGTCCGCCGTGGCGGGGCGGAATGTGCGCGACCGCCCCCGGGGTTGCATAGGCTGAACCCGGGCAGGCCGTCAACGGAGTCGGCGCACCACCAGTACCCGCACGACCTCGCGAAGCACCCTCACGCCTGGCCCTGCCGGTTTCTGCACCCAGATGAATCGAGGACCCACCGATGTCGGAGACCCGCGCCGACGCCCGCACCCCGCTGGACCGCACCCCCCAGTGGGCCGCCCTGGCCAAGCACCGGGCCGAGCTGGGCGACACCCACCTGCGCGAGCTGTTCGCCGCCGACCCGGAGCGCGGCCGCCGCCTGACCCTGCGGGTCGGCGACCTGCACGTGGACTACGCCAAGCACCTGGTCACCGACGAGACGCTGGAGCTGCTGCGCGAACTCGCCGCCGCCACCGGCGTCGCCGAGCTGCGGGACGCGATGTTCCGCGGCGAGAAGATCAACAACACCGAGCACCGCGCCGTCCTGCACACCGCGCTGCGCGCCCCGCGCGAGGCCGTGATCGAGGTCGACGGCGAGAACGTGGTGCCCGCCGTGCACGCCGTCCTCGACAGGATGGCCGCCTTCGCCGAGCGGGTGCGCAGCGGCGAGTGGAAGGGCCACACCGGCAAGCGGATCCGCGCCGTCGTCAACATCGGCATCGGCGGCTCCGACCTCGGCCCCGCGATGGCCTACGAGGTGCTCCGCTCCTTCACGCAGCGCGACCTCGACGTCCGCTTCGTCTCCAACGTGGACGGCGCCGACCTGCACGAGGCGGTCCGCGACCTCGACCCGGCCGAGACGCTGTTCATCGTCGCCTCCAAGACCTTCACCACCATCGAGACCATCACCAACGCGGTCTCCGCCCGCGACTGGCTGCTCGACGGCCTGGGCGCCGGCACCGAGGCGGTGGCCAAGCACTTCGTCGCGCTGTCCACCAACGCCCAGGGCGTGCAGGACTTCGGCATCGACACCGCCAACATGTTCGAGTTCTGGGACTGGGTCGGCGGCCGCTACTCCTACGACTCGGCGATCGGCCTCTCGCTGATGATCGCCATCGGCCCGGACGCCTTCCGCGAGATGCTGGACGGCTTCCACCTCGTCGACGAGCACTTCCGCACCGCCCCCGCGGAGGAGAACGTCCCGCTGCTGCTCGGCCTGCTGGGCGTCTGGTACGGCGCGTTCTTCGACGCCCAGGCGCACGCGGTGCTGCCGTACTCGCACTACCTGTCCAAGTTCACCGCCTACCTGCAGCAGCTGGACATGGAGTCCAACGGCAAGTCGGTGACCCGCGACGGCACCCCGGTGGACTGGCAGACCGGCCCGGTGGTCTGGGGCACCCCCGGCACCAACGGCCAGCACGCCTACTACCAGCTGCTGCACCAGGGCACCAAGGTGATCCCCGCCGACTTCATCGGCTTCGCCGAGCCCGTCGCCGACCTGCTCCCGGGCCTGGTCGCCCAGCACGACCTGCTGCTGGCCAACTTCTTCGCCCAGACCCAGGCGCTGGCCTTCGGCAAGACCCCGGAGGAGGTCGCGGCCGAGGGCGTGCCCGCCGAACTCGTCCCGCACAAGACCTTCAAGGGCAACCACCCGACCACCACGATCCTGGCCGGCGAGCTGACCCCGTCGGTGCTCGGCCAGCTGGTCGCGCTCTACGAGCACAAGGTGTTCGTCCAGGGCGCGATCTGGAACATCGACTCCTTCGACCAGTGGGGCGTCGAGCTGGGCAAGGTGCTCGCCAAGCGGATCGAGCCGGTGCTGCTCACCGGCGAGGGCGCCGAGCAGCTGGACAGCTCCACCGCCGAGCTGGTCGCCCGCTACCGCGCGCTGCGCGGCCGCTGAGCCCCGGCCGGGCCGTCCGCTCCGGCGGGCGGCCCGGTCCGGTCCGTTTCTCCCGAGGCCGGAAATGCCGGAAGGCCCCTCGCTTTCGCAAGGGGCCTTCCGGCTGTCGGTGCGCCGCCAGGGACTCGAACCCCGGACCCGCTGATTAAGAGTCAGCTGCTCTAACCAACTGAGCTAGCGGCGCCTGCTGACAGAGAAGACTGTAGCAGCGCCGTGCGGCCGAGCCAAAATCGAATACCGGTCGCTCCGTGTTCACCCGCCGGTCACGACGGCCGCCCCGGCGGGCACCGGTACGCCCGGCTCGCGCGCCGCCCGGACGCAGGCCCACAGCACCACCGAGGCGCCGGGCAGCCAGGGTTCCCGGTCCTCCGGGGCGACGATCCACCGGCCGACGCCCTGGCCGGGGGAGTCCGGGCTGTTCACCATGCGCTGCAGTGGCGGCACGGTCACCGCGTCGCCCTTGCCGTGGCACAGCAGCGGCGGCACGTCCCGCGCCCACTCCTCCCAGGCCAGCAGCCGGCGCAGCCGGGGTGCCGCGCCCGGCTGGACGAACAGCAGGGTCCGCCCCCGGTAGGCCGCGACCGGGCCGCAGCCCGGGCCGGAGGCCCACAGTTCGTCCAGCACCCGGCGGCCGAACAGCGCCGGCATGCTGATCACGTCGAAGGCGCGCCCGCAGGGCAGCACCGAGGGCGCCCACGGGCGGGTCTCCCAGAGGGCGCGCATGCTGCGCGGGTACTCACTGGCGGAGGCGAGCCAGGCCTCCCCGGCCACGCTGACGTACTCCACCGACTGATGCGTCCAGATGTCCACGCACAGCAGCGTGCGCCGTGTGTGCCCCCGGCACGGCGGAAAGCGCGGTTCGCCGGACAGGGCGGCGGGGACTCGCGTACCCTCCGCCGCTGGCATATGCCGGAGGCCCGGGAAGTCAGTCCTCGTGGCGGCGCGGCTGGAGCAGGGTGCGGCCGTACTCGATCATCTTGGCGGCGTAGTCCGGGGTCCAGTCCGCCCGTACGGCGACGTCGGCGTCCGACAGCGCGTCGAACCGGCGCGGATCGGCCAGCTGGGCGGCGGCGACCGCCTGGAAGTCGGTGGCCCGTTCGGCGGCCGCCCGGAAGGCCAGGGCCAGCTCGGTGGAGCGGCGCAGCAGCTCCGCCGGGTCCTCGATCGACTCCAGATCGAAGAATCGTTCCGGCTCCGGTTCGGCGGACTGCGGCTCGAACAGCAGCTGCGCCGGACGCACGCGCCTGGTGGGCTCGGTCGACTCTGTAGGGGAGTCGGGCATGGACGGACACCTCCGGGGTCTCGATGGGGCGGGCGGAGCTGCTCCGGGCTGCGCCGCCCGGGTTGTGGCCGTCGTCCATTGTCTCGCGGCGGCGGCCGGTAACGGAACGGTGCGCGTGCGGGCGCTATTCCCCGGCGCGCGCCGGGGGGCGTGCCTCGTGCGCCGCGTGACCTGGTCGTATGCGAATCGGTTGGCAGGGCGTTCGGTCGTACCAGCCACTCACAGAACCGGGAGATCCGCATGCGTATGCGCAAGGTCCTGCCCGTCGGCGTCCTGCTGGCCACCCCCGCCCTCCTCGGCCTGGCCTCGGCGGCGCCGGCCTCCGCCGCCGAGACGGCGAAGGTCGTGGTCGGGCAGCCGAGCAACCCCGGCGGCTTCTCGACGGCGACCTGCCCGAGCGGCACCCACCTGACCGGCGGCGGCTACCGGCTCCAGCCCGACGCGGAGGGCCCGGTCCGCGCCAACGGGCCGACCCTCGACGCGACCGGGTGGAGGGCGCAGGCCGAGCGGGGGTCCGTCGTGGCCTACGCCGTCTGCGAGACCGAGGACTGACCCGCCGGCCCGCTAGCGCAGGTGGACCCGGTGGCCGCTCAGGTGGTGCAGCACCTGGTGGTTGGCCTCCCAGCCGTCCGGGAAGGCCACCGGGACGCCCAACTGCACCGGCTCGGTCGCCGGGTGCTCGTCCAGCAACTCGGCGATCCCGGCCCGCGCCACCACGATGCAGGCGTGCCGGTGGCGGGAGGCGAGCACGCAGAGCCGGCCGGTCTCCAGGTGGAAGGCGGTCGCGTCCGGGCGGCCGGAGAGCGGGTGCAGCACCACCGTGACGTCGTACTCGCGGCCCTGCAGCCGGTTGGCGGTGTCCACCGTCACGGCGGGCCCGGCCGCGCCGTCCACCGGGACGCCCGCCTTGAGCAGGGCCGCGCGCACCGCCGCCGCCTGGTCGCGGTGGGCGGTGCCGACGGCGATCCGGTCCGCGGTGAGCGGTGCCTCGCCCTGCTCGGAGTGCGCGGTCAGCCCGCGCTCCAGCAGCCGGCGCACGGTCGCCGCGACCGCCGCCACGGCCTGCGGGTCGGTCCGCACGGTGTGCCGGGCGGGCAGCTCCAGCAGCGCCCAGCCGTGCTCGGCGGCCCGGTCGATCGCCGCGTCCAGCGCCGAGCCGTCGGGGCGGACGGCGGCCGTCAGCCGGCGGTCGTCCGGCCCGGTGCCGGAACGGAACGGCGTGTACGGGTAGAAGGCCCGGGAGATCAGCGGCGCAGCGCTGGCGGGCAGCCGCCAGGAGACCGGCAGCCGGTGCGGCTCGATCTGCGGGTTGTGCGCCAGCAAGGTGACCACGGCGCTGCCGGACGGGTCGTACGACAGGCCGGCCCACTGCGCGGTTCCGACCACCGTGAACGGGTCCAACTGGCCCGGGTCGCCGACGAACAGCGCCCGCTCGAACAGCCGGGCCACCGCGAGCAGGGCGTCCGAGCGCATCTGGTACGCCTCGTCGACGATCGCGTGCCGCCACGGCGCCTCGGCCCGCACCCACTGCCACTTGGCGGAGGTGGAGATCACCACGTCGTGCTCGACCAGGTCGGCGACCTTGTCGGAGGGTGTGACGTTGGCGTGCTTCAGCACCTCCGGACCCGGACGGGAATCCGCGGCGTGCAGCCGCCCGATCGTCAACTCCGGCGCCTTCTCGGCCAGTCGGCCCACCAGGTCGTCCACCTGGCCGTTGGTCTGGGCGACGATCATCAGCCGCTCACCGGCCTCGACCAGCTCACGGGCGGCCCGCACCACGAGCGTCGACTTCCCGGCGCCGGGCGGGGAGTCCACCACCACGCCGCGCGGGGCGCCGACCGGCGGGCGGACGGTCGCCGCCAGGATCCCGGCCACGGCGGCGTCGGCGGCCGCGCCCGGGGCCTGCTGGGGCGTCGGCCGGGCTGTCGGGCCCGGCTGGGGGGTCGAGATGGTCATCACTCCCACTCCTCGAAGGCGGACGGGGCGGCGGCGGACGGGCCGGGGACGGACGGGCCGGGGACGGGCGCGGCGCCGGGCGGGCCGCCGTGCGTCCAGGGGGTGTCGTCCGGCTCGGGCAGCGGCGCGGACTGGCGGACCGTCAACTCGAACAGGGTGAAGGTGACCGGCTCGCCGGGCTCGGGCAGGCTGCCCGGCTCCGGCTCCTTCCTGCGGCCCATGCCGGACAGCACCCGCAGCGTGACGGTGCCCTCGGCGGTGTCGACCGCCACGATCTCGGCCTTCTGCGCGGACGGGCCGTGCACCCGGTACGCCTCCCGGCCGAGGTCCGCGTGCGGACGGTCGGCGGTGCGCAGAGTGACCAGCGGGCGGGGCTTGGGGGAGCGGCCGGTGGTGTCCCAGTCCGGCACCACCTCGGTCACCACGCCGCTGAACGCCTCACCGGCGAGGCGGTGTTCGGCCATCGCCAGCGGGTCGTCCAGCGCCTCCTGGACGTCCAGCCGGGCCTGCTCGCGCTCGCGCTGGGCGAGCTTGCGGGCGGCGGTGACGGCGTCGTCCTGCCGGGGCTGCGGCGGCTCGCCGGCCGCCAGACGGTCCCGGTGGCCGGTGAAGGACCAGCGGTCGGCGGTCCAGCGCTCCTCCAGGTGGCCGGCCGGCGGCAGCTCGCGCAGCAGGTCCAGGCCCTGCCAGACGTCCCGCCAGGTGGGCAGCAGGACGGCCGTCAGCGCCTCCTCCAACTGCCCGACCGCGGCCCGCACGGCCGCCCGGGCGCGCTCGGCGGCGGCCTCGTCGCGCTGCTCGGTGCTGTGCTGCAGGGCGCCCACGGCGGAGTCGTAGCGGGTGATCGCCGGGGCGAGCACGGCCTCGTCGAAGCGGGGGTCGGTGGCCGGGCCGGCCGG
The DNA here is from genome assembly GCF_055576085.1 of Kitasatospora sp. NPDC033851. Lineage (NCBI taxonomy): Bacteria > Bacillati > Actinomycetota > Actinomycetes > Kitasatosporales > Streptomycetaceae > Kitasatospora > Kitasatospora sp. NPDC033851. The sequence goes on along the minus strand of NZ_JBVIRL010000013.1, from coordinate 34,968 downwards.
CGGGTGCAGCAGCTGACCCCGGTCGTCCCGCGCGGACTCGGCCAGCTCGGCCGCCTCGGCACCGGTCAGACCGGGCGGCGGGCGGTGCCAAGCCAGCCGGGCCGCCAGGTGCTGGTCCTCCAGGTGGCTCTGGCCGGTGGCCCAGTGCCGGGCCAGCAGGCCGGTCATCGGCAGCAGCAGACCGGAGCCCGGCACTTGGGCGCGGTCGGTGAGATGGGTCAGCCAGCGGCCCAGCAGCGGCACCCGGACCGGCGCCGGGTAGGGGCCCGGCTCGGCGTCCTCGGCGGTGCGGCGGAAGCGGGTCGAGCGGCCGATCAGGGCGAGGTGCTGCACCCCCGCGCCGTTCGGCACGACCAGCTGCGGGGCGTCCGCGCACAGCTCGCGGAACACCTGGGTCTTCTCGCCGGTCTCCGGGTCCTTCTCGGAACCCTCGACCTGCTCGACGTCGTCGGCGAAGGACTCCAGGTAGGGCAGCAGGTCGGCGGCCAGCGCGGCGAGGAAGTCGAACCGCAGGGTGCGGTTGAGCGGCTGCGGCACCAGGTGCAGCCGGGGCGCGTCCCGGTCGGTGCCCAGCATCACCGCCAGCGGCGCGCCGGCCTCGCCGGCCGCGGTCAGCGGGACCAGCACCATCGGGCGGTCGGACAGGTGCCGGTGCCGGACGGTGGCCAGCGGCTCGGCCCGGCCGCTGCGGACGGCCTCCAGCCGGGCCAGGGTGGTCAGCAGACTCATGCGCCCGCCTCGCTGCGCTCGTTCATGCGTTGATCGCCAGCCAGGGCCAGGGCCTCCGCGCGGAGGGCGGCCGCGTAGGCCAGGCGCTCGGCGGCGTCGTCCGTAGCGCCGGTCTCGGTGCCGGAGGCTGCGGCCAGCGCGCCGGCGACCGTCCGGATGCTGCCCAGCTCGCCGCGCACGCCCCGGCCGAGCTGCTCGACCCGGTCGCCGCAGCGGGCCCGGGCTCGGCAGTGGAAGCCGAGCTCGCAGGTGGAGAGGCAGTCCGGGCTGTACGCGGCGGGCACCGCCTCGACCGAGGCGGTCAGCCGCTCGGTGGACCGCGTCGGCGCGCCCGCCTCGTCGGACGCCAGGTCGAAGTCCGCGTCCGGCGGCAGCGCGTCCAGCAGCCGGCCGATGCCGGTCATCCGGCTCAGCTGGCGGCGGGTGGTGGCCAGCTCGCGGCGGACGTCGACGGCGACCGCGGTCGGCCGGTTGCCGAAGTCCTTGGGGCAGACCAGCAGCACGCTCGTCCGGGGGCTGCCGGGCAGCCGCTGCTCGGTGTACGGGTCGCCGCTCAGGGGCACCCCGGCCGCCGCGGCGGCGGCCTGCTGGAGTGCCAGCACGTACACGGCGGCCTGGCGGGCGGCGGCGCCGACCTTGGCCGGGTCCGCGCTGCCGTCGACCACCGGGAAGGACTTGATCTCGACCACCGTGCACCGACCGCCGTGCACCACGAGCGCGTCCGGCTCCAGGTAGGCGGTGCTGCCGGCCACGTCCAGGCGCAGCAGCGGGTGGTCGAGCAGCGTCCAGGCCTCCGGGTCGGCGGCGGCCCGGGCCAGCGCCTGGACCGTCCGTTCGGCGCGGACGGCCGGGCCGGAGCGCTGCAGCAGGTCCGGCACCTCCAGCGGGGCGTGGCCGTCCGTCGGGACGTCGAGGTGGCGGCGCAGCGGCTCCAGCAGGGCGGCGTAGTCGTCGGCCTTCAGCCGGGACTCGAAGATCACGCCGCGGGCGATCGCGAAGGGGGACTGGCCGAAGGGGGCGGGGCGGCCGAGCCGGGCGGCCAGCGCCGATTTGTCGATCCCGGCCGCGTCGAGCACCGCGCGGCGGTGGCAGCCGGGATTGGCGGCGAGCGCGGCGAGGGAGCGGGCGTTCAGGCTGCGCTGCGGGGCCGGTCCGCGCAGCTCGGCGAGCCGCTGGGCGAGCGGCTCAGCGGACCCGCCGGGCGGGACGTTCGTCGAGACGTTCATGGTGCGGCCCAGTGTCGCATCCGGGTCCGACAACGCGGTGCGGACCGGCCGCCGGGCGACGCGGCGGGTGGCCGGAACCGGTGCCCGCGGCCACCCGCACCGGCCCGCGATCGTGGCCGCAACCCGGGTGGGGGATCATGGAGCCCGGTGCTCAAGGGTGAGACCGACCGTTGCCGCCCCGTTGCGAGGAGCCCCCCATGCCCGCCCGAATCGTGCTGGTCCGCCACGGCGAGACCGAGTGGTCCGCCACCGGCCGCCACACCGGCCGCACCGACATTCCGCTGACCGAGGAGGGCCGCGCGATGGCCCGGGCCCTCGGTGCCCGCCTCGCCAAGGCCCCCTGGAACGGGCTGCCGGAGGCGCTCGTCTACACCAGCCCGCTCGGCCGCGCGAAGGAGACCTGTGCCCTGGCCGGCTTGGGCGATCGCGCGGTGGATCGTCCGGAGCTGATGGAGTGGGACTACGGCCTGTACGAGGGCCGCACCGGCGTGGACATCCGGGCCACCGACCACCCCGGCTGGCTGATCTGGCGGGACGGCGTGCCCGGCGGCGAGAAGCTTTCCGAGGTGGCGGCCCGGGTGGACGCCTTCCTCGCCGACCTCAACCAGGAGCACGGCGTCCCGGAAACGGACACCACCGTGATGCACTGCGCCGACCGGGACGTCGTCCTGTTCGCGCACGGCCACCTGCTGCGCATCCTGGCCGCCCGCTGGCTGGGCCTGCCGCCCGAGTTCGCCCAGCGGTTCAAGCTCGGCACGGCGGCGCTGTGCGTGCTGTCCTGGGAGTACGGCGCCCCGGCCGTGGAGATCTGGAACGACCTCTCCCACCTGGACGGGCTGAACGCCGGGCACTGAACGCAGGGCACTGAACGCAGGGCACTGAGCGCCGGGCCGCGCCGTCCTGCGCCGGCTCCCGGCGCGGGCACTGAACGCCGGGCACGGACGCCCGCGGCGTCCCCGGGCGGCGGCCGCTGGCCTAGGCGGCGGCCGCCCGGTCGTACTCGGCCAGGAACCGGCGCACCTCGGGCACCGCGGCGTGCGGGCGCAGCCGACCGGCGGTGTCCGCCAGCATGCTCCGGATCCGGGCCGAGCGGACGTCGGCGAACAGCGCGACGGCGGACGAGCCGTGGTGTGCGGCGCCGGCCACGTCCCCCCGGCCGAGCCGGTCGTGGGCCAACTCGGCGGTGTACAGCACCCGGTTGCGGACGAATTGCGGCTTCTGCAGCCTTATGGCCAGCCCGGCCTGCTCGCTGGCACGGTCCCAGTCGCCGAGCGCGGACCAGCACTGCGACTGGAGGCCCGCGATCTCGGCCTCGCCGAAGAAGGACATCCACTCCGGATCGGCCTCGGAGGGGCCGTGGTCGAACAGCGCGTACGCCCGGCCGAGCGCGCGTTCGCAGGAGGTGCGGTCCTGCAGCACGGCCCAGGCGCCGGCCTCACGCATGGCCAGCAGGGCGAGCAGCCGGTCGGAGCCCAGCTCCCGGGCGGCGACCTGCCCGGCCTGGGCGGCGCGCAGCGCCTCGCGGGGGCGGCCGGCGTCCCGGGCGAGGAAGGCACTGTTGCAGAAGACGTGCGCCTCCAGCGCGGAGTCCCCGGCCATCCGGGCGGTTGCCAGCGCTTCGGCGTAGAGCGAGCGGGCGTCCGCGAGCCGGTTCGAGTCGTGCGCCAACCAGCCCACCGAGATGGCGAGTTCGCCGGCTCCGGCCTGCAGTCGGCGTTCCGTCTCGGCGCTGTACTCGCCCTCGTTGAGCAGCACGTACGCATTGCGCAGCGACTGCCCGGCGAGCTCGTACAGGGCGTCGGCGCCGTGCGCGTCGTCGGCCAGCCGGATGTCCCGGACGGCCTGTTCGACACCGAAAACCTCGGCGGCGCCGACCCGCCGCAGCGGCGGCACCGGCCCGGGTCGGCCGGGCACCAGGGGGTCGGTCGAGAGCAGCGACGGTGCGGCGAACTCCGCACCGGGAAGGGTGCCTTGGCTGGTGAGCACACCGGAGGCACCGTCGGCACCGGCCTGTCGACCGGCGGCCACGGCCGACCGGTCGATGCCGATCACGGAGGCCAGCGCGGTGGTGCCGCCGGCCAGGAACGTACGGCGACGCACGTCGTCGTTCTCCTCGTCGAGATAGGGCGATCCATCGAGCCCCCGGGGCACCGCGCCAGGGCTCGGCCACGGGGGGCCGTACGGAGCGGTTGGATCCGCGTACGGCGAGGCAGCGTACGGGAGTTGAGTGGAGAGTGGTGAGCGCGGGGCGGGCAGGGGCGGGAACGGCGGGTGGAGCGGAGGCGGTTCGGTCCGTCCGCCGCCGTCCGCCGAGCGGCGGCGGACGGCGGCCCGGGGGGCGAAGCCGAGGTCTTCGAGCGTGTGGCCCGGCCACATGTGCCGGAAGACCCGCTCGTAGGCGTAGTTGGGGCAGCGGATCTCACCGGACTCGACCCGTCCGACGTAGCGTGCGTCGCAGGAGACGTGCTCGCCGATCTCGCGCGCGGCCCGGCGTACCGCCATGGCGAACTCGCCCGGCGAGCGGTCGCCGCGCAGCGCGCGCATCACGGTGTTGGGGAACGGTCGGTTCGGCTTGGCCGGTGGGGTGGCTGCCATGGCGCCGAGAGTACTCGGAGTCACCGACCGGCCACATTGGGTTGGCGGGAGATGTGCTGACAATCCCGGGCAAAACAGGCGATGTTGCGGGATATCTGCCATGAAATGCCATGCCTTGCTGTAAGGCGCCCCGTGGCCTCAGGTGCATCCTCCGCGTTGTCCTGATACGTGGAAGCCCAGGCCGTCGCCCCGGCCCGTCCCAGCCCGGTGGCCCCTCCGGGCGGCTGTGCTTCCGGATCCGACGAGGTACAGGAGGGCCCATGATGGCCACCGGACTGCCGCAGCACCGACCCGTCGCGGGGGGCGTGCTCGCCGGCGCAGCCCCCGCCCTGCTGCCCGACCCCGCCGACGACCGGATCCCCGGCCGGGGCCCGGTCGAGGGCGGCCGCGCCTCCTGCGGCGGCCCCCGGCGTGAGCGCGCTGTCCCCGACGAGGTCACCCTCGTCACCGCCTGCGACACCGTGACGGTCGCCCTGCGGCACGGCCTGGAGGCCGTCGACATCCTGAGACTGCGCCGCGCCTGCGGGGCCGTGCTGCAGAGCCGCAACGGCAGCACCCTCTCCTTCCTCGTCCCGGCCGGCGCCTGGGAGACCTGGCACCTGCCGGGAAGCTCCTGTACGGCCGGCGCGCTCGTCCCCGCCGCCACCGACCCGCGCTGGGTGATCCCACCCGCCGGCTCCGGCTGCACCGCCCGCCCCACCGACGCCTGGGTACTCCGCTCCGCCCTCTGCGAGGCCGCCTGCACGCTCACCGCGGGCGGCCTCGGCCCGTTCTAGCGGGCGTGCCGTGCGGATCCCGCCGGGCCCGCGAGCACCGCTCGCCCCGCCGGCCGGGTCCCCGTGGCGCGCCCTTGAGCGGGGCTGTATCGCCGTGGTGGCGACTGGTGCCCCGCGCCGGCCGAGACAGGTCCCCCATGCCTGCGGCGGCAGGTGCCCCCGCGCCTGCGGCGGCAGCTCCCCCCGCGCGCCTGCGGCGGCAGCTCCCCCCGCGCGCCTGCGGCGGCAGCTCCCCCCGCGCGCCTGCGGCGGCAGCTCCCCCCGCGCGCCTGCGGCGATAATGGCCCCCATGGGACGAAGCAGCAGAGCCGCGCGCGGCAGCGAGACGGCGGTCACCACCGGCGTGGGCGGGCGCACCCACGCCCAGGGGCCGCTGACCCGTCCCGTCGGCTCCGGCCTGGCCGAACTGCGGCCCGACCGAGACCGCCCGGCCGCCTGGTCGCTGCTGATCGACGGCGCCCCGCAGTCCCTGGTCGACCTCGCCGACCCCACCCACCTCGGCTTCGAGTACCAGCGCCGGCTCGGCCACCTGATCGACCTGGTCGCCCCGCCCGGCCGCCCGCTGACCGTCCTGCACCTGGGCGGCGGGGCCCTCACCCTGGCCCGTTACGTCGCCGCCACCCGGCCGCGCTCCCGCCAGCAGGTCGCCGAGATCGACACCGCGCTCACCGAACTCGTCCGCGCCGAACTGCCGTTGGAGCGCGGCTGGCAGATCAAGGTGCGCGGCGGGGATGCCCGCAGCGTGCTGGAGCGCACCCCCGAGGGCAGCGTCGACCTGGTCATCACCGACGTCTTCTCCGGCGCCCGCACCCCGGCCCACTGCACCACCGTCGAATTCACCTCGCTCGCCGCCCGCGCCCTCGCCCCCGGTGGTTGGTACACCGCGAACATCGCCGACGGCGGCGCCCTCCCCTTCGCCCGCTCCCAGGTCGCCACCCTCGGCGCGGTCTTCCCCGAGCTCTGTCTGATCGCCGACCCGGCCGTCCTGCGTGGCAAGCGCTTCGGCAACCTCGTACTCGCCGCCGCCCACACCCCCCTCCCGGCCGCCGACCTCACCCGTCGCGCCGCCTCCGACTCCGCCCACGCCCGCGTCGAACACGGCCGGACCCTCGGCGACTTCGCCGCCGGAGCCACCCCGGCGACGGACGCCACGGCCGCGCCGTCCCCGGAACCGCCGCCGGGCGTCTTCCACTGACGGACGGCGGTCGCTGTTTCCGCAGGCAGGCACCCCGAGAGAAGGCCCACCATCGGCGGAACGGTGCCGGCAGGGCCGGTTCGCGGGCGCCATCGCGCTCCCTGACGGCCGTAAAGCCATTGGCAGGCGACCGAGTTGCTCGCGGCCGCCCGTTCAGTGCCCGCCTGTTGAGTGCCCGCCTGTTCAGTGCCCGTCTGTTCAGTGCCCGTCTGTTCAGTGCCCGCGCGGCAGCCCGCGGTGCTTGCACATGGCCGCCCCGGTGAGCAGCAGCCCGGCGGCGATGGGGGCGAGGACGGCGGTCGCGGTGGCGGAGCCGTCGGCCACGGCGGTCACCGTGGCGGTGTCGGCGACGACGAGCGTCTCCGGCGTCCCGCCGGCGCCCGGCACGGCGACCGCCGTGGCAGGGCCTGTGGGGGCCGGCGCGCGTTCGGGGTCGGCGGAGGTCCCGGCAGGGGTGTCGGCCTCGGACGTCTCCGGGGCCGGCGGAGCCTCCGAGGCCTCGCGCTGCCGCGGAACGGTGGAGCGGGTGGTGCCGGGCTGCGGCCGCTCGGCGGAGGGCAGTCCGGTGGGCTCGCCTTCGCGGGAGGCGCGGGCCTCGGCGGGCCGGGCCTGGGCGGGGACGGTGTCGAGCAGGCCGGAGGCGAGCGCGAAGGCGTCGGGCACGGCGGCCCGCTGGCCGGGCAGGGGCAGGCCACCGGCCCGGATCTGCTCCTGCAGGGTGTCGCCGACCGTCCCGGGGGCCCCTTCGACGGTGCCGCCGCCGGAGACTTCCCCGGCGAGCCCGGGAGAGCGGCGCGGCGCCCCGCCCGTCGACGGCCCCGGCCCGACGGGGTGTTCGGCTGACTGGCCGTCGAGCGCTGGTCCGTCGAGCGCCGGTGCATCGAGTGTCGGCCCGGCGGGCGCCGGTGCGCCGTACGGGGCGTGGTGCGCGGCGGGTCGGGCAGGTTCCCGCGGTGGGTCGGCGGACGCCGCGTACGCGCCGGCTGCGCCGAGGCCCCAGAGCTGTGCGAGCAGGGCGCCGGCGGCCGCGACGGCGCGGGGGCGGGGCAGCCAGCGGGCGATCCCGCGCCGGTCTCCGGCGATGCCGCGCCGGTCTCCGGCGACGCCGCGGGGGACGGGTTCCTGGGGCTTGGTCGCGTGATTGGCTCGCACGTGAGTTGAGAACGAGCGGACGGGCGGTGAGGTCACGCCCAACCGTCACGGACAGTCATCGTGCGAGCGGCCCCGGGGCGGCGTTCCCGGGGCCACCGACCGCGCGGCGGTCAGGAGTTGGGACGCAGGGTCCAGGTGACCGTCATCACACCGGTGACGGCGCCGTCGGCGCGGGTGATCTCGACGGTGACCGGGAACTCCGGTCGGCCGCCGGCGTCCAGCTCGGCGACGACGTCGGCGGCCGGGCGCCCGAGCACGGCGGTCGCGGTGACCTCGCCCATGGCGAGCTTCTTGTACGCGATCTCGGCGTTCACGGCCAGCGGCACGGCCCGGGACAGCTGGTCGCCGAAGGCGGCGAGCACGATGCAGCCGCTGGCGGACTCGGCGAGCGTGAACATCGCGCCGGCGTGCGGGCCGCCGACGTGGTTGTGGTACGCGGGCTGGTCGGGCAGTCGGAGCACGGCGCGCTCCGGGGTGGTCTCCAGGTACTCGAGCTTGAGGGTGTGTGCCATCGGCACGGTGGCGTCGAGCATCTGGCCGATCGTAGGTGTGGTCATGGCGACGATGTTACTAGCCGGTAGCTTCCGGCGGCAGGGGCCGAACGGAAAAGCCGGGCCACCGGGCGCAGTTGAAGGAGCGCGAAACAGGGGGAACGCGAAAACGCCCGAGGGGCCGACCTCTTGAAGAGATCGGCCCCTCGGGCTCTGGGGTGAGTGACGGGACTCGAACCCGCGGCCACCTGGACCACAACCAGGTGCTCTACCAACTGAGCTACACCCACCATCTGTCCGGTCCGTTCCCGCTCTCGCGTTCCCGTTCCGACAGGAAGAACTCTACAGGATCCGAGAGGGTGCTCGCGCCAGGGTTTCGTTCCGACGGACGCGGGCACCCCCGCGGACCCGCAGCGGGTGCCCGCCGGGCGTCCGCTGCTCCCGGGATCAGCCGGTGGGGGCCTGGTACTTCCCGGCGATGGCACGCGCGGTGTCGGCGTCCGGGCCGGGCTGCGGGACGAACACGGCCTCGCGGTAGTACCGCAGTTCGTCGATGCTCTCCCGGATGTCGGCGAGCGCCCGGTGGTTACCGCCCTTCGGCGGGCTGTTGTAGTACGCCTTCGGGTACCAGCGGCGTGCCAGCTCCTTGATCGAGGAGACGTCCACGATCCGGTAGTGCAGGTGCTTCTCCAGGGCCGGCATGTCCCGGGCCAGGAAGCCGCGGTCGGTGGCCACCGAGTTGCCGCACAGCGGCGTCTTCCCGGCCTCCGGCACGTGCTCGCGCACGTACGCGAGTACCCGCTCCTCGGCCTCGGCCAGGGTCACGCCCTGCTCCAGCTCCTCCAGCAGGCCGGAGGCGGTGTGCATCGCGCGCACCACCTCGGGCATGTTCGCCACGGCCTCCGCCGGCGGCCTGATGATGACGTCCACACCCTCGCCGAGGATGTTCAGCTCGGAGTCCGTCACCAGCACCGCGACCTCGACCAGGGCGTCCCGGTCGAGGTCGAGGCCGGTCATTTCACAGTCGATCCATACCAAACGGTCATTCACGCAACTCACCCTACGGCGCGATCACGTGCCGCGGGGACCGGTGGAGCCGAGCGGGGTGCCGCGGCGGTGGCTTCGGCCTGGTGCTCCTCCGCCCCGTCGTGCGTGCCGCGGCCGTCCGCGTGCTCGTCCTCCCGGCCGGTGCGGACCGGGTGTCCGTCCCGGCCGGGACGGGCCTCGCGCGCCGCCCGGGTGCCGTCGCCCGCGGGCCGAGCGCCCTGGGCACGGACCTGCGGCGCCCGCGCCTGCCGACCGCGGAGCTCGGCCGCCCCTGCCCCCGGCGTCGGCTGCCCGGCGGGTGCCGGCGTCCGTCCGGCGGCCGCGCCGTGACCGCGCCCGGTCGCACCCGGCTCGTCCGCGGGCCGCTCGACCGCGCTCCGGTGCCCCTGGCCCTGACCGCGCGCCCCCGGCTGGGGCAGACCGTCCTCGGCCGCCGCGTGCTCGGCGGTGCGCGGCGGACGTCCCGCCCCCGCACCCGGCCCGGCCTGCGGCGGCACCAGCGGCGGCCGCATCGGACCGCGCCCTGCCGCACCCTGCTGCCCGGGGTGCGCCTGCTGCGCGGCCTGCTGGTGCGGGTACGGCTGACCGGCGCGGGCGTGGAAGGCCTGGGCGGCCGGTGTCCCGGCCTGTCCCGGACCGAACCCGCCCGGCTGGCCGTGGCCGACCGGCTGACCGTGCAACGGCTGCCCGTGCGGACCGACCGGCAGCGGAGCCCCCGGCCCGGCCGGGAACGGCTGCGCCGACTGACCGCCGGGCGCCCCGCCGAACAGCGGACCGCCCGGCGCCGCGCCGGCCGCCGCGTGCGACAGCGCGCCGGGCAGCCTCAGGTCGCCGCCGTGCGCACCGGTCGCCGTGGGCTGCTGCTGCCCGGGGCGGCGCGCCCGGTAGCTGGTCCGGTACGCGGCCGGGGAGACCCCGAGCTGACGGCGGAAGTGCCCGCGCAGCGCTACCGGCGAACGGAACCCGCACCGGCGCGCGACGTCGTCCACCGACAGCTCCGAGGTCTCCAGCAGCCGCTGCGCCTGGAGCACCCGCTGAGTGATCAGCCACTGCAGCGGCGCACTGCCGGTGAGCGTGCGGAACCGCCGGTCGAAGGTGCGCCGGCTCATGTAAGCGCGAGCCGCCAGCACCTCGACGTCGAACTGCTGGTTGAGGTTCTCCAGCGCCCAGGTGACCACCTCGGCCAACGGGTCGTTGCCGATCTCCTCCGGTAAAGACTGATCGATGTACTGGGCCTGTCCTCCACCGCCGCGGCGGCTGGGCACCACCAGGCGGCGGGCCAGCGCGTTGGCCGCCTCGGCGCCGTGGTCGCTGCGCACCACGTGCAGGCACAGGTCGATGCCGGCGGCGGTGCCGGCCGAGGTGAGCACGTCGCCGTCGTCGACGAACAGCTCGCGCGGGTCGACGTGCACCCGCGGGTAGCGCTTGGCCAGCGTCGGTGCGTACATCCAGTGGGTGGTCGCCGGGCGGCCGTCGAGCAGGCCGGCGGCGGCCAGGACGAAGGCGCCGGTGCAGAGGCCGATGATCCGCGCGCCCTCGTGGTGGGCCTTGCGCAGGGCGGTGATGGCCTCGACCGGCGGGGGCTGCGAGATCGACCGCCAGGCCGGTACGACGATCGTGCCGGCCCGGGCGAGGGCCTCCAGGCCGTACGGGGCGGAGAGGGTCAGGCCGCCGGTGGTGGCCAGCGGGCCCTCCTCGCCGGCGCAGACCAGCAGGCGGTAGCGGGGCACCCCGGCGTCCTGGCGATCCACGCCGAAGACCGACAGCGGGATGGAGCTCTCGAAGATCGGGGCACCGCCGAAGATCAGCACCGCGACGGTCTCCCGGCGGCGCCGGCCCGACAGCTTGCGCGGGGCGGCGGCCGTCACCGAGGCCGGGGAGCCGTTCGCACCGGGGCCGCCACCGTGGCCCAGCGGGCCGTGGCCGGCGGCGCTGCCGAGCGCGAGGCCGCCGGGCGGGCCGCCGACGGCTCCGGAGGCGCCGTTCAGGCCCGGCGCGCCGCCGGGGTAGGCGGGGTGGCCGGCGTAGCCGGAGTGGGCGGGATGGCCGGGATATCCGGGGTACTCGCCGCCGTAGGCCGGGGCGTGGCCGACGAGGCCTCGGCTGACGGGGTGTCCGGCGGTCGGCTGTCCGCCGCTGACGGGGTGTCCGGTGGCGTGTCCACCGGCGTGTTGCCCACCGGCGTGCTGCCCGCTGACGTACTGCCCGCTGCCTGGTTGGCCTCCGTGCGGGGCCGCCGCGCCGTGCTCGACGGCGGGGGCCGCGCCCGGGCCGCCGACGGCGGAGTGCGCTGCGGGGTACGAGGGATGCGGGGCAGCGCCCGAGCCGCCGGAGGTGCGGGTGGTGGCGGCGATCGCGGAGGTGCCAGTGCTTCTCGCGGACCGACCTGTGGTGCCGGCCAGCGCCTGGCCGCTGTCAGGACCCGCGTCGCTCCTGCTCACCCTGCTCAAGGCGCTCAAGCCCCCTCGGTGGTGTGGTGTGGGTGGTGCGGCACTGCTAGCCAAGATCGAAATCTATCGGGTGGACCATCACCGTTGTGACAAGTTCACCATCCGACGCTATGTCGACATGGCAATTTGGCGTGATGCATTCGATCACGAAGCGTGGCACCCGTCGACCTTTCTGGGAAGAGGGCCGAGGCAACGGTGGCTGGTTGTCGCAGGGCCGCTCCTGGGGCGTCCGGCCCCCGTGCGCCCGATCGGCGGGTCTGGACTGCGGATTTGCCCAAGCGGGAGGGATCGGCGCGAAATTGACCGAAAATCGGCGGTGCACAAGAGGGCGCACGGGCATGAGTCGTGCGCCTCCCAGGCTTCATCCGGCCAAGCCTGATGCGGGAGAACCGTTATCCGGACTGCCGGGTTACGGTCCTGCCGTGAACACCAACAGCCGGCTCGAACGGGCCAACGACAACGCTGCCGCCTTCTGGCTCGCCCAAGCCCGCGTGCACGGCTGGCGAACCCGTGTCCTCCCGGGCCTGACGGCGGTCCGCTGCGCCCGTACCCCGGACGATGCGCACCGCGTCGTGGTGACCCGTCCCTACACCGAACCAGGTTCGGTGGAAAAGGAATTGGCGGACCTGCTGGACGACTGGGCGACCATACGCTTCACCCTGGAGGACCCGTACGGCGGGCTCGACCTCTCCCGCTTCGGGGCCACCCGGATGCCGATTATGCCGGTGATGGTCCGGGACCCGGGCCCGGTCGAAGGCGTGACGACCGCCCTGCCCGCGGGCCACGAGGCGCACGGGGGCGGAACCCTGACGGTCGATGAGGCGCCGGACCGGGACAGCTTCGCGCTGGTCGAACGGGCGATCGTGGAGGGCTTCCCGCTGCCCGCCCGCCAGCCGTGGGTCCGCGGCGACGCGCTCCCCGAGCAGCTGCTGGGCGAACCCGGGTGGCGGGCGTGGCTCGGCCGCGTCGACGGCGCCCCGGCGGGCACCTGCCTCACCTACGACGACGGACGGGCCACCGGCGTGTACTGGGTCGCCACCCTGCCCGACTGGCGGGGCCGCGGGGTGGCCAGGGCCGTCGTGCAGACCGCCCTGGTCCACGCACACCCGGACCGCCCGGCCACCCTGGTCGCCACCTCGCTCGGCGAACCGCTCTACCGCAAGCTCGGGTTCGTCGAGCAGGCCCGAACCTGCTGGTGGAGCCGCACGTCGGCGGAGGGCTGACGGGCGGGGCGCCCGGCCGGCACCCGGCCGTCGCAGGGGCGCCGTGCCGCCGGGACGCTACCGGGCGACCGCTGCGACCGCTGCCGAGGCCGCTGTGAGGACGGCGGCCGCGGTGGGCTTTGCGGCGAAGGCAGTTCGAGCGGGCGCGACCCCGTCGGCCGCCGTACGGAGGGGCGTCGGAGGTACGACCGGGGCGGCCCCGCGGTCGTCCGCGCCCGTGTCCGGTGAGGCGCTCGCCGGTGCCCCGGAGACCGCTCCGGCGCCGGAGCGGGCGTCGGCGATCACGGCAAACCCGCCGGATCGGTTTCGGACACCGGACGCGGCTCCGGCACTCGAAGCGCCGCCCGCCCCGGCGTTCGCGGGAACGGGCGCACCGGGGCCCTCCGGGGCGGCCGCCGTCGGGCGCGCGCCGGACCGTGCGCCGAGCGGCGCCGCCGCCCGCACCGGCACCCCGGGAGCCCTCCGCCGTGCCGACCCGCCGGTGCGGATCCCCGGCCGGGGCGAGGGCGCGTTGCGGGCGGCGAGCACCTGGCCGACGGCCTCCGGCAGCCCGGCCGCCTTCAGCGTCGGCCGGTAGCCGATCTCCGCCCACGGCCGGCCGTGGTGCAGCCAGACACTGCGCAGTCCGGTCAGGTCGGCCCCGGCGATGTCGGCGGGCGCGTGGTCCCCGACCATCCAGGTGTGCGCGGCCCAGTCCCCGGTAGGCGCGATGCCGCAGCGCTGGGCGGCAATCTCGAAGATCAGCGGGTCCGGCTTGACGCAGTCGGCCTCCTCGGAGATGACCCAGCCGTCGACCAGCGGCCCCAGCCCCGTCCGCCGGATCTTCTCCAACTGCGGCCGGGTACCACCGTTGCTGACGATCCCCAGCGTCCACCCGGCCGCCCGCGCCGCCCGCAGCGCCTCGACGTGCCGGGGCGGGCAGTGGATGTGGGAGTTGATGCCGCGTCGGTAGTGGGCGAGCAGGAAGTCGGCGGAGACGTCCAGGCCGTAGCGGCGCCGGACCGCGGACAGTACGGTGCTGCGCGGTACGTAGCCGCCGCCGTCGAGGGTGACGAACCAGTCGAGGTCGCCGGGCGGCAGGTCGTGTTCGGACAGGAAATCCTGCGCCCAGGCCCGGAAAGCGGCGTCCCGGGGGAGCAGCGTGTTGTCGAGGTCGAACAGGAGCAGGGGCATGTCGAGCATGGTGCCAGCGCCCGCGCCTATGCATGTGGCAAATGCCAGAGCGCGTCGCGAAGCCGTACGAAGTGGCTGAATCGGGCTCCGGCACCTGACGTACCGATCCCGCGCGGGGCCGGGTGCGGGTGGTGTACGGGCAGGCCCGTGGGGCGGGCGGGACTGGTGGGGCGTAACGGTTCGCGACGTGTCGCAACGGATCGTCGCCGATCAATGACAGTCCGGTCACGGTGTCCCGCGGGCCTGTTGCGTCGCCCGGTCCGCTCAGTCAAGCTCCAGGGAACCTCCTTTCCGGAGGGGGCGCGATGGCCTGCGGGCAGGGCGCACTGCCGCGGCGGGCGCATCCCTCCTTCGCGGGAACAACGTCGCTCCGGGGCTTCGCCGCTGGGCTGGGCCCCGTGCCCGTCGTACTCTGAAAGGAACAGGTCACATACGGTGCTGCGCGGTGCAGACCGACGTCATCCCGTGGGCGGGCCTGCTGCCCGGGCAGCGTCGTCCTCTCCTGTCGGCCCCTCTCCATCGAAGAGCCGTGAGCCATGGCTGGTTTTGAGCCTCCCCGACCGGTTGAACCGGACACGCCCCGCAGCGCGGGCGCCGCGACCGGGGGAGATGGCGTCCAGGGCCTCGGACGCGCCCTGCGCGGCCTCGCCCGCCGTGGCAACCTCGCCCGCCGTGACCGCTCAGGGCCCCGCCAGCGGCGTGGCGAGCCCCCGGCCGACCCTGCGTCTCCGGTGACGGGCCGCCTGGGCCCGGGCGCGGAGCGTCCCGAGGCGGCCTCCGGCGCGGCCGACGCGTTCGGCGGGCGCACCGAGCCCTCGGCGCAGGACACTTCCGCGCCGTCTCTCGACCCGACGTTCCAGCACGGTGTGGTGGTCGGCTTCGACGGCTCGCTGTCGAGCGAGCGCGCCCTCGCCTACGCGGTCGGGATGGCGCGCCGTTCGCAGTGCGGCCTGGTGATCGTGCACGTCGCCAACCGTCTGCCCGCCACGGTCTGGGCAGGCTGTGAACCTCCCGTCTTCGTCGACCTCCCCGACCACCGGACCGAGGTCCTCGGCCTGGAGCTCGCCTGCGCGGACTTCCTCGCCGGGGTGCCGTGGATCCTGATCGAGCGCGGTGGCGACATCTGCCACGAGATCGAGGAGGTCGGCCGCGAGTACGCCGCAGACGCGATCGTCGTCGGCACGACGCACGGCCTGCTCGGCAAGATCTTCGGCTCGGTCTCCGGACGGCTGGCGCGGCGGGCCAACCGCCCGGTGATCGTGATCCCCTGAGGGGTTCGCCCGAGGGTTGTTCCGGTCGTCTCCTCCTGTTGCCTCCTCCGCCGTGGCCCGCTCCGCAACACCGGTTGCGGAGCGGGGCGTTGACCCGGAGGGCTCGGCTCAGGACGTGACCGCAGCGACCACGACCGTGACGGTCACGACCGCGACGGCGACGTGACGGTCACGAAGGTGCCGTTGCGACCGCGCCGGTCACCAGCGTGCGGTCACGAGGTGACGCCGAGCTCCCGGGCGATGAGCATGCGCTGGACCTCGGACGTGCCCTCCCCGATTTCCAGGATCTTGCTGTCGCGCCAGAATCGGGCGACCGGGAATTCGTTCATGAAGCCGTACCCGCCGTGGATCTGGGTCGCCTCGCGGGCGTTGTCGACGGCGGCCTCGGACGAGTACAGCTTCGCGATCGCGGCCTCCTTCTTGAACGGTTCACCGTGCAGCATCCGGGAGGCGGCGTCCCGCCAGGCCAGGCGGGAGGTGTGGGCGCGCAGCTCCATGTCGGCAAGCTTGAACTGGATGGCCTGGTTGGCGCCGATCGGCCGGCCGAAGGCCCGGCGCTCGCCGGCGTACTTCACGGACTCGTCGACGCAGCCCTGGGCCAGGCCGGTGGCCAGGGCCGCGATCGCGATGCGGCCCTCGTCGAGGATCCGCAGGAACTGGGCGTAGCCTCGGCCACGCTCGCCCAGCAGGTTGGCCGCGGGAACGCGGCAGTCGGTGAAGGACAGTTCGCGGGTGTCGGATGCGTTCCACCCGACCTTCGAGTACTTCTTCGAGACCTGGAACCCGGGGGTCCCGGTGGGCACGATGATGGAGGAGATCTCCCGCGTGGGCGAGCGGAATTCGCCTTCTTCACTCGAACGAGCGATCGGTTCGGTGAGCGCGGTGACGGTGACCAGACCGGTGATGTCGGTGCCGGAGTTGGTGATGAAGCACTTGGTGCCGTTGATGACCCACTCGTCGGTGGTCTCGTCGTACCGCGCGGTGGTGCGGGTGGCCCCGGCGTCCGAGCCGCCCTCGGGCTCGGTGAGGCCGAAGGCGCCGAGGAGTTCGCCGGAGGTCAGCCGGGGCAGCCACTCGCGCTTCTGCGCCTCCGTGCCGAAGCGGTAGATCGGCATCGCGCCGAGCGAGACGGCGGCCTCCAGCGTGATCGCGACCGAGGAGTCGACGCGGGCGAGCTCCTCCAGGACGAGGCCGAGGGCGAAGTAGTCGCCGCCCATGCCGCCGTACTCCTCCGAGAAGGGCAGGCCGAAGAGCCCCATCCGGCCCATCTCGCGGACGATCTCGTAGGGGAACTCCTCCCGCTCGTAGAGCTCGCCGATCTTCGGCGCCACCACGTCCTGGGCGAACTCGGCGACGGTGCGCCGGAGTTCCTCGTACTCGCTGCTGATCCGGTGGTCGAGCATGGTGATGATCCTCCTGATGCCCGGCCGGGCCGGCCGCGGGCGTGAACGGGACGACCGGGCGTCCGTCTGACGATCCGACGGTCGCACGGTGTGATTGAGGGATGAGCGGTGCGGGACGGGCGTGGTGCGTGGCGCCGGCCGGATCGTACGGGGCGCGGCCGGCGCCGGAACGGGGGCGGGGCGGTCAGCCCCGGGCGGCGCCGAGCAGCGCCTGGACGGTGCGGGAGGGGCTGGGGCGGCCGAGGCGCTCGGCCATCCAGCCGCTGGTCGCGACCAGGGCGCGCAGGTCCACGCCGGTCCGGATGCCGAGCCCGTGCAGCATCCAGACCAGGTCCTCGGTGGCCAGGTTGCCGGTGGCGCTCTTCGCGTACGGGCAGCCGCCCAGGCCGCCCGCCGAGGCGTCCACCGTGGTGACGCCCTCGCGCAGCGCCGCCAGGGTGTTGCTGAGCGCCTGGCCGTAGGTGTCGTGGAAGTGCACGGCGAGCCGGTCGGCCGGGACCCCGGCCCGGGCGAAGCCGGTCAGCAGGGCGCTCACCTGGCCCGGGGTGGCCACGCCGATGGTGTCGCCGAGGCTCAGCTCCGAGCAGCCCATCTCCAGCAGCTGCACGCCGTAGCGCACCACCTGCGGGACCGGGACGGGCCCCTCCCACGGGTCGCCGAAGCACATCGAGAGGTAGCCGCGGACCGCGACCCCGGCCTCGGTGGCCCGCGTCACGACCGGGCGGAACATCGCCATGGCCTCGTCCGCCGAGCGGTTGAGGTTGCGGCGGGCGAAGGTCTCGGTGGCGCTGGCGAACACCGCGATGTCGCCGGCGCGGTGGGCGAGCGCGCGGTCCAGGCCGCGCTCGTTGGGCACCAGGACCGGCAGCCGCAGGCCGGGGTGGCGCTCCGGCAGGTCGGCGAGCCTGGGCATCAGCTCCTCGGCGTCGGCCAGCTGCGGCACCCACTTCGGGTGCACGAAGCTGGTGGCCTCGACGGTGCGCAGGCCGGCGGCGGCGAGCCGGGCGATGAACTCGGCCTTGACCTCGACCGGCACCAGGGCGCTCTCGTTCTGCAGGCCGTCGCGCGGACCGACCTCGTGGATCCGGACCTCCTCGGGCAGGCCGGGGGCGCGGACGGGGTCGGGCAGGCCCAGGTCGAGGGCGTCGGGCTCGTGGGCGGGGGCGGGGGTGGTCATGACCGCACCTCCGCGGGCTCGGCGGGGGCGGCGGCCGCTCCGGCCGCGGGTCCCCCGGTCGGGGCCTCCTCGACCGGGGTGACCACGACCAGCAGGTCCTCCATGGCGACGGTGGCGCCGGCGGTGGCCCGCAGTTCCGCCACCACGCCGTCGTGCGGTGCGGCGATCACGTGTTCCATCTTCATGGCCTCCAGCACGAGCAGGGGCTGGCCCTTGCGGACCGTCTCGCCCGCCGTGGTCTTGACGACGGTGACGGTGCCGGGCATCGGGGCGGTCAGGGCGCCGTGGTGGGCGCCGGCCCCGGCGGCGCTCTCGACGACCGGGTCGTAGGCGTGCAGCGGCCAGGCGTCGCCCTCGATGCCGAGCCAGGTCACCGGTCCGGCGGCGAGGCCGGGGGTGGCGTCGGTGGCCAGCGAGAACGTGGTCTGCAGGCCGTCGACGGTCAGGTGCAGCCGGTCGCCGGCCAGGGTCGCGCGGGCCCGGTGCACCGGGCCGTCGCCGAGCCGGAGCTCCACCTCGCGGGTGAGCCCGGCGGAATTGTCAGTGGCATCGACTACGTTGCTCGCAGTGATCGAACGGATGCGCAGCGAGACCGGATCCTGGCCGGGGGTACGGAGTCGGTGGGTGGTCCAGGCGGGGGTGCCGCTCAGGCGCCAGCCGGAGGGAAGGGAGAACGGGTCGGTCCAGCCGCCGGTGGTGGCGGTCGGGGTGAGTTCCAGGTGCCGTGCCAGCGCGGCCGCGTAGTAGAGGAGGTGGGCGGGCGACGGCGGTTCGGCCGCTGCGGCGTCGGTCCCGTTCCCGGGGTGGGCGGGCGTCGCGGCCTCGGCCGGGGCGCTCGCGTTGACGGGGGAGTACGGCGCGGTGAGCAGGGCCGGCTGCTGCTGGGCGGTCTGCTCCACCAGACCGGTGTCCAGTCGGCCGGCGACGACCTCGGGGTGTGCGAGGAGCCGGCGCAGGAACCCGGTGTTGGTGGTGACGCCCAGGATGCGGGTGTCGGCCAGCGCGGCGCGGAGCCGGCGCAGCGCGGTCGGGCGGTCGGGCCCGTACGCGATGACCTTGGCGAGCATGGGGTCGTAGGCGCTGGTGACGACGGTTCCGGGGGCGACTCCGGAGTCGACGCGGATGCCCTCGCCCCGGGGCTCGTCCAGGGTGAGGATGCGGCCGCCGGTGGGCAGGAAGTCCCGTTCCGGGTCCTCGGCGCAGATGCGGGCCTCGATGGCGTGGCCCAGGAAGGAGATGTCGGACTGGGTGAAGGAGAGCGGTTCACCGGCGGCGACGCGCAGCTGCCACTCGACCAGGTCGAGCCGGGTCGAGTCGGGGCCGACGGCGACGGCGAGTTCGGTGACGGGGTGTTCCACCTGGAGACGGGTGTTCATCTCCATGAAGAAGAAGTCCCGCACCCCGTCGTCGGCGGTGGCGGAGGCGGGGGCGTCCGGGTCGATGCCGGGGACGATGAACTCCACGGTGCCGGCCCCGGTGTAGCCGCAGGACTCCGCGGCGCGGACGGCCGCGGCGCCCATCGCGGCGCGGGTCTCGGCATTGAGGAGAACGGAGGGAGCCTCTTCGATCAGCTTCTGGTGGCGGCGCTGCAGACTGCACTCGCGCTCGCCGAGGTGGACGGTGGTGCCGCGGGCGTCGGCCAGCACCTGCACCTCGATGTGGCGCGGCCGGTCGACCCAGCGCTCCAGCAGCAGGGTGTCGTCGCCGAAGGCGGTGCGGGCGACGCGGCGGGCGGCGGCGATCTCGGTGGGCAGGTCGGCCCGGTCCCGCACGAGGCGCATGCCCTTGCCGCCGCCGCCGGCGGACGGCTTGAGCAGCACGGGGTAGCCGATCTCGTCGGCGGCGGCGACGAGCTCCTCGTCGGTGGGCGCGGTGGCCTGGCTGCCGGGGACCACCGGGACGCCGGCGGCCCGGACGGCCTCCTTGGCGTTGATCTTGTCGCCCATCAGCTCGACCGCACCGGGAGGTGGTCCGATGAAGACGAGGCCCGCGTCGGCGCAGGCGCGGGCGAAGCCGGCGTTCTCGGCGAGGAAGCCGTAGCCGGGGTGGACGGCCTGGGCGCCGGTGCGGCGGGCGGCGGCGAGGATCTGGTCGGTCCGCAGGTAGGTCTCGGCCGCCGAGCTGTCGCTGCGGTCGGCCGGGCCGAGCCGGACCGCGACGTCCGCCTCGCGGACGTGCGGAGCGTCGGCGTCCGCGTCGCTGAACACGGCGACCGAGCGGACGCCGAGCCGCCGCAGGGTGCGGATCACCCGGAGGGCGATCTCGCCGCGGTTGGCGACCAGAACTGTGTCGAACATGGGAGGCGTTCCTCCGGGTCGAGGGGAGCCGTACGAAGGAGGTGGCGGGCGGTCGGGCGCCGGCCCGGTTCCGGACCGGCGCCGTGGACGTCACACCCGGAAGGGAGGGGTCACGAACGCAGGGGCGCCATGAGGAGGAATCACATGCGGAAGACGCCGTACGGGGCGGGCGGCGCCAGCGGGGCGTTGGCGCAGGCGGTGAGCGCGAGGCCGACGACGGTGCGGGTGTCCATCGGGTCGATCACACCGTCGTCCCAGAGCCGGGCGGAGGCGTAGTAGGCGTTGCCCTGGCGCTCGTACTGCTCGCGGACGGGGCGCTTGAACTCCTCCTCCGCCTCGGCCGGCCACTGCTCGCCGTGCGCCTCGAGCTGGTCGCGGCGAACTGTGGCGAGGACGGAGGCCGCCTGCTCACCGCCCATCACGGAGATCTTGGCGCCCGGCCACATCCACAGGAAGCGGGGTGAGTAGGCCCGGCCGCACATCGAGTAGTTGCCGGCTCCGTACGAGCCGCCGATCACCACGGTCAGCTTCGGGACGCGGGTGCAGGCGACGGCGTTGACCATCTTGGCGCCGTGCTTGGCGATGCCGCCCGCCTCGTACTGCCGACCCACCATGAAGCCGGTGATGTTCTGCAGGAAGAGAAGGGGGATGCCGCGCTGGTCGCACAACTCGATGAAGTGGGCGCCCTTGAGGGCGGACTCGGAGAACAGCACGCCGTTGTTGGCGACGATGCCGACCGGGTGGCCGTGGATCCGGGCGAAGCCGGTGACCAGGGTCGCGCCGTACTCGGCCTTGAACTCGGCGAAGCGGCTGCCGTCCACCAGCCGGGCGATCACCTCGCGCACGTCGTAGGGCGTGCGCGGGTCGACCGGGACAGCCCCGTACAGGCCCGCCGGGTCCACCGCCGGCGGCTCGACCGGGGTGAGCGGCCAGGGCTTGGCCGCGCGCGGTCCGAGGCCGGCGACGATCGTGCGGACGATGGAGAGCGCGTGGGCGTCGTCCTCGGCCAGGTGGTCCGTCACGCCCGAGGTGCGGGAGTGCAGGTCGCCGCCGCCCAGCTCCTCGGCGGTGACCACCTCGCCGGTGGCGGCCTTCACCAGCGGCGGACCGCCCAGGAAGATCGTGCCCTGGTTGCGGACGATCACGGCCTGGTCGCTCATCGCCGGGACGTACGCGCCGCCGGCCGTGCAGGAGCCGAGCACCGCGGCGATCTGCGGGATGCCCGCGGCGGAGAGCCTGGCCTGGTTGTAGAAGATCCGGCCGAAGTGGTCGCGGTCCGGGAAGACCTCGTCCTGCATGGGGAGGAAGGCGCCGCCGGAGTCCACCAGGTAGACGCAGGGCAGCCGGTTCTCCAGCGCGACCTCTTGGGCGCGCAGGTGCTTCTTCACCGTCATCGGGTAGTAGGTGCCGCCCTTGACGGTGGCGTCGTTGGCGACCACCACCACCTCGCGTCCGGCGACCCGGCCGATGCCGGCGATCACCCCGGCCGCGGGCGCCGCCCCGTCGTACATTCCGTCGGCGGCCAGCGGGGCCAGCTCCAGGAAGGGCGAGGCCGGGTCCAGCAGGGTGTCCACCCGGTCGCGGGGGAGGAGCTTGCCGCGCGAGGTGTGCCGGGCGCGGGCCTTGGCGCCGCCACCCAGGGCGGCCGCGTCGAGCTTCGCGCGCAGCTCGGCGACCAGCTCCTGGTGCGCGTCGGTGTTGGCGCGGTAGGCCGCGGAGCCCGGGTCGACGGCGGTGCCGAGCCGGGGCGCCGGTGCGGCGGCCCCGGGCGGTACGGCTGTCGGCACCGCTCCGGTGCCGTTCGCTGCGCTGAACGGGACGCCGGTGGGTACACCGGCGGTTGAGATGACCATTCCCAAGAGCTCCCTTGCCCTCGGCACCAGGTGGGCGCCGGATGTGGTGCGCCCTTGGAATCCCACGTTAATTAACGTTAACTTACGCCGCCCAGGTTAACGGCCGATAACCCGACTGTCTACGATGGGCGGCATGCCGAACGTCCCCGCAGCCTCCGCGCTCCCACGCCGCGACCAGATCCGCCGGGAGGCCGCCCGGCTGTTCGCCGCCCGGGGCTTCCTCGGCGTGGGCGTGGACGAGATCGGCAAAGCCGTCGGGATCAGCGGCCCCGGCCTCTATCGTCACTTCGCCGGCAAGGACGCGATGCTCGCCGACCTGCTGATCGGCATCAGCGAGCGCCTGCTGGAGGAGGGGCGCCGCCGGGCGGGCGGTGGCGACGGTCCGGCCGCCGCGTTGGACGCGCTGATCGGCGGCCACGTCGACTTCGCCCTGAACGACCGCGACCTGATCACGCTGCACGACCGCGAGCTGCTGAACCTCAAGGAGGAGGACCGCCGCACCGTCCGCCGGCTCCAGCGCGGCTACGTCGAGCTGTGGGTGGACGTGGTCCGGCAGGCCTACCCGCCGCTGGCCGACCCCGCCGCCGAGCCGGTGGCGCGTGCCGCCGTGCACGCCGTCTTCGGCCTGATCAACTCGACCCCGCACAGCCTCGGCTCGCACCCC
Organism: Kitasatospora sp. NPDC033851; assembly: GCF_055576085.1. Taxonomy (NCBI): domain Bacteria; kingdom Bacillati; phylum Actinomycetota; class Actinomycetes; order Kitasatosporales; family Streptomycetaceae; genus Kitasatospora; species Kitasatospora sp. NPDC033851. Next base: position 12,246 of record NZ_JBVIRL010000013.1, on the reverse strand, counting down.
GGCCAGGGCGAACGGTCCGGTCTTCAGCGCGACGGAATGGCCGCCCTGCTGCACACCCTCGCCCACGGCGCGTTCGCCGCTGCCGCGGACGCGGCCACCGCGGGCTCGGCTGCCGCGGACGCGGCCACCCCGGGCTCGGCTTCCGCGAGCGGCTGAGCGAGCCCGCGAGCGGCGAGTCCCGCGCTCACTCCCCGCCCGGAGGCCTAGGCCGAAAGAACGGGGCCGGCCCACCCCCGGCCGCTGGGCGTTCGACGGGCGGTGGGTGATCCTGGATGCGGGCGGTGGTCCATGCCGGCCGTGCGGAGGTCCGATCGGGAATCTCCGTCGGCCGCAGGCTGTTGCCCCGTCCACCGGACCGGACGATCCGGGCTGTTTCGACCCGCCCCGAACCCACCCGGGTCGGAAACGTCGTGGCGGCCACTCGACGAAATGGTTAGCATCCCTAAATATGCCTGAGACTCACGGATCCACGGTGGAGCAATCCCCGAGCGGCACACCGGCCGGTCCGACGACCCCGGAGGTCCCCGTCGACGAGCACGCCGCGGGAGCGGACGCCACCGGAGGGGACGCCACCGGAGCGGACGCCACCGACGGGCGCACCGAGCCCGCCGGCTGGCTGCGCCGCCTGGTCGGTTACAGCTGGCGGTCCCGCCGCAGCCTGCTGCTCGCCTTCGGTGCCTCACTCCTCGGCATGGCCGTCACCGCGCTGGTGCCGCTGGTCACCAAGCTGATCATCGACGACGTCATCATCGCCCACACCCGCTCGCTGACCCCCTGGGCAGTGGTGCTGCTGGTGGCCGCCGCCGTGGTCTTCGGTTGCACCCAGGTCCGTCGGTACTACGGCGGCCAGCTCGCCCTGGACGTCCAGCACGACCTGCGCAGCGACCTGTTCCGCTCGCTCGGCCGGCTCGACGGCCACCGCCAGGACCGGCTGGACACCGGCCAGGTGGTCGGGCGCGCGACCTCGGACCTCCAGCTGGTTAACGGCCTGCTCTCGATGGTGCCGATGATGACCGGCTACCTGCTGATGTTCGGGATGTCGCTGGTCGTGATGGTCTGGCTGTCCCCGCCGCTCACCCTGGTCGCCCTGGTCATGGCGCCCGCGCTGTGGTGGGTCTCCGCGTTCAGCCGCAAGCGCCTGTTCCCCTCGACCTGGGCCGCCCAGCAGGAGGCGGCCGAGGTCGCGGGCGTGGTGGACGGCGCGATCGGCGGCGTCCGTGTGGTCAAGGGCTTCGGCCAGGAGGCGCAGGAGCTGGACAAGCTGGAGCAGGCCTCCCACAACCTGTTCGCCGCCCGGCTGCGTTCGATCCGGCTCAACGCCCGCTACAACCCGGCGATGCAGGCGGTTCCGGCCCTCGCCCAGGTCGCCGTTCTGGCCTTCGGCGGCTGGCTGGCGGTCGACGGCCGGGTCACGCTCGGCACCTTCGTCGCCTTCTCGACGTACGTCGCACAGATGACCGGCCCGGTGCGGATGCTGACCATGATCATCACGGTCGGCCAGCAGGCCCGGGCGGGCGTGGAGCGCGTCCTGCAGTTGATCGACGAGCGCCCGCTGGTCCAGGAGCGCCCGGACGCGCTCACCCTGGATCTCGCGGAGGACGGCACCGCGCGGCAGAGCGGCACCCGGCAACAGGACGGCACCCGGCAGCAGGACGGCTCCCCGCACGGCACCACCCGACAGGGTGACACCGCGCACGGCGCCACCGTCGGCCCCCGGACCCCCGACGTCGCCCTGGAGTTCGACCGGGTCGAGTTCCGCTACGACCCCGAGCACCCCGCCCCCGTCCTGCACGGCCTCAGCCTGAAGCTGGCCCCCGGCGAGACCCTCGCCGTGGTCGGCGCCTCCGGCTCGGGCAAGTCGACGGTGGCCCAGCTGGTGCCCCGCTTCTACGACCCGGCCGCCGGTACCGTCCGCCTCTACGGCCACGACCTGCGTGACCTCACCCTGGACTCGGTCCGCGCGACGGTCGGCATCGTCCCCGAGGAGAGCTTCCTCTTCTCCGAGTCGGTCCGCACCAACATCGCCTACGGCCGCCCGGACGCCACGGACGAGCAGATCGTCGCCGCCGCGCGCGCCGCCCAAGCCGACGAGTTCGTCCGCGAGCTCCCGGACGGCTACGAGACCAAGGTCGGCGAGCAGGGCCTGACTCTCTCCGGCGGCCAGCGCCAGCGCATCGCCCTGGCCCGGGCGATCCTCACCGACCCCCGGATCCTGCTGCTGGACGACGCCACCTCGGCGGTGGACCCGCAGGTCGAGGCGGAGATCCACGACGCGCTGCGCTCGGTGATGACCGGTCGCACCACGCTGCTGATCGCCCACCGCCGGTCGACCCTCCAGCTCGCCGACCGGATAGCCGTCCTCGACCGCGGCCGGCTGCTGGACATCGGGACGCACGAGGAACTCGAGGCCCGATGTCCCCAGTACCGGGCCCTGATCACCGACCCGGAGGCGGGCCGCGCCACCCAGCACCCCGCCTCCGCGACGCCGACCGGGAAACCGGCTGAAGCACAGACCGAAGCCCGAGCCGAGGCGCAAGCCGAAGCACGAGCCGAGGCACAAACCGAACCGCAGGCCGGACCGCAGAGCGAGGCGCAGGCCGGACCGCAGCCCGCCCCGAGCGTCCCCGACCTCCCCACCCCCGCCCTGGCCAAGGCCGCCCGCACCGCCGACCCGGACCTGCTGGCCAAGGTCGCCGCCCTCCCGCCCGCCACCGACACCCCGGCCGTCTCCCGCACCGAGGCGGAGGCCGGCGACTCCGACTTCGCCCTGAGCCGCCTGCTGCGCCCCTTCCGCGCCCCGCTGCTCATCGCCCTCCTGCTGGTCGCCCTGGACGCGGCGGCCGGCCTGGTCCTGCCGGTGCTGATCCGGCACGGCATCGACGAGGGTGTCCGCAAGGGCCTGATGTCCGGGGTGGCGGTGGCCTCGCTCACCGCGCTGGTCGTGGTGCTGCTGGACTGGCTGGTGCAGGGCGCCGAGAACCGGGTCAGCGGCCGCACCGGGGAGCGGGTCCTCTACACGCTCCGGCTCAAGATCTTCGCCCACCTCAACCGGCTCGGCCTGGACTACTACGAGCGTGAGCTGACCGGCCGGATCATGACCCGGATGACCACCGACCTGGACTCGCTGACGTCCTTCCTGCAGACCGGCATGGTCACCGCCGTGGTCAGCCTGCTGACCTTCGCCGGGATCTTCGCGGCCCTGCTGATCATCGACGCCGGCCTGGCCCTGGTGGTCTTCGCCGTGCTGCCGCTGCTGGTCATCGCCACGCTGGTGTTCCGCAGGAAGTCCAAGGACCAGTACGAGCGCTCCCGTGACCTGATCAGCGCCGTCAACGCCGACCTGCAGGAGAACGTGGCCGGCATGCGGATCGTCCAGGCCTTCCGCCGCCTGGACACCAACACCGACCGCTTCGTGGCGCGCGGCATCGCCTACCGCGAGGCCCGGGTCCGCGCGCAGCTGTACATCTCGCTGTACTTCCCGTTCGTCCAGTTCCTCTCCAGCGTGGCGGCCGCGCTGGTACTGATCGTCGGCGCGGCCCGGGTCGACGCCGGGACGCTGACGGTCGGCGCGCTGGTCGCGTACCTGCTCTACATCGACCTGTTCTTCGCGCCGGTCAACCAGCTGTCCCAGGTCTTCGACGGCTACCAGCAGGCCTCGGTGGGCCTCGGCCGGATCGGCGAGCTGCTGCGCACCCCGACCACCACGGCCCAGGCGGCCGACCCGGTTCCGGTGCCCAAGGGGCTGCGCGGCGAGATCGACTTCGACGGGGTCGGCTTCGCCTACAACGGCGGCGCGGACGGCGCCCCGACCGTGCTGGCCGACGTGAACCTGCACATCCCGGCCGGGCAGACGGTGGCGCTGGTCGGCGAGACCGGCGCCGGGAAGTCGACGCTGGTGAAGCTGGTCGCCCGGTTCTACGACGCGACCGAGGGCACCGTCCGGGTCGACGGGGTCGACCTCACCCGCTACGACCTGGCGCAGTACCGCCACCGCCTGGGCGTGGTACCGCAGGAGGCCTACCTGTTCGCGGGCACGGTCCGCGAGGCGATCGCGTACGGCCGGCCGGACGCATCGGCCGCCGAGGTGGAGGCGGCGGCCCGGGCGGTCGGCGCGCACGACATGATCGTCCGGCTGTCGGGCGGCTACGACCACGAGGTGGCCGGCCGCGGCCGCAACCTCTCGGCGGGCCAGCGCCAGCTGATCGCGCTGGCCCGGGCCGAACTGGTCGACCCGGACATCCTGTTGCTCGACGAGGCCACCGCGGCGCTCGACCTGGCCACCGAAGCGGCCGTCAACCACGCCGCGGACCGGCTCAGCGGCGGTCGCACCACCCTGGTCATCGCCCACCGCCTGACCACCGCCGAGCGCGCCGACCGGGTGATCGTGCTGGACCACGGCCGGGTGGTCGAGGACGGCACCCACACCGAACTGCTCGCCCGGGGCGGCACGTACGCCCGGCTCTGGCAGGCGTTCATCGCGGACGGCCACCCGGCGGTCGAGACCGTCGCCGCCGGGTAGGCCGCCAGGCCGGGGGCCGCTCGCACGGGAGGCTGCCTGCGCTGGGGGAGGCTGCCTGCCTGGGGAGGCCGCCCGCCCGGGAGGCCGCCCGCCCCGAATCCGCCTGACGGCCCGGCACGCATGGGCCGTCAGGCGGCGATCAGCGAGGTCAGCAATCCCGACGGGTCGATGCCCCGCGGCAGGTCGCTCACCTGTCCGTCCCCGACCTCGACCACCCGCCAGCCGGAGCCGTCGGCCCGGCTGGCGAGGTCGGTGGTGATGAAGCGGCAGCCGAGCGTCCGGACCAGCGCCCGGACGTCGGTGAGGTCGGGCTCGACGTTCCGGCGCGGGGCGTCCGGGTGCGGTCCGACCAGGATCGGCCGGCCGTCCAGCCACCACACCCGCGCCTCGACGGCCCGCCCGCCCGCACCGGGTCCGTCGCCCGCATCCGGCCGCCCGCCCGTACCCGGGCCGTCGCCCGCTTGGCCCTCGGCATCCTCCGCGGCACCGGCGGCGCGCTCGAACTCCTCGTACCGCCGCAGCACCACCCCGCCGGCCAGGAACTCGCCCTGCAGCTCGACGAACCGCTCCACCACCCGGCCGACGGCCCGCAGGTCTGCCAACTCGGGTACATAGCAGGCCTCGTGCCACTCGTGCTTGCGCGACTTCACGTAGTCCTTGACGATCGCCGGGCCGCTCCCGCCGAGCCGGGCCACGGCCGCCGCCAGCTCCGTCGGGTCGGGCGCCACCGGCCCGTCGGACGGGATCCACGCACTGGCCGGGGTCGCCCCCTCGAACACGCCGTACCAGCCGGGCAGTTCGTGCGCCGCCGCGTAACCGGGCGCGCTGGTCAGCAGGTTGCCGCCCCGGGCGGTGAGCGCGGTGGCGAAGTCGGCGTACCGGGCCGAGGGGAGCATCCAACCCCGGTACCAGAGCGGGCCGCTGTCCTGCGGCACCCGCCGGACCGCCTCCTCGGCCTGCCCGGCGAGCAGCGCGTCGTGGTCGACCAGGTGGTGCTCGCCGCCCAACTCCCGCAGCAGCCTGGCCTCCCAGGCGAAGTGCGGATCGGGCCGGCGCGGGTTGAGCGGATCGGCGGGGAAGATGATCGCGGGTACGGGCATGGCCGTCAGGGTACGGCGAACGGACAGGTCCCGCGCCGCGCCGGGCGGTTCGGAGCTCTCGTCCGCCGGACCGGAGTGTCGAATCCGCTCGACGCCCCCGGCGGCCGCTGCGAGAGTGATCCGATGCGAAATCCGATGCGCAATCTGCTCCGCCCCCACAAGCGCGTGCCCCGGCAGGCCGCCCGCACGGTGGTCCTGGACGAGAACGGCTCGGTGTTCCTGCTCCGTTCGGACAACGACGAGGTCGGCGTCCACTGGACCATGCCGGGCGGCGGACTGGAACCGGGCGAGTCCCCGTGGGAGGGCGCCCGGCGCGAGCTGGGGGAGGAGACCGGCTGGACCGACCTCGAACCCGGCCCGCTGCTCTGCACCTGGGAACACGACTTCACCTGGCACGGCACCCCGGTCCGCCAGCACGAGCACATCTACCTCACCGGCGGACCGCACCGCGGCCCGGTCGGCGACGTCAGCGCGGTGCACGCCGTCGACCGGATCCTCGACTGGCGCTGGTGGACCCCGGCCGACCTCGCCGACGAGAACGCCGACGCGCTGTGGCCGCCCCGGCTGCCGGAACTGCTGGACTCCGTCCGCCAGGGCTGGGCCGTGGACGGACGCCCGCCGGTGCCCGTCGACCTCGGGTACATCCCGAACGCCCCGGTGGTCCGCTGACCGATAGCCGCCGGCCTCCAACCCGCCCACCGCCGGCCGTCGACCCAGGTTCGGGAACCGGCCCGAGGACTGCCTCAGGACCGCCCGCCGCGCCGGCCGCGCCTGGCCGGACCGGGCTCCCAACCGTGCAGTTCCAGCTCCCGGTCGTGCAGCGCGCTCGGGTTCATCAGCACCGTCAGCCGGGCGTCGGCGAGCTGCTCGAAGCCGAGCCCGGTCGCGTACAGCAGCTGCTCGGTCGACACCGAGACGGCGATGGCGGGGCGCCAGGAGGGCAGCACCACCAGGCTGGTGCCGCGCCCGACCCGGATCGGCTCGGCCACCACCCGGACCGGTGCCCTCTCCTCGGGCCGGCCGACAGCCTCGGGCTGACCGGGGCTGCCGCCGATCAGGATCCCGAGCGGTGGTTCGGCACGCGGTGGTTCGGCGTGCGGCGCCTCGGTGCCGGGGGCGCCGGCGTCGGCACCGGTGTCGGGGGTGATCGCGGTCGCGGTGCCGGCCCCGAACGGCACCCGATCCGCCACCGTCCCTGCCGTACCGGCGAGTTCACCCGTCCACGCGGCGGCACCCGGGAGGCCCACGCCGGCCGGGCCGGTCGCGGCCGTCTCCCGTGCGGTCGCCTCCTGTCCGCTCGGGGTGGCCTGCGGGTGCATCCGGCGCAGTCGGCGCGAGGGCGACGGCCGCCGGGACCCCATGGGCCACAGCTCTTCTCGTACCGGACGCGCCGCCCGCGTGGGCAGGCCGCCCTCCGCCGCGGTGACCGGCGGGAAACGGACGAACCCGACCTCGGCCTCAGCCTCCCCGCCGACCTCGGCACCGCCGTCGGTCTCGGTCCCGCCTCCGGCCTCCCCGTCCTGGCCGTGGTCACGGACGGGCGCGGGCGCGAACGTATCCGCACCGTCCCCGGCCGCCTCACCGAGCAGCGCCCGTACCTCCGCGACCGGCCGACGGCACGCGGCCGCCAGCTCGGCGACCGAGCGGCCCTGGGCGCGTGCGGCCCGCAGCCGTTCGGCGAACGCCGCCCGGAGGCGCGCCGCGGTCGGATCGCCGTCCGTGGTGGAGTGATCCGTCGCGGGGGCTGCTGCCGGGAGGACGTACGCATCCGCGTCGTCCCGGCTGCGCGGCTGCGGCACCGAGTCGTGACGGGAGAGGGAGCCCTGGCGGATCACCCCGCCGGAGGAACCGGACGCGGACGCGCCGGCCTCGGCGGCGGTCGCGATCGAGCACATCGGGGCGGCCGTGGCGGCCGTCCCGGGTACGGCGGGTGGGGGTGGGGATCCGGCGCTGTCCCCCGGCGGGCCGGGCAAGGACGGATCGGTCGGGGCGGGGTGGAGCGAGGTCATCGGCGGGCCCTTCGGGGGACGGTCTCGACGATCCTCCCGCACCGCGCGACCAGCTCCAAGCGCCGAACCCGGCGGTGTGCGCGAGACCACCGCGGGACCATCGCGAGCCCGCTGCGGGATCACTGGGGGATCACTGGGGGACCCCTGCGGAGATCATCGTGAGATCACTTCGGCAACCGTCGCGAGATCGTCGTGAGATCGCCAAGGCACCACCAAGGCGCCACCAAGGGATCACCACCACGCCGTCGTCGCACCGCCGTGGCGCCACGTCCGCGGTGTCACGGCCGCGCCACCTCGCCCCTTCCGGGGATGCCAGATCAACTGCCGGGTGCGACAAGCCCCTTGAGGTCGGCGAGCACCGCGTTCACCGCCATGACGCCGAGCCCGAGGAACCACGTCTCGTCCGAAACCGGCCGGGCCTGACCGGACTTGACCGCTCCGAGCGTCTTCCCGAGGGCGCCGCCCAGCATCGCGTCCTGGTTGGTCGAACCGGGGCTGCCGTACACGCCGTAGAAGATCCAGTCGGCGTCGGCCTTGTCGATCTGCTCCGGGCTGACCTCGACCGCGAGCTCCTTGACCTGCTCGATCTGCGGCTGCGGCAGCGGCACGTCGGTGAGGATGGTGCCGTTGAAGGAGGGCTTGGCGTAGAGCCGGGTGCGGCCCGGCATGAGGCGCAGCGGCGTGATGGTGGGCCGCTTGTCGCCGAACATGTCGCCGAGTTTGGCGCCGATCGCGGTGGCCGCCGCCTGGTAGTCGTCGAGCTGCGTCTTGGCCTCGGCTTCCAGGCCGAACGTGCTCGCGTTGAGCAGGAAGTTCTGCTTCCAGGGGTAGCCGGGGCGCAGTGAGAAGACGGTCGGGGCGATCTTGGACAGTTGCGCGTACTGGTCCTGGGTGCGCAGTTGGCGACCGAGGATGAGGTCCGGCTTGAGTGCGGCGATCGCTTCCAAGTTGAGGCTGCTCGGCGCCGCGCTGATGACCGGCTACGGCCTGGTGCGGCCGGAGCTCCTCCGCGGCGAGACGCTGCGCAAGGAAACCCCCGCGCTGGTGGTGGAACGACGCTAATCTTGAGCGCATGAAGCGCTTCGTGGGCCTGTGCTGGTGGCCGTCCTAGGACGGCCACCAGCACTCGCCCGACCAGGGCCGTCCGGGATGGACGGCCCTGTTGCGTTTCCCCGCTCTCCCGCGGGACGGGCCCCTCGCCCCGGACGGCCGCCACCACCGCCGTACCGAGGAGAAACCGTGACCGTCGAGACCATCGCCACTGCCGACACCGCAGCCGCCGCCGCAGCCGCTGCCACCGCCGCCGCCGCCACTGCCGTGGCCGAGCCCGGCGCCGCTACCGCCGCCGCTGCCGGCGCCGATCCCGCGCTCATCGACGACCCGACCGCCCACCGCGTCCTCACCGGGGACCGCCCCACCGGCCCGCTCCACCTCGGCCACTACTTCGGCACCCTGCGCAACCGCGTCCGGCTGCAGGACCAGGGCGTCGAGATTCTCGTCGTGGTCGCCGACTACCAGGTCATCACCGACCGCGACCTCGCCGACCGGCTCGCCGAGCACACCGAGAACCTCGTCCTCGACTACCTCGCGGCCGGCCTCGACCCCGAGCGGGCCACGATCTTCGCCCACAGTGCCGTCCCCGCCCTCAACCAGCTGCTGCTGCCGTTCCTCAGCCTGGTCAGCGTCGCCGAACTGAACCGCAACCCCACCGTCAAGGACGAGATCGCCCACTCCCGCCAGTCCGCCGTCAGCGGACTGATGTTCACCTACCCCGTCCACCAGGCCGCCGACATCCTCTTCTGCAAGGCCGACCTCGTCCCGGTCGGCCAGGACCAGCTGCCCCACCTCGAAGTCGCCCGCACCATCGCCCGCCGCTTCCACGAGCGCTACCCGCACGCCGACGGCAGCGCCGTCTTCCCCCGCCCGCAGGCCCTGCTCTCCGACGCCCCGATGCTGCTCGGCACCGACGGCGGAAAGATGAGCAAGAGCCGGGGCAACGCCGTCGCCCTCGGCGCCACCGAGGACGAGACCGCCCGGATCATCCGCGGCGTCAGGACCGACGCCGACCGCCGCATCGGCTACGACCCCGTCGACCGGCCCGAGGTGTCCAGCCTCGTCCTGCTCGCCGCGCTCTGCCAGGACCGCGCCCCCGAGGCCGTCGCCGAGGAGATCGGCGACGGTGGAGCCGCCGTGCTCAAGCGCGTCGTCACCGAGTCCGTCAACGAGTACCTCCGCCCGCTGCGCGCCCGCCGCGCCGAACTCGCCGCCGACCGCGGCCACCTGCGGCAGGTCCTGCGCGACGGCGCCGAACGCGCCAACGCCGTCGCGGACGCCACCCTGGCGGAGGTCCGAGAGGTGATGGGCGCGGTGATCTGAAGGGCCATCACCCGGCGGGGCCGCGTCTCGCGGGTGCCGCCCCTTGGGCGCCGACCCGCAGACATCGGCGTGACGATGCGAGGGCATATCGTCACCGGGCGGCCGCGACCACACCGCGGCCGCCCGTGCCCTACCCCGCTCCCGCGCCCGAAAGGCGGCCCGGCCCATGGACCAGAACCCGACCACACCCGGCCAGGGGCTGACCCGCCCGCCGCACCTGCGCCCCGGCGACCACATCGTCGTCGTCGCCCCCAGCGGCCCGATCGACTCCGAACGCCTCACCGCCGGCTGCGCGATCCTCCACTCCTGGGGACTGCGGGTCACCGTCGCCCCGCACGTCCTCGACACCCACCCCACCCTCGGCTACCTCGCCGGTACCGACGCCGACCGCACGGCCGACCTCCAGAACGCCTGGCTCGACCCCACCGTCGACGCCGTCATCTGCGCCCGCGGCGGCTACGGCGTGCACCGCATGGTCGACCTGCTCGACTGGACGGCGATGCGCGCCGCCGCACCCAAGCCCTTCATCGGATTCAGCGACGTCAGCTCCCTGCACGAGGCCTTCGCCCAGCGCCTCGGCCTCGCCACCCTGTACGGGCCGATGGCCGCCGCCGGCTCCTTCATCTCCGACGGCCCCACCGCCGAACACCTGCGCCGCACCCTCTTCGACCCCGCCACGACCACGGTCCTCACCTCGGCCACCGCCGCACCGCTCATCCCCGGCCGGGCCCGCGGTGTCACCGCCGGAGGATGCGCCCATGTCCTCGCCGCCGAGCGCGGCACTCCCGCCGCCCGACCCACGTACGCGGGCAGCATCCTCGTGCTCGAGGACGTGAACGAACACCCGTACCAGCTCGACCGCCTCCTCACCCAGTTCCTGCGCTCCGGCGCCCTCGACGGCGTGGCCGGCATCGCCCTCGGCTCCTGGGAGGGCTGCGGGCGGCCCGAGCGGATCCGCGAGCTGATGCTCGACCGGCTCGGTGGGCTCGGCATACCGGTGCTCTGGGAACTGGGGTTCGGACACTGCCCCTCCACCCTCACCGTCCCGCTGGGCGTCCCCGCCCTGCTCGACGCCGACGCCGGCACGCTCACCCTGGACCTGCCCGCGCTGGCCGAGCGGCCCCGCTGACCGCAGCGTCATCGAACGCCCGGTTCCGCGGACACCCGGTGAGTAAGGTGCGGCCATGAACGAGGACCGCCTCACCGCCCTCGCCCTCGGCTTCCTCCGCGGCCAGGGCAGCAACGCCCGTACGATCCTCGGACTTGCCGGCCCGCCGGGCGCCGGCAAGTCCACCCTGGCCCGCCACCTGGTCGCCGAGGTCGAGCGCGCCGAAGGACCCGGCACCGCCGCCTACGTCCCGCTCGACGGCTTCCACCTCTCCGGCGCCCAGCTCGACCGCCTCGGTCTGACCCACCGCAAGGGCGCCCCGGCCACCTTCGACGCCCACGGCTACGTCGCCCTGCTGCGCCGCATCGCCGCCGACCGCTTCCAGGACATCTACGTCCCGGACTTCGACCGCACCCTGGACGAACCGGTCGCCGCCCGCCACGTGGTCCGCCCGCAGAGCCGGCTCGTCATCACCGAAGGCAACTACCTCGCCTCCGCCGACTCCCCCTGGCCGGACGCCCGCCGCCTGCTGCGCGAACTCTGGTACGTCCACACCGACGACGCCGTCCGCGAGGAGCGCCTGCTCGGCCGCCACCGCGCCGGCGGCCGCGACGAAACCACCGCCCACCAGTGGGTCACCGGCAACGACCACCCCAACGGCGAGTACGTGAAACCCGGCCGGGCGCTCTGCACCCGGACCGTCCCCGGGACCGGTTTGCCTCCGGCGCCGGACAGGCGTAGTGTTCTCTAGTCGCTCGGCAGGGAGCACCGGACACGCATCGGCGCGGACGGTCCCGGGGCGGCCAATCCTCTGAAACACCACTTCCCAGGTTCGGGCTGGGTTGCGTCTGCATTTGTGCGTCGCGGCTCGGTTCTTATTCGGCGTGTTCGTTTTATCGGATTGCGGCCGGATTCGCTTTTCGGAGCGGGGATCGGCTAGAGTTTGAAACGTCGGACAGGGCGTCAAGCCCCGGAAGACACCGGCGAGTTGGATGAACGAAGCCCCGGAAACGGAGCGGAAAACATCTGATAAGCTGGGAACACGAAAGAACGAAGCCCGGAGGGTCCGCTGGAAGGCGGTCCGAAGGAAGCGTCCGTTCCTTGAGAACTCAACAGCGTGCCAAAAGTCAACGC
>NZ_JBVIRL010000012.1:0-253414 GCF_055576085.1 Kitasatospora sp. NPDC033851 | reverse complement strand
TCCGCCCCGGCCGGGAGCCCGGCCGTCGCGACTGGGAGATCCGGCGCGAGGAGCGCGGCCTGTGGGTTCCCCGCGACTGAACCACCCCGCCGGGGGGGGGGGGGGGGGCGCCCCCCCCCCCCCCCCCCCCCCCCCCCCCCGCTGCGACCGCCGCCCGTCCGGGCCTGCTCAGAGGTGCTTGACCAACTCCGGCATCAGGTCCTGGAAGGTCCGCCCGCTGGCCGGCTGGCCGATCGCGGCCATCTGCCAACCGGTCGGCGTGCGCTGCACCTTGGCCATGATCTGCGCGGTGTACGGGCCGCCGCCGGTGAGCGTGTAGCGGGCCAGCTCGGCACCGGTGGTCTCGTCCACGAGCCGGCAGAAGGCCGCCTCGACCTCCTGGAAGGTCTGGCCGGTGAAGGAGTTGACGGTGAAGAGGATCTGATCGACCTCGGCCGACACCGTCGTCAGGTTGACCGTGATCGACTCGTCGTCGGTCGCGCCGCCCGAGCCGCCGACCAGGTTGTCCCCGCTGTGCCGCACCGAGCCGTCGTTGCTGGTGAGGTGCTGGAAGAACACCACGTCCACCGGCCGCCCCTGGGCGAACAGCACCGCCGAGGCGTCCAGGTCGATCTCCCGGCCGGCGGCGAGCAGCTTGGCGAGGAAGCCCTTGCGCTCCGCCGCCTTCCACCCGAGGCCCATCCGGACCAGGCTCAGCTGCCCACCGCCCGGCTTCTCCAGGCTGATCTGCTGCCCCTTGGCCAGCGAAACGCTCATCGCGTCCTCCTCGTTCTGCCACCGCCGCGTGCCGAGAATCTACAGCACTGTAGAAAATTTCCTGATCATCCGACGGGGTCCTGCGAGCACCCCTACCCCGCACTCCCCCTCGCCTCACCCCCGACAACGGTCCGCACACCGACGGAACCGGCGGTCCGACGTCCGGCGTAGCCGTGGAACGGCACCGAACGACCGGGGCAGGACGCTGTCCAGGGCCGACTCTCCTACGCCCTCCCGGCCGGGGCGGATCAGGTGTCGCCGTCCAGCAGGTGCTGCCGCACCTCGTGGAAGGCCCACGGCCCGCGCGCCGGCCGGGAGAACGTCCAGATCGTGTCGAACCGGTCCGGCCAGGCGGCGGGCACGCCGCTGCCGGTGGCGCCGAGCGCTTCGACGATCCGCGGGATCCGCGAGTGCTCCCAGCAGATCAGCACCGGCTGCTCCCCGGCCAGGGCGGAGCCGACCAGCGCGGACTCCTGGGACTCCGCGTACCCGGTGTTCACCGTCAGCCCGAGCCTGCCGGCCAGCGGGGTGACGGTCTGGCGCATCCGGCGTGCGCCGGCCAGCGGGCCGTCATCGGCGGCTGCGAGGATCCTGGCCGGGGTGCGCAGACCGGGCACGGGCGGGGAGAACAACGTGGGCAGCGCCTTCGCGCGGGCCCAGCCGCGCTCGGTGAGCGACTTGCCGTCCGGCTTGCCGGCCTCGTCCAGGCCCGGGTGGCTGCCGTCGGGCTTCTCGCCGTGCCGGATCACCATCACGAAGGCCTCGCGGCCCAGGTCGCTCGGCTCGGGCATCGCGGCGGGCTGCTTCGGCTTCCCTGAGCACCCCGCCAGCACCAGCGGGGCGACGGCCAACAGCCCGCCGAGCACGGCGCGCCGAGCGGGTCCGTCCGTCACCGCGCGGCCCGTTCCAGCCGTACCAGCGCGTCCACGGCGACGCCGCCCGCGCCCCCACCCTTGTGCCCGGGCTCGCCACCGACCGTACGGTGCACCCGCTCGGCGCGGACGGTGCGCAGGCCGAGGTCGGCGAGGTCGGCCCGGACGTCCTCCGGGGTGAAGAGCACGGCCGGGTCCTGCGGGCCGCCGACGCCCTCGGTGAGGTTGCTCAGGTCGTGTCCGACGACCAGCAGGGTGCCGCCGGGGGCGAGCGCGTCGGCGGCGCGGCGCAGCGCGGTGCGGCGGTCCTCGGCAGGGAGCTGGAGGTAGGCGACCAGGACGAGGTCGTAGCCGGCGGCGGGGCCTTCAAAGGTGCGGGCGTCGCCGTGGCGCCAGGTGAGGCGGTCGGCGACCTCGTCGGGCAGGTCGGCGGTGAGCCGTTCGGCGCGTTCCAGGGCGACGGCGGAGAAGTCCAGTCCGGTGACCTCCCAGCCCTGGGCGGCCAGCCAGATGGCGTTGCGGCCTTCGCCGGCGGCCAGGTCGAGGGCGTGGCCGGGAGCGCGGCCGGTCAGTTCGCGGACCACCCACTGGTTGGGCTCGGCGCCCCACACCAGCTCGCTCGCGGCGTAGCGGTCGTCCCAGTCCTGGCTGTCCATCGCGGCTCCTCCGTTCGACGGTCGTTCGACGGGCCTGCTCGTGCCGGTCCTGCCGGTTGCACCGGCCAACCTACCGGGCCGACGAGACCACGACCGGGAACGGTCCAGCGGGCGGACACCCTTGACGGCGAATATTGGTCCCTTCAACCAGCTGCGCCAGCTCAAGGCCGCGTACCCGAACCTGCGGTTCACCATCTCGATCGGCGGCTGGACGTACTCCAAGTACTTCTCCGGCGCGGCGGCCACCGACGCCTCCCGAAAGACCTTCGTATCCTCCTGCATCGACATGTTCCTCAAGGGGAACCTGCCGACCGGTGTCGCCGGTGACGCCTCGGGCGGACAGGCCTCGGCCGCGGGCATCTTCGACGGCATCGACCTCGACTGGGAGTACCCCGGCTCGGCCGGCGTCCACACCGGCAACCACTACTCCCCCGCCGACAGGCAGAACTACACGCTGCTGCTGGAGTTCCGCACCCAGCTGGACACCCTCGGCTCCGCGCAGGGCAAGCGCTACCTGCCGACCGCCGCGCTGCCCAGTGGTCAGGACAAGGTCGCCCAGCTGGAGACCGACAGGATCGGCGCCTACCTGGACTACGCCGACGTGATGTCCTACGACATGCACGGCGCGTGGGACGCCAAGGGCCCGACCAACCACCAGGACCCGCTGCACGACAGCCCGGCCGATCCGACCACGCCGATCACCCCCGGCACCCCCGGCACCCCCGGCACCCCCGGCACCCCCGGCACCCGCAAGTACAACGTGGACACCACGGTCGCCGCGTACACCACCGGCCTGCCCGAGTACGGCATCCCCGGCGGCTTCCCGGCGAGCAAGCTGGTGCTCGGCATCCCGTTCTACTGGCGCGGCTGGACGAGCGTCCCGGCGAGCTCGAACTTCGGCCTCTACCAGAGCGCGACCGGTCCGACGGCCGCCAAGCCGATGAGCCAGGCGGCCGGTCTGGCCGCCTGGAAGGAGCTCAACCCGACCGCGGCGCAGACCCACTGGGACCCGGTCACCGAGAGCAGCTGGGTCTACGACGGCACCGACTTCTGGACCGGTGACACTCCGCAGGCCGTCCAGGCGCGCGGGGCCTACGCCAAGAGCAAGGGGCTGGGCGGCCTGTTCGCCTTCTCCCTGGAGAACGACGACACGGCCGGCACGATGCTCAACTCGACGGGCAGCAGTCTTCGCTGACGTCACATCAGGCGACTGTGAACGGCGACGGCCCGCGCGGGATACCGCCGATTCCGCGCGGGCCGTCCACCGCTGCTCAGCCCTTGAGGTTGAGCGAGGGGAAGAGGTCCTCGAACGGCTGGGTGGTCACCGAGACGCTGCGGGAGAACGGGTTGTCGAAGTCCCAGATCATGAACAGCAGGAAGGCGATCAGCGCGCTGAAGCAGAGTGCCAGGATCAACTCCCGCGGCGTGTTCCGGATCTGCAGCGCGAACAGCATGCCGACCGTCACCACGGCACCGCCGAGCAGTCCGAACCAGACCACGTCCGGCATGGTGGGGCCGGCGTTCTGGCCGCGCGAATTGCGGGCGTCGGAGGCCTGGTCGATCCGGTCCAGGATCGGCTGGTAGGCCTGCGACTCCAGGTCGGAGGCCGGCGGCCGGGTGGCGACGTCCGTCTGCAGCTTCTGCAGCAACTGGCCGCCCTTCTCGGTGAGTTCGCCGTGCTCGCGCATGTAGTCCCACTCGGTGTTCACCACGTACGTGACGTAGGCGTCCACGTCGGCGCGGACCTGGTCGCGGAACTCCACCGGGTAGACCACCGCCCGGTCGCTCACCTCGCGCAGCGACTGCGCCTCCCGGAACAGGTCGTCCTGGGCGGCGCCGCGCCCCTCCCAGACACCCGCGATGGCGAGACCGAGGACGATCGCGTAGACCACCCCGATCATCATCGTGATGTACTCGATGACGTCCGGCGTCTCGTCGGTGCTCTCCACCGTGCGCACGCGGCGGTGCCTCAACAGCACCACCGCCACCACGACGACACAGGCCGCCGCCATGGCGATGACCAACGCCACCCACTCGGACATGGGAACTCCCTTCTCTGGCTTGGCTTGTGACGGAACAGAAAGATCGGAGGCGGCCCCGGGGCCGGAGCGGTCCCGGGGCCGACCGACGGGCGTCGGGGCCCGTGGTGGGTCAGGACCGGCCCGCGCGGCCTCGACCGCGGCCGCCGCCACCGCCCGGGCGCAGGGCCGCCGCCGCGAGCACGGCGGGGACCATGACCAGCAGCATCGTCTTGGTCATCGAGGCGCCGTGGTGACGCTGCGGCACACTCATCGGCTTCGAAACGGGCACGTGGAACGTCGGCCGCGCCGACGGCACCGGCCACAGCGGGCTCGGGCGCACCGGGCTCGGCGGGGCGGCGCTCAGGGCCGCCGGACTGGGCACGACCGGACTCGGCACGACCGGGACAGCGGGTGGCGGCGGGACCGGCGCGGGAGCGGGCGGATCCGGAGCGGGAGCCGGGGGTGCCGGGGCCGCAGGTACGGGCGGCGGCGGCGCGGGCGGCGACGGGGGCGGCGGGGTGGGAGCCGGCGTCGGGCTGGGCGTGGGGGTCGGCGTACGCGTGGGGGTCGGCGTCGGCGTGGGGGTCGGCGTAAAAGTCGGGGTCGGCGTGGGGGTGGGCGCATGGGTCGGCGTAGGTGTAGGCGTGGGCGTCGGACTCGGGCAGGGGTGCGGGTGGTGATGGTGGTGACCCCAGTCGTGCCAGTCGTGCCAGCTATGCCCCCCGCGCTCGCCGTGCCCGTCCGGCCCCTCGTGCTCGTCGTCCGGCCGCCCGGGCTCCGGCCGTGGTCCCGCCGAGGACGAGGGAGCCGCCGGGAGGGGAGTGGCCCGGGGCGTGTGGCACGGGTGGTGGCCTGACGGGGGCCTGTGGCCGTGGTGTCCGGTACCGGCGTTGGGGGCGACGCTGACGCCGACCTGGACGTCGACGCCCACCCCGACGCCCACGCTGCCGCCCGGCCCCACCGACACCGACACGTCGGTCTCGGTGCAGACGCAGGTGTCCACGGCCGGGCCGTGCGGATACCCTCCGGCGTGCTCGGCCCCGGACGCGGTCGCGCCGGTGGCCAGTGCGCACATCGCGACCACGCCGACCGCCGCGCCGATCAGCCGTACCCGCCGCCCGGAGACCGCCGACCCGCCGGCGTGCAGCGGTATCCGGCGTAACTGCCGACGCTGGGACATGGGCTCCACACACCTCTCGGGTCGCATGGGGGGAAGGACGGGACAAGACAGGACCGGCCGGAAGCGGTCGGCTCCCGGCCGAGAATCGATCGGACACGACCAAAAGTGGTCAAACGCGCGGCGGACGGCCCACCTCCGGGGGTGAGCCGTCCGTCATCAGGTCAAACGATCTTGGTGCCGGCCGGTTACGGCCCGCACGCACTGTTCCGCACGAACGTGTTCCGCGCGCTCAGTGGCGGCGGTGCGCGATCTCGACGTTCTCCAGCACACCGACCGCGTCCGGCACCAGGATCGCGGCCGAGTAGTAGGCGCTGACCAGGTACGAGATGATCGCCTTCTCGTCGATCCCCATGAAGCGGACCGAGAGGGACGGCTGGTACTCGTCCGGGATGCCGGTCTGGTGCAGGCCGATCACGCCCTGGTTGTCCTCACCGGCACGGATCACGAGGATCGAGCTCGTGTTCTCCTTGGTGATCGGGATCTTGTTGCAGGGCAGGATCGGTACCCCGCGCCAGGCCGGCACCTGCTGCCCGCCGAGGTCGACGTGGGTGGGGTACAGGCCCCGCGCGTTGAACTCGCGGCCGATCGCGGCGATGGTCCGCGGGTGGGCCAGCAGGTAGTCGGGGTCGCGGCGGCGGCTGAGCAGCTCGTCCAGGTCGTCCGGGGTGGGCGGGCCGGAGTGGGTCTGGATCCGCTGGTCGAAGTCGGCGTTGTTGAGCAGGCCGAACTCCGGGTTGTTGACGAGCTCGTGCTCCTGGCGCTCGCGCAGGGCCTCGATGGTCAGCCGGAGCTGGTGCTCGATCTGGTTCATCGGCTGGTTGTACAGGTCCGCGACGCGAGTGTGGACCTTGAGGATGGTCTGCGCGACGCTCAGCTCGTACTCACGCGGATTGAGCTCGTAGTCCACGAAGGCGCCGGGGAGCTCGTACTCGCCGTGGTGACCGGCCGACATGGCGATCTCGGCCTCGCCGCGCTCGTTCTGGGCCTGCAGCGGCAGGGCCAGGAAGGCCTGCAGGTGCTCCTGCAGGCTGGGCGCGTTGTCCCGGATGGCGGCGAAGTCCGCCCGGGTCAGGGTGAGGGCCACACCGGAGGTGACGGTCTTGGCGGTGCAGTCCCAGACGGCGTCCGGGTTCAACAGGGAGTCGTCACCGAAGCGGTCGCCGTCGGCGGCCACGCCGATCTCGGTCTCGTCGCCGTACTTGCCGGTGCCGAACAGGTTGATCCTGCCGTGCGCGATCAGGAAGATCCGGTCGGCGGCCTCGCCCTGGGTGGCGAGCACCTCACCGGGGCCGAAGTCCCGCTGCTGGCAGCGGTCGGCCAGGGCGGTGAGCACATCCTCGTCCTCGAAGCCGCGCAGCAGGGCCAACTCACCCAGCTCCGCCGGGATCACCCGGACCTGGGAACCGGTCTTGATGAACTCCACCACGCCGTTGCCCACGGTGTAGGTGAGCCGACGGTTCACCCGGTAGGCGCCACCGGCGGCCTGCACCCAGGGGAGCACCTTGAGCAGCCAGCGGGAGGTGATCTCCTGCATCTGCGGTGCGGACTTGGTCGTGGTGGCAAGGTTGCGTGCAGCGGCCGTCGCAAGGCTCTGCTGCTTGACCTGCTCTGTCTCCGGGCTCGTGTCCACGGGCATCGGCAGGGGTCTCCATTCCTGTGGTCGGGTCACGCGGCCAGGGCCGTACGAACGAACCGCCCTGGCGCATGCCGTGACGGATCCTCAGATCCGCATATCGGTGGGGGCGTTGGCGAACTGTCGCGATGCGGCCGCCCTCTCCCGGCGGCCCATCCGGAACCCTAGATCACCAGAACCCGACCAAGGCCGTACGGACGCCCAGTACCCCCCGATAGGGTGAATCTCGCGTGGTCCGCCCCCACCGCCCCGAAAACCGGAGGAACATCCGTTCGCACCTGCGATCCCCGTGCTGCCAATGGCTTTCCCACCCGTCCCCGACCCCGTCGGACGGCCCCGGCGGCCACCGGCCGGCGTCAACCCGGCACACCGGTCGGACGGTTCAGGCCACCTCAAAACCCGCGTCGCACCCGGTCGAGCCGCAGACAAGCCAAGTCGGACGACATCGGCAGGCCGGGGAGATCGACCGGACCGACCGGGCCATGGGGCATCGAGGCACGCGTGCGCCCGGCCTGCCATCCGCCCACGACGCCGCGGACGGCCCGTCAGGTGCCGGAACGGGGGCGGCCGGCACCTGACGGGGGAACGGGGGATGCGCAGTGGGGGCGTGCGCCGGGGACGGTCGCGGGCCCGCGCCGGGTCGGGATCGGTTCGAGACCGGGTCGCTCTCGGGTCAGGCGCAGGCGACCTGGGTGCCGGGGACACCGACGATGCCCGCGTTGTTGCTCAGCCCTGCGTTGTACTCGTAGTACAGGTAGGAGTAGAAGTCGATCCGGGTGGCGTCGCCGCAGGCCGAGTCCGGGGCGATGGCGTAGGTCACCGTGAAGGTGCTGCTGGCGCCGGGTCCGAGCGGCACGTTGTACCGGGCGATGCCGCCGTGGACGTTGTCACTGCAGCCGTTGGTCTGGGTGCCGCAGGCGGTCTCGGTGAACTTGAGGCCGGTCTGCAGGCTGGTTCCGTAGGTCTCCTGGACACTCTGGTAGACGAATTGGATCGGGGTGTCGTAAGGGTTGGTGAGCGTCAGCGTGAGCGTGAACTCGCCGCCCCGGACGGTCGTCTGCTTGTCGGAGACGGCGGTGAGGGGCAGCGGGGTGTCGGCCCGGGCGGGAGCGGCGGAGAGGAGCAGACCGACGACGAGGGCCGGGCACGCGACGAGCGCGGCGCGGATCGGATGTGTTCTGCGCATGACCAAGGAGCGTAAGCGGCGGCACCGCGTGGGCTGCTCTCCTCAGCCCGGTTCCGTACCGACGCAGGAGCGGTGCGCGGACGCCGTGGACCGGCAAGTCGCGTTCCGGCCCCACCGGGGCGCCCGGGAGCCTATCCTTCGCCGCTCCCCCGCCCTCGGTCTCCCGCTCACACCCCGGCCCGAGGCCCCCGCCCTGAGGACTCAGCCCTCAGGACTCAGGCGGACGGCGGCAGGATGTCGCAGAGCGCCTCGACCGCCGCCGTGTAGGCGTGGTCGGGCGGCGTGGCGTAGCCGACCACCAGCCCGTCGACGGCCGGCATGGCCTCGGGGGTGATCGCCGGGTGCCGGAAGTCGGCGAGGCCGTCGACGGCCAGGCCCCGGTAGGCGGCAGCCTTGAGCACCGAGCGCTCGGTGCCGGGCTCCAGCCGCAGCACCGCGTGCAGGCCGGCCGCGATGCCGGACACCTCGACGTGCGGGGCGTTCACCGCGAGTGCGGCCACCAGCTGGTCGCGGCGGTCCCGGTAGTGGCGGCGCATCCGGCGCACGTGCCGGTCGTAGCCGCCGGAGTCGATGAACTCGGCGAGGGTCAGCTGGTCCAACGCGCTGGCCCAGCCCTCGCGTTCGCCCTTGGCGGCGAGCGCCCGGTCGACCAGGTGGTCCGGCAGCACCATCCAGCCGAGGCGCAGCGCGGGGGTGAGGCTCTTGCTGGCGCTGCCGAGGTAGACCACCCGCTCCGGGTCGAGGCCCTGGACGGCGCCGACCGGCTGGCGGTCGTAGCGGAACTCGCCGTCGTAGTCGTCCTCCAGGACCAGTGCGCCGCGGCCGCGCGCCCAGTCGACCACGGCGGCGCGGCGGCCCGGGTTCAGCGGGCCGCCGGTGGGGAACTGGTGGGCGGGGGTGAGCAGGGCCGTACGGACGGTCCTGTGGTGCGCCAACTCGTCGACGAGGGCGCCCTGTTCGTCGATCGGCAGCGGCACGGCTGTGACCCCGGCGGCGGCCAGCAGCCCGTGGTGGAAGCCCAGGCCGTACGCCTCGACGGCCAGCGGCCCGTTCTCGGCGGGCGGCAGGACGGGCCTTGCGCCGTCGAAGAGCAGCCGCAGCGCGTGGGCGAAGCCGGAGCAGATCACGATCCGGTCCGGGTCGGTGCGCACCCCCCGGGCGCGGGCCAGGTAGTCGGCGAGGACGGTGCGCAGCTCGCGCCGGCCCTGCGGATCGCCGGGGCCGAAGGCCTCGTTGGGCGCGGCGGTGAGGGCCCGGCGGGCGGCGGCCAGCCAGGCGGCACGGGGGAAGGAGGCGCCGTCGGGCTGGCCCTGGCGCAGGTCGTGCCGGGGCCCGGGGCGGCGCGAGGGCCGGCGGGCCTGGGCGGGCGGGACGGGTTCGGCGCGTTCGGCGACGGTGGTGCCGGATCCCTGACGAGCGGTCAGCCAGCCCTCGGCGACGAGTTCGGCGTAGGCCTCGGCGGCGGTGTTGCGGGCCAGGCCGAGGTCGGCGGCGAGCGTCCGGTACGGCGGCAGGCGGGTGCCGGGCGCCAGCCGGCCGCTGCGGATCGCCTCGCGCAGGGCCGTCATCAGTGCGGCGCGGCGGCCGCCGGTGGCGGGGAGGTCGAGGTGCAGGTCGTTGCCGGTCGGGTGGGCGGGCTCGGAAAGGTGCGTGCCCCGCGTGTCCGTCATGTTCACGCACCCTACCCGCCGCCCCGTCCCCGCCCGGCGGGCGGTCGGCCCGGGCGGCGGGCGCACCCGGGCCTGCGGACGGACGACAGTCACCGGCCGGCTCTTAGGGGACGACGGTCACCGGCCAGCGGCCCGCCTTCACCAGCCGGACCGCCACCGATCCGATCACCTTGTGCCCGGCCTGCTCGGAGACCCCGACCACCACGGCGTCCGCGCGCAGCTCGTCGGCCAGCTTGGCCAGCCCGCCGTACGGGTCGCCGCGCATGGTCAGGAAGCGCCAGTCCACCTTCCACACCTCGCGCACCCGGTCCTCGGCCTCGCGCAGGGCGGCCAGCAGTTCCTCGGCGATCTCCTGGGTGGTCTCCTCCACCGCGGCCCCGGCCAGGGCGGTCGCGGCGCCGAGGATCGGCTGGACGTAGGCCACCGCGAGGACGGCGCCCTGCCGGCGGGCCAGTCCGGCGGCGTAGGCGGTGGCGCGCCAGGAGGAGTCGGAGCCGTCCAGCCCCGCCAGGATCACCTTGGGCCCGTCGGTCCCCAGCTCGAAGCCCTGTGGTGCGACCGCGACCTCGTGCTCCTCGGCGCCGTTCGGCATCCCGACCGGTACCCCGGCGCCGGCCGCCCCTCCTGTCGTGGCGTCCGCTGCTCCCGCGTCCGCCGCGTCCGCTGCTTCGCTCTCGTTGCTCATGGCCCAGAGGCTATTCCGGGCACCGTGAGTGAGCGCAGCGGGCGCTCCGGGTGAGCCCTGTGGTGCGGGCCACCCGGAGCGGCGGCGGGCGCGGCGGATTCGGCACCGGCGGCGGGCGGGCCGTCACGCGCTGTCGACGATGTGCGCGGCCTCACAGGACTTTCGCTGTGGTGCGGGCCACTTCCCGGCGGTATTCGATCTTGGAAATGGGTGCAAAACGGGCGAAATAGGCACAATTCCTTGATCCTTACGCCCGGTAACGGCCCCCTGACGTGCCTAAACCTTCAAATCCTTGAATCGGCCCCGGCCACCCCCGTAACTTCGAACCCGTTGCACCGAGCGATCCGCTCCGGACGGGCCTCACCGCCCCCGAGCAGGAACGGTGCCGAACCACGCGAGTGACGTGTCCCCGAAACCAACGGCCTTCCGAGGGCCTGGTTCCGCGTGCTCGCAACCCCCTCCGAAAGGAAATTCATGACCTTCCGTAACGAGACCGCCGCTGCCACCACCACTGCCACCCCGAAGCGCCGCAACCGCGTCCGGATGGCTCTGATGGCCGGGGCGCTCACCGCCCTGCCCGTGGCCGGCCTCGTCACGGCCACCGGTGCCTCCGCTGCGCCGGCCACCGTCTGGGACAAGGTCGCCTCCTGCGAGGCCACCGGCAACTGGGCCATCAACTCCGGCAACGGCTTCTACGGCGGCCTCCAGTTCACCTCCAGCACCTGGGCGGCCTTCGGCGGCACCTCCTTCGCCCCGCGCGCCGACCTGGCCACCAAGGACCAGCAGATCTCCGTCGGCGAGAAGGTCCTCGCGGCCCAGGGCCCGGGCGCCTGGCCGATCTGCTCCGTCAAGGCCGGTCTGAGCAAGTAAGACCCCCACGAAGCGCCGCACCCCTGCCGGGTGCGGCGGCTTCGTCATGCCATCAGCCCCGCCCGCGGCGGTGATCTGCCAAGCCGGCGATCCCGTCGGGCCGGCGATCTTCCTGGCCGGTGATCTGCCTGGCCGACGATCCCGTCAGGCGGACCGGGGCGGGAGCGGCAGCGGGACGGCGGGCAGGCCGTCGAGGCTGGTGCCGACGAGCGGCTTGCCCTCGCAGTAGGCGCCGAACCCCTCCTCGCCCTTGCGTTCGAAGTACTGGGCGTGCAGGTCGCGATCGGCGCGGTAGTCCATGAACGGCACCGCGTACCCGCAGGAGTCGCTGACCCGCTCGGCCCTGACCAGCACGATCGCCCGCAGGGCCGACCCGTCCGCAGCGGGGTCGAAGTGGCCGAGCAGCTCGGCGAAGCGCGGGTCGTCACGGAAGATCGCCTCGCCCCGGCCGTGCACCCGCACCACGGTCGGCGGTCCCTCGAAGGAGCACCACATCAGGGTGATCCGGCCGTTCTCCCGCAGATGGGCGACGGTCTCGGCCTGCGAACCGCCGAAGTCCAGGTAGGCGAGGGTGAGTTCGTCGATCACCGCAAGCGTTCCCGAGCGGCCCTTGGGCGAGAGGTTGACGTGCCCGTCGGCGGCCAGCGGGGCCGTGGCGACGAAGTAGACCGGCTGGCTCTCGATGAACCGGCGCAGCCGACCTTCGATGCATTCGTACTGCTTTCCCATGGGCGCGAGTATGCCCGCATCTCGACTGGCCAGAAAGGAAGATCCACTCCCCGAGACGCCCCGGAGCTGTCGACGGTGCGCCTAGGATGGCTCGTACACATGTCACCCGCCCGGCCGAGCACGGGAGTTGAGATGGCCCGGAGCACCCTCCCGACAACCCCTCCGGAGACGGTCCTCGGCACGCCCGCCGAGCCCCTGCGCCGGTACGTCCTCGGCTACCGCGGCTACCGGCTGGACCTGCGGCAGCCGCGCCGCCGGCTGGAGGTGCCGACGGACGTCGTCACGGTGGCACTCGCCTTCGAGGGCACCATGCGCCTCGTCGACGCCGTCTCCCCCGCGCCCGCCACCTCCTTCGGATCGGTCGCGGCCGGGCTGCGCCGCACCGCGACGATCGCCGAACACACGGGCGTCCTGCACGGGTTGGCCGTCTCGCTCACCCCGCAGGGCGCGTTCCGGGCGTTCGGTCCGCTGGCCGGCGACCTCGGCGGGCAGTGGGCCGAGGCGGGCGACGTCCTGGGCCCGCGGCTGGGGGCGCTCACCGACCGGCTCGCCCACACCCCGAGCTGGCCGGCCCGGTTCGCCATGCTCGACGGGTACTTCGCCGCACTGTTCGCGTACGGCCCGGACTGGGAACCGTCCGTCCGCTGGGCCTGGCACCAACTGCGGCGCTCGCACGGGCAGGTGCCGATCCACACCCTGGTCGAGGGCACCGGCTGGAGCCGCCGCCGGCTGGAACTACGCTTCCGCGAGCACCTCGGCGTGGCCCCCAAGCAGGCCGCCGGGATCCTCCGCCTCCAGCGCACCCTCGGTGCCCTGGCCGCCCGAGAGGGCCGCTCCACCGGCGCCGACCTCGCCGCGCTCTGCGGCTACTACGACCAGTCCCACCTCGACCGCAGCTTCCGCGGCATGGTCGGCTGCTCACCGCGCGAGTTCCTGGCCTCGCGGAGCGGCGCCGCCACCCTGCCGGAGCCCACCGACCGGGTGGCGGGACGGGTGACCAGCGCCGTCCTCGACGTCGGCGCCGCGTAGGGCCGGCGCCGCGTAGGCGGACTCAGCGTAGGGCCGGAGCAGCGTAGGCCGACTCGCTTTCGGACCGCGTGCGCATTCGTACAAGACGCACGGCGGCCCCGACCGGCACCTTCGAATGGCCCGGCCGGTACAGGGGACCGGCCGGTCACGGCGCGCGGACGGGGCCGGGGCTCAGGTCGGAAATCGGCCGAGCCCGGTCACCGCGTCATGTCCTGACGTCAGGACGCTGCGTCAGGTCACCAGGTGAGGTCACTGCTTCATGTAGACGCCGTCCATGAAGTCGATGATCTGCTGGTCCGTCAGCCGCTGGCCGTTGCGGTGGCCCATCGCCAGGTCGGCCTCGCTGATCATGCCCACCAGCCGCTCGCCGTCGATCACGGGGATGCGCCGGATCTGGTGCTGCTCCATCTTGCGCAGCACCGCGTCCATGCTGTCGTCGGCGCGCACGCAGTGCAGGTGGCCGGACAGGTCCATGGCCGTCATCGTGGAAGGGTCCTTGCCCTCGGCGATACAGCGCAGCACGATGTCGCGGTCGGTGATGATGCCCTTGAGCTTCTGGTCGTCGCCGCAGATCGGCAACGCACCCACGTTCTTGTCGCGCATCATCTTCGCGGCCTCGGCCAGCGTCTGGTGGGCGCCGATGCACTGGGCGCCGGTGTGCATGATGTCTCGGGCAGTGGTCACGGGGACTCCTTCGTCGGTGATTCCCCCCGCTTCCCCCCGGGTGGCGCTCCCCCGCGCGCTCGGCTCGGGCGCGAACGGGGTGACCGCGCCCTCACCATAAGCAACACCGCGCGGGTCCGCGACCGCGCCAGGGGACCGCTTCCACCTGCGGGAGCGGTTCCGGCGCAAGACCGGGCTCACCCGGAGGCGGCGACGTTCCGAGACGTCCGAGGCGGGGCGGGCAGGGCAGGCGGGGCGGCCGCAGAGTGGAGGCGTAGCGGAATCCCGCACCTTCCCTGACCGGTCCCGAGGAGAGAGCCATGGACGCCACCGAGACCCCCGCCCCGCAGGTCTGGCCCAGCCTGCGGGCCACCGACGCCCGGGCGCTGATCCGCTTCCTGGTCGAGGCCTTCGGCTTTCAGGAGGTCGTCGCCTACGGTGAGGGCGATTTCGTCGCCCACGCCGAGCTGGCCTGGCCCGAGGGCGGCGGCGTGATGCTCGGCTCGGACCGTGAGACGCCCGACGGCGCCTCGCCCTGGCCCGGCAAGCCCGGCGGCTTCACCGCGTACGTGGTCACCGCCGACCCGGACGCCGTGCACGCCCGCGCGGTGGCCGCCGGCGCCCGGATCACCACCGCGCCGTACGACACGGACTACGGCTCGCGCGACTTCGCCGCCGCCGACCCGGAGGGCAACCGCTGGTACTTCGGCACCTATCCGGGCGCGCCCCGTCCGGCCGTGGGGTGACGCGGTGCCCACGCCGGTGGACCGGCTGCGGGCGCTCTGCCTGGCGCTGCCGGAGGTCGAGGAGCGGATCAGCCACGGGGAGCCGACCTGGTTCGCGGGCTCCGGCCGCCGGGCCCGGGTGTTCGTGATGCTCTCCGACCACCACCACGACGACCGCCTCGGTTTCTGGTGCGCGGCGCCCGGCGGCGCGCAGGAACGCATGACCGGCGAGGACCCCGACCGCTACTTCCGGCCGCCGTACGTGGGTCACCGGGGCTGGCTGGGCGTGTACCTCGACGGGCCGGCGCCGGACTGGGCCCGGATCGAGGACCTGGTCGCGGACGCCCACGCGCTGGTCGGCCCGGGGCGGTAGCCCCCACCCGCGCGCCCGGGGCCCGCGCACCGCACGGGCCCCGGGCGGGCGCCGCCGAAGCGGGGCAGACTGGCTGCGGGGGCCACCCAACCGGAGGCTTCGGAGCCGCACCGTGCCGCAGATGACGGTGGACGGGCGCACTCTCGCCCTCTCCCACCTCGACAAGGTGTACTACCCGCGCACCGGCACCCTCAAGGGCGAGGTGCTGCGCTACTACGCCGCCGTCCACACCGCCCTGCTCCCCCACCTGCGGGATCGCCCGGTGTCCTTCCTGCGCTGCCCGGACGGCGTCGAGGCGGAGGTCTTCGTCGCCAAGAACCCGCCCCCGGGCACCCCGGACTGGGTGCGCACCGTCGAGGTCCCGAGCAACACCGGCGAGCTGTGGCAGGTGGTGCTGGAGGACGGCGCGGCGCTGTTGTCCGTCGCCAACCTGGGCTGCCTGGAGCTGCACGTCCCGCAGTGGCACGCGGCCGCGCCCGCGCTCGCCGACCGGCTCGTCCTGGACCTCGACCCCGGCGAGGGCGCGGACGTCCTCACCTGCCGGGCGGTCGCGCTGCTGCTGCGCGAACGGCTGGCGGCGGACGGCCTCACCGCCTGGGTGAAGACCTCCGGTTCCAAGGGCCTGCACCTGCTGGTCCCGATCGAGCCCACGCCCAGCACCCGGGTCTCCGCCTACGCGAAGGAGCTGGCCGCCGCTCTGGAGGCCGAGCACCCGGAGCTGGCGGTGCACACCATGGCGAAGGCCCGGCGCCGGGGGCGGGTACTGGTCGACTGGTCGCAGAACAACGCCAAGAAGACCACCGCGGCGCCGTACACCCTGCGGGCCCGGCCGCTGCCGACGGTCTCCACCCCGCTGTCCTGGGCCGAGCTGGAGCGGGCGGGCGGCGAGCAGGACCTGACGTTCACGCTCGCCGAGGTCCCCGACCGGCTGGCCGCCCACGGCGACCTGTTCGCCCCGCTGCTGGACCCGGACCGGGCCCGCCCGCTGCCGTCCGCTCCCTCGACGGCGGCGCCGCAGCAGCCGCAGGCCCGGGAGTCGTCGCGCCGGCAGGCACGGCAGGTCCTGCAGCCGCCCGTCGAGGTGATGCGCCCCGCCGCCGTCACCGCCGTACCGCCCGCCGACGGGCTGGGCGGCGGTGGCGTGCAGTACGAACTGAAACTGGACGGCTTCCGCTGCATCGCCTTCGCCCGCGGCGACCGGCCGCCGGTCCTGCAGTCCCGCACCGGCCGCGACCTCGCCCCCGAGTTCCCGCCGATCGCCGCCGCCGTCGGCCGGCTGCCCGAGGGGCTGGTCCTGGACGCCGAACTGGTCGCCTGGCGCGGCGGCCGGTTCGCCTTCGGCGAGCTGCTGCGCACCCGCCAGGCCCGCGCCGCCGCCCCGGACGTCGCGCTCGGCCTGATCGCCTTCGACCTGCTGGCCCTGCCCGGCCGCGACGTCCGCCGGCTCCCGCTCACCGACCGCCGCCGCCTGCTGCTCGCCGCCCTGGCCGACGTCCCGCCGCCGATCCAGCCGGTGATGGCGACCACCGACCGGACGGAGGCACTGGAGTGGATGGAACAGCTCGCCGACACCGGGGTGGAGGGCCTCGTCTGCAAGGCCGCCGGCTCCCCCTACCGGCCGCGCGGCGCCGGGCACGCCTGGGTCAAGTACCGCCGCAGCGACACCCTCGACGCCACCGTCCGCGCCGTCACCGGCCCGGCCGCCCGCCCGCACGCGCTGATCCTCCGGCTCGACGACGGCCGGGTCTTCCTGACGACGCCCCGGCTCACCGCCGTCCAGTCCCGCGAGGTCGCCGACGTGACCCGCCCCCTCCTCGGCCCGGCCACCACCGACCCCGACCACGGCCCGGTCCACCCCCTGACCGGCCCGCTGCGCGCCGAAATCACCCTCACCGGCCGCCCGCCCACCGCCACCTTCGTCCGCCTCCGGGGCGACTGACGCCACCCCGTGCCGACGGTGGCCTCCCGTACGATCCGCACGCGCTACGTGCGCCGCTTCGCCGTCGCGTGGGCGAACTCCGTCACGAACGCGTCCTCGAAGTGCGGCAGGTCGCCCGGTTTGCGGCTGGTGACGAGCGGGCCGGGGCCGTCGTGGCAGACGTGGACCGGTTCGTCGACCCAGTGGGCGCCCGCGTTGACCAGGTCGGTGCGCAGGCTGGGCCAGGAGGTCAGGGTGCGGCCGCGGACGGCGTCGGCCTCGATGAGGGTCCAGGCCGCGTGGCAGATCGCCGCGACCGGGCGGCCGGCGGCGCAGAGGGCGTGCACGAAGGCGACCGCCGGGCGGTCGAGCCGCAGGTGGTCGGGGTTGGCGACGCCGCCGGGCAGGACCAGGCCGTCGTAGCCGGCCGGGTCCGCCTCGGCGACCAGGGCGTCCACGGCGAAGGTGTCGCCCGGGGCGCGGTGCCGCACAGCCTGGATCCGCCCCTCGGCGGTGGACAGCAGGCGCGGGATGCCGCCGGACTCGGCGACCGCCTGCCAGGGGGAGGTCAGTTCGGCCTGCTCGACACCGTACGGCGCGACCAGGAAGGCGATCGTCCGGCCGGTGAGCGTGGTGGACGGCCAGCCCATGGGATCAGCCGCTCAGCGCGGGTGGGGGGCGGTCAGGTCGACCGCGGCGGGCGGGGCGGAACTGAGCCTGGCGCGCGGGCAGTCGAGGTGGACGGCGCGTTCGAGGTGGTCGACCCGGGCGGCCAGGCCGACCGGGACGAGCACGCGGGTGCCCGGCACCCACGGCGCGGCGTCGACCAGCAGGTGGTCCCCGGTGTCCTGCTCGACCCGCCCGACGGGGCCGTCGGTGGCCTGCACCTCGTACCCGACCAGGCCGAGGTCGGCGGCGGGATGGGAGCCCGGACGGTGCTCCCACAGGACGGTACTCATGCGCCCACCTCACTCCGCTCACTCATCGCGGCTCACCCATCGGGGCTCACTCATCGCGACTCGCTCATCGCGACTCGGTCATCGCGTCACGCCTCCGGCCGGTCCCAGGGCCGCCGTTCGCGGCGTTCGCGGGGCTCCTCCGGCTCGGCCCGGCCCGCCCGGGAGGCGCTGCGCCGGCGCAGCAGCTCCGAGGTGGCGACCGCGGCCGCCACGGTGGCCGCCCAGACCACCCCGAGCGCGGCCAGCACCGCCGTGGTCGGGGTCCGTACGCCCACGCTGAGGCAGATCGCCGTCATCACCAGAGCGGTCAGCACCACCCCCGCCGTCACCCGGTGCCCGACGGCGCGGAGCACGCGCCGGACCCGGCTGGGCCGCTTGGCGCCCATCGTGCTCAGCTTCCGGTCGAGCCGTGTGTCCTGGCGCAGATCGGACTCGATCTCCTCGAGGAGCCGCCGCTCCCAACCGCTCAAAGCGGGTCCGTCCATCTCGGTCACCTCCGACACTTCCGGTGACGTGCTCGCACCCGGGCGATTTCCCGGTGCGGGCCGGCGCTAACCGTTCCGGGCACCGCCTGTTCCGGCACCCACGGGTCCGAAGGCCCGGGGACGGGCGAGCAGGCTGTCGTCCAGGACGCGCAGCAGGGCGGCGGCATCGCGGTGGACCTCGGCCGCACCCGCCGCCCGCAGCTCCGGACCGGCGTCCCCGCCGGCCTCCAAGGCGACGCACGGCACCCCGACCCGCCGCGCCGCCCGCACCTCGCGCACGCTCCCGGCGACGGCCACGGCGTGCGAGGGACCGCCGTCCACCAGCTCCAGCGCCGCCCGCAACGGATCGACCCCGGGGGCGGCCACGGTCAGGGCCGGGGCCCCGACGGGCCCGGGCCCGGTCAGCACGACCGTCCAGCCCCGGGCGGCGCACTCGCGCAGCAGCTCGGCACCACCGGGCAGCGCGGGCCGCCAGTCGGTACCGAAGAGAGCCGCCGAGATCACCGTCATGGCCACCGCTTCCGTTTGCAGGCCACGCACCGTACGCGCCCTTCCAGGTTAGGCCGCTCACCCGTCCGGCGCGCTGCCTGCCGGGCGGGGACTTCCCGGCGGCAGCCACGAGGGCTCAGCTCGTCGCGGCCACGCCCGCCAGGAAGTCGGTGACGAGCCGGGCGAGTTCGGCGGGGCGCTCCTCGGGGACGAGGTGGCCGCAGCCCGACAGGATGGCCCCCTGCGCGTCCGGGGCGAGGCGGCGGACGAAGTCGATCATGTGCTGCCCCAGGGAGCGCTCCCCGGCGACGGCCAGCACGGGGATGTCGAGCGGCACCCGGGCGGCGTCGCGGACCTGTTCGGCACTGACCCAGGTGTTGACGTAGTACTCGCAGCTGGAACGCACCGCGTCGTCGTCGCCGTACGCCTTCAGGTAGACCGCGATGTCGTCCTCGGTGAGCGAGCCGGGGGTCGTCCGGGCCATCTGGGTGAGGATCCAGGTGAAGAAGGTGGTCTGCGCGCCGCCGCCGATGAGCTGCTGCGGGAGCCCGGGCGTCGCGAGGAACGGGAAGAACCACAGCGGGTTCCAGGACTGGGAGAAGTTCAGCAGGTCCTCGCCGCCGGCCCCGGGGATGCTCGCCTCCAGCGCGGTGAACGAGCGCACCCAGTCGCGGTCGGTGGCCGCCAGGTGGTAGCCGATCGGGGTGCCCCAGTCGTGTCCGACGACGTGCGCACTGCCGACGCCGAGGCGGTCGAGCAGGCAGCGGACGTCGGCGGCCGCGGTGGCCACGTCGTAGCCGTCGGCGGGGCGCTCGGTCTCGCCCCACCCGCGCAGGTCCGGGGCGATCACCAGGTGCCGCTCCGCCAGCACCGGGATCAGGTGGCGCCACTCGTACCAGGTCTGGGGCCAGCCGTGGAGCAGGACCACCGGGTCCCCGGCGCCGGCGGAGACCCAGTGCATCCGTATCCCGTTGACCTCGCCGTGGTGGTGCTGAAGTGCCATCGACCGTTCCTCACGTTCCGTCAGAAGCCATAGGAGCGCCAGTGATCATAGGCTCTTCCGCCGCTCCCGGTCAGCCGAGATCCGGGTCCGGGTCCGTCGCCAGCCGGGCGTGCAGGTGTTCGTCCTGGTAGTCGCGCCCGTCGAAGCGCCACGAGGCGCGCAGGGTGCCCTCGTACGGGAATCCGGCGCGCTCCGCGACCCGGCAGGAGCGGTCGTTGCCGACGGCGTGGAACAGCTCGATGCGCCGGGCGTCGGCGGCCTCGACGGCCCAGCGGGTGACGGCGGTGGTGGCGCGGGTGGCCAGGCCGCGGCCCCGGGCGGCGGCGAGCAGCCAGTAGCCGACCATGGCGACGCCGTCGGCCTGGTTGGTCCACCGCAGGAAGGCGTTGCCGAGGAGGGTGCCGTGGGCGGCGTCGGTGACGGCGAAGGCGGCCATGGTGCCGTCCGCCCAGTGGGTGTCGCAACGGTCGAGGTAGGCCTCGGCGGCGGCGGGATCGGTGACGCCCAACGGGTTCCAGCGGGCGATGTCCGGGTCCGTCGACGCGGCGACGAGTGCGGGGACGACGCCGCCGGACAGGTCGAGGGCGCGTCCCCAGGGGCGCAGCAGGGCGCCGCCGAGGTCGAGGACGGCGGGCCGGAAGACGCGCCGGTCGGCGGGGGTTTGGGCCGTGGGGGCGCCGGTGGGGGTGTCGCTGGTGGTCATCCGGCCTTCCTACCCCCGGTCCGCCGCGCCTGCCAGCGAATAATCCGGTGGCGGTGGTGGTGGCGTCCGGTGGCGGTGGTGGTGGCGGCGTCCGGTGACCAGGGGGCTGGTCACCGGGCGCGGCCGTCCGTGAAGCCGGGGTCAGATCCGGGCGAGGTACCCGTTGTCGACCAGCCACATCACGTTCAGCTTGGTCGGGCCACCGGGCACCAGGGCCGCGTCGAGCTGGTACTGCAGGCCCCAGCCGGGCTGGTTGAACCACGGCGCGATCGGGCCGGCGTGCACCTTGAACGGCTTGACGACCTTGTAGTCGTGGTAGTTGCAGGCGGCCGGCGGGTTGCCGTCCAGGCTCTGCGGCGGGATCGCGCGGTCGGCGTAGGGCAGGCCCTCGGGGGCGAGGAAGGCGCCGTACTCGCTGCCGTAGCGGTCGATGTTCTGGTTGGGGTAGAGCGTGAGGTCGAACTCGATCGGGCTGCCGTCGGGCAGGGTGACGTAGCCGTCGGCGGGCGGGTAGATCCAGCCGCCCTTGCCGCCGTTGGCGGCCGGGTCGTAGTACTTCGCGAGGAAGGCCTGGTCACTCGCGCCGCCGGTGCGCTGGTAGCCGACGAGCTGGCGGCCGACCGGGCCGGCGGTCGGGAGGTCCTGCGGGCCGAGGCGCGCGTCGTCGTGGAAGAAGGCGGCCGAGCACTGGTCGGACGGGGTGGCCGCCCGCCCGGTGGCGGCGGCCGTGTCTGCGGTGGCCGTGGCGGCGGCGGCCGGGATGCTCGGGGCGAGCACGGCGGCGGCTGCGGCAAGGGGCGTGACGAACAGGCGAAGGCGAAGGCGCACGGTGTCTCCGTCATGGGGGTCAATGGGTCATGCGGAGAGGCGCTTCAGTCACCCTCCGTGTCCGGACGGGTACCAGGCAAGCGGATCTGCTGATCATTCGTCAACACGACTTGGCGGAAAGCGTGCTGGATTCCCCGGTTTCGTCCAAGCCGGGACACGGGACCGCTCACTCGAAAGAATGAGCGGTCCGGCTCGGTTCCGCTCACCGCCCCGGCGCGACCCGCCCGATCAGGTGGAGCAGCCGGTCGAGGGAGTCCTTGGAGTTGGGCTCGGTCAGGTTGACCATGAGCCGGAACGCCACCTTCAGCAGCGCCGGGTGGCCGAGTCCGGTGGCCCCGGCGGCACCGAGCAGCTTGGGACGGCCGAGCAGGTCGGCGGCCAGCCGGCCGAGCGCGAAGTAGCCGGCGTAGGCGGAGCGCAGCGCCTGCGGGTAGGCGCGCAGGGCGAGTTCGCGGCCGCGGTCGGTGCGGCGGGCGAGGGCCTGGACGATGGTCTCGGCGGCGTAGCGGCCGGATTCCATCGCGTAGGCGATGCCCTCGCCGGTGCCCGGGCTGACCGTGCCGCCCGCGTCGCCGATGAGCAACAGGCCGTCCGCGTAGTGCGGTTGGCGGTTGAGGCCCATCGGGAGAGCGGCACCGCGGATCGGCTCGGTGACGCCGTCGGGGGTGTAGCCGTACCCGGGCGGCAGGTCCTCGCACCAGCGGCGCAGCAGTTCCCGCCAGTCCACGTCGGTCTTGGCGGTGTTGAGGACGCCGAGGCCGACGTTGGCGGTACCGTCGCCCATGCCGAACACCCAGGCGTAGCCGGGCAGCAGGCGTCGGGCCGGGTCGTTGGGGTCGCGCAGGTCGAGCCAGGCCTCCAGGTAGCGGTCCTCGTGGCGCGGGGTGGTGAAGTACGTCCGGTAGGCGACGCCCATCGCGCGGTCGGTGCGGCGGTAGCGCTTCATGGCGACGGACAGCCGGGTGGAGTTGCCGTCGGCGGCGACCACGATCGGGGCCCGGTAGGCGACGGGCCGGCGGTCCTCGCCCAGCTTGGCGGTGACGCCGGTGATCCGGCCGGTCCGCTCGTCCACCACGGGGCCCGCGACATTGGCGCGTTCGATCAACCGGGCGCCGCAGGAGGCGGCCTTCCGTGCGAGCAGGTGGTCGAAGTCGGCGCGGCGGCGGACCAGGCCGAACCCGGGGAAGGCGGAGAGCTCGGGCCAGTCGAACTCGATCGAGCGCCGGCCGGAGATCAGCCGCAGGCCCCGGTTGTGCAGCCAGCCTGCCTCCTCGGAGACGTCGATGCCGAGGTCGGTCAGCTGCTTGACGACGCGCGGGGTGAGGCCGTCGCCGCAGACCTTCTCGCGCGGAAAGGCGGACTTCTCCAGCAGCAGGACGTCCAGGCCGGTCCGGGCGAGGTGGGCGGCGGCGGTGGAGCCGGCCGGGCCGGCGCCGACCACGATGACGTCGGCACTCTCCTCGGCGGTCTGCTCTGGGCCGGGCATCGCACTCTCCCACGGGTCGGATCGGCTGCACGCGCAACGGAATCAGCGGACTGGGCGGTTCCAGACGGACGATAGAGAAACCTGGAGCCCGCACGCCGCCCCGACACGCAGGCCGGGCCCGAGGACCGGTCAATACCGGCCACCTCGGCATCGCAGGTTCACCCGCCGGGTCGGGGAGCGGAGTTGACCGCCACCGATCGCCGCCGACCACCTGCACCGGCCTGAGCGCACACGAAATCACGACAACCGGGTGATCGGATCGTTGTAACGAACTAGTCGGACTAACCGTCCACAGCGATGCATTTCGGCCAAACCTCCCTTGCGTCACGTTTCTCTCTGCGGGAACTTTTGTGCCCCTCCCGTCGTACGGCACCGGCTCCCGCCGAACGGCCGACCAGAGGCTCCCTCCCACCGCGCAGGCTCGTCCGGCCTGCCGAACCCGATGGAACTAGCCATGCGCATCCGCTCCACCGCCGCACGCTCCCTGGTGGCCGTCCCGACCGCCGCCGCCCTGATGCTGCTCGCCCCCGCCGCCGCGCACGCCACCGCGGGCGGCAAGGGCGGCGCCCCCGGCAACAACGGCACCGTCAAGATCCACGACGCCGCCACCGGCCAGGAGGACGTCCGCAACGAGCCCAAGGTCTGCAGCTTCTACCTGGACTCCTTCGGCTTCGACGCCAACCAGGACGTGATCTGGGCGATCACCACCGTCGGAGGCGGCCCCACGGAGAAGCTCGTCGCGTACGGCGACCTCCCCGTCGACGGCCACGGCCACGTCCGCACCGAGGACATCCACCTGCCGGACGGCCACTACAAGCTGTACTGGCAGTCCGTCGAGCTGGTCAACGGCGAGCTGCCGCAGGGCACGAAGCTCAACAACCCCAAGCACAAGGTCTTCAAGGTCGACTGCGGCGGCCAGACCCCGGCCCCGACCGGCAAGCCCTCGCCGACCGTGACGCCGACCCCCACCAAGACCCCGTCCACCGGCCCGACCAGCGTGCCGACCACGCCGTCGCACAGCCCGTCGGCTCCGGCCTCGCCGACCCCGAGCGCCACCCCGAAGCCGTCCGGGACCCCGACCACCCCGGCGCCCACCACGCCTGCGCCCACCGCCCCGGCGACCGGCGCGCCCACCGACGAGCCGACCGGCGCCCCCACCGACGTCCCGAGCCCGGGCCCGTCGAACCCGCCGACCGCCACCGTGCCGGTGCACACCCCCACCACCGACACCCCGGTCAACCCGGACGAGCCGCTGACCCTGCCCACCAAGGTCAGCGTCCCCACCCCGATCCCGGGTGCCGCCTCGGACGGCAAGAAGCTGGCCAGCACCGGTAGCGACGGCACCCTGCTGTACGCGGGCGCCGGCACCGTCCTGCTGCTCGCGGGCGCGGGCACGGTGGTCTACACGCGCCGCCGCCGCACCTCCTCCTGAGGCACCGGACTGCCGAGGCACCGGGCCCGCCCGAGGCGCTGACCGCGCCTCGGGCACCCGCCTCGGGCACCCGCCGCGTCTGAGCCGCGGCATCACGGAGCCCCTGGCCCCGCGGGCAGTCGCGGGTCCGGGGGCTCCGTGTCGTACGACGGCACCCGTGTCCCCGGGGGGGGCACGGCCGACGGTGCCGTCGCCGACGAGGGCCCCCGGCCACGGGGGTGAAACCGGCGGCCCTCATCCCGGTCTACGGGCGGCCCGCCGTCCCGGGTTCACCACCGGCACCACGAACCTCACCAGAGCCGCCTGACCCACCCGACCCGCCTGACCCGCCTGACCCGCCAGGCCCCGACCCCCGGAACGCCGGAAGCCCCTGGCCGCACGGGGGAACGGGCCAGGGACTTCCACCTGGGACTACGGCTGACCCACCCTCACGGGTTCACCGCCAGCACCGCGTACCCCGCGAGCACCGCCAGGTGCACCGCGCCCTGCAGCAGCGTCGCCCGGCGCGGGATCACCGTGAGGATGCCCAGCACGATCGTCAGGGTCAGCAGCACCATGTGCGCCGACCCGAGGCCGAGGACGAGCGGGCCGGACAGCCAGGCGGAGGCGATCGCGACCGCCGGGATGGTCAGGCCGATGCTGCGAGCACCAGGGATCCGAACGGCTCCCCCGACCAGTGCGCGATGACCTCGGCGTGGTGCACGGCGGACAGTACGGCGGCCACCAGGAAGCACGCGACCACGCCCACCACCCAGCCGGGCAGGTCCTTGTGCCAGGTCAGGACGAGCACGACGAACGACACCACCGGAACGACGACGGTCCATTGCGCGGCACCCGCGCGG
This sequence comes from Kitasatospora sp. NPDC033851, assembly GCF_055576085.1. Classification (NCBI taxonomy): domain Bacteria; kingdom Bacillati; phylum Actinomycetota; class Actinomycetes; order Kitasatosporales; family Streptomycetaceae; genus Kitasatospora; species Kitasatospora sp. NPDC033851. Next base: position 228,221 of record NZ_JBVIRL010000012.1, on the reverse strand, counting down.
AGCTTCGTGATCATGCCGCCGAGGATCCCAGACCTGGCGCCCGTCACCCGAGTGCTCGCGCCGGGATACGTGGGGGTATGGCATAACTCATCCCGGTTTGCGCGTTCACCCGCCGTAGTCGGCAAGGTACTGAAGCACCTTGTCGACATGGGCCCGCACCCGGTCCGGGACGCCCCCGGTCGCCTCCACGGTCTTGTCGCTGGTCCGGTAGGCGGCCGTGACCAGGGCCGGCAGGTCGCGGGTGAAGCCGCTGCGCTTGAGCTGCTGGTCGAGCCAGCAGACGTAGTTGCCCATCGCGGCGATCGCGTCGCCCGGGTCGAAGTACGACTTCGGGCCGGGGTGGGTGGCCGCCTTGGCCCAGGCCTCGAAGACGCCGGGCGTCCACATGGCGATGCCGTACTCGCCGGTCTCCGGGCGGGCGGCGTTCGGGTCGAAGCCGCTCTCGGCCTTCAGCATCGCGGCCAGCAGCACCGGGGTGACCTCCGGCTCGGGGCAGCGCCGGGCCGCGTTCAGGATCATGTCCCGGTAGGCGACCGGGACGTCCGAGCCCGCCGGGATCGCGCCGGGCAGCGGGGGCGGGGCCGACAGCAGGGGCGGAGCGGGCAGCCGGGCGCGGTGGGCGCCCGGCCCGGCGGGCTCAGGACCACCGGTCAGCGCGAGGGCGGCGAGCGCGCAGGCCAGCAGGCCCGCCCCGGCCCGTACGGCGGCGCGGCGGTGCCGGGCCGGACGGGCGGTGGCCCGGGCGACCAGCGCGGCGAGGTCGGCGCGGGCCCGTTCCTCCTGCCCGGGGGCGAGGCAGGCGGTGACCACGGGACGCCATCGCGCGGGCAGTGCCGCGTCCAGCCGGAGCGGCGCCGCGCCGCGCGCGTACGCCTGGGCGGCCAGCGAACGGGCCCGGGCGGTGGCGCCGAGGAAGGGGTGCGGACCGCCGGTGAGCAGTTGGTGGGCGATCACCCCGTAGGCCCAGACGTCGGCGCTGGGGCGCACCGCGACACCGCGCGCGCCGGTGCGCTGGGACCACCACTCGGGCGGGACGTGGTCGGGCGAGCCGAGCGGCGGGGCGTAGGCGTGGGTGCCCTCCAGCTCCGCGGTGAGGCCGAAGTCGGCGATCTTGGCGGTGCCGTCGGGCATCAGGAGGATATTGGCCGGTTTCAGGTCCCCGTGCACCCAGCCGACCCGGTGCATGTGGGTCAGCCCGGCGCAGACCTCGGCGAGGATCCGCTCGGCACCGGGCACCGCACCGCCGGGACGGGCGACGGCCAGCACGTCCTGCAGACTGCGGGCGGCGCGCTCCATCACCAGGGCGACGGCACCGTCCAGGGCCGGGTGGTCCGGGTCCTCGACGGTGACCACGGCGAAGGTGCGGATCAGGTGCGGGTGGTCGGCGCGGCGGCTGAAGCGCTGCTCGCTGCGGGCCATCCGGGCCACGGTCCGCCGCTGGCCGGGGCTGAACCGGGCGGCGCCGAGGAGCTTGACGGCGACCGGGGTGCCGTCCGGGCCCTCGGCGGCGTGGACGCTGCCCCAGGCGCCCGCGCCGAGGAAGGCGCCGAGGCGGTAGCCGGCGATCGGGTAGCCGTCCGGGACCTCGAAGGGCGGGCCGTCCGACGACGGGTCTTGCGGCGACCGGCCTTCCGGCGAAGGGTCGTCCGGTCGGTGGTGGTCGGTGGGCAGTCCCTTCGGCGGCTCCGGATCGGGCCCGGCGTCGGGCCCGACGTCGGGCGTCACGGCCGGGCGGCCGCGCGCCGGGGCGGGAGCAGGGCCAGGTGCTCCTCCCGGACGAGGTCGAACTTCAGTGCCAGGGCGGCGAGTTCCTCGCGCTTGCCGCCGCCCGGGCCCTCCTCGTACGGCTCGCGCAGCCGCAGCTTGGTCTCCACCAGGTAGTCGATGTGGTAGTTCACCGCCGAGCGGGTCAGCCCGTGGCAGGAGGGCAGGGCGCGCAGCCGGGCCAGCACCTCGGTCACCCCGGGGACGGCGGCGGCGGAGGGCGAGCGCAGCCGGGGCTCGCAGAGCGCGAGCAGCACGAGGAAGTACTTGGCGGTCGGGTCCAGGGCGAAGGGGCTGACGGTGTGTTCGCCGTCGGCGCCGCCGGGACGGCCGTCCAGGTAGGCGTGCTGCGGGGCGAAGACCTTGAAGGAGGCGGGTTCGCCGAGCGCGGGCAGCAGCACGCGGGAGAGCTCGAAGGGCACGGGCGCGCCGAGCCGGCCGGGGGCGACCTTGATGTGCTCCCCCGCGCCCTCCAGGTTCTCCACGACGTAGGTCGCGGAGGCGCTGAAGTTGGACAGCCGCCAGTAGTCCTCGGCCGCGACCACCTCGCCCGCGCGGCGGGAGACGCCCTGGTCGGGCAGCGGGATGGCGACCGGTCGGCCGGGCTCGCCGCGCCCGAACACCGCGGCCTCGCCCGGGCCCATCCGCACCAGCGCGGGCGCTTCGCCGGGCGCCATCTCGGGCCCCGGACCGGGAAGTTGCACGATGACCGTGTCCACGCAGCCACCTCCGTGGGATCGGGTCGATGGTATCCGCCCGATTCGCCCCGTCGGCAATCCGCCACCCGGACGAGTGAAGGGACACCGCCAACGCCGCAACGCCGCCAACGCCCCAACGCCGTCCGGCTCGACCGGAGTTGCCGTCCACCCACGGGAGGAGCGCCCTTCTCCTTCCGGTCGGAGGGTCGGGCCGTTCGGCCGAGGCGGGCCCGGCCGAACGGCGCTGCGTACACGGCGAGCAAAAGAGCGATCCAAGGGTTGGTCAAGGCGGCGGCACCGGCGTACGACACCAAGGGCATCCGGATCAAACGCGGTCCTCCCGGGCACCGCGGACACGGCCTGCGTCCGGCCGCCGGGCATCCCGGACGCGGCCTGGGCGCAGTTCAAGAAGGCCTACGGGCCGCTGAACGTCGGAGGCTTGGAACGGATGGCCGAGCCGGAGGGGATCGCGCGCGCGATCCTGGCGCTGACCTCGGACGATTTCGGGTACCGGACCGGCGCTTCGGTGCCGCTGGACGGCGGGGCCACGGCCGGACGCCGGATGGTGCTGCCGCCCACGAACTGATCGCCCGCCAGGCCGCGGGTTGTCCGGATATCGAACGCTCGGCGAAATGATTGCGGTATGTAGTTGAACGGTCACCATGAGTGTGACGCAACGCACACACGCGGCGTTCACAATGTGTGCAACACTCATCCCAAGGAGTGAGATTCCCTTAATTTCCAAGGAGGTTCGCATCATGCGCACTCGGATCGCAGCTGTGATGATGACGGTGGCAGGGATCGCCGGGCTGACGGCAGGACCGGCCCTGGCCGCCACGGCAACGTCCGAGACCGACACCGTGGCCTGCACCACGGTGCTCAACCGCCCCTGCATCTCGCACCAGGCCGACGGCGAGGGCGTCGTCGGCGTCGCCCAGGTCACCGCCGACCCGGCCCAGTTGACGGTCGTCAGGGTCGAGGTCCGCACCCAGGCCGCCTGGGGCAGCCCGTGGGAGACCGCCGCCTCGGCCACCACCGTGCGGATCGGCTCCGCCAAGGCCGTCACCCCGCGCGTCGTCACCACCGACCTGCGCATCATCTGCGCCACCGCCGGCCCGGCGCTGGACGCGGCCAAGCAGGTCACCACCTGTACCAACCCGTTCTGATCACGGGGCCGGCCGCCGGGACCCCCGTTCCCGGCGGCCGCCCTGCCAGTTCGGCCATCCCGGTCGCACCGCCCCTCGGCCCTCGACCCTTCCGGGCACACCGCCCCCGACCAGGCCTCGGGTGGACCTGGGGCACCCGTTCACGGCAAACTGGTCTAGACCTCGAAGGTCTAGACCTCATACGCGCCTCAGAACGGTGGACCCAGTATGGAAATCGTGATCGTCCCAGACGCCCCAGCGGCCGGCGAACTCATCGCCGCGGCGATCACCGATCTGCTGACCGACAAGCCCGACGCCCTGCTCGGCGTGGCGACCGGCTCGACCCCGCTGCCGATCTACCAGGCCCTCGCCGCGCGGGTCGGCGACGGCCGGCTGGACGCCTCCCGGGCGCGCATCTGCCAGCTGGACGAGTACGTCGGCCTGCCTGCCGGCCACCCGGAGTCCTACCGCTCGGTGGTGCTGCGCGAGGTCGTGGAGCCGCTCGGCCTGACCGAGGGCTCCTTCCTGGGCCCGGACGGCAACGCGACGGACATCGCCGCGGCGGCCACCGCCTACGACCGCACGCTGGCCGAGGCCGGCGGCGTCGACCTCCAGCTTCTCGGCATCGGCACGGACGGCCACATCGGCTTCAACGAGCCCTGCTCCTCGCTGGCCTCCCGGACCCGGATCAAGACCCTGACCCGGCAGACCCGCGAGGACAACGCACGCTTCTTCGACAGCATCGACGAGGTCCCGCACCACGTCATCACCCAGGGCATCGGCACCATCCTGGAGGCCCGCCACCTGGTGCTGCTCGCCACCGGCGAGGCCAAGGCCGAGGCCGTCGCCCTCTCCGTCGAGGGCCCGCTGTCCGCCGCCGTCCCCGCCTCGGCGCTCCAGTTGCACCCGCACGCCACCGTGGTGGTCGACGAGGCCGCCGCCTCCCGCCTCAAGCTCGCCGACTACTTCCGCGACACCTACGCGGCCAAGCCGGCCTGGCAGAAGCTCTGAGCACTCCCGCGGCGCAGCCGTGACGGCCGGGGCGCCGGCCACCGATCCCCTCGGTGGCCGGCGCCCCGGCCTCGTCGTGTCGGCGGGTGCCAGAGTGCGGCGGGTACCGGAGTGCGGCGGGTGCCGGAGTGCGCCGGTCAGCGCTTGCGGAGCCAGGCGGCGAAGGCGTCCAGGGCCGGGCCCGGGTCGCGGCGGCCGAGGCCGATGCGGAAGCGGTCGGTCGGGGTGGGGGTCAGCTCGGAGCGGAAGATGCTCGCGGGCAGCAGGATGACACCCGCCTGTTCGACCAGCCCCGTGCAGAAGTCCTCCACGCCGTCCGCCCCGAGGTAGCGCGGGAAGGCGACGCAGCCGCCGTCCGGGGCGCGCCACTCGAAGAGGTCGGCGAACTCGGCGAAGAAGGCGTCGAAGAGCGGCAGGTTCTCCGCGATGATGCCGCGGTTGCGCGCCAGGATCCGCTCCCGGGCGGTGATCGCGATCCGGGCCAGCACCTCGCTCGGTGCCGAGTTGCAGATCGTGGTGTAGTGCTTGGCCCGTTCCAGGCGGGCGCGCAGCTCCTTGTCCCGGCAGGCGATCCAGCCGATCCGCAGGCCGGGCAGGCCGAGCGACTTGGACGTGACGTTGAGGGAGAGGGCCCGCTCGGAGAGGTCGGCGGCCTGCGGCAGGGTGCGAGCCGGGTCGCGCTCCAGGCCGCGGTAGACCTCGTCCGAGAAGACCCGGATACCGCGCTCGTCGCAGATGTCGACGAGCCGGGCGAAGTCGGCGGCGTCGATCACCGCGCCGGTGGGGTTGTTGGGGAAGTTGACCGACAGCACCTTGGTGTTGGGGCGCAGCGCCGCCTCGACCGCGTCGAGGTCGAGCGCCCAGTCCTGCCGCTCGTCCAGGGCGACGCCGGTGACCTCGCACAGGGAGAGCGGGATGGTCTCGGCGGACTGGTAGTTGGGGGTCACCACGACCGCGTGGTCGTCCGGTTCGAGCAGCACCCGCATGGCGAGGTTGAGCCCCTCCTGGGCGCCGCCGAAGCAGAGCACGTCGTCCGCGTCGACCCGCTCGTACATCCCGGCGATCGCCCGGCGCAGCCCGGGGTCGCCGAAGGTCTCGGTGTAGCCGAGGGCGAGGGTGTCCCAGGCCTCGCGGTCCTCGGGGCCGGCCAGGGCGAGCAGCTCGGCCATCGTCATGGTCTGGGCGTCGGAGGCGGTGAGGTGGTGGGGGGCGGTGAACTCCCAGCGCGAGAGGTGGGTTTCGAGCCGGAATTCGGGGAGCTGGGGCATGGGGGCTGTTCCTTCCTGAGGCCTGCGGGGCTGCGGGGCCTACGGGTCCTGCTGTCCTACGGGGCGGCGAGGCCTGCGGGGCTCACGGCCTGCGGGGCTTCACGGGTGGGCGGGGCTCACGGGCCTGCGGGGTGCTTGAGCTCGGCGAGCAGGCTGTAGGCGGTCGAGCGGGAGATCCGCAGCGCGGTGGCGACGACGGGGACGGCGCGTCGGACGGCGAACACCCCGGCCTGGTCGAGTTCGTGCAGTACGGCGAGCCGGTCCTCGCGGGTGAAGCGCTCCAGCGGGCGGCCCTGCGCGCGGACGTGGGCGCCGATGACGTCGTTCATCCGCTCGGTCCAGTCGCGTTCGAAGAGCGGTTCGGGGCGCGGCGCGGTGGGGGCGGCGAAGCCGGCCAGGAGGGCGGCGGCCTGTTCGAGCGGGCCTCGGTCGAGGTTGACGCAGAGCACCGCCGAGGGCCGTCCGGCGTCGTCGCGCAGTACGGCGCTGACGGAGGAGAGCCGGCGGCCGTCGGGCAGCGACTTCTCGTACGGGCCGTAGACGTCGGGGACGGAGGGGTCGACCTCGTCGAGTTCGCCGAGCATCGACGGGTCGCCCGGGGCGCGGGGGGTCATCGGGTTCCAGATGGCGAGCACCCGGTCGGTGGCGGGGTCGTGCAGCACCACCTCGGCGTACGGGCCGAGCAGCAGGGCGACCGCGCGGCAGACCGGGGCGAAGGTCCGGACGCGCGGGTCGGTGTTCTCCGAGGGCATGTCTGGACTGTACGTCCAGATCGGACACTTAGTCCAGCACCGCCGACGGCCGAGGCCCTGCCGGAACGGTCCGGCAGGGCCTCGGCGCGCGGGTGAGCGGCAGGTCCTACGCGCAGGTGATCGACAGCCCGAGGACGGAGGAGCAGCTGCGGGTGTCCCGGCTGGTGCCGGGCGACGGGTCGGCGGGCGCGCCGGCGGAGCGGGCCACGGTGACGTCCCAGCTGCGGACCAGCGAGAACAGGCCGACCTTGATCGAGAAGTGCCGGGTGGCGGTCGCGCCCTTGGCGAGCGGTGCGGCCAGCGTGCAGGTGAGCTTCCCGGCGGCGATGGCGCAGTCGGTGGAGGTCGCGGTCAGCCCGGCGGGCAGGTCGGCGGCGACGGTGGCCGCGGTGATCGGGTCGGGCCCCTGGTTGGTGAGGGTGATCGTGTAGTCGACCCGGCTGGCGAGCAGCTGGGTCACCGGGGTCGCGGTGAGCGCGACGCCCAGGTGGGCGCTGGGCGCGGCGTAGGTGAACCGGTCGGCGGTGACGGCCGCGCTGGTGCCGCCGGGCGTGGTGACCTGGACGTCCACCGGACCGGTCACGGTGGTGGCGGGGGCGGTCGCGGTGCAGCGGGTCTTGGTGCAGCTGAACGAGGTGGCCGCGCCGGCCGCGCCGAAGGTCACCGCGGTGGCACCGTTCAGGTCGGTGCCGGTGACGGTCACCGTGGTGCCGCCCGTCCCGGAGCCGCCGTTCGGGGTGATCGCGGTCACGGCCGGTACGGGCAGCGGGAAGTGCAGCAGCTGGACGGCGCTGCCGGTGAAGTCGGCGAGGTAGCCGTGCCGCCCGTCGGCGGCCAGCGCCAGGGTGTACGGGCTCGCGCCCACCGGGACGGTCGCGGTGACGGTCCGGCTCGCGGTGTCCACCACGCTCAGCGTGTTGTCGGCGTAGTTGGACACGTACGCGGCCGAGCCGTCCGGGGCGACGGTGACGGCGTACGGGCCGGCGCCGACCGGGACGGTGCCGAGGACCGTGTTCGCCGCGGTGTCGATCACGGCGGCCGTGCTGTCGTCGCCGTCGGCCACCCAGAGACGACTGCCGTCCGGGCTGAGCGCGAGGCCGAAGGCGCTGTGGCCGACGGGAACGGTGGCGCTCACCGCGCTGCCCGCGGTGTCGACGACGTTCACCGCCTTGTCGCCGGAGGCCGCGACGTACAGCCGCTTGCCGTCCGCCGAGACGGCCAGCCCGTGTGGCTCGGCGCCGACCGGGACGGTCGCGGTCACCGTGTTGGACGAAGTGTCCAGCACGCTCACGGTGTTGGCGCCGGCGTTGCTCACATAGGCGCGCGAGCCGTCCGGCGAGAGGGCGAGTCCCCAGGGCTGGGGGCCGACCGGGACGGTCGCGGTGACGGTGTGGCTCGCGGTGTCCACGACGCTGACCGTGTTGTCCAGGTGGTGCGTCAGGTAGGCGCGGTGCCCGTCGGGCGAGAGGGCGACCGCGTAGGAGCCGGTGCCGGCGGTGAAGCTGCCGCTCACGGTGTTGCTCGCGGTGTCCAGCACGCTGACGGTGCCGCTGCTCTGGCTGGTCACGTAGGCGTGGCCGCCGTCCGGCGCGAGGGCGACGCCCGCCGGGTAGGGCGCCACCGGCACCTGGGCGGTGACGGTCGGCGGCGGTGCGGCGGCCTGGGCGGTGGCGGGCTGGGACAGCAGTGCGGCCGTGGCCGCGGCTATCGCGGTCACGGCCGTCAGGGTCCGGCGGGGGGCTCGGCGTGTTCTCACGGTCTCTCCAAGCGGTCGGCGATACGGGCGGTGCTGCTGGGCTGCTGGGCCGCGGGTCACGTGTGGTACGTCACATGCGGGTGGGCGATGTGGGCCGCACGGGCACCACGCGAGGGGCGGCCCGGGGCCGCACGAAGCGTAGAAGCCACCCTGACTGCCCGTCAGGGAGTGACAACTAATGTCGCCAACTGTTCAGATTCGACCGATTCACCGGGGTAGCCCCCGGGCCGAACGGTTCAGGATCGTGCAGGAAATTGGAGTTTTGGAGTCGTATTAGATAGCGTTTCGAACGTGAGGCTGACCAAGAGCACCGACATCGCCCTCCGGATCGCCATGCGGCTGGCCGTGCTGGACGAGGGCGACAACCCGACCACCCGCGAGGTGGCCGAGTCGGTCGGTGTGCCGTACACCCACGCGGCGAAGGTGGTCAGCCGCCTGCAGCACCTGGGGGTGCTGGAGGCTCGGCGCGGTCGCGGCGGCGGGCTGATGCTCACCTTCGCCGGGCGGACCGGTTCGCTCGGGCTGCTGCTGCGGGAGCTGGAGGGGGTCGGCGACGTGGTCGGCTGCGCGGACGACCCGCCGTGCCCACTGCGGGCCGCGTGCCGGCTGCGCGGGGCGCTGCGCAACGCCCAGGAGGCGTTCTTCGCCGCGCTCGACCCGCTCTGCGTCGACGACCTGGTCGCCGCGCCCACCGGGCCGGTCCTGCTCGGCCTCGGCACCGGACCCACCGACTGATCACCCACCGATCGCACCCGCCCATCGGGGTCGCGCGCCACCGCACGGCCTTTAATACGCATCTCAGATGCCAGTTAGGAGCCCGACTGATGCTGTCCGCGAAGTCCACCGAGGTCATCGAGGCCACCCTGCCCGTCGTGGGCGCCGCCATCGGCGACATCACCCCGCGCTTCTACGACCGGCTGTTCGCCGCCCACCCCGAGCTGCTGCGCGCCCTCTTCAACCGGGGCAACCAGGCCAACGGCACCCAGCGCGAGGCGCTGGCCGGCTCGATAGCCGCCTTCGCCACCGCACTGATCGCCCACCCGGACCAGCGCCCGGACGCGATGCTCGCGCGGATCGCCCACAAGCACGTCTCGGTCGGCATCGACAACGAGCAGTACAAGGTCGTCCACGAGCACCTGTTCGCCGCCATCGTCGAGGTGCTCGGCGCGGCCGTCACCCCCGAGGTCGCCGCCGCCTGGGACGAGGTCTACTGGCTGATGGCCAACGCGCTGATCGCCATCGAGAACCGGCTGCGCGCCGAGGCCGTCGCGGGCGGCGGCCCGGCCGACCTGTGGCGCCCCTACACCGTGGTGACCCGCTACCAGGAGACCGACACCGTCACCAGCTACCTGGTCCGCCCGGCCGACGGCCGCCCCGTCCCCGCCTCCCGGCCCGGCCAGTACGTCTCCGTGCGCACCGAACTGCCCGACGGTGCCCGGCAGATCCGCCAGTACAGCCTCTCCGGCGAGGCCGACGGCGCGCTGCGCTTCACCGTCAAGCGCGAGGCCGGCGGCGAGGTCTCCGGCCACCTGCACGACCACCTGCGGACCGGCGACACCGTCGAGCTCTCGGCCCCGATGGGCGACATCGTCCTCACCGACGGCGACGGCCCGGTCCTTCTCGCCTCGGCCGGCATCGGCAACACCCCGATGACCGCGATGCTCGACCACCTCGCCGCCACCGGCTCCACCCGCCGGATCGTCTCGGTGCACGGCGACCGCGACCAGCTCGGCCACGCCTTCCGCGCCGACCTGGAGCAGCTGACCGCCAAACTGCCGAACGCCACCGCCCACGTCTTCTACGAACAGCCGCTCGGCGAGTGGCCGGCCGAGCGCACCGGGCTGGTGGACCTCGCCTCCGTCGAGGTTCCGGCCGGCACCACCGCCTACCTCTGCGGCCCGCTGCCCTTCCTGCGCGCCGTCCGCTCGCAGCTGCTGGCCGCGGGCGTCCCGGCGGCGGACATCCACTACGAGGTGTTCGGCCCGGACCTGTGGCTCGGCGCCTGACCTCCGGCTCCGGCAGCTGACTTCGGCTCCGGCGCCTGACCTCCGGTTCCCGCAGCTGACCTCCGGCTCCGGCACCCGACTTCGGGCGCAGGAGCGCGAGTTCCCCCCACGGCACCGGTCCACTCGATACGATCACGAGCGGTCCGGTGCCCGATCACGAACGGACCGGTGCCGTACGACCGGAGGGAGCCCGGATGCGGGTCGCGCTGTTCGCCACCTGCGTCAACGACGCGCTGTACCCCGCCACCGCGATCGCCACCGTGCGGCTGCTGGAACGCCTCGGCGTGACGGTGGACTTCCCCGCCGGGCAGACCTGCTGCGGGCAGCCGCAGTACAACACCGGCTACCGGAAGGGCTGCGAACCGCTGGTGCGACACACGACCCGGGCCTTCGCCGGATACGACCACGTGGTCACGCCCTCGGGTTCCTGCGTGGCGATGGTCCGCGACAACTACCCGCGGATCGGCGCCCGGGCCGCCGCCGACGGCCGCGGCACCGAACTGGCCGACCTCGCCGCCGACTTGGCGCCCCGGGTGTACGAGCTCACCGAGTTCCTGACCGACGTGCTCGGCGTCGAGGACGTCGGCGCGTACTTCCCGCACACCGTCACCTACCACCCCTCCTGCCACGGCCTGCGGCTGCTCGGCCTGGGCGAGCGGCCGCGCCGACTGCTGCGCGCCGTCCGGGCGTTGGAGCTGGTCGAGCTGCCCGGCGCCGAGGAGTGCTGCGGCTTCGGCGGCACCTTCGCGGTCAAGAACGCGGCGGTGTCGGCCGCCATGGCCGCCGACAAGGTCGCGAACGCCCTCGGCACCGGCGCCCGGGTGCTGTGCGGCTCCGACAACTCCTGCCTGCTGCACCTCGACGGCACGCTGCGCCGCCGGGGCGAGACGCTTCGCCCGCTGCACCTGGCGGAGGTCCTGGCCAGCACCGAGGAACACCCCTGGGGGCCCGCGTGACGCAAGCGTTCCTCGGCATGCCCGCCTTCCCCGAGGCCGCCGCCCGGGCCGTCCGGGACGAGCGGCTGCGCGCCAACCTGCGGCATGCCACCCACACCATCCGTGACAAGCGGGCCCGGGCGGTCGCCGAACTCGCCGACTGGGCGGAGCTGCGCGAGGCCGGGAAGGCGATCAAGGACCACACGCTGCGCCATCTCGACCGCTACCTGGTGCAGTTGGAGGAGTCCGTCACGGCGGCCGGCGGCACCGTGCACTGGGCCGCCGACGCCGAGGAGGCCAACCGGATCGTCGCCGGCCTCGTCCGGGCCACCGGAGAGACCGAAGTCGTCAAGGTCAAGTCGAATGGCCACCCAGGAGATCGGGCTGAACGAGGCGCTCGCCGCCGAGGGCATCACCGCCTACGAGACCGATCTCGCCGAGCTGATCGTGCAGTTGGGCGACGACCGCCCCTCGCACATCCTGGTGCCCGCGATCCACCGCAACCGCGCCGAGATCCGGGAGATCTTCGCCGAACGGATGGCCGCCTGGGGCCGGCCGGCGCCCGAGGGCCTCACCGACTCCCCCGCCGAACTCGCCGAGGCCGCCCGGCTGCACCTGCGGGAGAAGTTCCTGCGCGCCCGGGTGGCCGTCTCCGGCGCCAACTTCATGGTCGCCGAGACCGGCACCCTGGTCGTCGTCGAGTCCGAGGGCAACGGTCGGATGTGCCTCACCCTGCCGCGCACGCTGATCTCCGTGGTCGGGATCGAGAAGGTCGTGCCGACCTGGCGGGACCTGGAGGTCTTCCTCCAACTGCTCCCCCGCTCCTCCACCGCCGAGCGGATGAACCCCTACACCTCGATGTAGACGGGCACGAGCGCGGGCGACGGCCCGTCCGAGTTCCACCTCGTGCTGCTGGACAACGGCCGCACCGCCGCGCTCGCCGACCGGGTCGGCCGCCAGGCGCTGCGCTGCATCCGCTGCTCGGCCTGCCTCAACGTCTGCCCGGTGTACGAGCGGGCCGGCGGGCACGCGTACGGCTCGGTGTACCCGGGCCCGATCGGCGCCATCCTGACGCCCCAACTGCGCGGCACGGCAAGCCCGGTGGACGCCTCACTGCCGTACGCCTCCTCGCTCTGCGGGGCCTGCTACGAGGTGTGCCCGGTGGCGATCGACATCCCCGAGGTGCTGGTGCACCTGCGCGAGCGGGTCACGGAGCAGGGCGGGCACCCGCTGGAGCGGGCGGCGATGGCCGCCGCCGGGTACGTGCTGGACCACCCGGCGGCACTCGCGGCCGCCGAACGGCTGGCCGGGCGCACCCGCGCGCTGCACCCGCGCCGGCTGCCCGGGCCGGGGCGCGCGTGGACCGACACCCGGGACCTGCCGGAGGTGCCCGCCGAACCGTTCCGCGACTGGTGGCGGAGGAACCGCACGTGAAACCGCACACGACCGCACGGGAGTCGATCCTCGCCCGGATCCGGGCGGCGCTCGGCGACGCCGCCGGGATGGACGAACAGCCGCTGCCGCGAGGCTACCTGGCGGCGCACGTGCCGACGGACGACCCGGCGGCGCTGGTCGACCTGCTGCACCGCAACCTGGCCGAGTACCGGGCGCGGGTGCACCGGTGCCGCGAGGACGAACTGCCGCGGCGGATCGCCGGGTTGCTGGCCGAGCGGGGCAGCCGGACGGTCGCCGTGCCGGACGGGCTGCCGTCCGGGTGGCTGGCCGCGACCGCCCCCGCCGTCGAACTCGTGCCGGACGACGGGACGCTCACCGCCGCCCGGCTCGACACCGTGGACAGCGTGGTCACCGGCTGCGCGCTGGCCGTCGCCGAGACCGGGACGATCGTGCTGGACGCGGGGCCGGGCCAGGGGCGTCGGCTGCTCTCGCTCGTCCCGGACCACCACGTGTGCGTCGTCCGGGCGCCGGAGCAGGTCGTCGCCTCGGTGCCGCTCGCGCTGCCGCGCCTGGATCCCCGGCGGCCGCAGACCTGGATCTCGGGGCCGTCCGCGACCAGCGACATCGAACTCGACCGGGTGGAGGGGGTGCACGGGCCGCGCACCCTGGAGGTGCTGCTGGTCGGGCCGGAGCTCAGGCCGGCCTGAGCTCCAGGGTGCAGCACTTGGCCCCGCCGCCGCCCTTCAGCAGCTCCGAGACGTCCACCGGTATCGGCTCGTAGCCGTGTTCGGCGAGGCGGCCCGCCAGGTTCTTGGCCGTCTCCGGCAGCAGCACCCGGCGGCCGTCCGAGACCGCGTTGAGCCCGAACACCTCGGCGTCGGCGCGGTCGGCGAGGATGGCGTCCGGGTAGAGCGCGCGCAGCACGGCGCGACTGTCGGCGTCGAAGGCCTCCGGGTAGTACATGACGTGGTCGTCCGAGAGCACGGCCAGCGCGGTGTCCAGGTGGTAGAAGCGCGGGTCGACCAGGTTCAGGCTGACCACCGGGACGCCGAACAGCTCGCCCGCCTCGGCGTGCGCCGCGCGCGAACTGCGGAAGCCCGTCCCGGCGAGCACCCGGTGGCCCACCACCAGGTGGTCGCCCTCGCCCTCGTTGACGTGCCCGGCGCGGCGCACCTCGCGGTAGCCGCGCTCCCGGAACCAGGCCTGGTAGGCGTCCGACTCGGCGGCGCGCTCCGGGTAGCGGAAGGTCGCCACCAGTGCCCGGCCGTCCAGCACGGTCGCACCGTTCGCGGCGTAGACCATGTCCGGCAGGCCGGGCAGCGGGTCGATCAGCTCGACGGTGTGGCCGAGGCGGCGGTAGGTCCGGTGGAGCCGCTCCCACTGGCGCAGCGCGAGCGCGGTGTCGGTGGGCTGGGCCGGGTCCATCCACGGATTGATGGCGTAGTCCACGGTGAAGTGCGTCGGCCTGCACATCAGGTAGCGCCGTGGCCGGGCGGTGCGCTCCGGGGTCTGCGTGGGCATGGGTCAACCGTCCTTGGATCGCGGGGTGGCCCGGGTTCCGCCGGTACGGAACACCGCGCTGTTGCAGAGGCGGCTGCCCCGGTGGCACCGTTTCGCACACCCGCGCGGGCGCCCCCGGTGGACGCACGCCCCCGCGCACCCGGCGCGAGCACCGGCGCACGAACGCTCCGCCGCTGTCGGCGCTGTCGGCGTGGTGGCGCTCTCGGCGCTCTCGGCGCTCTCGGCGCTCTCGGCATTGTCGGCGCTCTCGGCATTGTCGGCGCTGTCGGCGCTGTCGCCGCTGCCGGCGGGCAACCGTGGTGGGCGGGCCGCCGGTCAGGCCCGCGTGGCTACCAGCGGAGCGCGGTGAAGTCCACCGGCGCGGGCCGCAGCGTCCGGCAGCGTTCGGCGAGGGAGCGCAGCCGGCGGTCCGCCTCCTCGGCGGGCATCCGGCGCCGGTCCCCGTGGCCGGGCAGCAGCCACTCGAAGCGGAGCACGCCCAGGCTGCGCTCCAGCGAGGCGGCCTGCTCCTCGATCGAGTACCAGGTGATGGCCTCCTGCACCTCCACGTCCTCGGTGGTGCGGGACCAGTACAGGCTGTCGCCGCTGAAGCAGTACCGCTCCTCGGCGACGAAGAGCACGCTGCCGCGGGTGTGGCCGGGGAACGGGTGGGCGACCAGGCCGGGCCCGATCTCCACCGGCTCGGTGCCGCGCAGTACCCGGTCCGCGTCGGGCACGGCCTCGAGGTCGCCCTCGTGGATCCAGAGCCGGGCGCCGAGCCGGTCGGCGTACTCCCGGCCGTGCCTGGCGTGGTCGCGGTGGGTGAGCAGGATGTCGGTGACCGGGCCGAGTGCGGCGTAGCGGGCGGCGAGAGCCTCGCTGTAGCGGGGCGTGTCGACCATCACCCAGCCGGTGGGGCGGCGGCAGAGGTAGGAGTTGGCGCCCGCGGTCCAGCGGGAGTTGTGGCCGAGCAGCAGCACGTCGTCGTCGAGCGCGAGCGGGAAGGGGTCGCCGGCCGGGTCGAGTGGGCCGGAGCCGGGGCGGATGGAGCGGGTCGGGCAGGCGTGGGCGGCGGCCCGCAGCTGTCGGCGCTCGGCCTCGTCGCGCGGTTGGCGGACCAGCTCGGACCGGCCGGCGTGCTCGCGGACCAGGTCGGGCGCGAGCTGCCGGGCGGCGTCGCAGTTGGTGCAGCGGTCGTCGATGGACCACTTCTCGGGTACGTCGGAGCGCGTGTCGATGGCCATGGATGTTCTCCCCCGGGAGGACGGCGACCCGGGCGGTCGCTCCCTTCGAGCATCGGCCGGTCGGGCCCAAAAGCGATAGGGGGTAAGGATCTTGTTCTTTCCGGGGTGCGGCGCTCTGAGCCGCGAGGAGAGCCGACGAGGGTACGTGGTCCATCTCACGTGCGGCCGGGGCGACCTACGGTGGCGTAGGTCACTTGATTGGGTGAACTATCTCTTTCATGCCGTACCTCCAGGAGACCCTTGACCTCAGCTCGTACGCCGCCCTCGGGGACAGCTTCACCGAAGGCCTGAACGACCCCGGTGTCGACGGCAGGTTCGCCGGATGGGCCGACCGCCTGGCCGGGCTCCTCGCCGCCGGGCGCCCGCCGGGCGCATTCCGCTACGCCAACCTGGCGGTGCGCGGCCGACTGTTGGACCAGATCGCGGCCGAGCAGGTGCCGCAGGCCCGCCGGCTCCAGCCCGACCTGGTCACCTTCTGCGCCGGCGGCAACGACATCCTGCGGCCGGGCAGCGACCCGGACGAGGTGGCCGAGCGCTTCGAGGCCGCCGTCGTCCAACTCGTCGAGTCCGCCGGGACGGTGCTGATCTGCACCGGCTTCGACACCCGCGAGGTGCCGCTGCTCAAGCACCTGCGCGGCAAGATCGCGACCTACAACGGGCACATGCGGGCCGTCGCCGACCGCAACGGCTGCAAGGTGGCCGATCTGTGGTCGCTGCGCGCGGTGCAGGACCGCCGCGCGTGGAGCGAGGACCGCCTACACCTGTCCGGCGACGGCCACCAGCGGGTCGCCCTGCTGGCCGCCCGCTCGCTGGGCCTGGCCACCGAGCAGGACCCGGAGGCGCCGTGGCCGGACGCCCCCATGCTCACCCCCGCCGACCAGCGGCGCGAAAACCTCCAGTGGGCCCGTGAGTACCTGATCCCCTGGGTCGGCCGACGCCTGCGCGGCGAGTCCTCGGGCGACCATGTCGAGGCCAAGCGGCCCGACCTGCTGCCCTTCTGACGGAGCGTCACGTTATCCTGACGATCCGTCAGGTAGCTCCGCCGGGTGCTGCGCCGCGAACGGCCCGCAGCACCCGGTGGAGCAGCACGGCAGCGCCCGCGCCGACCAGGTACCAGAACAGGTCCGGCGGGTTGAACGTCGAGCCGAGGACCAGCCGGACGAGCATGCTCCGGCGACCCCAGGCGTCCGGCAGCCCGGTGAGCTGGAACAGCTCCACGGCCCAGCTCAGCGCGGCCGCCAGGGCGGCGGCCCGGGCCGGCCGGATCCTCGGCGCGACCAGCACCACCAGCGCGTACACCAGGACGGTGTAGAGCGCGTCCCCGGCGTACTTGGCGACGTCCCCGCCCGACACCGCCCGCACACCCAGACCCGCGGCCACCGTCACCACGGCTGCTGCCCCTGCGGCCGTGCGGGCACGCAGGTTCCCCCCAAGATCATCCACGGGCCCACGCTACCCCGCTGCGGTGGCACCCGCATCGTCCGGGGCGCGTCGGCGGTCAGGGGCAGGCAGCGCACGGACGGGGCGGACGGGTACGGGTGGGGGCGATCTCACCCGCCCCGCAGGAACCACCGTGCGGCTCCGGACGTCCCTCCCCCCGATAAACCATCCGCGCAGCTCGCGGGCGGGTAAGGACCGGAAGGGACGGGCGGGGCGCGGTGGCGCGGATGACCGAAGCAGTGGACGGAACTGAGCTGAGAGCAGCGGGAGGCCGGGGCGGGCCTGGCGTCGCGGCGCAGCGGAGCATGGCAGCGCAGCGGAGCGTCGTGGCACAGCGGAGCGCGGACGGTGCGGACGACCCGGCCGGGCGGGCCCGGCGCGGGTTCGCGGTGGCCGGGTTCGCGTCGGCGCAGGACGGGCGGGCGCGGGAGCGGGGCAAGGAGCTGCGGGCCCGGGTGCCCCGGGAGCGGCACGCGGAGTTCGCCCTCGCCCACGGGCGGCCGACGGCCGTGGAGGCGATCGAGGCGTCGAACGCGGGCCGGCTCGCCGAGTTGGTGCCGATCCGGGTGGGACGGATGGCGGCCACGCCGTTCGCGTTCCTGCGCGGGTCGGCCGGGCTGATGGCGGCCGACCTCGAGGGCACGCCGGTGACCGGGGTCGGCGCGCAGCTGTGCGGCGACGCGCACGCCGCCAACTTCGGCCTGTACGGCGATGCGCGCGGCCAACTCGTCATGGATATCAACGACTTCGACGAGACCGTGCACGGTCCGTGGGAGTGGGACGTCAAGCGGCTCGCCGCCAGCCTGGTACTGGCCGGCCGGGAGACCGGCGCGAGTGAGACCACCGCGCGCGAGGCCGCCGAGCACGTGGCCGGCTCGTACCGCCGGACCATGCGTACGCTCGCCAAGCTGCCCGCGCTGGACGCCTGGAACGCCGTCGCCGACGAGCAGTTGGTGTCCTTCGCCGAGGCGCACGACCTCGCGGACGTGCTGCGCAAGGTCGGCGCCAAGGCGCTCGGCAACACCAGCGCGAAGTTCGCCGCGCGCAGCACCACCCGTACGGCGGACGGCGGTTGGCGTTTCTCCGCCGCTCCTCCGGTGCTCACCGAGGTGACCGACGCGACCGCCCGGGCCGTCGCCCACGCGCTCGGCCCGTACGTGGAGACGGTGCCCGCCGAGGTGCGCACGCTGCTGTCCCGCTACCGGGTGCAGGACGTGGCGTTCCGGGTGGTGGGCACGGGCAGCGTGGGCACCCGCTCGTACGTGGTGCTGCTCACCGACCACCGGGACCAGCCGCTGGTGCTGCAGGTGAAGGAGGCCCGCCCGTCCGCGCTGCTGCCGTACCTGCCGCCGGTGGAGCGGGACGGCCACGAGGGCCGGCGGGTGGTGCTCGGCCAGAAGCACATGCAGGTGGTCAGCGACACCCTGCTGGGCTGGACGACGGTCGACGGACTCCCCTACCAGGTGCGGCAGTTCCGCAACCGCAAGGGCAGCGTCGACCCGGCCGCGCTGCTGCCGACCCAGCTGGACGACTACGCGCGGATCACCGGCGCCCTGCTCGCCCGGGCGCACGCGCACACCGCCGATCCGAGCCTGCTGGCCGGGTACTGCGGCAAGAGCGAGGCGCTGGACGAGGCGGTCGCGGCCTTCGCCGTGGCCTACGCGGACCGCACCGAGGCGGACCACGCCGACCTGCTCACGGCGGTGCGCAGCGGGCGACTGCCCGCCGAGCACGGCGTGTAGTCACTCCGGCAGGCACTCCGCACAGCGTGTGGTCACTCCGACAGGAACGGCGCCACCGCGGCGACGAAATCCTCGGGCCGGGCACCGTGCACCAGGTGCCCGGCCTCGATGGTGACGAGGCGGCAGTCCGGGATCAGCCGGACGAGTTCGGCGATCCGCTCCTGGGGGACGTGGCTGGTCGGGCCGCCCGCGACCGCCAGGGTGCGGGCGGTGATCCTCGCCAGCCCCTCCCGCCAGGCCGGATCGGGGCTGTCGATCTGGGCCCGGACGGCCCTGACCATGGCCCAGTGGAAGTGGACGGACTCGTCCGGGTCGTCCGGCAGCGCACTCGCGGGGCGCGGGTACAGCGCGGGGATCTCCTCCAGGACCAGCCGGTCGATCCGTTCCGGCGCGGCCTGGGCGAGCAGGTAGGCGACGGCCCCGCCCATGGAGTGGCCGACGAGGTCGACGCGGTCCAGCCCGAGCGCGTCGAGGAAGGCCAGCACGTCGTCCCGCATCGCCTGCAGGCTGTAGGCCCCGGCCCGGTCACTGTCGCCGTGGCCGCGCAGGTCGAGCGCGTACACGTGGTGGCCGGGGGCGAGACCGGGCAGCACCACGTCCCAGTCGGAGGCGCGCTCGCCGAGGGCGTGCAGCAGTACCAGCGGCGGGCCGTCGGCGCGTCCGCTCTCGCGGTAGGCGAGCGTCACTCCGGGCAGGTCCACGGTCCGTACGTCGGTCATGCAGGCCACCGTACGGGCCGGAAGACCGTCAGCGGACCGCAGTTCGCCCTCGGCAGAGCGCGACCGGCTCGTCCTCGCGCCGCTCCCGCGCGGTGGCGCGGCCCGCGAGGACCGAGGCCAGGACGGCGAGTCCGGCCACCGCCGCGCAGACCGCACTCGTGGTGGGGCAGGCGGAGCGGTGCCCGCCGCCGCCGGCGGTCTGCCGCAGGTAGACGCCGGACAGGCCGAGACCGCGACGGCCGACCCGGCGCTGGGCCGAAGATCACCGAGCAGTAGGATCGATTCGCAACACGACGCGAAGGGGAGCTCAATGGCGCGGGTTGCGGTGGTCGGCGGCGGTATCAGCGGACTGGGGACGGCGCTCATGCTCGGCCGGCGGGGCCATACGGTCACGTTGTTCGAGCAGGACGCCAGACAGGCCGGCGAGGACCTGAACCAGGACTTCTTCGACTGGAACAGACCGCGAGTCCCGCAGGCCAACCAGCCCCACTCGTTCCTCGCGCCCGTGCGCACCGTGCTGCGCGCCGAGGCCCCTGACGTCTACGCGGACCTGCTGGCCCGCGGAGCCCACGAGTACCACGACTTCGACTGGTTCGGTGAGCACCCGCCGCATCGGGCCGGCGACGAGGAACTGGTGACCCTGCGCACCCGCCGCATCGTGCTGGAGGCCGCCCTGACCGCGGCCGTGCAGCGGGAATCCACCGTCGAGGTGCGGCGAGGCTCCCGGGTCAGCGCCCTCGTCTTCGAGGAGGGCAGCCCGGCTCGGGTCACCGGCGTGCGGGTGGGCGAGGAAACGCACCGGGCCGACCTCGTCGTCGACGCCTCCGGTCGTCGCTCGCCGATACCTGCCTGGCTGATCGCGGCCGGCTGCCGCCCGCCCGTGGTCGACAACCACCGCACCGGGATCACCTACCTGTGCCGCTGGTACCGCCTGCGCGCCGACGGCCCGCGTGACCCCGGGCGGGTGAAGAACGGCTCGACCGCGCCGTACGCACTCGCCGGCATCTTCCCGTCCGACAACGACACCTTCGCGGTGAGCCTGGTGGTCTCCACCGGTGATCCGACCCGCAGCGCGCTCATCGACCCTGCCGTGTTCGAGGCCGTCGTCCGCCGCTTCCCCGCCACCGCCGCCTGGCTCGACCTGGACCCCGAACCGCACTCCGCCGTGCTGGCGATGGCCGGCCTGGACAACCGCTGGACCTCGCTCGTCGACGCCGACGGACCCGTCGTCACCGGCCTGGTCAACGCCGGGGACAGCCTCGTCCACACCAACCCCACCCTCGGCCACGGGGTGGCCCTCGGCCTCCGGGCCGCCCAGCACCTCGCCACCCACGTCGACCGGATCGCCGCCGACCCCACCGGCTACCACACCTGGGCTGCACAGACCCTCCGCCCGTGGTTCGACGCGCAGGTGGCGGCCGACCGTGCCAACGAGCAACGCCTCACCGACAGTTCTCCGTCCACGGACGTACGGGCCGCCGCCCAGGCCGCCTGCGCCTTCGACGATCCCGTCGTCATGCGCGCCCGGGCCCAGGTGCGCCACCTCGTGCGCACACCCGACGAGGCCTTCGGCAGCGACGAGGTGCGCGAGCGCGTCACCGCCTGGCTGGCCGAGCGCCCGGACTTCTCGCCCCGGCACGACGGCCCGACCCGGGACCAGTGGGACGCGCTCATCCCGGCCTGAGCGCTTCGACCCGGGGCGGCGGCGGCCGGGACTCCCGACCGTCCGCAGGCCTCCCGTCCGTAGGCCTCCGGGTGGCACGCACCCTTGTGGCTTCGGCCGCTTCCACCACGGTCGTCCCCGCTCAGGTCCGTCAAGGGCTCGGCCCAGGCACGCCGCTGATCATATGATGTGCGGCGAATCGTGGCCGGTCAGCGGCCCGAAAGGCGAGGGGGACGATCGTGTTCGGCATCATCAGACCGTGCAGGCACCGGCTGTCCGAAAAGCTGCAGACCTCCTGGATGGCCCACCTGTGCGGGCTCTGCCTCGCACTGCGCGACGACCACGGTCAACTCGCCCGGACCGCCACCAACTACGACGGCCTGATCATCTCCGTCCTGGTCGAAGCCCAGGCCGCCCGGGAGGACGTCTCCTGGCGGCGCACCGCCGGGCCGTGCCCGCTGCGCGGCATGCGAACCGCCTCCGTCGCCAAGGGCGAGGGCGCCCGGCTCGCCGCCGCCGTCTCGCTCACCCTCGCCTCGGTGAAGATCCGCGACCACGTCGAGGACCGCGACGGCGTGTTCGCCCGCCGCCCCGTCGCCGCCGGGGCCCGCGCGGTCACCCGGCGCTGGGACCGGCAGAGCGCCGGCAGCGCCTCGACGATCGGCTTCGACACCGCCGTCCTGCTCGAAGCCGCCTCCCGGCAGGGCGAGTTGGAGCGCTCGCTGCTTCCTGGCGGATCCGTCCTGCTGGTCACCGAACCCACCGAGACCGCCACCTCGGCCGCCTTCGCGCACACCGCCGTCATCGCCGGACGCCCCGGCAATGCCGCCCCGCTCGCCGAAGCCGGGCGGCTGTTCGGCCGGCTCGCCCACCTCCTCGACGCCGCCGAGGACCAGGCCGCCGACGCCGCCTCCGGCGCCTGGAACCCGCTCACCGCCACCGGCACCGACCGCGCCGAGGCCGAACGGCTCTGCCGCGACGCCGTCCACGGCATCCGGCTCGCCCTGCGCGAGGTCGACCTGACCGACCGGGCGCTGGTCCACGTCCTGCTCGCGCACGAGACCGAGCGCGCCGTCGACCGGGTCTTCGGAGCCTCGCACACGGCCGACTGCCGCACCACGGGCGGCGCCGCGGGCGCCACGCCGGACGTCACCACGGACGTCACCACGGACGTCACCACGGGCGAGCACCCGCACGACGCGCCGCCGCGCCAGGCGCCGCCCGGACAGGACCCGGGTGCGCCGATCCCGCCGTGGGTGCCGCAGGGCCCCGGCTTCACCCCGCCCGGCGAGAAGCCGCCGCGCCCCCGCAACCTGCTCGCCGGGTGCGCGGTGTGGGCGCTGATGGCCTGCACCTGCCAGCTGCTCTGCTGCGACCACAACGACCCGTTCAGCCGCCGGCGCCGCCAGGGCTTCTGTGAGCGGCACGACTGCTGTGAGTGCCCCGACTGTTGCGACTGCTGCAACGGCTGCTCCGGGTGCGGAGACTGCTGCAACTGCTGTGACAGCTGCGACGGCTGCGACTGCGGATGCGACTGTTGAGGCGACTGCCGAGACGGCTGCCGAGGCACTTGCCGATCCACCGTCAGTCGGCGTCCCCGGCGACCGCCTTCCCCGGCATCCCCGGCATCCCCGCCTGATCGGCGCCGACCGGCCCGGAGTGCCCCCGCGGCACTCCGGGCCGGTCGGCGTTCCCGTACTCCACGCCCTCGCTCCCGCGCTCGCCCTCACCGCGCCGCCACAGCGGAACCACCGCCACCGGGCACCACCCGGCGAACTCAGGCATCGCGCCCCGCCGCCTCCCGGTCCGCCATCAACGAGTGCTCCAGCCGCGCCAGCAACTGCCGGAACCGCTCGGTGTCCTGCTCCGTCATTCGCCCCTCGGGCACTGCCCCCGGCCGCTCGGCCGTTCTCTCGTCCATGCGCCCGACGGTAGGCGATGACGATCAACGGCCGATAAACGTGCCCTGGAGTCCGGATGTGGTCGGCCCGTGAGCGCGGGCCCCGATCCGGCTGTCGGCACCGGCGGTCGGGCGAAACGGCGGTCGGCGAACGGCGGTCGGCGAACGGCCGTCCGGCTGCGGTCAGGGCCGGCCCGCCAGGGCGGCGTCCAGCAGCAGCCGGGCGGCTTCCCTGGCGTCGGCGGCGGCCGTCGGGTCGCCGTGGACGGCGGCGGTGGTGATGGCACCCTCGGCGAGCAGGGCCAGGTGGGCGGCGGTGGCGGGCGGGGCGCCGGCGGCCTCGGCGAGGCCGGCGAGGTAGCCGCTGAACTCCTCCTTGTGGTGCCGGGCGGCGGCCGCGACGACGGGCGTGGTGGCACCCAGTTCGCCGAAGGAGTTCACGAACGCGCAGCCGCGGAAGCCGGGTTCGGCGAACCACTGGCCGAGCCAGTCGAAGACCGCGAGCAGCTGGTCCCGGGGGGTGCCGCCGGCACGGGAGACGTGCACGGCGAGGCTCGCCCGCCAGCGGCCGTCGCGGCGCTGCAGGTAGGCCTCGACCAGGTCGTTCTTGGACGGGAAGTGCTGGTACAGGCGGCGCATCGTCACGCCGGAGGCGGTCCGGACGGCGTCCATGCCGACCGCTTGGATGCCCTGCCCGTAGAACAGTTCCTCGGCCGCGTCGAGGATGCGGGTCCGCGGGTCTTCGTGCTCCATCTGCCGTGCCCTTTGCGCGAGAACGATAGTTCTCCTATCGTAGCCACGGAAGTGAGAACGATCGTTCTCGCCAGTGGAATACCCGTTCCCGAGGAGTTCACCCATGGCCGAGCAGCTCGACGGACAGCGACCGCCCCTGCCCCCGTTCACCGAGGAGACCGCCCGGCAGAAGGTCCGGGCCGCCGAGGACGCCTGGAACACCCGCGACCCGCAGCGCGTCGCCCTCGCCTACACGCCCGACAGCCGCTGGCGCAACCGCACCGAGTTCCTCACCGGTCGCGAGCGGATCGCCGAGTTCCTCACCCGCAAGTGGCGCCGCGAGCTCGACTACCGGCTGATCAAGGAGCTCTGGGCGTACGACGGCAACCGCATCGCAGTCCGCTTCGCCTACGAGTGCCACGACGAGGCGGGCCGGTGGTACCGCTCCTACGGCAACGAGAACTGGGAGTTCACCCCGGACGGCCTGATGGCCCGCCGCCACGCCTCCATCAACGACCTGCCGATCACCGCCGAGGAACGGCTGTTCCACTGGCCGCTCGGCCGCCGGCCCGACGACCACCCGGGCCTCACCGAACTCGGCCTCTGAGTGCACTGAAAGCCCTGTCGGGCTGCCACCGGAACACTGCTGACGCCGTATCGGCGCATCGGACCGCGCTGTTCCAGGTCTGTGACACATCGCGAACCGGTCATTGACCTTGCGCTGGGACGCTTCTCCCCAGAAAGCGAACAGCACCATAGGGGGGACCTGGAATGTCCGTGCGCAACAGATTCGGCACCGCCGCCGCGATCGCCCTCATGACCACCGTGGGCGCGGTCCTGCTCTCCGCCTGCGGTCCCGACGGCCCCGACTCCGGTCCCACCGCCGCACCGACCGGCGCCGCTCCCGCTTCGGCGGCGCCGGGGACGGCCGCGCCCGGTGCCCCGTCCCAGTCCGGCAGCCCGGCGCCGGGCGCCAAGGAGGTCAACGGCACCTCCGCCGCCAACCACCTCACCATCAGCACGGGCACCCAGACCGTCGCGATGAACGGCGCCACCGTCGACTTCGGCACCACCGTCCGCGACCTCGCCTGGTCCCCCGACGGCAAGAAGGCCGCGTTCGTCAACGGCAGCGGCGACCTGGTGATCGCCAACCCGGACGGCACCGGGAAGGTCACGCTCGCCAAGAACCCGGGCGGGGAGACCTGGTCCCACCCCACCTGGCTGCGGGCCACCGCGATGCCCGGTGACACCTCCGGCGCCGCGGGGCTCGAGCGCTTCAACACGATCGTCTTCGCGTCCGACAAGGGCGGTGTGCTGAAGCTGGAGCGGGTCCCCACCAAGACCCCCGGCGCCACCCCCGAGGTGCTCACCCCGCACAGCTCCGAGGGCGGCGACGACAACCTGCCGCAGCCGCCGCAGACCGGCAACACCTGGGCCAACGCCGGCGGCCACCGCGGCGAGATCGCCTACGCCAACACCCCGGCCAACGAGGTGTACATCTACGACGACTACATCCGGCCCGCGGCCCGGGACATGGGCAAGGGCTCCCAGCCGGCCCTCTCCCCCGACGGCGAGCACCTGGTCTTCGTCCGCTCGGTGAACGGGCACGACCACCTGTTCACCCGCTCCACGCAGTTCGACCAGAAGCCCGAGAAGGACCTCACCCCCTCGGCCACGACCGACTACACCGAGCCCGTCTGGTCCCCCGACGGCAAGACCATCGCGGCCCGCACCCCGGACGGCGTCAGCACCCTGCCCACCGACGGCTCGGCTGGGCCCGTCCGGGTCTCCACCATCAAGGGCCTGCCCGCCTACCGGCCGTAAACAGCCGCACGGCCGTGAACCGCGGCACGGCCGTGAACCGCAGCGCGACGGTGCGCTTACTACTGTCCCCGGCCGGGCTGCTTCGCCAACTCGGCGCGCAGCTCGGCCAGGTGCTCGTCGGCCGACTCGTGCGGCAGGTACTCGACCAGGTCGAGGAAGCGGAACAGCACCCGGGTCTCGGTGACCGCGTACTCGTAGTCACCGAACCCGACCACCGCGCCCAGCCCACCGCGTGCCGCCCCGTGGACGGCGGCCGACGTCAGTGCGTCGGCCGCGTCCTCGGCGGTCACCCGTCGCCGGGCGTTCGGGCGGGCCAGGTACGGGCAGACCATCGACGCGTAGAGCATGCACGCGCGGTGCCCGGGGCCCTCCATGGTCGGCGCGAGGTTGCGGTACGGCCGGCCGGCCGCGAGCGCCTCGGCGATCGCGGCGCTCTCGGCGGGCCCCACGACCCGCCACACCGGTCCGCGCTCCATGAATCCGCCGCACACCGAACAGCGGCGCTCCAGCGCGCAGTCGGCGCTGCGGCCGTGGTCCGTCAGCGCGAACTGCGGCTCCTCCCCGTGCCACGGCGTGATCGCCGGCACCGGGTACCCCCGCCCGTCCCGGGGCCGCGCCCCCACACCGTCCGGCATCGGCACATGTTCGAATCGCACGCCCCTATCGATATCAGGGACGGGACCAGCCGGTCGACCCCGGGCGTGAGACCCCGCCGACCCCGCCGACCCTGCTGGCCTCGGTGGCGCCCGCCCCGGCGCCGACCGCGGTCAGCCCGAGCGGCCGTCCTCGGGGGCCTCCTGGACCAGCATCACCTTCCGCAGCAGGTCCGACAGCGTGCGCCGCTCGTCCTCGGAGAGCACTCCGAGCAGTCGGCGTTCCTCCCGCCCGACCACGTCGAGGGCCTCCTGCCACGCGGCGCGTCCGGCCTCCGTGAGGAGGATGTCGACCTTGCGGCGGTCCTCCGTGGAGGGGGTGCGCACGACGAAGCCCCGCCGTTCGAGGGTCTCCAGGCGGCCGGTGATCGAGGCCGGGGCGAGGTTGAGGTCGGCGCGCAGGTCGGAGGGGGCGGCGTGGCCGCCGCGGCCGGCGAGCTCGTGGAGGGTGTCGAACTCGTGCTTCTGCAGGCCGTAGTCGGCGACGCCCTGTTCGCGGACCCGGCGGAAGTGCCGGGTGAGTTTGGACATGCGGGTGACAGCGGCCTCGATGTCCGGGTCGAGGTCGGGCAGCACCGGTTGCCAGCGCTCGACGTGGCCGTCCGTCCAGTCGCGGGGCGGGGTGCGGTCCTGGTGGGGGTGCTCGGCCATGGGAGGAGTCTACAAACCTCAAAGCAACGCCATCAAAATATTCGTTGTCAAAATTTCGTCACCGAAATACAGTGCGGCGCGTGACCCGACACCCCCTGCGCCTACCGGACTTCCGCCTGCTCTTCCTCGGCCGGACCATCTCCACCCTCGGCGACGCCGTCGTCCCCGCCGCCCTCGCGATCGCCATCACCCGGGCCACCGGCTCCTCCGCCGCGCTCGCCCTGGTGCTGGGCTGCGCGATGGTGCCGAAGCTGCTCCTGCTGCCCTTCGGCGGGGTGGTCGGAGACCGCTTCGACCCGCGCCTGGTCGCGCTCACCACCGACCTCGTCCGGGCCGTCGCCCAGGTGCTCGTCGGCCTGGAGCTGCTCGGCGGGCACCCGAGCCTGCCGCACATCGCCCTCGCCTCCGCCGTCGGCGGCATCGCGTCCGCCTTCGCCATGCCGACCGCCTCGCCGCTGGTCGCGGCCACCGTCCCGGGCGAGCTGCGGCTGCGCGCCAACGCCCTGCTGGGCACCGCGAACGGCGCCGCCCGCCTCGGCGGTCCGGCCCTCGCCGGGCTGCTGGTGTACACCGCCGGGCCCGGCTGGGCGTTCGTCCTGGACGGCGCCTCCTTCGTGGTCAGCGCCGCGCTGCTGACCCTGCTCACCCGGTTCACCCGACCCGCCGGTGACCGCGCGCCCGCCGCGGACCGCGCCGACCACGCCCCGGGCGAACCGCGCTCGCTGCGCCGGGACCTCGCCGACGGCTGGGGCGAGGTGCGCTCCCGGGACTGGTACTGGACCAGTCTGATCGCCCACGGGGTGTGGAACGGCGCGAGCGCCGTGCTGCTCACCCTCGGCCCGCTCATCGCCGCCACCCGCCTCGGCGGCGACGGCGCCTGGGTGGCGTTCACCCAAGCCGGGGCGGTGGGCCTGCTGGTCGGCTCGCTGATCGCCGGGCGGGTCCGCCCCCGCCGTCCGGTGCTGGCGGGCAACCTCGCGCTCGCGCTGTACGGGCTGCCGCTGCTCGCGCTCGCCGTCCCGGCCCCGGCGCCCCTCGCGGTGGCCGCGCAGGCGGTGGCGATGACCGGGCTGGGCTTCCTCAACCCGGTGTGGGCGACGGTGGTGCAGCAGGACTTCCCGGCCGGGGTCCTGGCCCGGGTCACCTCGTACGACTGGCTGCTCTCGCTGGGCGCCGCCCCGCTCGGGTACGTCCTGGCACCGCTGGCCGCCGACGCCTGGGGAAGCCGGGTGCCGCTGCTGACGGCCGCGGCGCTGGTGACACTGGTCTGCGCGGGCACGGCGGCGGTACCCGGGGTGCGCAGGCACGGCGCGCGGCCCGCAGCCGGCACCGGAACCGCGCCCGCCACCGGGCCCGGAGCCGGAGCCGAGCCCGAGCCGGAGCCGAGCCTGAGCCGATGACCACGCGGCCGCCGGCTCAGGCTCGGCCTCCGGCTCAGGAGAAGGTCAAACCCCGATCGCCGGAGCTCAGTTCCAGATGCCGGTGATGTCGCTCGCGGTGGCCGCGTTGCCCGCGTGGCCGCCGGCGCCGGCCAGGTCCTCCAGGGTGCGCAGCACGTTGTAGTGGTTGTAGGTGGTGGCGGAGCTGCTGCCAGGGGTGACGTGGGCGCCGTAGACCAGGGTCGGGATCCGGTTGCCGGACAGCTTGTTGTCCTCGTCGAAGGTGACGACGAGGAGGCTGTTGTGGGTCTGCGCCCAGGTGGCGTAGGCGCCGAGGTTGTTCTTGATCCAGGTGTCGCCGGTGCTGACCGAGCAGTCGTGCATGTCGCTGCAGAGGTTCGGCACGACGAAGGAGACGTTCGGCAGGGTGGTGTAGTCGGTGGGGAACTGCGCGAAGGTCTTGGCGCTGCTGAGCGGGACGTTGCCGAAGCCGAACCACGGGTTGTGCTTCTGGGCGTAGTTGCCGCTGCTGCACACGGTGCTGCCCTGGCTGGGCAGGGTCTCGTTGTAGCTGGCCCAGGTCTTGCCGGCGGCGATGACCTCGGAGGCCAGGTTGGCGCTCTGGAAGCCGCCGACGGTCACGCAGCTGTCGTCGACGCGGCCCTGGGTGGAGCCGGAGAACAGCGCGTAGTAGTTCGGCTCGCTGGGGTGGGTGATGCCGAAGGACTGGGTGAGGTTGGCGCCGCCCGCCTTGAGGGTGTTGTTGAGGTACGGGGCGCTGCTGCTGCCGATGACCTGGGTGTAGGCGTGGTTCTCCATCACCACGACGATGATGTGGTCGGGCGTGGGCAGGGCGGCCGCCTGCGCGGTGGTGGCGGTGGCCGCCCACAGGCCGGCAGAGGCGGCGACCAGGGCGACGGCGGAGCCGATCGCGGTCGCGGTGCGGCGGGAGCGGGGGTTCTGGGGCTTCGTGGACGAAGTCATGACAAATCCTCGGGTGAGGAGCGGCCCCGGTGAGCCGCTCGGCATGGGGGGAAGGAACGTTTCCCGTACGCCGGGTGACGACCAGTACGCCTCAGCGCTGCGTCAGGACGGCGTCAGTACGTGTTGGTGCGGCGTTGGTGCGGCGTCAGTACGGCGTGCCGTTGGCGAAGTCGCCGGCGACGGTCGACTCGATGGCGTCGAGCACCCCGGAGTCGGTGGTGATCAGGCCCAGCTCGCGGTTGTGGTTCAGCGAATTGTCGGAGAAGTTCTCCGAGCCCGCGAACACCTTGGCCGACACCGTGCCGTAGTCGGCGACGATCGCCTTGGCGTGGACGTACAGGCCGGTGGTCGACGAGTAGGTGACGACCTGGCCGCCCGCCGCGGTCACCTGGTCGAAGGAGTCGGCGTACGAGCCCGGGTTCATCCCGACCACGCGCACGGTGACGCCGCGCGAGGCCGCCGCGGCGACGGCGTCCACCAGGGCCGCGTCGCCGAACTCCAGCTGCTCCAGGTCGAGGCTGGTCCGCGCGCCGTTGATCAGGGCCAGCAGCCGGGACTGCGAGTCGGTGGGCGACCAGACCAGGTTGTCGCCGTCGGTCGGGGTGACGGCGGTCTTGGCGTAGTCGGCGGCGAAGACCCGCTCGATCGCGGCGACGTCGTTGGCGTCGGTGTCGATGACGCCGTAGTCGCGGTCGTTCGCGTAGTAGGCGGAGTCCAGGTTGCCAGTCATGATCAGCGACGTGGCGCCGTCCACCGTGACGGTCTTCTGGTGGGTGTAGACGAACGCCGTGGAGGAGTACGTCACCCCGACCCCGGCGGCCTTGAGGGCCGAGTAGGCGGAGCCGTTGACCGAGGTGTGCGCGCCGTCCAGGATCACCCGGACCTTGACGCCGGCCCGCTGACGGGCGATCAGGGCGTTGACGGCGGTGGTGTCGCGCAGCTCGTACATGGTGACGTCGACGGACCGGGTCGCCGCGTTGATCAGGTTGTAGACGACGGTGTGGTCCTGGTCGGGGAAGACGATCGCGGTGTACGTAGCGGAGGCCGTGGTGGCGGCCTGGGCGGTGCCGGACAGCGGTATCAGACCGGCGGTGGCGAGCAGCAGGGCGCCGGCGCGGCGCGCCAGGGAGGCCAGGGGCATGGGGAAGCTCCATGGTCGGGTGACGGGGAACCTGGTGACGGGGAACCTGGTGGGCGAAGCTGGACGGGCGAAGCTGGTGGCGGGAGGCTGCTGAAGGGATCCGGCGGGAGGGAGCCGGTGCGGGGGAGCATGCCGGAACGCGCGGTGAGCGCCCGAACAGCATGCGGCGCGGCCGTCAACGCGGGTAGACGACAGCAGGTAAAACCTTGGCTCCGGACCGGGAAACGAACGGGGCGGCCGACACGCCGATTCCCACAACGGACGATGCGGGCGAACCGGTTCACATTGCCTTCGACCGCCCCGGCCGGTGATAGTGATCTTCGATCGGCGCGGCCGGACGCCGCGTCAGCTGATGAGAGAGCCGAGGAACATGGCGAAGACCAGCCTCCTGCGTCCCCTCGCGGTGGCCGCCGCCGCTGCCGTCCTGATGGCGACCGGCGCCGTGCACGCCGCGGCCGCCGACCGGGGCGCCGCCGACGCGCCCGCCTCCGACATCCCCGGCGTGCTCGCCGCCCTGCAGGCCACCACCGGCGCCGGCGCCCCGGGCGCCTTCGCGGTGATCCGCGACCACGGCGACAAGGAGAACGCCCGATCGGTGTCGGTCGGCCGGGCCGACCTGGACGGGACCCCGATGAACTCCTCGTGGAGGTTCCGGGTCGGCAGCAACAGCAAGATGTTCACCGCCGTTCTCGTGATGCAGCTGGCGCAGGAGGGCCGGATCGACCTCGACAAGCCGCTGCGCGACTACCTGCCGGAGGGCACCCTGCCGGAGGGGTGGACCATGACGGGCCGCCAGGTGATGGAGCACCGGGCGGGCGTCTACGACCACACCAACGACCTGCTGGAGCAGGCGGGCGAGGAGACCACCAGCGCGTTCGAGGCGCGCATCCGCACCAATGTGTACGACCCGCGCGACCTGGTGGCGATGTCGGTCAAGCACGGTGTGCAGTACACCCCCGGCACCCGCTACTCGTACTCCAACACCGACTTCGTGCTGATGGGCCTCGCGGTCGAGCACCTCACCGGCCAGCCGTTCGCGGAGGTGCTGAACGAGCGGATCATCCAGCCGCTCGCCCTGCGCAAGACCTCCTTCGTGGTGCCCGACCAGCAGATCCGGGGTGCCCACGTCACCGGCTACCTCACCAACGACGACCGCAGCAAGCCGCTGCTGGACTCCACCGCGCAGAACGGCTCCTGGGTGTGGAGCGCCGGTGCCGTCATCTCCGACGCCGAGGACCTCGACCGCTTCCTCACCGCGCTGCTGGCCGGCGGCGAGGGCGGGCTGGTCTCGGACGACTCGCTGCGGCAGATGACCGCCGCCCTGCCGACGCCCACCGCGAAGATCTCCTACGGCCTGGGGCTGCGCCGCATCTCGCTGTCCTGCGGGGACGTGTACGGCCACGGCGGCATCGTGCAGGGGTTCCAGACCCAGTCCTTCGTGACCCAGGACGGGCGGCGCAGCGTGGTGGTCTTCGCCAACGCCTCCAACAACGGCGCGGTGACGCAGGGGCTGATGAACACCCTGGAGCCGGCCTTCTGCGGCAAGAAGCCCGCGGTCGCGTCGAAGAAGTCCTTCGCGCCGAGCGCGGATGTCCGGGGCTCGGACCTCACCGACGGGCTGCCCGTGGTGGAGGACACCCGGATCTGACCCTGCGGCGCCCGTCCCCTCTCGCCGCGGAGAGGGGACGGGCGCTCGTGTCAGTGCCCGGGCGGCCCCTGGAAACCGCCCCCCGGCCGGGGGCCGTTCGCGCTGAGGTCGCTGAGCGCCTCGGTGAGCAGTTCCCGGGCCTCCTCGGCGCGGCCCTGCTCGATCAGCGCGGTGCCGAGTTCGGTCAGCGTCTTGGTCATGCTGTCCGGCCGGCCGACCGCCTCGTAGTGCGCCAGGGCCTGCCGGTAGGCCTTCTCGGCGGCCGGCCAGCGCTTCAACGCCGCACGGTCCAGGCCCAGTTCGTGCGCGGTCATGGCCGCGAGCAGGTTCATCAGCGGCGCGGACCAGCGCTCCACCAGCTCCAGCGCGCCGGCCAGGGCCCGCCGCCGGGTGTCCACGGCCTCCTCGGCCCGGCCGGACTCGCGCAGGCAGTTGGCGGCGCCGCGCAGGGTGACCAGCCGGCCGATCATCGCCGAGCGGTTGTCGACCTCGGCGAAGGCGTCCGCCGCCCGTTGGAAGGCGTCGATCGCCTCGCGGTGCCGCCGCAGGTAGCGCAGGCCGGAGGCGAGGTAGGTGAGAGCCCAGCCCTGCTGCTCCCGGTCGCCCAGCGCCTGGGCCAACTCCAGTCCTTCGGCGGCCAGTTCGATGCCACGCTGGTAGCGGTGCAGACAGGTGACGTACGTCCAGGCCAGGTAGTTGACGTGCACCGCCTCGGCCTGCCGGTCGCCGAGCGCGCGGGCGGCGTCCACCGAGAGCTGGAACACCTCCGCCCAGATCCCCCAGCTCAGCAGCCGGTCGGAGAACCAGTGCATGGCCTCGGCGGTGTCGATCACCTCCCGGTGGCGGCCGGTCCGCTGCGCCTGGTGCAGGGCGGCCAGCCACTCCAGGTGCTCGTACTCCAGCCAGCGTGCGGCCTCGGTGAGGTGCGCGGACGCGGAACCGGTGACCTCGGCGCCGTCCCTGGCGTGCTCGGGGTCGAACCGCAGCCCGTAGGCGGCGGCCCGGTCGAGGAGCCAGCGCCCGGCCCGGGTGCGGGCCTCGGCCAGGTCCTCGGGGGCCTCGTCGACGGCCAGCCGTTCGCCCGCGTAGAGCCGCACCAGGTCGTGCAGGCGGTAGCGCTCCGGGGTGGCCGGCTGCACCAGTCCGGCGTCGACCAGTTGCTCCAGCACCAGTTCGGTCCGGGCCGCCGACCGGCCCGCGTAGGCGGCGGCGACCACCGCCGTGAAGTCCGGTCCGGCCGTCAACGCGCATCGCCGGAGCACCAGTTGGGACTCGGCGGGCAGGCGGCGGTAGGACAGCTCGAAGGCCGGGCGGACCGCCAGGTCGCCGGTCTCCAGCAGGTCCAGGCGGTACTCCTCGGCGGCCAGCTGGCGCACCAGGTGGGCGACCGGCTGCTGCGGGCGGGCGACCAGCCGCTGCCCGGCGATCCGCAGCGCGAGGGGCAGGTAGCCGCAGAGCCCGGCCAGTTCGGCGGTGGCGTCGGGCGCGGCCTCGATCCGCTCCCGGCCGGCGATCCGGGCCAGCAGGCCGGCCGCCTCGGCCGGAGCGAGCACGTCCAGGCTCAGCCGGTGCACCGACTCCAGTCCGGGCAGCGCGTTGCGGCTGGTCACGATGGTCACGGCCGGTCCGGAACCGGGCAGCAGCGGGCGCACCTGGCTCTCGTCGGCGGCGTCGTCCAGCACCAGGACCAGCCGCCGCTCGCGCACCAGGGCCCGGTAGAGGCCGGCCCGTTCCTCCGTCCCGGCGGGCACCGCGGCGTCCGCGACGCCCAGGGCGCGCAGCACCTGGCCGAGGGCGTCACGGGCGGGCAGCGGGTGCGCGGACATGCCGCCGAGGTCGAGGGAGAGTTGGCCGTCCGGGAAGCGCGGGGCAAGGGTGTGGGCGGCGTGCAGGGCGAAGGCGGTCTTGCCGAGGCCGGGCTGACCGCTGACCAGCACCACCCGGGGATGGGCGGGCCGGTCGTCCGAGGCCAGGCCGGCGAGCGCCGCGAGGGCGCCCTCGCGGGCGGTGAAGTCGGCGATGTCGCGGGGTAGGGCGAGGGCGCTCTGGCCCGCGATGACGGGCGCTGTCCGGGGCGCTTGCTCCCTGCTCCCCGGGTCCCCGTTCCCCGGGTCCGTGGTCGCCGGGTTTTCGGGCGGCGCCGCCTGGGCCCCGACCCGCGCCGGACCCGGCCGGACGCCGCGCGGGCGCCCGGACTGCGCGGCACGGTCCAGCGCCTCCGTCTGCTCGCCGACCAGGCCCAGCGCGACGGCCAGGGCCCGGACGGTGCGCCGCTGCGGCCCGCGGGTGCGGCCCCGCTCCATGTCCCCGAGGGCGCGCAGGCTGACCCCGGCGGCCGCGGCCAGTTCCTCCTGGGTCAGGCCGGCCGCCACCCGGTGTTCGGCCAGCAGACGGCTGAACTCCCCCACGTCCGTGCCCGTTCCGCCGACCCCAGCCGCCATGCCCCGCCCCCACTCACTCGGTCCTGCCACTTCCGCACTTCTGCCTGGAATCACGCCGGGCGATCGGCACCAGGCAGAAGTATGCCCCGGCGGCGGAATTGCCCGTACCCGATCAATCGTCGACGTCTCTTCCCAGCTCAGGGGTACCGCCCGGGTGTCGGACGGTCCGGCGGCGAAGGCCGTTCCCCACGTCGGAACTGCCGGTAGTTCCGCCTGCGGTTCCGCTCTCTGGTGAACGGCTCGACGGCGGGTCGAGGTTCACATCGGGTTTTCCCTCCGGTCTCCCCTCGGGCTTCCCATGGGTTTTCCGGGGGCCGGCGGGACGGTTCCGCCCATCGGTCGGCGGCTGCCCACCGGTCGGCGACCGCCCGTAGGTCAGCGGCCGCCCGTCGCCAGTGTCTCGGCGTGGCGCCGGGCCTCGGCCCCCTCCATGCCGCGGCCCAGCTCGCACAGCAGGTCCGCGAGCAGTCCGTGCGAGCGCGCCTCGAGCGCGGGATCGCCGACGGCACGGCCGAGGGCGACGGCGAGCCGGGCCGAGGACAGCGCGGCGTCGCGGCGGCCGAGGGCGTGCAGGGCGCGGGCGCGGCTGTGGGTGGCGAGGACGGCCTCGGCGCCGCCGGGGCCGGCGGTGGCTTCCCGGACGGCCTCGTCGGCGTGGGCGAGGGCCGGGCCGGGGTCGCCGGCCAGGACCAGGGCGTCGGCGAGTCCGGTGAGCGAGGGCACCAGCAGGTGTCCGGTGACCGGGGTCCGGGCGGCGGCCACCAGGTCGGTGAGCATGGGCAGGGCCCGCTCGTAGCGGCCGGCCCGCAGCAGCGCGGCGGCCACCCGGCTGCGGCAGTGGTGGCGCAGCGCCGCGTCACCGGCCCGGTCGGCCGCGGCGACGGCGAGGTCCAGCTGCTCGGCGGCGGTGCGGTGGGCCGCGCGGGCGATGTGCAGGACCGCGAGGTCGGTGCCGAGCCGGGCGACGGCCGCCGCGTCGCCGTCCGCGTGCGCGGCGCTCAGCCCGGCTTCGACGACGGCCCGCCAGTGGGTCCGGTCGTGGCCGGTGGCCTCGTACAACAGGGCGATCCGGTGGGCGAGTTGCCAGGACCCGGCGGTCCGTCCGTACTGCTCGGCGCACACCACGACGGCGCGCAGGGCGCTCTCCTCGCGGCCGAACCAGGCCGCCGCCCGCTCGCTGCCGCCGGCCGCAGCCGTGCACTCGGCCGTCCAGCCTGCGGTGACGTCCAGGTAGTGGGCGATCAGCCGGTCGAGGGCGACGAACCGTTCGTCGCAGGTGAGTTCGGCGGCCTGCCGGGCGGCGTAGCGGCGCACCAGCTCGCGCCGGGCGTAGCGGCCGGGGGTTTCCTCCTCCAGCAGGTGGACGGCGTCCAGCCCGGTCAGCAGGGAGCGGGTGGCGGCGGGCGGGAGGTCGGCGAGGGCGGCTGCGGTGTCGGTGTCGATCACCGCGCCGGGGTGCAGGCCGAGCAGGGTGAACAGCCGGGCGGCGGCGGGCGGCAGCGTCCGGTACGTCCGGTCCAGGGCGGTGGTGAGGCCGATCGGGCCGCGGGCGGTGCTGGTACCGGTGCCGGACAGGGCGGCCAAGCCGGCCTCCTCGGCGGCGAGTTCGCGGGCGAGGTCGCCCGGGGTCCAGTCGGGTCGGGCGGTCAGCCGGGCGGCGGCCAGGCGCAGCGCGAGCGGCAGACGGTCGCAGCGCTCGGCGAGTTCGGCGAGTTCGGCGACGGTGTCCGGGTCGCCGCCGGTCCGGTCCGGTCCGAGGGTGCGGGCGAGCAGCGCGGCGGCGTCCTCGTGGCCGAGCGCGCCCAGCGGGAGCGGGACGCCGCCCTCGTGGACCAGCAGGTGGCGCAGGCGGCTGCGGCTGGTGACGACGGTGACGGGGGCCGGCCCTGGTTCTTCCCCGCCCTCGGTGTCCGCCGCCGGCGGGTCGGGCAGCAGGGGCCCGAGCTGCTCGTGGGAGGCGGCGTCGTCCAGCAGGATCGCCATCCGCCGGCCGGCGACGAGTTCGCGGTAGCGGCGGGAGCGTTCGGCGGTCGAGGCGGGGTGGGCGTCCGGGGCGACGCCGAGGGCGGTGAGGAACTCGGCCAGGACGTCGGCGGGTTCGCGTGGCCCGTCCGGGTCGAAGCCGCGCAGGTCGGCGCGGAGGAGGCCGTCCGGGAAGTGGCGGGTGCCGTGCCGCGCCGCCCAGTGCTGGACCAGGGCGGTCTTGCCGACCCCCGCCGGGCCGGTGACCAGGATCGGATGGCCCGCCCGGGCCGCGGGCAGGACCTCCTCCAGGCGGGCGAGTTCGGCACCGCGGCCGACGAAGCGGCGGTCGGGTGGGGCGGGCTGCTCGCCGAACTGCTCACCGGCGCGGCGCAGTTCCGGTCCGGGCGGGCCGGGGAGCCGGGCGATCGCGCGCTCGTACCGCTCCCGCGCCTCCGCCCGCCGCCCGTCCTGCTCCAGGCAGCGGACCAGCCGGGCGGTCAGCGTCTGCCGGGACGGGTTGGCGTCGGCCGCCTCGGCCAGTTCGGCGGTCGACTCGCCGCCGCGGCCCGCGCGGAGGAGTTCCTCGGCCAGCCGTTCCAGGGCGCGCAGTCGCAGGTCGGTGAGGTGCGGGAGCGCCCGCTCGCGCAGCAGGGCTGAGCCGCAGTCGGTGAGCGCCGGGCCGTGCCACAGGTCCAGCGCGGCGCGCAGCAGCGGCAGCGCGGGGCTCTCCGGGGCCGCATCCCTCGGGGCCGCCTCCCCCAGGCCCGTCTCCCCCGGGGCGACGGGCCCGGGCAGCGGGACGCCCGCCTCCTCGCAGAGGCGCGCGAAGCGCAGCGCGTCGACCCGGTCGGGCTCACCGGCCAGCAGGTAGCCGGAGCCCCGGGTGCCCAGCACCAGCCCCGGCCCGTCCAGCAGTTGGCGCAGCGCCGCGACGTGCCCCTGGAGGGCGGCCCGCGCGGTGGGCGGCGCCGCGCCGTCCCAGACCAGCTCGATCAGCTCCTCGGTGGCCACCGTCTGGTTCAGCCGCACGGCGAGCGCGCTCAGCAGCGCCCGCCGTTTGGGGGCCGAGGGCGTCACCGCCGTCCCGTCCTCCCGCCGCAGGACCACCGGCCCGAGCAGATCGATGTGCACGCGTCCCTCTTCTCCCCCACCCGCGGACTTCCGTCCGAGGATAGGCCCGACCTGCCCGTTCACGCTCTCGCGGACCGGTCGGGCCGCCGCGACCCGCGCTCGAACCGGACGTGGCGGTCGGCGTCGTGTCTCTCCGTCATGGCGGCACGGTATCCGGCGGGTCCGACACGAAGGACCGGGCCCCCTCGGGGATTCCGGCCCGGTGCGGGCCCGGGCCCGGGCGCGGGAGGCAAGGCCCCTCGGCGGTCGACGCAACCCGCACCCGCCCCGACCGCGTCCCCCGGGGCAGGAGCGGCGCGGCGCGGACCGTTTCGCGCATTACACTGCTCCACCCCGGGGACCACCCCGGGTGTGACGTGCGGCGATGGTGGGGGTACGTGGTGCGGATTCGGCTGCTCGGCCCGGTGGAGTTGCGGGTCGGGGCGGACGGCTTCGCCACGTTGGCGGGGGCGCAGCGGCGCGCGATCCTGGCGCTGTTGGCGCTGGGGCTCGGACGCGTGGTCACCGTCGACCGGTTCTGCGAGGCGCTGTGGGGGGAGCAGCCGCCGGCCAGCGCGCGGGCGGCGGTGCAGGGGCATGTCGCCGCGCTGCGCAAGGTGCTCGCCGGCACGCCGTTCGAGCTGCACACCCGGGCGTCGGGCTACCTGCTGACCGGGCCGGCCGACGAGGTGGACGCGCTGCGGTTCGAGACGCTGACCACCCGGGCCG
The DNA here is from genome assembly GCF_055576085.1 of Kitasatospora sp. NPDC033851. Classification (NCBI taxonomy): domain Bacteria; kingdom Bacillati; phylum Actinomycetota; class Actinomycetes; order Kitasatosporales; family Streptomycetaceae; genus Kitasatospora; species Kitasatospora sp. NPDC033851. The sequence goes on along the minus strand of NZ_JBVIRL010000012.1, from coordinate 190,026 downwards.
CCGAGCACGCCGACACGGCCGACACGGCCCACACGGCCGGCACGGCCGGCTGCGGTGGCGGCGCCGAGGCGATCGCCCTGCTGGAGGAGGCCCTGCGGCTGTGGCGCGGCGACGCCCTGGCCGACCTGCCCGACACCCCGCTGCGCACTGCCGCCGTGGACCACCTGAAACAGTCCCGCACCGCCGCCCTGCTCTGCTGGGCCTCGCTGCGGCTGCGCCAGGGCACCGGCGCGGCGGCGGTGGCCGTGCTGGAGGAGAACGTCCGGACCGACGGGCTGCGCGAGGAACTGGTGGCGCTGCTGATGCGCTGCCTGCGCCAGGCCGGACGGCCCGCGGACGCGCTGACCGCCTACCACCAGGCCCGGCAGCGCCTGGACCGCGAGCTGGGGCTCCGCCCCGGCCCGGCCCTGCAGGCCGCCCTCGCCGAGGTGCTGGCCGACGACCGCCCGGAGCGGGTGCCCGCCGCGCCCCCGGCCCCCGGGCCCGCCGCCCGCGTCCCCCACCGGATCCCCCGCCGGATGGTGGACTTCGTCGGACGGCAGGCCGAACTCGACCGGCTCGACCACACCTGCGCCCCGGACCGCGCCGCCGACGGCCCGGTCCTGGTGGTCGGCCCCGCCGGGGTCGGCAAGAGCGCGCTGGTCACCGCCTGGGCGCACCGGGCCGCCGCCCGCTTCCCCGACGGCCGGCTGCACGCCGACCTGCGCGGCCTCGCCCCGACCGGCCCGGCGCAGCCCGACGCCGTCCTCGCCGACTTCCTGCACGCCCTCGGCGTCCCGGCCGACACCGTCCCCGCCGACCGCGCCGGACGCGCCGCGCTCTTCCGCGAACGCACCAGGGGCCGACGGCTGTTGGTGGTCCTGGACGACGCCGCCGACCCCGACCAGGTCGCCGACCTGCTGCCCGAAGGGCCCGGCTGCGTTGCGGTCGTCACCAGCCGGGGCTCGCTGGAGGACCTGGTCGCCCTCGACGGGGCCGCCCTGCTGCGGCTGGCCGCCCTGCCCGAGGACGACGCCCTGCTCCTCCTGGAACGCGCCCTGACGCCCGAACGGGTGCGCGCCGAACCGGAGGCCGCCGCCCGCCTCGTCCGCCTCTGCGACCGACTGCCGCTCGCCCTGCGGATCGCCGCCGCCCGCCTCGCCGCCCAGCCCGACTGGACGGTCGCCGAGCTGGCCACCGAACTCGCCGACGAACAGACCCGGTTGGCCGTCCTGGACGCCGACGGCACCCTCGGCATCCGCGCGCAGCTGCATCTGACGTACCGTCGACTCTCCGAACCCGCCGCCGACCTGCTCACCGCCCTGGCCGTCCACCCCGGCGGCGAGGTCGACACCCCGACGAGCGCCGCACTGCTCGGCACCGACACCGCCACCGCCCACCGGGCGCTCGGCGAACTGGCCGCCCACCACCTACTCCCCGGCACCGCCCCCGGCCGCTACGGCCGCACCGACCTGGTCCGGCTGTTCAGCGCCGGACTGCTCGCCGAACTGCCCGAACGACGACGACGCCTGCTCCGGGAACGCCTGGCGGACTACTACCTCGCCGCCCTCCAGCACTGCGGCTGTTACCTCGACCCCGGCCAGGAGGACTCCGACTCCCCCGCCCACCCGCCGCAGGCCCTTCCGCCCGCCGGTGACATCCGCACCGCGCTCGACTGGTTCCGCGCCGAGGAACCCGCCGTCCACGCACTCGTCGGCGCCACCGCTGACACCGACCCCGAACGCGCCTGGCGGCTCGCCCTGACCAGCGGCTCGCTCTACTACGGCGCCAGCCGCTTCACCGACTGGCTCGCCACCGCCCGGGCAGGCCAGGAGGCGGCCGAACGGTGCGGGGACCCGGTCGCGGTCGCACTGCTGCACAACTGCCGGGCGCAGGCCCTGGTCGCGCTCGAACGCCGGCACGAATCGGCGGAGGCGGCACGAAAGGCGGTGGCCGCCACCGAATCCGTCGACGGGCCGCGGGCCGCGTCCGCGCGCGTCCGGGCGCTCGCCACCCTCGCCTTGGTCACCGCGATGCTCGGCACCACCGCCGAAGCCGAACGGCTGGCCGCCTCCGCCACCGCCCTCGCCCTGGCGTCGGGCAACCGCCGACGGCTGGTCGACGCCAAAGTCCACCAGGGCTGGGTCCGCCTGGCCGGCGGCGACCGGGAAGGCGCGCAGCGCTGCTCCCGCGAGGCCCGCGAGCTACTGCCGCCCGCTCCCGTCACCCAGGTCCACCTCTGGTCACTGCTGACCGAGGCACAGGCCCTCCCGCCGACCGTCCGCGACGAGACCGCCGACCTCGCCTGGCACCGGTTGCTCGCCGCGTGCGAGGAGGCGGGCCTGCTCTACCTGCACGCGGTCACCGAACAGTCCTACGCCGCCCACCTGCTGGCCCGCGGCCGGGAACCGGAGGTGGGCGGCCGGCTGCGCATCGCGCTCGACCGCTTCCGCGCCCACGAGCGGCAGGCCGGCTACCTGAGCGAGTTCACCACCAGCCTGGAGGAGTCGCTCAACCTCCGCTCCACCGGCTGGCCACCGGGCCGCTGAGGCGGGCGAACGGGCAGCGGGCGGCCGAAGCGGGCCGACCGTCAGCGGACGGTCAGCGGGCGGCCGAAGCGGGCCGCTGAGCCGGCACGGTCACCGGACCGGCCGCGGCGGCGCCGCCCTCCGCGGCCGCTGCCGCCGTGCGGACGGGCGGGGCGTACCCGTGCTCCGCCGCCAGGACCGGGCGCAGCGCCCGAATGGCGTAGAAGTTGCGGGACTTGACCGTCCCCGGCGGCACCCCCAGCCGGGCCGAGGCCTCCAGCACCGACCGGTCCTTCAGGTGGAGCTCGACCAGCACCTCCCGGTGGTGCTTCTGCACCCGGCGCAGCGCCAGCGCGATGTCCCGGGCGACCACGACCTGTTCGTACGGGTCCTCGGCGAGCGGGCGGTCCTCCAACGGCTCACCGATGACCTCCTTGGCGCGGGCGGCGGCCATCCGGTAGTGGTCGATCGCGATCCGCCGGGCCACCGTGAACAGCCAGGGCCGGCTCTGCTCGGGCCCGGCGCTCAGCGCCTCCGGGTGCTGCCAGGCGCGCAGCAGGGTCTCCTGCAGGATGTCCTCGGCCTTGCCGCGGTCCCCGCCCGTGGCCCGCAGCAGCGCACGCAGCAAGTAGCCGCCGTGCAGCCGGTGGATCTCGGCGAGCGTCTCGGGGTCGAGGGTCGGACGGACCGGGCGGGCCGGGGCAGTGGCAGCCCCCGCCGCGTCCGACGGACCCCCGGAGGGCTGGGCGACGGGCGTGGACTGGGCGACGGACGGCTTCGACACGCGCTACCTCTCAGATCGGGCAGGGGGCACGGCACAGACAGGGCACCGCTGGGCAGCCGGCCGGACGTCCCCGGCAGCGGCTACGACAGCACACTGCCGGAGCCCGCCAAGTCCTCACCAACGATCCGCCAACGCCCCGACTCACGGCACCCGGGCCGCCGCCGGATGCCGTGTTAGCCGGCCCCGGCCACGCGCGGCAGGCCCCCGTCGCAGGCCCCGCCGAACGCCCTCGATCAGGCGGCGGTCAGCGCCCGTTGAGCTCCCGCACCAGGTCCTCCACCCCGTCCTCGCCCCGGTGCTCCATCAGCATCGCGACCCATCTCGCCAACCGCTCCCGCTCCGCCGCCGACCACCCCGACGCCGACGGATGCTCGTCCACCACCAGCGCCGAGGCCACTCTCAACAACCCCGACGGCGCCGATCCGGGCCGCCACCGCCCCTGCGGCACCGCCCGCAACGCCAACCGGCGGGCGACGGCGATCACCACCTCCGCCGACGCCTCCGGCACCCGCAGCCCGGTCGGCCCCGCCCCACTCGGCGCACCCGCCCGCACCAGCGCGGCGACGAACTCCCGCGCCTCCGGCCCGTCCACATCCATCCCGCGGCCCTCCCCCGTCCCGATCACGGGACTCACGCTCCTTCCACCTCGATGACACTCGGCGGACGCCGGGTGCCACCGAACGACGGTACCGAGCGGTAGCCGGTCGAGCAGGGGAATTAGTGCGTACGACCGGACGGGCGGACGCACGGCACAACCTCCCGGCACGACAAGGGGAGCGAGGCGCGCCCTGCCCGCTCAACGGTCCCCCCGCCGGGAGTGGTTCAGGTGAACCGGAACGGAACCTTCGACCGTAGTCCCGGCTGTACGGGCCGACCGGAGGCACCGGTCGGGCGCAACACGGACCGGAAGGTCGGACGATGGCTTTCACCGACGGCACCCCCGGTGTCGGCACCGACGTCCCCGCCGCCCCCGACTACTCGCCGGCCGCCTGGCCCGAACCCGTCGCCCTCCTCCCCCGGCAGCCGCTGGACCTGCTCGGAACCGTCCTGATCCCCGCCCCCGAACGGCAGTTGTTCACCCGCGGCCCGGACACCGACCCAGCCACGGCCCCCCAGCCGCCGACCGGCCCCGCCACCCCAGCCGCAGCCGCAGCCGCAGCCGCACCACCCGCCGCGATCGCGGCGGTTGCGGCAGTCGCGGCACCGGACACCCCGGCCCTGCGCCGTGCACCCGCCGGCCCGCGCACCCGCCGCCTCACCCTTCCCGGCAGCGCGGAGACCCGGCGCCGACACCTCCTCGACCGCATCCGCGTACCCCTGCGCGCCTGCCACCGCATCGCCGTCGTCGGCAGCCCCACCGAAGGCATCACCACCGTCCTCGGCGCCCTGCTCGCCGAACACCGCGCCGACCCGGTCGTCGTCCTCGTCCCCGGCGGCCCCGCCCAGGGCGAACACCGCACAGCCGGCCGACTCGTCGTGCACGCCGTCCAACCGGACCCCGCCACCCTTCCCGCCACCCTCACCGAACTCAGCGGCCACTACCCGGTGATCCTCGCCGACACCACCGCCTCCCCCGTCGACCTCCGGCTACCCGCCGTCGAACTCGCCCACCAACTCGTCCTCTGCGAACCCGCCTCCGCCACCGGCGCCCACAACGCCAACACCCTCCTCGACCACCTCACCGCCCTCGGCCACCACGGCCTGGCCCGCGGCGCGGCCACCGTCTTCACCCCCGCCCCACCCGCCGACCGCCCCATCGCCGAACGCGACCTCCTCACCCACTTCCGCACCCGCTGCCGCGGCGCCGTCGCCCTCCCACCCCCCAGCCCGGCCGACCCCACCACCCTCCGTCCCCGCACCCGCGACGGCTACCTCGAACTCGCCGCCCTCATCGGCGACGCCATGGCCGACCGCCAAGGGTGACGCCGCCCCCGGAACCGCCCCGCCCCGGCCACAGGCGCGGAGGGTGACGGCGGTGGGTGGCGACATGGCGGGACGGCTGCGGGGCTGCGGGGTGCCCGTTCCCGAGCCTGCCCTCGACCGAACGTCACCGCAACGGGCCTGCCACAGCACGCAACACGCCTCACCAACCCGGGTACCTGCCCGGGGCGGAGCGACGGTGGTGGCTTGGGTGGGGCGTGGCTTGGGTGGGGCGTGGCCCGGCCGGCCGGGAGCTACCGCACTTCGCCCCTCCTCCGCCCGCTCCGGGCACGGGCCCGGATGGTGATCGTGGCAAGGCGGGGCAAGGGTCGTGGCGCGGGCGGCTCCAGGAGCTGCCGAAACTCGGACCGCCGCACACCCCTCGTCCGCTCGTGCGCCCGGCCCGGGCACGGGCCGCAGTGCGGGCACAGGGGGCGATGGCGGCCCGAAGGGAGCACCCTCCCCTCAGTTCTCCTCCACGCGGCCCGGGCGCCAGCCTCGGGTGCGGGCGCGGGGGGTGACGGCGGCGGCTGCGGCTACCAGGGCGGCGGTGGCGAGGGAGGCGAGGGCGATGGTGGTGGCTTGGGTGGGGGCGTTGGTGGCGGGGCGGGTGGGGGGCATGGCGAGGGCGGCCGCGGGGGGTGCCGGGGTGGTGGGGGCGGGGTCGGGGAGTTGGGTGACGGCGGTGACGGGGTCGATGGTGCCGTAGCCGTACTGGGGGTCGGTGCTGTGGTAGGCGGTGGTTTCCAGGCGGCGGGTCAGCTGGTCGACGGTGAGGGTCGGGCGGTAGCCGAGGGCGAGGGCGGCGGTGGCGGCGACGAAGGCGGTGGCGAAGCTGGGGCCGACGCCGGTGTAGTAGCCGCCGGGGGTGGGGCCGGGGCCGGTGACGGCGTCGCCGGGGGCGGCGAGGTCGACGCGGCCGCCGACCGGGACGGCTGTGGGGCCGTCCGGGAGTGCGCCGCCGGGGGCGAGGTCGCGGACGGCGAGGACCTCGGGGTAGGCGGCCGGGTAGGCGGGGCCGGGTTTGGCGGTGCCGGACTGGCCGGTGTCGGTCGGGGCGGTGTCGGGGGCGGCGGGGGCGACGATCAGGGCGCCTTTGGCGCGGGCTGCCCGGACGGCGCCGGCGAGGGCGTCGTTGCCGCCGGGGAGGGCGACGGCGACCGCGATGACGCGCGCGCCCCGGTCGGCCGCTGCCGTGATGCCCTGGGCGAGGAGGTCGGCCGAGGCGACCCCGGCCTCGTTGGTGACGGAGACGGCGAGGATTCTGGCGCGTGGCGCGACGCCGGCGAAGCCCGTCCCCTCGCGTTGGTCGGCGGCGATCAGGCCGGCCAGGAAGGTGCCGTGGCCGACGCAGTCCTGGGTCGGGTCGGCGCCGCCCGGGAGCGGGGCGTAGTCGAGGCGGCCGGTGAGCAGGCCGCTGCCGTCCTTGACTCCGGAGCCGAGGACGGCGACGGTGACGCCTTCTCCCCGGCTGAGGGGCCAGACCCGGTCGGCCCGTAGGAAGGTCTGCGGCCAGGGGGTGAGTTGGGTGCCTTTGGTGGATGCCGGGAGGCAGCCGGCCGGTTTGCCGCCGGGGTCGCGGCGCAGTTGGGTGACGCCGGGCAGGGTGTCCGGGGAGTCGGCGGCGGCCGCGCTGCCCGCCGAGGGCAGCAGCAGGCCGGCGGCCAGCAGCGCCGCCGTGCCTCGTACGGCGGGCAGACCCACACCCCTCGCGGAGACCCCCCTCACGGGCGCCCGCCTCACGCGAAGCTGCCGATCCGCTCGGTCGGGATGTCCTGGGGCAGCAGGAGGCTGAGTTCGTCCAGGTCCGCGATGTCCAGCCGGGACAGCCGCCCCGCCTGGCGGGTGATCATCGCTTCCAGCATCTGCCGCGCGAAGCGTCCGTTGCCGAAGGAGCGGTCGCGCGGGACGACCGCGAACAGTGTGGCGAGTGCCGCCAGGGTCTCCGGGGTGCAGCTGTACCCGGCGGTTTCGGCCTGGAGCCGGACGATGGTGACGAGTTCGTCGTCCGCGTAGTGGTCGAAGGTGATCTCGCGGGAGAACCGCGAGGCCAGGCCGGGGTTGGAGGCGAGGAAGCCGCGCATCTCCTCCTGGTAGCCGGCCACGATGACGACGACCTCGTCGCGGTGGTCCTCCATCAGCTTCATGAGGGTGTCGACCGCTTCCTGGCCGAAGTCGCCGCCGGCGCCGTGGCGGGGTGTCAGCGTGTAGGCCTCGTCGATGAAGAGCACGCCGCCGCGGGCGCGTTCGAAGGCGTCCCGGGTGAGCTGGGCGGTGTGGCCGATGTAGCGGCCCACGAGATCGGCGCGGGCGGTCTCGATGAGCTGGCCGGCGGGCAGCACCCCGAGTTCGGCGAGGAGTTCGCCGTACAGCCGGGCGACGGTGGTCTTGCCGGTGCCGGGCGGACCGGAGAAGACCAGGTGGTGGCTGATGGTGGCGGCGGGCAGGCCCGCCTCGATCCGGCGCCGGGTCTGCTTGGTGAGGTTGACCAGGTCTTCGACCTGTTCCTTGGCGGCGGCGAGGCCGACCATGGAGCGCAGCCGGTCGAGCAGGCCGGGCTCGTCCGGCTTGCTGTCTCCGGCGACGGCCGCGGCGGCCTGCTCGCCGACGTCGCCGGGCAGCAGCTGGGTCAGTGCGACGTTGTCGAAGTTCTCCAGTTCGGCGAGCCGGGAGGCCTGCCGGTCGACCATCTCCTCGAACACCTTGCGGGCTGCTCGGCCGTTGCCGAAGTCGGCGCCCTTGGGCATCCGTTCGAAGTGGACGGCGAGCGCTTCGCGGGTGCCCTCGGCGAGTTCGTAGCCGTGGCCGGCGGCGGCGTGTCCGACGATCGTGGTGAGTTCGTCGACGCTGTAGTTCTGGAACTCGACGGTGCGGCTGAACCGGGAGGCCAGGCCCGGGTTGGAGGCGAGGAACTCGCGGATCTCGACCTCGTATCCGGCGACGATGACCACCAGGTCCTCGCGGTGGTCCTCCATCAGCTTGACCAGGGTGTCGATGGCTTCGCGGCCGAAGTCGGGGCCGGTGCCGCCGGAGCCGGCCGACAGGGTGTACGCCTCGTCGATGAAGAGCACGCCGCCGAGGGCCTCCTTGACGACCTCGGTGGTCTTCAGGGCGGTTCCGCCGATGATCGAGGCGACCAGGTCGGCGCGGGCCACCTCGACGAGGTGGCCGCTGCGCAGCACACCGAGTTCGGCGAGGATGGCGCCGTAGAGCCGGGCGACGGTGGTCTTGCCGGTGCCGGGCGGCCCGGCGAAGACCAGGTGGCGGCTCATCGGGAGGGCGGGCAGGCCGGCCTGTTCGCGGCGCCGGGCCAGCTTGTTGAGGTTGACCAGGGTGGCGACCTGCTCCTTGACGCCCTCCAGACCGACCAGGGTCTGCAGGACGGCCTGCGGACCCTGGGGGCCCTGCGGCCCGGCGTCGGCGGGGCCGGACTGCGGGGTCCCGTCGGCGGGTGCGCTCTCCCCGTCGGTGGTGACGGCGGTGCCGGGCGTGGCGGCGGCGACCGCCGCCGAACCGTGGGCGTCCGGTGACCGGTTGTCCCGGCTGTCGAGGTTCTCGACCGCGAGCCGGTCGGTCGTCTCGGTCTGCCGCAGGCCCGCGCCCTGGTTCTCGGCGGCCAGGCAGTCGGTGAGCCGGACGGGCTCCGCGGACTCGGAGCGCAGCCCGTCCACGGTGTTGTCGATGAGCTGGCAGGAGGTCAGTGTGGCGCGGGCGCCGGCCATCAGGTGGAGTCCGTGGCGGCGGTTGGTCCGCAGCCGGGAGCGGGTGGCGGTCAGTTCGCCGCCGCGCTCGACGCTCGCGCCGTCGAAGGCGTTGTCGGTGGAGTCGACGTCGCGCAGGGTGGCGACGCCCTCGGTGCCCACCGAGATGCCGCAGGACTTGCTGCCGCGCACCTGGCTGCCGCCGAGGTAGGTGTTGGCGCCGTCGGCGATCCGGATGCCGTGGTTGCCGGAGTCGAGCACGGTGGCGTCCTCGATCCGGCCGCGCCCGTCGCGCAGCACCTCGATCCCGTGGCCGCCGGCGGCGGTGACGGTGGTGCGGCGCAGCAGCGGGTTGGCGCCGTCGCGCACCACGATGCCGACGCCGGCCGCGTCGCGGACCTCCAGCCGGTCGAACTCGGCGGCGCTCTCCCCGGTGAGTTCGACGCCGTCGGTCTCGGCGTCGCGCACCACCGCCCGCACCAGGCCGGGGCCGGCCGACTCGCCGACGTGGATGCCGGCCTGGGCGGGGGCGGTGACCTCGCAGTCCTCGAAGGTGCCTCGGGAGCGGCCCGTGATGTGCAGGCCATGGCCCTGGGGGCGCACGGCGCGGCAGCGCCGCAGCAGCGGGTCGGTGCCGTTGGTGAGCACGTAACCGTGGCCGCGCACGGCGGTGACGGTGCAGTCCTCCAGGACGACCCGGGCGGTGGAGCCGACGAACACGCCCAGCGCGCTGTCGCGGATCTCGGTGCGCAGCAGCCGCGTGGTGCTCTGCTCCTCCAGGGCCACGGCGGGCTTGTCGGTGGCGGAGATCTCGCAGTCCTCGACCACGCCGCGCGCCTCGCCGTTGGCGCAGACGCCGTTGCCGCGGGCGTCGCGCAGCACGCAGCGCCGAACGGTCGGGTTGGCCCGCTCGCCGATCACCAGGGCGGAGGTGCCCAGGTGCTCGATGACGCTGTCCTCGATGACACTGGCGCCGGTGGACGTCTCGACCAGCCCGGCGCCGGCCGGATTGACCACCCGGCAGCCGCGCATGGCGAGTTCGCCCTGCTGGCGGGTGAGCACGGCGGTCCACGCGTTGCCGGCCACCTCGCAGTCCTGGAGGGCGAGTTGACCGCGCGGAACGTCCACGGCGGGCAGCTCGTCGTCCTGCCCCTGCAACACCAGTCCGGTCAACTGGACGGCTTCGGTGAGCACCTGGACCACCGAGCCGCGCCGCGGACTGATCCGCACACTGCCCCGGACGTCCTCCGCGGTGATGCTCACCACCTTGGTGAGCACCAGGTTCTCGTCGTACCGGCCGGGGCGCACCGAGATCACCGCGCCGCTGCGGGCGGCCTGGAGGGCTTCGCCGATCGTGCGGTAGGAGCCGGGCTCCCGCTGCTCCGCGCAGACCGTCAGCACCGGGCGCGACATGCCTGGGGTTCCCTTCGTCGTGGGGCGTGGTGGTTCTTCGGTGGTTCGGGCGTGCGGCGTCAGGGCGTGCAGGTGGCACGCACCGCGCTGGCGGCGTGGTGGGCCAACTTGGCGCCGCTGCTCCAGTCGACGCCGCGGCTGTGCAGGGTGAGGGAGATCGGGCCGCGGTAGGGGAACGGCCCCTTCGTCACCCAACTACCCAGGCTGGCCGTCTGGTTGATGGTGAACGAGCCGACCGATCCGCCGCCGCTCTGCACCGTGTAGTAGCTCGGGTTACCGCCGACCTGCTTCACGTTGCTGCTGGCCGGGATGTAGACGGCCAGGGTGCAGCTGGTGACCTTGTCCAGGCTGAAGGTCCAGACCACCGAGTTGCTCTTGTCGTCGTTCGCGTCACCGGACATCGGCATCGAGGCGTAGGTGCCGTTGCAGCCGTCGCCGCTGTAGCCACCGGAGTTGTTGCGCCAGCCCTTGTCGCCGTCGTCGTACCAGCCGTAGGTGCGGTAGTTGCCGCAGTACGGGCCGGCGACCGCGGTGACCGGCGCCGGCTGCTTGGCGACCGGCGGCGGGGCGGGGTTCTGGGCCCCGGCCGGCGGCGGGGCCGGCTGGTTCGCCGGCGGCTGGTTCGGGGCGGGCTGGTTCGGCGCGGGCTGCTGGGGCGCGGGCTTGGCAGCACCGGCGCCGCCACCGGCCGGGGCGGGGCCCGAACCGCCCTGGGCCGGGCCGCCCCCGCCGGTCGCGCTGCCGCCGGTCCCCACCGGGTTGGCCGCTCCACCGGGCTGCGCCGCGACGCCGGAACCCCCGCCGCCACCCGTGCCGTTCGGGGCCGACGCCGGCTGGTCACCCGTGGCAGGCGGGACCGATCCGGCGTCCACCGGCGGAACGACCGCCCCGGGCTGCCCGTCCGGGGCGGGACTCCCGCCGCCGACGCCGCCGTGCTCGTCGTAGCCGGGCACGAACCCGCTACCGCCGTCCCCGCCACCCTGCCCGTACCCGGGCGGCGCGTCGGCCTGGGCCGGCCCGTGCTTGGGGTCGTTGCCGCCGAGCTGCGTCACCACCACCGAGGTGCCGACCAGCACCAGACCGACCGCGACGGCCGCCGCGATCATCGGCCGGGACACCCGGCCCGGCCGCGGACCCGGATCCGTACCCGACTCGGTGGACGACTCACCGACCACCGCGGCGGCCAGCGCCTCGGGCGTCCCGGCCGCCGACGGAGCCGCGACGGCGGGGGCCGCGACGGAGGCGGGAGCGGGCACGGGAGGCGCGGCCGGGGTCACGGCCGGCTTTCCTGCCTGCGCCCCGGCCTTGGACGCGCTCTCGGACGCGTTCTTGGGGGCACGCTCTGCTTCGGCCCCGGCCCCCCCGGCGGCTCCCGCCTGCGCGGGCAGCACCGCGGTCGGGGCGCCCGCCGCGGCCTCCGCCGCCGCCCCGGACGCCGCCTCCGCAGACTCCGCTTCCGCGGACTCCGCCTCGGCGGCCAAAGCCCAGTTCACCGTCGGAAGTTGGAAACCGGACGGCTTCCGACCCGGCTCGCCGCGCTGCTCCTCGCCCACCATGCATCCCCTGTGTTCGACGACACTCCTGTGGGGAGGTACGGCCAGACCGGCCCGCGCGGTTCAGCCGGTTCCGCCCGCCTTCAGGAGCCGACGGTCCAGACCGGCTCCTCGGCCGCCTCCGGCGGGGTCAGCACGAACGAGACCGCCCGCTCCAGCACCTCCTGCTCCGGCTCCGCCCACGGCCCGTCACCCTGGGCGCGGACGTGCGCGAGCAGCTCCGGGTCGGGCGCCAGCCCGTACTCCTCGAGGTAGTACGTCACCGTGTCGGTCCAGATCCACCGGCCGTCGGTGCGGAAACCCATCGGGACGACACCGCGCAGGCTCGGATCGACCACGTCGTCCATCAGCATCGTGGTCAGCAGCACCGCCGCCCCCGCCCGCAGGTAGCGGGCGACGGCCTCGCGCTCCCCGCCCGCCGCGAGCCGCGGCCGGTCCGGCCCGAAGCCGGGCCCGGTCACCGGGTCCACGACGTCGAACACCGCCGCGAGCCGGAACCCGTCCCGCACCGTCTCGCCCATGCCGCACTCCTCCTGCTGGTCTTTTCCCTACGCTACGTCCCACGGACGGCCGGGCGTCCCCGGTTCACCGGAGGCGGCACGAGCGAGGAGCCGTCCATGGCGGGCCTCCGCGCCGGGCCTCCGCGCCGGGCCTCCGTCCGGGGTCGGCTCCGGAGTCACCTCCGGGGGTCCGGACCGCGTGCCCCGAGGGGCCTATCCCGTCCCCGAGCCGAGATCGAGCGTGTAGCGGGCGAGGTCCGCGGGGCGGACGCGGTCGGTCGGGGCGACGGCGTCGCGACGGGCGAGCCAGCTGCGGAGGCGCTCGGGGGCCGGGCGGACTCCGCCGATCTCGTGCAGCAGGACCCGCGCCGGGTGACCGGCGTCCGGATCGGGTGCCTGGACGTCGACCACTTCGAACTCCGTCCCCGGGGCGAAGATCACGGTCGGCTGGTCCCCCAGTTCGCCGAAGGCCGAACTGCGGCGGCCGCCGACGGACCAGATCGCGAACTCGATCCCGAGGTCCTCGCCGAGTTCCGCACCCGGCGCCGCCAGACCGGTCACCGGTGCCCGTTCGGTCAGGACCGTGCCCGGGGTGTACGCGCCGAGGCCGGTCCCCTCGGCCGGGCCCGCGACCAGCACACCGCCGTAGTGGCTCGGCAGCCGGCGCAGGCCGGCGGCGAGGCACCGCAGGTACGGGCCGTAGCGGCCGGGTGCACCGGAGCGGGCCGCCGCGAGGAGCTCGGCGCGGGGAGCCAGGGGGGTGCAGTCGCCGTGCTGCAGCAGCACGGCGACCAGTTCGGGCCTCGGGTCGACCGCCTCCGACCGGGTGCGGAGGCTGGGCAGCCGGGTGGCGACGTCCTCGGCCCGCCGCGCGAGCCGCTGGTAGGCGGGCCCGAGCTGGGACACCAGGGCCGCGCGGTCCTCGGCGGGAGTGCTGGGCGCTCCCGCCGCCGGGGACACGGCCAATGGGGCGGGCACGGGCGGCGCGGGTACGGGTACGGGTTCCGGCTCTCGTTCTGGAACCGGCTCCGGGTCGGGGGTCGGCTCGGGTTCCGGCGCTGGTTCGAGTTCCGGCTCCGGTTCGGGCTCCGGGTCGGGCTCGGGCTCCGGCTCGGGCTCCGGATCGACTGCGCTCGAGGACACCGGACTTGACGCCTCGGAAGCCGGCTCCTGCGGCACTGCCGGGGCTTCCTCTGCCTCGGTCACCGGACGAGGGTCCGGAGGCGTCGCCTCGAACTGCCCGCCGGAGGTCGCCACCGTGACAGCGGGCGTCGGCGCGGCCACCGGTTCGGGTTCCGGTTCAACCTCGGGTTCGATCTCGGGCTCGATCTCGGGCTCGACCTTGGGCTCGACCTTGGGCTCGAGCGTCGGCTTCGGCTCAGGCGTGGGCGCCGGCTCGGCCTCGACCTCACACTCCGGCTCCGGCTCCGGCTCCGGCTCGGGCACCGGCACCGGCACCGGCACCGGCACAGCCGTCAGCTCAGGCTCGGCAGCAGCCCCCGCTTCCGCCCCGGCCCAGTCCAGCCCGTACAGCCGCGCGCAGAACCGCCCGACCGCCGCGGACCCGATGTCCAGCGTCCCCGCGACGGCGAGTGCGAGGCGTGCTGTTCCCGGCGGGAGTGCGCCGAGCAGGGCGCCGAGGTGGTCCCACAGGGTCTCGGGGACCGGGCGTCCCGGGGCACCGACGACGAGTACCGGCTGTGCGGGGTCGGGGCGGCGCAGTCGTGGTCCCCGGTCCGGGGTGGCCGCGGGGCGGAGCCAGAGGCCGGCGGCGACTGCCTCCAACTCCCAGCCGGGGAACGCCGGGTAGCGTGCCGGGCCGGGTGCCGGGGGCAGGTCGGGCCGGGTGCGCCAGCCGACGGCGGTGACGGTGCGCTCGCTCGGGCGGGCGACCAGTTCGGTGAGGTACGGTTCCCAGCCCTCGGCGCCGTCCGCGCCTACGTGGACGTGCCGGGTACCGGCCCCGGCCCCGGCCGGTACCGGCACACCGACGGCCGCCCACACTTCCTGCCGGAGCGAGGCCGCCGACACCGCCGCCAGTTCGATGAGTTGGACCGGCTCGGCCCACGGCGCGCTCAGCGTGAGGCGTTCCGGCCTGCCGGTCGTCGTTTGCAGCAGCGCGGCGGCGTTGGCGAGTTGGGTGCCGCTGGGCAGCGGTCCCTCCGGTTCGCCGAGGACGAGCAGCAGTCCGTCGTCCGCCGTGACGGCCCGGTCGAGTACGGCCGGTCGCTCCGATCCCACGGCGGCCTCGGTGATCCAGTACGCGCCGCCGGCCAGCGGGGTGATGGTCGCGGCGGCCGGCCAGTGGGGACCGAGCGGCACCGTTCCGGCGCCGGGCCGGCACCGCCACCAGGTTCCGTCGACGGCCGGCAGCGTGCCGTCCGTCTCGACGCTGACCACGGAGTCGGGTGCGACGACCGTCAAACCGCAGCGCCTGGCCAGCAGTTCGGCGGGTCGGCGGCCGTCCGGCCCGACCGCCGCCAGGCCGGAGGCGGCGAGCACCAGCGTCTCGGCCCCGCGTTCGCGCGCGACCTGCGCGAGTTCGTCCAGCGAGGCCAGCAGGACGGGTGCCGCGTCCGCGGCGGCGGCGAGCAGCAGCAGCGCCCGCGGTTCGACGGGGACGGCTGCCAGCGCCTCGGCCAGTCCGGCCGCTTCCGCGTCGGGCGGCGCGATGACGTAGTGCGGGCCGAGTGCCCGCAGCGTCGAGCCGCCCGTCCCGGGAGTCACACCCACCGCACCCGTCCTCACCGGCCCCGTCCTCACCACACCCGCACTCACCGCACCCGCACTCACCGCACCCGGCGCGATACCCGTAGCCCCCGTCATCCTTCTTCTCCCAGGTGTCCGGTCTGCACCTGTACGGTGCGCCGCCGGGTGATGTACAGCCCGCGCCCGGTGGGGAACTGCCGCGGCTTGAGGTTGCCGAACAGGTATCCCTCGGAGGGCGGGCAGGACATCAGCAGCGAGGGCGAGTTGACTTCCTGGAGCTTGCGCAGCAGCGGGTCGCCGAGGGCCCGGCCGATGCCGTTGGCGCCGCGTGCGACGACCAGGTGGAGGCCGATCTCGGTGCCCTGGGCGAGGTCTTCGAGCAGGGCGGCGAAGGGGTGGGTGCCGCTGCCGGAGCCCACCAGGTCGTAGTCGTCGACGAGGATGAACAGTTCCGGGCCGGTCCACCAGTCGCGCAGCTTGAGCCGGGAGGGGGTGATGTCGGCGGGCGGGATGCGGTTCTTCATCGCCCTGGACGCCCCGTCGACGATCTGGCGGAGCTTGTCGATGGCCACCGCGTAGCCGAGCCGGTATTCCTCCGGCACGGCGTCGTACAGGCCGCGCCGGTAGTCGACCAGCATGATCCGCGCCTCGGCCGGGGTGTAGGTGGTGGTGATGGCGTTGATCATCAGTCGGAGCAGGTTGGTCTTGCCGGATTCGCTGTCGCCGACGATCAGCAGGTGCGGGTTTTCCTCGAAGTCGTGCCAGAGCGGGGAGACTTCGGTGTCCTCGAGGCCGATGGCGACGCGCAGTCGTCCTTCGGGCGCGGGGAGTCGGGCGGCGTCGAGGGTGAGCGGGAGCATCCGTACCTCGGGGGCGCGCGGCCCGGTCCAGTGTGCGGCGACGGCGTCGACGAGGTCGGCGACGCCTTCGCCGAGGTCGTCGGTGCGGCCGGAGCCGTCGATGCGGGGCAGGGCGGCGAGGAAGTGCAGTTGTTCGTCGGTGAGGCCGCGGCCGGGCAGCTTGGGGACCTTGGCGGCGGCCCGCATGTTGATCATGGAGTCGACGGAGTCGCCGAGGCGCAGCTCGAAGCGGGTCTGCAGCTGGTCGCGCAGGCCGCCGGCGACCTCGCCCCACCTGGTGGTGGCCACCACCAGGTGGACGCCGTAGTTGAGGCCGCGCTGGGAGATCAGGGTGAGCGGCTGGACGAGGTCGTTGAACTCCTGGCGCAGGGTGTTCCAGCCGTCGATGACCAGGAAGACGTCGCCGTGCGGCTCGTCGGACAGTTCGCCGGCGGCCCGGCGGCGGCGGAAGGCGGCGATGGAGTCGAGGCCGAGTTCGGCGAAGTACTGTTCGCGGCGGTTGATGATGGCGTTGATCTCGGCGACGGTGCGCAGCACCCGCTCGCCGTCGTGCCGGCCGGTGACGCCGCCGACGTGCGGCAGGCCACGCAGGGCGGAGAGCGTGCCGCCGCCGAAGTCCAGGCAGTAGAACTGGACTTCGCGCGGGGTGTGGGTGAGCGCGAGGCCGGTGATCAGGCTGCGCAGCAGGGTGCTCTTGCCGCTCTGCGGGGCGCCGGCGATGCCGACGTGGCCGCCGGCGCCGGAGAGGTCGGCGGTGAGCAGGTCGCGCAGCTGCTGGAAGGGGCGGTCGACCACGCCGACGGGCAGTCCGAGGATGCCGTGGCTGCTCGCGTCCTCGGTGGTGAGGCCGCGTTCGGGGTGCGGGACGAGCGGCGGCAGCAGTTCGTCGAGGGTGGGCGGGACGTCCAGCGGCGGCAGCCAGACCCGGTGGGCGGGCGGGCCGGCGTCGCGGAGCTTGCCGGTGGCGACGTCGAGCAGGGATCCGGCGGCGGTCTGCTGCTCCTCGGGTTCGGCCTGGGCGACGGGGAGCCGGCGGGGCACCACGTAGTCGGTGCCGTACGCGACGACCTGCCCGGCGATGGCGGCCTGCTGGGCGGCGCGGCGCTTGGGCCGGTACGGGCCGGAGACGTAGGCGGCCTTGAACCGGGTGAGGGTGGAGATGTCGCTGCGCAGGAAGCCGTTGCCGGGCTGGGAGGGCAGCTGGTAGGCGTCGGGGACGCCGAGGACGCCGCGGCTCTCCATGGCGGAGAAGGTGCGCAGGCCGATCCGGTAGGACAGGTGGGATTCCAGCGCGCTCATCCGGCCTTCGTCGAGGCGCTGCGAGGCGAGCAGCAGGTGGACGCCGAGGGAGCGGCCGAGTCGGCCGATCATCACGAAGAGTTCCATGAAGTCCCGGTGCGCGGACAGCAGTTCGCTGAACTCGTCGACGACGACGAAGAGCGTGGGCAGCGGGCGCAGCACGGCGCCGGCGGCGCGCGCGGTCTCGTAGTCGAGCAGCGAGGCGTAGCCGGCGTCGCGCAACAGCTCCTGGCGGCGGACGAGTTCGCCGTGCAGGGCGTCGCGCATGCGGTCGACCAGGGAGGCCTCGTCGGCCAGGTTGGTGATCACCGCGGAGGTGTGCGGGAGGGTGTCGAGGCCGAGGAAGGTGGCGCCGCCCTTGAAGTCGACCAGGACGAAGTTGAGCACCTCGGAGGAGTGGGTGACGGCGAGGGCGAGCACCAGGGTGCGCAGCAGTTCCGACTTCCCGGAGCCGGTGGCGCCGATCAGCATGCCGTGCGGGCCCATGCCGCCCTGGGCGGACTCCTTGAGGTCGAGGTCGACGGGGCGTCCGTCGGGTCCGAGGCCGAGCGGGACGCGCAGCCGCTGCGGGATGCCGCGCTGGCCCCAGAGCTCCTCGACGTCGAGGGCGTGCAGGTCGGGGATGCCGAGCAGGGCGGTGAGGTCGAAGTCGGTGGCGAGCGGTTCGGCGGCGTCGACGCCGTCGGCGATGCGGTAGCGGGCGAGCAGGGCGGCGAGGCGGGTCGCGGCGGGCAGGGTGAGCGCGTCGGGTCGGCCGAGGTCGGTGACGACGTCCTTGCGGTTGCGGTCGGAGCCGACCATGGTGAGCCGGCCGTCCTCGATCCGCAGCCGCAGGGTGGCGCGGGCGGGGCCCCACTCCAGGCTGTCGGAGAGGTCGATCAGGACGGCGTTGCGGTAGCCGGTGAGTGCGGCGCGGCTGCCGGTGTGCGCGCCGGGGCCGTCGAGGACCAGGACGGTGAAGGGCTCGTCGCGGTCGGGTACGGCGTCCGGTTCGAAGCCCGGGCGGCCGGTGAACTCCTCGCCGAGCAGCTGCTCGACCTCGCCGAGGCTGCCCGCGACCAGTCGGACCGGGCCGGCGCCGTCGGTGTCGGTCGGGTGCAGGGCGTGCGGCAGCCACTTGGCCCACTCCCAGTCGGCCCGCCGTTCGGAGTCGGTGACGACGGCGATGCTCAGCTCGTCCGGGCCGTGTACGGCGGCGAGTTGGGCGAGCACGGCCCGCACCAGGGCGCGGGCGGCCTCGGGGTCGTCGGAGCGCAGCAGCAGGTGGGCGAAGCCGCGCAGGTGGATGGCCATCGGCTGGTCGGCGACCGTCCCGTAGGCGTGGATGAAGCGGCGCAGCGCGTGGGCGCAGAGCGGTTCCAGGTCCTCGACGGGCTTGGTGGCGAGCGGTGCGAGCGGGGTGGCCAGGCGCTGGGCGCCGACGCCGATCCGGACGTCGCTGAAGTCGGGGTGGGCAGCCCGGCGCTCCCACAGCCGGCTGGTGCCGACCAGCGACCACAGCTCGTCCGGCGCGGGGTGGCGCCAGGTGAGGGCCTGCCGCTGGGCGTCGATCGAGCGGCGCACCTGGCGGCGCATCTGGGAGAGGTAGCGCAGGTAGTCGCGGCGTTCGGCGCGCAGCTGCTGCTTGCGGTCGCTGGAGCCGCGGATCAGCTGGGTGAGCAGCATGCCGACGGCGGACAGCGCCATCATGCCGACCGCGACGTAGCTGAGCGCGCCGCCGCCGCCTTCGCCGCCACCGCCGGGGTGCAGGAACATGAAGACCATCGACAGCGAGCCGAGCGCCATCGGGGCCATGCTGATCACGCTCGCCATGCCGCTCTGCTTCTCCGGCAGACCCGGCGGCTCCTGCAGCTGGATCTCGCCGTCCGGCATCTCGGGCCCCGGACGCCGGGGCGTCCGCTTGACCAGCACCACGCTCACTCAGGGCTCCTCACTGCGACCGGCTCTTCACGCCACGGGCTCCCCATTGCGACGCCGTCCCCTCTGGCTGACGGACGGTACGGCGCCCGGGGTTCAACGGCGGGTTGAACGCGGCGCGCCGGGCGGGCCGTTCATCCGGGCGGAGAAGGCAGCACACCACCGAGCCGGAGGACAGGCGTGAGCAGCAGTGTCGTCGCAGGATTGTGCCGATTGAGGTTCCATGCGCCGGGGGCGGTCTTCGAACTGGCCGTCCCCGCCGACGTACCGCTGGCCGACCTGCTGCCCGCCATCCTCGGCCACGCCGGGCCCGACCTCGCCGAGGAGGGGCTGGAGCACGGCGGCTGGGTGCTGCAGCGCCTCGGCGAGGACCCGCTGGACGAGGAGCGGAGCGCCGAGGCGCTGGGCCTGCACGACGGCGACGCGCTGTACCTGCGGGCACGCCACGAGGCGCTGCCGCCGGTGCACTTCGACGACCTGGTGGACGGCGTCGCCACCGGCATGCACGAGCGCGGCGACACCTGGCGCCCGGGCCTGACCCGGATCCTCTCGCTGGCCCTGGCGGTGACCGCGCTCGCGGCGGGCTGGGTGCTGCTGGCGCTGCCCGGCCCGGCCGCCCCGCGCGAGGCCGCGGCGGCCGCGGTCGCGCTCCTGCTGCTGCTCGGCGCGACCAGCGCCTCCCGGGCGATGGCCGACGCGGGCGCGGGCGCCGCGCTGGGCGCCGCGGCCGTGCCGTACCTGGCGCTGGCCTCGCTGCTGCTGCCGAACGGGCCGAGCGGCGACGACCTGCTCGGTGCCCGGGTGCTGGCGGCGTCCTCGGCCGGGGCCGGGGCGGCGGTGCTGGCCCTGGCGGCGGTCGGCGCGGCGGCGCCGCTGTTCCTCGGGGTGGCGCTGGTCGCGCTGCTCGGGGTGCTGTCGGGGGTGCTGGTGCTCGCCGGGCTGACGCTCGCCAAGCTGGTGGCGGTGCTCGCGGTGGTGGCGGTCCTGGTGGGTGCGTTCGTGCCGTCGACGGCCTTCCGGCTGTCCGGGCTGCGGCTGCCGATGCTGCCGCGCAACGCGGAGGAGCTGCAGGAGAACATCGAGCCGGTCCCGGCCGCCGCGGTGCTGCCCCGCGCGCTGGTCGCCGACGACTACCTGATGGCCCTGCACGCCGCCATCGGCGCGGTCTGTGCGGCCTGCCTGGCCGTCCTGCCCTTCGCGGACGGCTGGGCCGGCCCGGCCGAGGCCGGCACCCTGAGCCTGCTGCTCCTGCTGCACGGCCGGGCCGTCGGCAGCATCCGCCAGCGCCTGACCATCCTGCTGCCCGGCGTGCTCGGGGCGCTCGTCGTGCTCGCCCGGGCCACCGCCACCGCCTCGGCGACCGGGCGCCTCACCCTGGTGGGCGGCCTGCTGGCGCTGGCCGTCGCCCTCCTGGTCGCCGCCTGGACGGTGCCCGGCCGCCGCCTGCTCCCCTACTGGGGCCGGATCGCCGACATCCTGCACACCCTGTGCGCGCTCGCGCTGCTGCCGCTGGCCCTCCAGGCCTGCGGCGTCTACCACACGCTGCGCGGGCTCGCGGGCTGAGCCGGACGGGGGGGGGGGGGCCCCCCCCCGCGGGGGGGGGGGCCCGCGCCCCGCCCCCCCCCGGGGGGGGGGGGGGCCCGGGGCCCCCGGGGGCCCCCCCCCCCCCCGCGGGGGGGGGGGGGGCGGCCCCCCCGCGGGGGGGGGGCCCCCCCCCGCGGGGGGGGGGGGCGGGGGGCGGGGGGGGCGGGGGGGGCGCCCCCCCCGGGGGGGGGGGGGCGCCCCCCCCCCCCGTCCCCCGGCCGGGTGGCTCAGTCGAACGGGCGCAGCGGGTGCACCGGCTCCCCCGCGCGCTCGCGGGCGTCGAGGGCGGACCAGAGGGCACCCGGCTCCAGCCGCATGGCCGCCGGGGCACCGGGGTTGACCACGATCCCGAGGCCCGGCGGCAGCCGTTCCAGCAGCGTGCCGGGCCCGATCACCGCGTGGTCGGGGTTCCCCGCGGCGTCCAGCCAGGACCGCGCGGAGTACACCACCACCGCCGGCTTCCCGTCCGGGAGCCCGAACCCGCCGACGCCGCCGAACTCGTCCAGCAGCACGGCGAACCGGGCGGCGGCCAGCGCGCGGTAGACGTCCTCGGCCGGCCCGTACCCGGTCGCGGCCAGCTGGACGGCCGCGTCCACCGGGTCGGTCGGCGCCGGCCACTCGCGCGCCAGCGGCGAGGGGCGGTACTCCCCGTTCTCCGCGAACTCCTCGACGGTGCCGTCCTCCCCCGCGCGCCACCGCCCGATCACCGCCCAGTCCGGCGGCTCCCCCTCGCCCTGCCAGTGCGGGTCGACCAGTCCGATCCACTGCCCGGGCGCGGCCCTGGCCGCGGCCAGGATCCGCTCGGGTACCGGCCCCGGGCCCGCGTCGGGTGCGGGCGGCGCGGGTACGGGTGTCGGCTCGGCTCGGTCCTGGTCGGAAGCGGTCATCGTGGTCCTCTCGGTCGGTGGTGGCCGGCACTGCGCGTCCCGCTACTCGTAGTCGTCGTCGGAGAGCGGGGGCGGGTCGTCCAGCCTGCCGTAGACGATCCACTGGCTCTCCGGCGGCACCGTCTCCTCCCCGCCGTCCATCGGCTGGTTCCACTGCACGGCCGGCGGGATGATCCTGATGGGTGTCCAGTACATCCCGCTGCCGAAGAGGATCTCCAGTTCCTCCGGGCTCTCCGAGATCGCCGGCAGGAAGGCTCCCCGGGTGTTCTCGGGCACGAGCAGGTGCATCTGGATCAGCCGGCTGGCGAAGGACGGGTGCAGGTGCTCGCCCACCGTGGCGGAGATGTAGGTGGGTTCATGGACGAACTCACCGACCCGCAGCACCCGCGGGTGCTCCCAGTTCCCCACGAACGGCGCGCCCCGGCTCACCAGGAGCGGCGCCGTCACCGGGCAGAGCCCGATCGCGTCGTCGATGGCCGCGATGTGGTCCAGGATGGCCTGGCCGTTCGGCCGGGCGGCGATGTCCGCGTCCGGGTTCGTGTCCAGTTCCCACTGGGTTTCCTTGATCTGGTAGTACGAGAGCTCGTTGGCCGCGCTGCCGTCGCCGTCCTCGCTGGGCTGCGTGTAGAACTCCAGCGCGGCCTTGAGCTGAGGTTCCAGCTCCGCGACGAGGTCCGTCATCTGCCGCAGCGCGGCGTTCCGGACGGCGACCGCTTGCGGGTGCTGGGAGACCGTCATGTGGAACTCCAGCTGCGCGTACCGCACCTGGAAGTCGCGGGGCATCGCGGCGAAGTGGTTCTGGGCCAGCTGCCAGCCGCCGCTCTGCGCGAAGAAGGCCTCGGCGGCCTGGGTGGCGGTCGCACCGGCCTGCGGCCAGTTCGCCGGGTTGAGCCACCCTGCGGCCGGCGGCATGTGCTGGCCGACCGGCGGCGGCACGGCGCTGTTGTCCGAGTCCGACCCCACCGCGAGGTCGTTCAGCACGTTCGCGATGTCGTCGGCCGAGTGGTCGCTCGCCGAGTCGCCGTCGGTGGAGGAGTCGCTGTCGGTCGAGGAGTCGCTGTCGTCCGGGTGCTCGACCGCGTGCTCGACCGCGTACTCGGCGTCCGTGTGCTCGGCCTCCGCGTGTGTGCCCGCCTCCTCCGCGTCGGCGGCCAGCACCCGCTCCCGCATCCGTTCGACCTGGTCGAAGTCCCGGTGGCTGGGCCAGTAGGCCTCGTTCGGGATGAAGGTGACCTCTTGGGCGTAGACACCGGTCGCCGGGTCCAGGGAGACGTCCTCCACCAGCTCGACGCCCACGATGTACTGCGGGTCGATGCCGCCGGGGAACGCGACCTCGTCCTCCAGCTCCGCGAGGCCCGAGTGCTCCAGCGTGGCCCGGACGTCGATGCCGCCCGGCGCGTCGGTCACGTAGCGGCGGTGCGTGCCCCAGTCCACGTGCTGGGCCCGGTCGGAGCGCGTGGTGCTCACGAAGGACGACGCCTCGTTGTTCCCCACGTAGTCCCGCAGGTCGACGTGGCGGTTCTCCTGCCTCGGCGCCAGCCCGTGCTCGAAGACGTGCTCGTAGTCCTCCATGCCCGGCCGCTGCCGCTCCCAGCGGTACAGGAGGCCGAGGTCGTGGCGCCACACCGGCGTGGTGCTCTGCTCGGCCAGCAGCTCGCCCAGGTTGACGTCCCGGCTGGTCGCGATGGGTGGGTTGGGCAGCTCCGGGCCTACCAGCGCGTCCTGTTGCGGTGGCACCGCGTACCGGGGCGGTTCGAGGTCGGGATCCATCCGGACGCCCTGGGCGCCGAGGACGTCGGCCAGCAGGCGGTACTCGGGTTCCTGCGGCTGCCCGTCCTGGTGGTGGACCGCCTGGGGCTGCACCTGGTGGAGCAGGTTCCCGTCCACGTCGTAGTGGAACTCCCGGCCGTCCGGAAGGTAGTGGATCTCACCTCCGTGAGCGGGGTAGTGGATCTGTACGTGGTCGGGGAAGACATGGGTCTCCGAACCGTCCGAGTAGCGGTGGACCTCACGGTCCTGGTGCTGCTCGGACGCCACCAGGACGACCTGCTCCTGGCCGTCGGCGTGCCCGGCGTGGTCGCCGTACTCGCCGTTCCACATGTTGTCCAGCGCGTCATCCGGGTGCCGCGGCCCGGCGCCCCGGTCGCCGGGCGGGCGGACGGACAGGGGGCCGGACGGCGGTGTCGCGCCCGGGCTGTCGCCGGCGGGGTCCGGGTGGAAGGTCCGGAACAGCCCCGCCGATCCGTCCGGAGCGGCCTTGACGTACAGCCTGGCGGTCGACGGACCGTCGGGGCCTGCGGGCCTGCCGCTGACGCCGGTGCGGCCGGTCGGGGCGTGGACGGGCAGCCCGGTCTGCCGGGCGACGGCCTGGGCGTGCTCGGCGGACTCGCAGCTGACCAGCGCGATGGAGGCCGGTTTGCCGTTCACCGTGTCCTGTGCGTCGGCGGCCTTCCGGGCCAGGTCGGCGAGCTTGCGCTTGAGCAGCCCGCCGACCTCGGTGCCGCTGACGCCGTGGGCCTTGGTGCCGTCGGCCAGCGGGAGGTCGAACCCGTGCGGTCCGGCGTGGGCGGCGAAGAAGTAGGTGTGCTCCCCGTCCCACGGCACCCGCTGGGGCGTACCGGTGACGAGGCCGTCGGCCGTGCGGGGTACGAAGGTGGTGACCTCGCTCAGCTCGGGGTAGAGCTGGGCCCTGGACGCCCAGTCGGCGTCGTCGAACAGCGCCTGTCCGCGTTCCTGACCGGAGGCGTCGGTGATCGGGTGCGTGCGCAGCTGCCCGTCGGGAACGGTCCGGCCGTCGTTCAGCCGTACTCCGCCGGACGGCGGCGCGGGCTGCTCGGTGTGGTCGGTGCCGGCGCCCGGCCGCCGGGCCGGGGCTTCGGTGGCGGTGTTGTCCGACTCCTCGGCGGGCACCTCCCTCGCCCTGAGCCGGACGTAGGTGACGCCGTCGTCCGTCCGGGTGGGCGTGCGCTCGGTGACCTGCATCCGGGCGCCGGGCAGGAAGAGGACCTCGTCCTCCTCCATGTGCGAGGAGAACGGCGCGATGTCGCGGCCGTTGTGGCCCGTCGCGTCCAGTTCCAGCAGGACCCGGTACTCGTCCTCGCCGTCGTACTTCTTCATGAAGCCCAGCGAGGTGCCCTCGTTGGTGCTGAAGCTCGCGAACGTCCGGTGCTGGATGACGTCGCCGCCGTACTCCGGACCGGGAGGCCGGCCGGTCGGCTTCGACGGGTCCTCCAGCGTGCCGTCGCCGCGGAACAGCTTCCCCTGCGCCGCGGGCAGCAGCTTCAGGGCGTCCGCCAGCAGGTGGCTGTGCAGCGCCATCTCGTGCTGGATGCCGGCCAGTTGCTCGTCGGTCAGGGAGTCGGCGAGGTGCCACGGGTCGGTCCGCTCCCGCATGCCCTCGGCCAGCTGCGGAAGCGCCGTGATCGACTGCGGCAGGGCGGTGCCCTCGTCCCCGTAGCGCTTGGCGATCAGCGCCGCGATCTTTCCCCGGAGCGCGGGGACGGCCCCGGCGCCCGGGTTCTTGAGCAGCACGTTGAGCAGCGAGTAGGCCGGCCCGGTGTAGGTGTAGAGCGCCACGAAGTGGGCGTGGCCGAGCAGGTCGGTCACGGCCTTGGGGTTCTCGACGCCGTTGCGGGTCATCCAGTTCTGGTAGGCCTTCACGCCGGGCGCGGGGGCGGGCTCGGTCTCCGCCAGCATGTCCCGGCGGTTCGCCGTCTCCTGGAGGACCGCCTCGTCGACCTCCTTCGAGGTCAGGGCCCACTCCAGGTAGGTGCGCTCGTGCGGCAGCCCGACCGTGAGCGTGTCCGGCGCGGGGTGTTCGGACGTCGGCCCGATCGGCCCCTCCCAGCCCTCCACCGGCGGGCGCAGCTCGAACAGCGGCACCCCCGGCAGGTTCCGGTACAGCTCGGCGCCGTCGGCGTATTCGTGGTCGGGGAACGCCCCGGCGAGCCGCATGCCCGCCACCACCTCGTGCAGCGAGTGCTCGCCGCCCGTCAGCAGGGACGCGTACAGGGCCCGCGCGAACGGCTCGTGCCCGGTTCCGCCGAGCCGCAGGTACGCGTGCATGGCGTCGGCCGCGGCCCGGGACACCCCGGAGACCGTCCGGATGCCCCGGCCCGCGAGGTCGGCGTGCCAGGCGGCGTCGGCCTGCGGGACCTCGGGGCGGCCGGCCGTGAACCGCGGGTCGCCGGCGGCCCGCTCCCGGAACGCCTGCATCACCTCGTGCAGGCTCCCGTTGGCGACCAGGTCGGCGTACTCCGCCGTGCCGCTCTCCTCGGCCAGCTTCCGCAGCGCCTCGCGGGCCTCGTGGAGCGCCCGGGGGTCGCTCGCCGTCCACTCCCCGAGCTGCCGCTCGAAGTCCTCCGTGTGGTGCCGGTACCGCGGCTCGTCGAAGACCGCGTGCCGTACGGCCACTGCCATGGGTGGCGGCTGCGGGTCGAGGTGCAGCGCGGAGAAGGAGGACGCGACGTCGTGGAGCTGCTGCTGGTCGGGGACCGGTCCGCCGGTCTCCGACTCCGCGACGGAATGCTCCCCCGTGGCGTGCTGCTGGTCGGGGACCAAGGTGTCGGCGCCGAACTTCACCGCGCCGGCGAGCGGGCCGCGCACGCGGTGCTCCTGGACGGTCGGGTACTCGGCCCTGCCGTCGTCGCCCGCCAGGTAGGCGCCGAGCAGTTCGGTCGGGGTGTTCCTGGCGATGCGCAGCCAGTTGCCGCCGGGGACGATCACCGGACGGCCGCTCGCCGTCACGCCGACGCCGGAGGAGACCACCAGGTGGCCCGGTCGACCGGTGTCCACGGTGCCGTCCGGATGGCGCGCCTGGGCGAACCAGACCCGGCCGTCGGCGGCGTAGGCCACCGCCTCGGTCAGGCCGCCGTCCCACACGTACTGCATGACCTCGCGCACGTACTCCTGGTCCGGCCGGGAGTTGAGGTCGCAGCCCACGAAGCGCAGCGGCTTCACGCCGTCCCAGGCGTCGTCGGCGCGGAGCTTGAGCAGCCCGCGCGCGATGTCCGCGGGCGCGACGGTGACGTGGTCCAGCACCGGCACGCCGTCGGAGGTGTGCATGGCGAGGGTGAGGTAGTCGTCCGCGTGCGGGAAGTGCGGGAACACCGACTCGGTGAGCGCGCGCCAGTCGTCGCCCCGGGCGCCCACCCAGTAGAAGTCGGGCCGGTCCAGCGGGAGCAGTTCGGAGGCCGGGGCGTTCCCGGGGTCGCGCCAGGCGTGCTCCAGCGCGGCGACGGTCACCGCGTGGCCCGGGCGCTTGAGCCCGTCGACCAGCGTGACCAGGTGTTCCAGGTCGGCCGCCGCGACCTCGTCGCCGTTCGACCCGCGCAGCTTCCGGACGTAGTCCTCCAGGTGCGTCCGGGTGACCGGGTGGCCCGTCGGCACGGACAGGGCCTCGCGGACCAGGTCGGCGGTGCGGCGCACGCGGGTCAGACCGTCCAGGGTGATCCGGTCCGCGCCCCGCAGCTCCTGGGCGAGCTTCGCGGTGTGCCAGGCGTTCGTGCTCGCCTCGCGGCGGGCCGCCTCGCCCGACAGCAGCTCGGTGAACCGGCCGGGGAGCGGGCGCCGGTGGTCCGCGCCGATGTGCTCGGCCAGCGGCCACAGGTCCTCGTGGGTGCGCAGCTTCGGGATGTTGGCCAGCTCGGCCAGCGTCTGGTGCAGCCGCAGGTCCTCGGTGGTCGCCTTCGGGAACGCCTCCGGTGCGGACCGCTCGGTGAGGTCGATCCGCTCGTAGCTCTGCCGGGAGGCCGGGTCGTAGACGATCTTCCGGGCGGTGAGGTCGAAGGTGCTGCCCGGACGGATGAGGACCTCGTCCTCGCCCTGCTTCTCCGAGAACGGCTGGATGTCGAAGGCGCTGCCGCCGCCGTCCACCGCGTAGTGGACCAGGGCGGGGTGGGTGATCGCGAGCTGCTCGCGGGTCTGCATGAAGTTCCGCGCGACCCGTTCGCTGGTGCTGGTGCTGACGAAGTCGCGGTTGCGGTAGGTCGAACCCGCGTAGGTGGGCGACAGCCGGCTGCCGAGCGAGTTCAGCGGGCCCACCACCCGCTCCCCGCGCCAGAGTTCCCCGCTCCACGTGGGCAGCTTGGCCAGCGCCTCGTCCAGCAGCTCGGTGTGCACGAGGAGCTCGCGCTCGATCCTGGGGAGCTGCTGCTTCACGGCGGGCCGCAGGGCCGCCCAGTCCTCGTCGGAGCGGTCGCGTGGCGCCCGGCTGAGCAGCGGCGCGAGCACCGGGTCGTGCCTGAGGATGGACGGCAGGAGGCTCGGGTGCCGGTTGTCCAGCAGCTGGTTGATCTGGTACTCCAGCGCGGTCCGCCGGCTGAGCGGACCGAACCGCAGCATCACGTTGATCAGCGCGTGCGTGGGACCGCTGTAGAACGCCAGCGCGTCGAAGTGTGCGGGGGTCAGCCGGTCGAGCACCTCGTGCGCGGTCAGATGGTTACGGTCCAGCCAGTCGACCACTCGCTGCGAGACCTCGGACTCGCCGTCCCGGACGGCCTCGAACGCGGCCCGGTTCGCGGCCGAGGCCCTCCTCGTCGGCTCGTCGGACCAGCCGTTCTCGGCGCGTGGCTTGGCGAGCAGCTCGTGGTAGGCCGCCTCGTGCGGCAGCATGCCGTACTCGCCGAGCTCGGCACGGACCCGGTGCTGCGGGATGCCCGGGACGTGCTGGTACATCGAGGACACGTCGCCCAGCGCGTGCGTCGGGATCGGGGGCAGCTCGCCCACCAGTTGCGCGCCCTTGAGGATCTCGTACAGCGAGTGGTCGCCCAGCGGCAGCATCCAGCCGGTCAGGGCCAGCAGCATGTCCTGCGGTTCGCTGTCGTGGACCTTGAGCAGCCGGAAGCCGTTCAGCATCTTCGCCGTGGTGGCCGAGTTGCCGGTGCTGACCGGCATGTTCTTGCCGAGGTGGGTGTCGCCGTACCAGGCGGACTTCTCGTTGACGGTGTTGAGTGAGCGGCCGGACTTCCAGGCCAGCGGCCCCGCGCCGCCGTCGTGCCCCTGGAACGCCAGTTCCCTGGTGCTCAGCGGCATGCCGCGCTCGGCCAGGTGCGTCGCCGTCAGGTCGTTCAGCGGCACCTCGCGCGGCTGCCGGGCCTTCAGGCTGGCCAGGTACTCCGCGCCGGCCTTGAGCGGCTCCGCGCCCTGCTTGATCACGGTGCCGGTGCCGAAGTGGTCCTTGGTGAACATCGACTCCAGGCCGGGCACCTTCCCGAGGAACGCGCGCAGACCGCCGTTGAGGAAGTCCGCCTGGGTCTTCAGTACGCGCAGGTCCAGGCCCATCGCCTCGGCGCGGGCGGAGTCCCCGGTCTCCAGCAGCGCCTGCAGCACCTTCTTCAGGCCGTGGTCGGAGTCGTTGACGTAGGCCGCGTTGTAGAACGCGGTCATCAGTTCGCGGGTGTTGCCGGTGCGCATCATCGTCCGGAACTCGGCCAGGGTGAGGTCCACGCCGACCTGGCCGGCGGAGCTCTTCTCGTCCTTGAGGAAGACCTTGTAGAGCTCGCCCTCGGCGACCGTCGGGTGGGCGGCCCGCAAGGCGTCGTAGAGCCGCTGTACGGCGTTGCGGGCCGCGGCCTGCGCCTTGGGGTGGCCGTAGGCGAGGGCGCCCAGCTTGGCCTCGAAGGCCACCGCCCGCCGCTTGTGCTCCGGGGTGGCGTGGAGCTCGTGCTTGGGACCGGTGCCCAGGGGCTGCAGGCCACGGCGATCGGTGATCGGGTGGTCCGGCGTGACCTCGGCCAGCGGATGCGGGTCGTGCAGCTGCGGGCCGTGGACGGCGACGACCTGGACGACGGGACCGTGCGCGCCCGCGCCGTCGTTCACCGGCGCGGCGTTCTCGTGCTGCGGCCCGGCGTTCTCGTGCGGGGGCGCGGCGTTCTCGTGCTGCGGCCCGGTGGGCGGGGTCTCGCCGTTGCGGGGCACCCGGAGGTGCAGCCATTCGCCGCCCGGTTCCACCCGGGGCCGGCCGCCGGCGTCCCAGCCGACGTCCCGGCTGACCACCAGGTGCGTACGGCCCTGGTGCGAGGCCACCCAGAGCTTGCCGTTGGTGACGAACGCGTCCAGTTCCGCGTCCGGGAGCCGTTCGCGCAGTGAGGTCAGCACCTGCTCGACGTAGGCGCGGGCGTCGCAGGCGGCGAACCGCAGCGGCCGCCCGTCCCACTCCCCGCTGCGGTGGAGCTCGGCCAGCCGGTCGGCCAGGGCGTCCGGGTGCAGGGTCCCGCCGTTCCAGCCGGGCGCCCCGTCCTCGGTGACGGCGTGGTAGGCGATGGTGAAGTAACGCGGGTCGTCCTGGATCCGGCGCACGTTCCGCTCGACCTGCTCGCGCGTGGCGGGACCGGCCGTCGGGTCGTGCAGCACGTGCACGCCGCCGTCGTGGTGCGGGGTCAGCGCGCGGGCCACCTGGACCGCGAGCGGGAGGGCCTGCGGCAGGGCGTGGCCGCCGGGGTGTTCGGGCGTGAACTGCGTCCAGTGGTCGGCGGGTGAGAGGCCGAGGGTGGTGTGGGCGTGCGGGATCTCCAGCTCGATCGGCACCAGACCGGCCGCCGACCGGTCGCCGCCGAGCTGCCGCACCACGGTGGTGTCGCCGTTGCGGAGGTCCAGTTCGACCTTGACGTAGCCGGTGTAACGGGCCATCGGGGTGGCCGCCTTGGCGTTGGCCACGGTGCGGCCACCGGCCTCGGTGACCACGCCCAGACGCTGCCGGTGGGTGCCCCCGCCCAGCACCGAGGCGGTGCCCTCGACCTTGCCCCCGAGGTCGCCCTGGGCACCGGCCTGCGCCCGGACGTTCCACTGCCGCCCGGTCAGCTGCGTGCTCCGGTGTCCGCCGCCCGACTCGTTCGCCGGGCTGAGCGCCGCCGCGGCGTTGTCCCCGTGGTACTCCAGCTGGACGAGGGACAGCCGGACGGTCACCTCGGCGTCGTCGACGAACCAGCGCCGGCCGACCGACGGGGTGGCGACCGGCCTCTGCTGTCCGGCCGGCCCGGTCGCCGGGGCCAGCAGCGAGGAGAGCTGGGCGTGGCTCAGGCCCGCGGTGACCATGGGCTCCAGCCGCTTCCAGGTGCCCTCGCCGAAGAACCGCGGGCCCTCGATCCGGAGCAGGCTCCGCAGGCCCGAGGTGTCGCCGGCCCAGCGCAGCACGTCCCCCGGGCGCAGGCCGGAGGTGAACACCTCGGCCGGCGGCACCCGCAGCTCCCGCGCGGCGACCACGCCCTGCCGCCGCCCCCGCAGGGTGGGTCCGTCGGCGGCGCGGTCGCGTTCGGTCAGCACGTCGGCGTGGATGACGGTCTCCGAGACCGTACGGCGCAGCCGCCACTGCGGGACGACGGCGTTCCCGGCCTCGGTCAGGCTGTGGACGGCCGCGCGCAGCCCGGACCGCGGCGGCTGGACGGGGGTCGGCACCGGCCTCCCGTCGCCGGGCAGTTGCAGCGCGGGCCGGCGCTCCATCACCACGGACAGCCGGATGTCGGCCCGGTGCGCCTCGGCCGCGACCTTGGACTTGACGGCCGTTCCGGTCACCAGGACGTCCCGGCGGTGCTCCAGCGCGTCCTGCCGGCGGGTGTGGGTGACGCCGCCGCCGGCCACCACGGCCACGCCGGTGCCCAGCGGGTCGGTCGTCGCCAGCACGGTGACGCCGACCGAGTTCGCGTGCCCGCTGCCGGAGTTGGTGCCGACCTCGGAGCTGGTGAAGGCGGTCTGCGCGCCGGCGCCGATGTTGAACTCGACCTGGGCGGCGTCGCCGGACTTGGTGATCCGGTCCACCGAGGCGGTGATCCGCACGGTGCTGCGGCCGTGCGTCAGGACGATCTCGTGGCCGGAGGTCATCGGCTTCAGCAGCGGGTGCAGCCGGTCGAAGTCGAGGGCTTCGAGGAGCTTGGCCTTCATCCCCGTCCAGTCCCGGCCGAGGACCGCCTTGCCCCGGTCCTCCAGGCTCGCGACCACCCGGGAGACCGCGCCCGGCCCGCTGTGCACCAGGCCGTTCCCGGCGTCGAGGAGGACCCGGGTGACGATGTCGGAGGAGCCGATCCGCTGGTCCGGCAGGTGCCGGACGGGCGGGCCGTCGTTCACCGGCGGCCGGACCACCTCGCGGTGCGGCGCGGCGATCACGACGGGTGTCGGAACGGTGGTCTCGGCGAGCGACCGCTGGAGCGGGCCGGGGACGAATCGGATCGTGAACGCGGCGTCGCCGTCGAAGAGTTCGGCTGTCTCGGTGCTCTTGCCGCGGCTGTTGGTGCCGCCGGTGCGCTCGATGGTGAGGCCCCGGACGCTGTCCCGGGTGTGGGCGTACTCGCCGGTGACGCTCACGTGCGGGACGGTGCCCTTGAGCGAGAGGCCGCCGCGCCAGCGGCTCATCCGGTCCCAGCTGTAGCCGATCGTGGTGCGCTGCTGGCTGCCGAGCTCGAACTCGAACCCGTTCACCGTGCGCCGGTGCCGCAGGGCCAGCGGGGCGACGGTGACCTCCACCGTGCCCTTCCAGTTCCCGGTGTCCACGGACAGCTTGATCCCGCCGCCCCGGCTGAGCCGGGACAGCGAGGCGGTCAGGCCGGCCGTGTCGAGCTGCGCGGCGAGCCGGGCCGAGGCCCGGGCGCTCACCGGGCCGGCCGTTGCGAGGACGCGCTCGACCTCGCCCAGCACGCTCGGGCCGCGCCGGCCGACGCTCAGCACCACGTCGGAGTGGCCGAGCCGGTCGGGGACGCGCAGGTGCGCGGGGGGCTGCCCGGTGGCCTGCGGCCGGACCGGCGGCTGCGGCTGCGCCTCGTCCAGGCGCGGGGGCGCCGCCCCGTCGAAGGGGTTGGCGATGACCCGGCTGTTACGGGCCCGGGGCTCGGTGTGCGCCTGCTCCATGCTCAACGAGGCGTCCAGCCGGACCGGGTCGCCGTGCGGCTTCCCGTTCACCGTCAGGTGCAGCTCGAAGGTCGCGTCATAGAGCACCTGGGCGCTGCGGTACTTGCCGTTCGCGTAGCTCTTGGCCGAGTCGCCGCCCCGCCAGCCGTCCCGGTCGCGCACCTCGTGGGTGACCGTGGCGGTGCCCTGGAGCGAGTCCTGGAACGGCTTGCCGTTCTCGTCCAGGACGTTCTCCCGGGTGTGCACCGGCCCCTTGCCGAAGCCCTGCGCCGTGATGTTGCGGCTGTCGGAGTTCAGGAACCGCTGCGACGCGAAGGTGGTGCTCTCCCGGACCGGGTTGAGGTCCGCCGAGTCCTGCTCCCGACGGTAGGTCAGCGTGGTGACGTGCGCGGTGACGCCGATGCCCAGCTTGCTCAGCGCGCCGAGCGTGACCGCCGGGGTCCGCAGCGGGACGTCGTGCGTCATGCCGACCAGGTGGGCGCCGACGGCGGCCTGCGAGAACGCCCGCAGGACGTCCTGCCGGACCGCGCGCCAGGCCTTCTCGCCCAGCTGGACACGGCCGATCTCGTCCAGCCGCGCGTGCAGCGGGGCGACGCTGTGCACGTCGCGGACGACCGTGGTGACGGGCAGGCCGGTGTACCCGGCCGCGCCGGGCCAGATGCCGGTCGGCGGGTGCGGGACCGGGGTGCCGGGCGGCAGCGCCGTGGACTCCTGGTGCGCGACGGGACCCGCCTGCCCCTGGTCCGTGTGGGCGGGGGCCTGGACGGTCTCCGAGCGGTCGACGACCACCCGGAACCCGAGCCCCGCGTCGACCGAGCGGGCCTGGACGGGCCGCAGCCCGCTGCGGCGGGCGCCGAACTCGATCTCGATCCGCGCCTCGCCCTCGAACACCACCGCCGTGGACTTGACCTTGGTGCCCAGCCCCAGGTCGTCGCCCCCACCGTGCAGCCCGACCTTCTCCCTGCCGGTCCTGGCACCCGCGCCGGCTCCGCCGCCGCCGTTCTTGGCCGAGCCGGTCGCGCTGAGCGGCAGCGGGAACTGCCACCCCGAGCTCCTGGTGTTCTGCTCGACGTGCGTGCGGGAGGTGCCGGTGGCGATGTTGAACTCGGTGGTCGGCAGGTCCGCCGTCTGCCCGATCCGGTGGATCCGGGCGTTCTTCAGGGTGAGGGCGGTCGTGGGACCGAGGGGGACGTCCAGCTCGATGGTGCGGGTCTCGCCCGACATCAGAGCCTTGAGGTCCTGGTGCAGCGTGTTGAGGTCGACCTCCTCGAGCAGCTTGGCCTTCAGCGCGGGCCAGTCGCCGCCGAAGTGCTCGGCTGCCTGCTCCTCGAAGCCGGCGATGAACTCGGTCATGCCCTTGGCGCCGGGCCGGGGCGCGTTCAGCTCGTTGAGCTGGACCCCGTCCGCGGTCACGACGGGCGCCTCCCGGTGCGGCAGCGCCCAGACGTCGGTGACGACGTGCGGGCCGGCCAGCCGCCCGCCCTCGCGCGAGCCGGGCGGCGGCAGCAGCAGCGGTCCGTCGAGCGGCCGCGGCGCACCGGTCTCCCGGAGCGGGACGGCGACCCGGGCCGTCACGTCCACCGGCCCGATCCGCTGCGGCAGTGCCTCGCGGGGCACCTCGGCGCCGTGATGGGTGAGGTTCAGGAAGTCCACCGTCAGGCGGAACTCGGTGTCGTAGAGGACGGCGGTCTCCACCGTCTTGCCGCGGGCCACCATCCGACTGGCCTGCGCGTCGGTCATCCCCTGCTGCCGGCCGTGCTGGTAGCCGGCGGTCTCGGTGAGGTCGGCGGGCTTGCCGAACTTGAACTTGCCCTGGGCGCCGACGTTCAGCTGCCAGAGCCGGTCCTTGGTCACGCCGACCGAGGTCTGCCGCTCCGAGCCGTACTCGAACTCGAAGTTCTCGGCCGTCCGGACGAAGGTGCCGTGGCCGAGCCCGGCCGCCATCCGCACGGTTCCGGACCAGCTGCCCGCCGAGAACGGCACGTCCCACTGCTCGCCCCGGGACAGCGCCGTCAACTTGGCCTGGAGCGTCTCCGCGCCGAACAGGCTCTCGGCGAGCGTCCTGGCCGCCGGCTCCTCGCCGTGCAGCACCCGGCTGAACCGCTGGGTGAGCCGGTCGAGGATCTGCGTACGGGTGCCGCCGAGCCCGATCAGCACGTCCGAGGCGGCCAGGCCGTGCTCGTCGATCCGCGACGGACGGACCGGCGTCACCGGGCCCTGCACGACGTGCTCGCCGTCCGCGTCCACCACGACGTGCCCGGGCTGCAGCACGTCCTCACCGGTGTGCACGGACGCGTCGTCGTGGTGCGACGCGACGTCCTCGTGCACCACCTCGTTCCCGTCGTGGTGCGGCTGGACGTCGTTGCGGGCGAACTTCAGGTCGCCGGACAGTTCCGTGACGACCTGGTCGTGCTCGACCTGCTGGTAGCCGCTCGCGGACAGGTCGAGCACGTCGTTCTCCCGCGGGAGGTTGGCCCCCGGGGCGTAGGGGTGGATCTCGAGCCACCTGCCGCTCCCCTTGGCGATCACCGGGAATCCGTTGGCGTCGAACCCCACCTTGGCCGCCGCCACGAAGGCCCGGCCACCGGTCGGCTGGAGCGGATCGCCGGCGTGCGGCGCCGGGACGGGCGCGAACCAGACGTCCTGCCTGGCGGCCCGGATCTTGATGTCCATGCCCGCGTCGTGAAGCTCCTTCTGAAGGGACCGCAGGTACCCGCCGCTGCCGGCCTCGGCGAGGCGGCACGCGTCGAACTCGATGTTCTTCGTGCCGTCCCAGTGCCCGTCCCGCCGGAGCGACTGGATCATGGCGCGCATGTCCGCGGGGGCGATCCGGTATCCGCCGACCGTGGGGTACGCCTCGTGGTCGGTGTGCACGACGATCCTGAACCAGTCCTTCGACGTGCTGAGGAACCCGAACTCCGGCAGCGCACTGCCGTCCAGCACCCATCCGTGCGTACCGCCGTCACCGTCGACGAGCGGCCGGCCGGGGTCGGACCAGTGCGGAACGGTCATGAGGAGCGGCACGGAGTGCGTCGGCGCTCCGGCCCCGGCGGCGTTCCCCGCGGGCGGGCCCGCGTTCTGCTGCGCCGCGTCCTGCTGCGGGTCCGCTCCGGCCTGGTCCAGCGCGGCGTGGTCGGCCCAGAAGCCCGCCTCGGTCTTGCCGCCGCCGACCGGCAGGGTGTGAAGCGCCGGACCGACGATGCTGCCCTCGTCCACCTCGTCGACCGTGAACTGGGTGGCCTCGCTGTCGAAGTAGGCAGCCGTGCTCTCCGGGGACGCGCCGTACTTCAGCCGGAACCACGTACCGGGGTTGGCGTACACCGTGTCCCCGGCTGCGTTGCTACCGGCCCGCTCGGCGGCGACGACGTGCCAGGTCCCGAAGGCCGTCCGGACGAGCCAGACCTTCCCCCGCGCCGCGAACACGGTGATCCGGTGGTCCATCCGCCACAGGTGCTCGAGGACCTGTTCGGTGAACGGCCGGTGGCCGTCCGCGTGCAGGTCCGTCGCCAACAGGCGCAACGGTGTGCGGGCGGGGTCCCACCCGCCCTCGGTCGTCAGCGCGTAGACGGCGTGCGCGACGTCGGCCGGAGTCAGTGGGGAACCCTTCAGCCGGGGCAGACCGTCAACGGTCGGCATCAGGACGCTGAAGTGGTCCCCCTCGAACTCGCTCGCCCTCAGGGCCCGAACGACGGCCTCGTGGTTCGGGGAGTGCTCACCGAGCACGTGCACGGCGCGTCCGACCGGCTCGGTGGTGACCAGGTTCGCCGCGCCCCAGACCCTCCGGAGCTGCTCCATCGCCGCGCGGTGGTCGGTGTACGTGACGTCCCGGGCGACCGCCACCAGTCGGCGGAGATCGCGCTTGTGCGTCTCGGCGTTCTGGGTCACCTGCAAGGAGAAGCGGTGCAGGTCCTCCAGGGTGACCCGGTGGTCGGGCCGGAGGCGGAGTTCGGTGCGGGCGAGCGTCGCGACCAGCGACACGTCGGTGAGTTCCGCGCGGCTGGTACCGGCCGTCCCGTGCAGGGTGGCGACGATCCTGGCCGTGTCCCAGGCGTGTTCCGTCGCCCGCTGGACCAGGACCGGGTCGGGCGTACCGGCCCCGGCACCCTCGGCGCCCGGCATTCCCAGGTGGGCGCCGATCGCCTTCGCCAGCGGCCACAGGTCACGGGCGTACCGGACGTCGGTCCCGTTGCCGAGGCGGGCCAGCTCGGACCTCAGCTCCTCGTGGAGCTTCCGGGGCCACTCGGGCGACCCCTCCGACCACTCGAACGGTCGCGGTGCCCCGGTCTCCACCTGGTCGATCCGCTCGTACGGTCCGGTGTACGAGGATCCCCTGCCGAGGTGCGTGGCCGTGAAGACCGCTCCCGGTTTGACCAGGATCTCCTGTTCCTCGAGCAGGAAGCGGGAGAACGGCGTGATGTCGACACCGCTCTCCCCGGCCAGTCGGATCCGGCGGAGGACACGGTGGGCCAGCCAGTACTTGGCGAGGTCCCGGTCGGGCAGCAGGAACCTCTCCGCCGTCTCGATGAGTCGGCTGGTGCTGAGCAGCGCCTCGCTGCTCTGCGTGCTTCCGGCCCTGGCCCGGAGCAGTCTCTCCAGGCCCTCCAGCCGGCCGGGCGCCCACTCGCCGCGATAGACGACCCCGGTCGCGCCCGGCAGCTTGTCCAGCGCCTCCACGATCATCTCGGCGTGGATCCGGAATTCCGTCTTCAGGTCCGGAAGCATCGCCATCGCCAGCCGGTAGGCCTCCGCGGAGTCCTCGGCCGTCCGTAGCTCCGGAGTGGACTTCGCGAGCAGCGGCCCGAGGACCCGGTGGTCCCGGAAGACCGAGGGGAGGCTGCCCACCGGCCCCTTCAGCAGATTGTCGATCTGCTTGCCGAGCGCCTGGTCCAGTGTCACCGCGCCGTCGTGCTTGAGCAGCACGTTGATCAGCGGGTACGCCGTCCCGGTGTAGATGTTGAGGGCCTCGACGTGGGCCAGGCTCAGCCGGGCACGGAGCTGGGTGGGCGTCAGCCCGATGGTGCCCAGCCACTCCCGCTCGTGCGGGAGGAGGTTGGCACCGTTGCCCGCCGTCATGCGCGCCCACACCACGGCCACCTGGTCCAGTTCCGCCTCCTTGTACCCCCCTTGATCGCGCGGCCGGGCGACCAGGTCGTGGTAGGCCGACTCGTGCGGGAGCATCACGGACGCCTGGCGCAGCGTGCCCTCGGGCAGGCCGGGCACGTGCCGGTACATGACGGCCGCCTCGGTCAGCGAGTCGGCGGGCACGGGCGGGAGCTCCTGGGCGAGGTCGGCCCCCTTGAGGATCTCGTAGAGCGTGTGGTCGCCGAGCGGCAGCATCCAGCCGACCAGGGCCAGCAGCATGTCGTCGGGGGAGACCTCGGGGACCTTCAGCGCCTGGAACGCGGTGAGCATCTTGGCCGTCGTGGCCGACAGACCGACACTGAGGTGCAGTCCCTTGTCGTTGCGGGTCTCCCCGTACCACGCCGACGAGGTGTTGAGCTCGTACCGGGAGCTGCCCGTCACCCAGTGGAGGCCGCCGGTCGGACCGGTCACCTGGAAGCTGAGCTCGCGCGGGCTCAGCGGCATGTCCCTGTTGATCGCCACCGCGTCCACCGGCATCGGGACCGGGCGCTCCTTACGGGCTTTGGCGCTGGTCAGGAACTCCATCTGTTCCGTGTAGGGGGCCTTGTGGAAGGTTGCTCCTGTGGCGAAGTAGTCCCTGGCGAAGTAGCTGGCCTTCGTGACCGTGGAGGGCATCCACCGGCTCGGACTGTTGAGGAACTCCAGCCGCTCCGGCACCTGGGAGGTGTCCAGGCCGAGCATGCGCAGTCGGTAGCCGATGTCCGCCGCCGGGCGGTCGGCCAGGTCGTTCAGCAGGTATTTGAGGGAGAGCGGGGCCGTGTCCTTGTTCCCCTGGGCGTAGGAGGCGTTGAAGAACGCGGTCATCAGCTCACGGAGGTTGCCGTCGTCCGCGAGCATCGAGTGGAACTGGTCCAGGGTGAGGTTCTCGCCGACCTGCCCCGCCGAGGTGACGTCCCCGCCCAGGAAGACCTTGTACACCCGCTCACCGGTCGGGTCGGCGTGCGCGAGCTTCAGCACGTCGTACAGCCGGTACACACTGCTGCGCGCGGCCCGCAGGGCCCTCGGGTCGTCGTAGGCGAGCTTGCCGACGGCCTCCTCGAACCTCCGCACGGCGGCGTCGTACTCGGGCCTCGCG
The DNA here is from genome assembly GCF_055576085.1 of Kitasatospora sp. NPDC033851. Classification (NCBI taxonomy): domain Bacteria; kingdom Bacillati; phylum Actinomycetota; class Actinomycetes; order Kitasatosporales; family Streptomycetaceae; genus Kitasatospora; species Kitasatospora sp. NPDC033851. The sequence continues at coordinate 151,339 of NZ_JBVIRL010000012.1, read as the reverse complement.
TACAGACCCTGCCGTCCGACGCCGAACTCGTGGGCCTCCGGGTCCGGCTTGACGATCGGGTGCTGCGGCTCCGGGTGCTCGGGGGCCGGGTGCTCGGGGGCCGGGTGCTCGGGGGCCGGGTGCTCGGGGGCCGGGTGCTCGGGGGCCGTCGGCATCGGAGCCGACTCCTCGCCGGGGTGGCCCTTGACGTGGGTGACCTGCACCTCGGGGTGGTCCGGCGAGGCGGACAGCCGCACCCAGGACCCGCCGCCCTCGACCCGCGGGAGTCCGGCCGCGTCGAAGCCGACCGTGCGGGCGACCACCAGCTGGTGCGTGCCGTCGGCCTTCTCGTGGTCCGGCCGCGACCAGAGCGAGCCGCCCGGCGCGTCCACCTGGACCTTCAGCTCCGGCCGCAGCTCCCGCAGCGCGCCGAGGAATCGGGCGGCGTACGAGTCCGCGCCGCCCCGGCCCGCGTCGCAGCCGGCCAGCCGCAGCGGACGGCCGTCCCAGACACCCCGGTCGTACAGGTCGAGCGCGGCCCCGGCGAGCTCGTGCGGCGTGACCGGCCGGCCGTTCCGGCTCGGCGCACCGTCGGGGCCGGTGCCGTGGAACGCGAGGGTGAAGTGGGTGGGGTCGGCCGGGAAGTGGGCGAGCGCCCGCTCGGTGGCCCGGGGCGCCGGCCCGAGGTCGGCCACCCAGTGCACGCCGGGACGGACCTCGGTGATGTGCACGGCGTCGGCGGACTCGTGCGGGGCGACCGGACCGTGGACCACGGTCGGCGCCACGACGGGTGCCTCGACGTGCTCGGTCGGCGCGGGGGTGTCGTCCGCGCTGCGGCCGACCGTCCGGACCGGCTCGGCGGGGGCGACGGGCTCCTCGGGCTCGGTCGTGGTGCGGGGCTCGTTCCCCTCGTGCAGGGGCTCGTTCCCCTCGCGCGCGGGGTCGTTCCCCTCGTGCGGTTCCGCGTCCTCGCGGGTCTCCGGGCGCTCGCGGCGCCCGCCGCCGGACTCGCGCTGGACCGGGGCCAGGACGTCGAGGATCTCGTCGACGTCGCGCTCGCGGCCGCGGTCCTCTTCCGCCTCGTCGAGCCGGGGCTCCTCGGCCCGGGGCTCGTCGTCGCGGAGTTCCTCGGGCCGGGTCTCCTCGTCGGCCCGCGGCTCCTCCGGTCGGGACTCCTCGCGGCGGGCGAAGGCGTCCTCGTGGGTGCGCTCGTGGGTGCGCCAGGAGACCTCGTCCAGGTGGGCGAGCTTCCACAGCTCGCGGTAGCGGTCGAAGAACTCGTCGCCGTACTCGCGCTTGAGCGCGGCGGCCCGGTCCTCGGCGAGGACGTGCGGCCGGGCCAGGTCGTCGAAGCCCCGGGCGGCCTCCCGGAGGGCGGGCGCGACCTCCCGTTCGAAGGCGGCGTGCTCGTCCAGTTCCCCGGCCAGCTCGTCCTGGCGCCGGCGCCATTCGTCCCGGCGGGCCGTCAGGTCCTCGCGGGTGCGGAACACCTCGTCGAAGGCGCGGCCGGTCCGGTCGGCGTGGCCCTCGGCAAGCCGCTCGGCGGCGTGCTCCGACAGGCCGCCGTGCGTGCGGGCCGCCACGTCGGCGGTGGTCTCGGCGACGCGGTGGGCCGCCTCGCGGGCGGCCCGGTACATCAGGAGGTCGCGGACGTTGCCGGCGTCGGTGAGGCCCTCGATCGCGCGCCGGAGGGCGTCCGGGCGGTCGGCATACTCGGTGACCCCGCGGTCCAGGGCCTCGGCGAGATCCCGGGTCACGCCCTCCGTCGCCCGGTGGACGTCACCGGCGGTGACGCCGTACTGCTCGGCGAGAGCACTGTCCTCGGGGTGCAGGTGCCAGGATCCCGCCGCCTGCTCCGCTTCGGCGAAGGCGCGGCGGATCGCCGCCTCGCGCGCCGCGTGGACGGCGAACTCGTGGGGCAGGCCGCTGACGTGGCCGCCCAGGGCCAGGGTGAACAGCTCCACGGCCTCCGCACGCTCGCGGCGCGGTCCGGCGGAGGAGTCGAGGGGGCCGGCGATCTCGGCGAAGTCCTGGGCGACCCGCTCGCGCAGCTGCTCCTTGACCGCCTTCACGGCGGCGTCTGACAGCTTCACGGGCCCCGTCACCCCGGCGGCGGCCAGCAGTTCGCGGTCGGTCGCCGGGAGCCGGTCGTACCAGCCCGAGTCCCGGACCGCCCCGTCGACCAGGCGATCGGCCTCCGCGAGGGCGCGTTCCCGGTCGGCGCGCACGGCGAGTTCCTCGCGCAGGTGCCCGGTGAGCCGGTCCAGGGCCTCCCGCGCCCGGCCCGTGGCCTCCTCGACGACGTCCTCGGCCTGCCGGACCGGCCCGGCGCCCTCCGCCGGAACCGCCGTCAGATCGGGGACGTTCTCCGGCCGGGTGTAGAGCCGGGCCGCCTCGTCCTCCGCCCGCTGGAGGAACCCGCCCTCCGAATCCGTCCGGATCGTGCCGAGACCGGCCTCCGGGATCCGGGCGGGCTCGTGGGTGGGCCCGGTGCCGTCGCCGATGAGCCGCGGTGAGCCCAGGGAGTCCAGCGCGTCGTCGAAACGCTCGCGGGCCATCCGGACGAAGGCCTCGCGCACGGCCGCGACGCGCACCAGCCCGTCGAGGTCGGCGAGGATCCGCTCACGCTCCTGCGGCCGCTCCGCCAGTTCCCGGTACATCGCGTCCCTGGCCCTGCGGTGCACCGCCGCGGGCAGGTCCGCCGGGGCGTGCTCGGGGAAGCGCACGGACCCCTCGGCGAACTGCTCCGCCAACCGCGCCTCCGCGGCCTCGTCGTACTCGTGGCCGCTGTCGTCGGGGTCCCTCCGGTGCCGCTCGGCCGCGTCCGAGAGCTTGGCCTCGTAGTCGTCCTGAAGGTCCCGCTGGGTCTGCCGCCACCGCGCCTCGCGCTCGCCGTCCGCCTCGACGCGGATGTGCTCGGGCGCGTCGGCGTAGTGGTACGCGTGGCCGGACGCGGTCCGGTCCGACGACGGCGTGGACCCGTGCGGCGGCGGGACCTGCTCGGACCGGGGGTCCTCGCCGAACCGCCCGGAGTCGGGCATCGGCTTGTCGACCTCGCCGCGGAGGTAGTTGTCCGGCAGCTTCGAGGGCTTCGTGGTCACGAGCAGCAGGGGATCCTTGACGGGCCCCTCGGCCGGCTCCTCCGTGGGCGTCGTCCCCTCGATGGGCGGCTTCCGCTCGGCGTTCCCGTTGGTGTACTCGTGCCAGTTGCCGCCACCCTCGACGACCGGGCGGCCTTGCCCGTCGAAACCGACCTTCCGGGCGACGATCAGGTTTCCGCTGCCGACGCCCGGCGCCGTCATCGTCCTCGGGCCGCTGAACCCGGGCACCACCCAGACCGGCCCGTCGGCGGCCCTCGCCCCAAGTCCGGTGAGTCCCTTGACCTGCCAGACGTGCTCCATCACCTCGGCGACGAAGTTGACGTGCTCCGCGCCGTTCAAGCCGCAGGCGATGAAGTCGAGGACCTTCCGGTCCTTGAGCTGCCCGTGCTCGCCCAGGGCGATGACGGCGTCCGCCACGTCCTTCGGGGACAGCTCGACCCCGTCGCGGGTCGGCAGGCCGTCCGCGTTGGTGTGCATCACCAGGGCGTAGCGCGAGGCGTCGTCCGGCCGCTGTTTGAGTGCCTGCAGGGCCGCTTCGGAGGGCGGGTCGCCGACGACCCAGGCGTTGCGGTCCTCCGCGGACAGGGGCCGGCCGTGCGTCGAGGCCGCGCCGTAGTCGGGCGCCGGCACGTGCTGCGTGGTGGTGCCTTCCGGCGCCGGGTGGGTGACCGGGGTGTCGTTGCCGGTCCTGTCACCCTGGGCGGTGTGGTCGACCTGGGCGGTGTGGTCGACCTGGGCGGTCTGCGGCCGAGGGGTGTCCGGCTCCTCGTGGACGACCGGCCGCTGCTGGTTCTGCCCCTCGTGCTCGCCGGTCGTCGGCACCCGGCCGGGCGTCTCCGTCGCGGAGCTCGTGGCGTGCGCGGGGGGCGTCACGGGCTCGGCGGACTCCTCCGGCGTCCGCTTCGGTCCCGTCTCCTCGCCGCCGACCGTCGAACTCCGCTTCGGCGGCTCCGGCGTGGAGGCGTCGGAGGACTTGGACCCGCCGGAGGAGGTCTTCGCCCCGTCGTCCCCGCCCGTCATCTTCGTCCGGCTGCCCGCCGGGGGCTCCGCGGTCGTCTTGTTCCCGTTGTTCCCGCTGTTCCCGGACGACGTGGACGAGCCGTCCGAGTCCGTCTTCAGGTTCTGCGGCCGGGCGCCGTCGAGGGGGCCGGTCCCGTGCTCGTTGTCGCCGACGAAGATCCCCTTCGGCGGCCCGCCGACGCTGCCCCCTCCCTCCGGTCGGGAGACCCACAGCGAGGTCGGGTGGCCCATCAGGTTGGAGACCACGGCCAGCGGGAAGCGGGCGTAGTTGGGGAGTTCCAGGTCCTGGAGCTTGAGCCGCAGCGGGCCGCCCGCCATGTGGCCGAGGTGGCCGAGCGCCCCCATCGCGACGCCGCCGTAGAAGCTCTCGACGGAGACGGTGAACTTGTGCTCCTCGCCGAAGGTCAGGTTGTAGGCCCCCTCGGTGATGACGTTCTGGACGCCCCCCTTGAGCCAGCCGCCGACGCCCTCGCCGAGCCGGTACAGGAACTGCCCGGCGGTCTGCGGGTGCAGGCCGTCCATCAGGCCCACCGCGCGCTTGGCGAGGTCCTGGGTGGCCGTGACGGTGTCCGTGAGGTGCTTCGCCTCCGCCTTGAGGAAGTCCAGGTGCTTCGTCTCGCTCTCCAGCAGGCTGCCGCCGAGGTGCTTGAGCTCGTTCTGCATCTGCCCGATGTGCTTGGTGAGGCCGTCCAGGGCCTTGAGGTCGACCATCCCCGCGGTCTCGACCAGCGACCTCACCATCTTGTTGAAGGCGCCGAGGTCGATGGCGTGGCGGGCGCCGTCGGCGGCGAGCCGGGAGGCGATCAACCGCCCTGCGGCATTGGCGAGTTCCGCGTCGATGCCGTGCTGGACGAGGTCCTTCTCGAACAGCTCGCCCATCTGCTGGGCGAGCTTCTCCACCTTGCTGAGCTTCTGCGCCACGTTCTCGAGGGCCTCCCGGCCGGCGCCGATGACACCCTTCTCGCCGCTCTCGACGAAGCCCTTCTTGACCTGGTCCGCGATCTCCCCGAGGGCGTTCCGCTCGGCGTTCTTCGCGCTGTTCTTCGCGGCGTCCTTCGCGGAGTTCTTGGCCGCGTTCTTCGCCGCGTCCTTCGCGGCGTTCTTCGCGATGTCCTTCTCGACGATCTTGAGGGCGTCCTTGACGGTGAGCCCCGAGGTGTTCCGCATGAGCTTGAGGACCTGGTTCAATTCGGCCGTGCCGAGCGTCTTCAGCTCGTTCTTGAACTCGGACCCGGCCAGCATCTTGAGTTCGGCCTGGAGGTCCTTGCTGAGGCCGCGCCCGAAGATCCGTCCGAACAGCTTGCCGGCGCCGAAGGTGAGCAGTTCCAGCGGGCCGGTGAGCAGGCCGTTGATCGCGCCCATCTCGATGGCCTGGATGAAGGACTCCTTCTCCCACTTGTCCTTGTGGCCCTTGCCGATCTGGATGCCCTGGATGATCCCGTCCATCAGCATCGCGGTGGTGATGGACAGGAACTCGTGCAACAGGAGCTGCTTGAACAGCCAGATGAAGACCTGCTTGATCACTTCGCCCGCGACCTTGTAGGCGACGAAGATCTCCGCGAGCGAGCCGCCGAAGGTGATCGGCAGCATGGCGATGGCCCAGGCGATCTGGGCCACCAGCTGGATCAGCTGGGCGATGATCATCCACTTGGCGTACTCGACCTGGTTGGCCACCTTGTGCGCGAACTCGCCGAGCTGCTTGGCCATCATGCCCGCGGCCGTGACGTAGTCGGTGCCGCCGTCCTCACCGATGAGCTGGCGCATCTTGCGCATGAACTCGTCGGCCGCCTGGCCCTCGAAGCTGTCGCGGCAGATGTTGACGAGTTCGACCAGGTAGCCGCGGAGCTCGGGGATCTTCTCGTTGATCAGCAGGTAGTCGTCGCCCGCCGTGCGCAGGTTGTCCTCGTTCGCCTCCGGCCACTTCATCCCGGTCACGATGCTGAAGAACTTCGCCAGGCCCGGCGGCAGCATGATCGACACGGCGGTGGACTCCTGGCGGTGGTCGTACGGAAGAAGGGAGGTGCCCGGCCGCACGGCGGGCCGGACGGCGCGTCAGACCGAGTTCCCGGCCTCGTGGTCGGCGTCGTTGAGGATGTTGGCGGTGTTCGTCCCACCGGTCCCGGCGCTCTCGACGGTGCTCCGCACGCTCTTGAGCAGCTTGATGATGGACTCGGTGGGCGCGTCGACGTTCTCGTGGTACTTCTTGCCGATCTCGTCGTTGCCTGCCGATTCCTTGTTGTACAGGTTGATCTGCCCGGTCCAGGTCTCGATGTCCGTGAACAGGTCGGCGAGCTGGGGGTACTTGCCGAACTTGTCCTTCAGGTCCGACAGCGCGGTCAGCCTCTCAGCCACGGAACTCCTCCTGCCGGTCGCGCTTGCGCCGCTCCTCCGCCGCCGCGTCCTCGGCGAAGCCGGGGCGCATCTGCCGCAACGGGGCGAAGAGTCCGTCCAGTTCGGTGCCGCCGGTCATCGAGGCCGCCAGGGTCTCACCGAGGCCCTTGAACTCGCCCATCGTCGCGGCCACCCGGTCGCCGAGGTCGGCCCGCGCGGTGTTCAGCACGTCGGTGAGCACCTTGGCGAGCTGGGCCGGAGCCATCGACCGGTAGGCGGTGGTGTGGAAGGTCAGCGACTCCACCTGTCCCTGGGCGCCCACCACCGCGGTGACCATCCGGTCCTTGGACGTCACCGAGGCGGTCGCCACCTCCAGTTCCTTGGCCGCCGCGGCCATCTTGACCTGCTGCTCCTCCAGCGCGGCCATCGCCTGTTCGATCTGTTCGGCGAACGAGAGTTCCACTCCCGCACCTCCGTCTCTTCCCGAGGGTGCGTCCCGGGCCCGGGGATGTCGGGCCCGGGACCGCACCGGTCCGTGGGGTCGTACGGTCATCTCTACGGCTGCGCCCGGCCGCCGGGTTCGACGTCGGCCGACCGCGTCCCGTGAGACGGGGCCCCGCGCGTGCTCAGCGGCCGATGACGCCCGTCACCGCACCGGAGTCGGTGCCCCAGACCTCCTCGTCCTCGGCCAGCCAGGTGGTGCGCTGCCGTTCCTTCTCGCTCTGGCCGGCGGCTCCGGCGCCCGCACCGGCACCGGCGCCCATCGGGGGCATCATCGGTCCGCCCATTCCGCCGGTGGTCGGGACGCCGCGGCCCATCAGCTGGGCCTCCTCGGCGGCGGTGGCGGCGGCGGCCCGGCCGGCGGCGGCGCGCCCGGTCAGGGCCGCCTCCTCGGCCAGCGCGGCGCCGCCGTTCGCGGCGCCGAGCGTGGCCATCCGCCCGCCGGTCCCGATCGTCGGCGGACCCGAGGCGCTGATGCCGCCGGTGGTCCGGGGGCCGGAGAGGCCCGAGCCGCCGGTCTTGCCGAAGGACTCCCCGAACAGGTCGGTGCCGCCCTTGAAGGAGCCCGAGCCGCCGGCACCGCCCAGACCGCTCGTACCGAAGGAGAAGTCGCTGCCGAAGGAGGGCGGCAGGCCGGCCCAGCTGCCACCCCCGCCGCTGCCGCCGGAGGTACCGCCGGGCCGCCCGGTGTAGGCGCGCGACTGGTCGTTCAGCAGCTGTTCGAACTGCGAGATCGGCTGCCCGTTGGCGTTGCGGACCGTGCCGTCCTTGTCGATCGTGTCGTCCTTGCCGAGCAGCACCGGATTGCCGTTGGCGTCCTTCAGCGCGGCGCCGCCGGGACCGGTGACCGTACCGTCCTCGTTCTTCTTCGAGCCGGGCGGCACCGTGAACGGCGCGCCGAGGCCGCCGCCGCCGGTCTGGTTCTGGGTCGGGGTCGGCTTGCCGACGGTCGTCCCCAGCGGCACGTGCCGCGGCTTGCCGTCCGCGCCCAGCAGGGGCTTGCCGTCGGGACCGATCAGCTCGCCCTTGGCGTTGACCGTGGTGCCGGGCGGCACGTACAGGGGCTTGCCGTCCTTGTCCAGGAGCGGCTTGCCGTCCTTGCCGAGCAGCGGCGCCTGGCTGCCGCCTCCGCCGCCGTTCCCGTTGTTGCCCCCGATCCCGGTGAACGAGCCCGGCACGTGCGGGGGCGGGGGCGGGGGCGGGGTGGCGCCCTTGGTCCCCGGCGGCTTCTTGTCGCCCGAGCCGCCGAGACCCAGGTCACCGCCCTTGCCGTCACCCCCGGCGCCGGACGATCCCGGCGGGGGCTTCGGGCCGCCGTCCGGGGCGGTCGGCGGCTTGTCGGCGGGCAGCCACTTCTTCGGGGGGTCGACCTTCTGCAGGACGGCGGTGGCGTGGGAGTAGGCCGTCTTGAACGCGGTCATCGCCTCGGTCGCGTGCTTGTCCAGGGTGAGCTCGATCCAGGTCGTCCAGGTTTTCTTGGAGAGCTCCTCCAACCACTGTTTGAAGGCGTCGTTGTCGGTCGGCAGCACCTGCCCGCCGGTGAAGGAGGCGGTGTTGTTGTCCACCATCGTCGGGACCAGGCCCGCCGTCGCCACCGCGAACGCGGCGTGGACGCATGCGTGCGGCCAGGAGAACGAGGCGTCGTCCTCCTTGAGGGTCCACTTCGTCGCGAACAGGTTCTCGCCTCCGTTGACCCGCCAGGCGTTGTAACCGTCGTACATCTTGCGGTGCGCGGCGCGCATCGCCTCCGCGACGTCGTCGAGGGCACTCGCCATGGCGTCCGTCGTACCGAGGTCGAGGTGCAGCTTGATGAACTCGTTCCGCGTACCGATCAGGACTTCCTTGAACCGGCCGGCCGCGCTCCCCTGGAAGTCGCTGCCCGCGCCGTCGACCTCGTCCGCCCAGGTCTGGATCTTCTGCTGCTGGTTCCCCACCCAGAGGTTCGCGGCGCGGATGACCGTCGCCGCGTCGTTGTAGCTCTGGGCGCTCGTCTTGTCGTTCCTGCGGTCGCCCCACAGGAGCGGCGCCAGGATGGTGTCCGCGTTGGCCTCGAAGTGCCCGAGCGGCGTGCTGGTGTCACCCGCGGGCGGCTTGAGCTGCCAGAAGTCCCAGTCGACCGTGACGCCCACGATCGTGCTCCACGGGCTCGTGGTGTTGTACACCCACTCGGCCCACATGTCGTAGCCCGCCCAGCCGCTGCTCCCCGACTTCTGGGACTTCCTCTCGTCGTTGCCGCTCTTCATGCCCGTACGGACCTCGATCCCGGTGATCCACGGCTGAGCCATCGCCGCGTCCCGGTTCGTGATCGAGGTCTGCGTCGAGCTCGCGAAGGCCGCCAGGGCGTCTTCCCATGGGTAGTGCTTCGGATCTGCCATGGCTTCCTCCGGTAGGCAGCGGAACGGGAACGGAAGGGGACGGCGCCGTACCCGCCGTCGGACGGGCGGTCAGGCCCGCCCGACGGAGAGTCGCGTCACTTGACGGATGTCGACGGGCTGCCGCCGCCCAGGACGTCGTGCAGGATCTCCATCATCTGCGCCTCGGTGAGGCTCTCCTCCGCCCCGAGGTTGAACATGGTCCCGGCCATCTGCAGGTCGGACTTGATGTTCTTGACGTCCGTCTGGATGGCGGTCAGCGCGGAGGCCACGCTGGCCATGAACTCGGTCGAGCCCTTCTTCAGGTTCGCGATCTCGGGCAGGATGTCGTTGCCCGGCAGAAGGGGCGGGCAGTCGTGCACCTTGCTCGCCGCGTCGCCGACCTCGATGCGGAAGGTCTCGAGCTTCGTGGCGAAGTCATTGAGACCGCTCACCGAGACCTTGATGGTTTCCTCGCCCATGGGCGATCACCTCCGTCCTCGCCTCAGTGGTGGAACTGCTTCCCGGCGTTGGCGTCAGACTCCGTCATGATCTCGTGCATCGTGTTGAGGGTGTTCGCCGCGGCGGTGATGTCCTCGTCCATGGCGCTCTCGTTGGCCGCCACGACCCGGGAGAGCTCCTCGAAGGCGTTGGCCGCGACACCCTGGAAGTGGCCGCCGTCGATCACGCCCTTGAGCTTGCCCATGAGTGCGTCCAGGTTGCTCCGCATCATGGAGCCGGCCTGGCGCAGTTCGGTGGCCGCCTGCGAGACGGTTTCGTGGTGGAGCTGGATGCTGCCGAAGTCCATCGGTACTGAATCCTCCTTCTGTGACGGGAAGTCAGGCGCCTTGCAGGCCGTTGTAGATGCCGTCCGCGGCGTGGGCGCGCGCGTCGTCCTCGGCCTGGGTGAGGATCTGGTTGGCACCCTGGGTGGACTGCACGAACCGCTCGAAGGACCCGATGATCTGCTGGTAGCGCGTCATCCAGTCCTCCACCTTCTGCTGGAAGATGGTGCTGGCGCCGGAGATGTAGCCCCCGGCCAGCTCCTCCTTGATCCGCTCGACCGTGCGCCCGGCGGTCACCATGTTCTCGATCTGGTGCTCCAGGCTGGCGAGGACCTGGCGGATCGCCTCGTCCTCCTTGGTCAACATGCCCGGTGTGGTCATGGCGTGCTCCCTTCCCTGCGCTCGCCGGGCGGGCGGCCCGGCGGAGATTCCTGATCGACTCAACGGCCCTGCGACGGGCGGTGGTTCAGCCGCACGGCGGCGAGGCCGGCGGCGCGGCCTGGGTGGCCTGCGCGGCCGGGGTGGCCGTGGCGGTCGGCGAGGCGCCGGTACCGTCGCCGAGGGCGGCCGGGTCGAGGCTCGGCCCGGCCGGCAGTAGGCCGAGCACCGGTGCGGGCACCGCGACGGGGGTGGTGCCGCCGTAGCCGAGCTGCTTCGCCACCGCCGCGGCGGGCAGCGGGAAGCGCACCCCGGCCTCGGTGACCAGGTACTCGGTGCTGCCCGCCCCGGCGCCGGACAGCGCCCGCACCAGGGCCCCGCGGCCCGGCCGTACGGCGATCCGGTCGGCGACCGCGCAGGTGCCCGGTGGCGCGCCCACCGGGGCCGTCGGCGGGCGGCCCGCCTCGGCCCGGTCGGCGGGCAGCACCGTGACGGACGTGACCGGGGCGCCGGCGCCGGTGTGCAGGTCGGCGCAGACGCCTTCGCCGCGCAGCGGCAGGACCAGGGCCGGCGGCGTCTCCGGGAGCCCCGGGGCCGGCGGACCGCCGGGCGCGGTGTGCGCGGCCAGGTCCATGGCGCCGATCGGCGCGGGCGTCGGGGCGTCGCCGCCGTACGCCTCCTGCTGGGTGCGCGGGTCACCGAGCAGCAGCGCGTACAGGGTCGGGGTGAGCGGGGCGAGGCCGTCCTTGGTGAGCAGGTAGTGCGCGCCGCCGGGGGCCCCGAAGAGCTGGCCGATCCGGGTCGGTTTGCCGCCCAGCGCCGGGCCCGGCTCGCCGCGCCGGGCGACGGCGGGCGAGGCCAGGTCCGGCCCGGCGGGCAGCGCGTTCAGCAGGCCGGCCGGGACGGGGAAGGGCGTCGCACCGCCGTAGCCGAGCGCCTGCAGCGCCTGGTTGGCGGTGTCCACGCGCAGCCGCTGGCCCTGCCAGAGCAGGTGGACCGAACCGTCCGGCTGGGCGACCAGTACGCCCTGGGCGGCGGTCAGCGCCCGTCCCTCCGCGGCCGGGTCCATCTGCAGGCCGAGCCGGGTCGCGGGGGCGCCGGTCGGGCCGGACTGGACGGTGCCGCAGACCAGCCAGGTGCCGCCCGCCAGGTCGGCGGCCGGGGGCAGCCCGTCGGGGGCGCCGACGATTCCGACCGGTAGGCCGCGCGGCGCGTCCGCGAGCGAGTCCCGGCTCACCTGCCGCACCGTCATCTGGTCGCCGGCCACCAGCCGGGCGCTGGTGTCGTTCAGCACCGGGTGCAGCTGCCCGCCGACGAAGAGGTAGCGGGCGCCGGTCTCCTCGACCACCACCAGGGTGCCGGGTTTGGCCCAGCCGTCGCTGCCGCCGGGTTTGATCACCCCGTACACCGTGACGCCGAGCCCGATCAGCACCGCGACGGCCAGGCCGGTCATGGTGCCCCGGGTGGTCCGCCCGGTGGGGGTGTCCGGCGCGTCGGGCTCCGCGCGCAGCATGCCCGAGGCCAGCCTGCTCATCACGAACAGGTGCGCCTGCACCTGGTCGCGTCGGGACTGCATCCGGTTCCTCCCCGCCTCCTGGGCGCACCCGTTGTCGCCGGGGACGCGCGGTGCGCGCGTCCTCTTCGGTGCTACGGGCGGCGGAGGCGGTCCGGTTCACCGCCCCGGCGGCGGCTCCGGCGGCGGCCCTGTCGGCGGCTCCGCCGGCGGTCGGTGGTCCGGGCCGGCGAGGGCGTTCAGGCGGGCGCTGACGGCGTCGGCGTCACGGTGCTCCAGGTCTTCGAGGATGGCGAGGCCGCGCGTCCAGGAGGCCCGGGCGGCTTCGGGATCGCCGAGGGCGAGGTGGGTGTCGCCGATGTGGGTGTGGATGTCCGCCTGGAGGAAGTAGTCGCCGACCTCCTGCCGCAGCCGCAGGGACTCCTGGTAGGCGGGCAGGGCCTCGTGGTACTCGCCGAGCTGGTGGTGGATGTAGCCGACGCTGTCCCAGATCGACGACTGGGCGGGGAGGTTGCCGGTTTCGCGGGCCAGGTCCAGCGCGCGCCGGCAGTGCGCCAGTCCCGGCCGTGGCTCGCCCTGCTGCGTCAGGTACCAGCCGATGCTGTTGAGGGCGAGGGCCTGCCCGTTGCGGTCGTCGATCGCCCGGAACAGCTCCAGTGCCCGGCGGGACTCTGCCACCGCCTCGGCGTCGGCCTGTTCCTCGCCGAGCGCGAGGGCGAGGTCGAGCAGTGTCCTGCCCTGGCGCGGCCGGTCGCCGAGTGCGTCGAACAGGTCGAGGGCCAGGCGCAGTTCGTGGCGGGCCTGGGGCTGGCGGCCCTGGGAGCGGTGCACCTGGCCGAGCCAGCGGTGCGCGTGGGCCTGTCCGCGGAGGTCCCCGGTCCGCTCGGCGGCGGCGAGCGCGGTCTCGCTCGCCCGCTGCCACTGCTGCCACAGCCCCGACTTGAGCAGGTAGGCCACCTGCGCGGCGACGAGCTGCCAGGCGTGCGTGTCGAGCCCCGCCCGGTGGGCCCCGTCGACGATCCGTTCGAGCACCGGCTGCTCGCCCCGGTACCAGGCGAGCGCCTGCCCGCGGTCGGCGAGGTCCTCGGGCGCGACCCCGGCGGCCGGCTCCGCGAGGGCGAGCGGCTGCCAGGAGGCGTCGTCGGCGTAGGCGAGGCAGCCGGCCCGGTGTGCGGTGTGGAGGTAGTGGTCGAGCATCCGCAGGGTCGCCTCGGCCCGTCCCTGCGGGGACTCGTCGGCGGCCGCCCGCTCGGCGGCGTAGGCGCGCAGCAGGTCGTGCAGGGTGTAGCGGTCCCGGTCCGGCGCCGCGATCAGGTGGGCGCGGTGCAGGTCGTCCAGCAGCCGGCGGGCCTCGGCCGGCTGCAGGCCGGCGAGGCTCGCGGCGGCGGCCGCGCCGATCTCCGGCCCCGGGTGCAGGCCGAGCAGCCGGAACAGGCGCGCGGCTTTCGGCGCCAGGGCGCGGTAGGACCAGGAGAGCACCACCCGGACGTCCGCGTGCACGTCCCCGGTGGACAGCAGGTCCAGGCGCGCCCGGGAGTCCCGCAGTTCGCGCGCCCAGACGCCGAGCGGGGTGCCGGGGTGGTCGGCCGCGCGGGCGGCGGCGATGTTCAGGGCCAGCGGCAGCCTGGCGCACAGCTCGATCAACTCGTCGGCGTCGTCGGGCTGTTCCTCGACGGCGGCGGGGCCCAGGCGGCGGGCGAGCAGTTCGCGGGCCTCGGCGCGGGAGAGCACGTCGAGGGCGAGCGGGACGGCGCCGTCCAGGGCGACCAGTCCGGGCATCCGGTTTCTGCTGGTGACCAGGACCAGGCAGGTGTCCGAGCCGGGAAGCAGCGGGCGGACCTGCTCCGCCTCGAGGGCGTTGTCGAGGACGATCAGCGTCCGGGTGCCGGCCAGCCGGCTGCGCAGGAGCGCGAGTTGCCCGTCCGGGTCGGCGGGGATGCGCGAGGCCGGTACGCCGAGCGCGTCCAGGAAGCCGCGCGCCACGTCGGCGGCGTCGACCGGGCTCCTGGCCGGGTCGAAGCCGCGCAGGTTGGCGAAGAGCTGCCCGTCGGGGAAGCGGTCCGCCACCCGGTGGGCGAAGTGCACGGCGAGCGTGGTCTTGCCCACGCCGGCGGTGCCGGCGATCGCCGAGATCACGACGGCGCCGCAGCCGGGGATCCGGTCGCCGAGGAGTCCGTCGAGCGCCTGGATCTCTCGGGCCCGACCGGTGAAGTGCCGGATGGCCATCGGCAGTTGCTGCGGCACGGCCGGCGCGCCACGCCCCCCACCCGGCCCGGCCGGGGAGCGCGGGAGGGGCGGGGAGGCCGCCGCACCGGCCTCGGGCCGGGGCGCGGCCGCCGGGGTGTCCGGTCCGCCCGGCTCCTCCGCGCCCGCGTCCCGGGCGGCCATCAGCCACCGGGCGCGGGTGTCCGGGTCGAGGCCCAGGGCCCCGGCGAGCCGGACCACCGAGGACATCCGCGGCCGTCGCCCACCTGCCTCCAGGGCGCTGATCGACCGGGTCGACACCCCCGAGCGCTCTGCCAGCTCGTCCTGGCTCCACCCCGCCGACAGGCGTCGCTCCCGTAACAGCTCGGCGAACACAGCAGCCCCCAACACGTCCCCCACTCCCCCGGCCAAGCGTCCCCCGCGCCCCGCCCCGTCCGGCGCGGGCCGCGAACGAGCGTAGCCGGGAGCGGCCCGAGTGTCAGGTCAACGTCAGGTCAACGTCGTGGTCCGCCGGAGCCTCCGGCGGCGACAATGAACGCCCGATCGACCCGTCCGAGGAGGAGCACGTGAACGCCCGCACGGCCGCTTCGCGTCCGACCGGATTGCGCGACACCGACGGTGGCACGTCCACCGGAAGTCGCATCAGGGTCACCGGCTGAATCCGCCGGCCCGGGACGCGAGCCGAGGCAACAGGGGTACCGCGGCCCGCGTCCGGGTCGGCTCAGCTCGGCATCGCCGCGAGTGCCGCGCGGGCGACCGTCACGGCCTGCGCCTCGCAGCCGTCCGCCGGGTGCGCCTTGCCGCCGAGGTCGACCGAGAGGCGCAGGTTGCCGTCGCGGACGTGAAGGGAGCAGTTCGTCCCGTTCCCCACCGAGCCCCAGTAGGCCTCCTCGCCGACGCCGAGGCCGCTCGCGCGGCGCTCGCCGACGGCCAGGTCACCGAAGTCCTTGCGCTGGACCTGGGTCGCGTTGTCGCTGGTCCCGGCGCTGCGCTGGAGCATCCAGCGGACGATCGCGGACGGGTTCCGGTCCCAGTAGGTGGTGCCGGAGACGACCGACGAGCCGTACCAGTAGCAGTCGGTCTCGGCCCTGGAGGACTGCTCGACGTAGTGGTCCTCCTCCTGCTTGCGCTCGGCGGCCGGGAGCGGGAGCCGCCCGGTGGCCTCCGCACAGGCCGGTGCCTTGACGTACTTGTCCGGAACGGCCGGGCCGTTCGGGTCGTTCGCGTCGCGCAGCCACAGGTATCCGCCGACGCCCGCCGCGGCGACGAACCCGGCGGTCACCAGGGCGGCGGTCCGGCGCGACCGGCGCGGCGGGGTACCGGCGGCGACGACGGGTACAGGTGCGGGCGCGTCGGTTTCCGGCCCGGTGTCCACGGCCGTGGCCAGGGCGGTCAGCCCGGGCGCCGCCAGGTGGTACGAGGTCGGCTCGGACGTCCGCGCGCGCGGCGGCGCGGCGCCCTGCGGGGCGGCGAGCAGCCCGTCCACCGCCGTCTGCTGCGCGGTGATCAGCGCGTGCACCGTCGGCGGCCACTGCCGGGCGGCCGGGGCGACCGGGCCGAGGAGTTCGAGCAGGCGGGCCGGGGTCGGGCGGGCGGCCGGGTCCTTGGCGAGGCAGGCCGCGAGCAGCGGCCGGGTGGCGGCCGGTACGGCGGCGAGGTCCGGCTCGGTGTGCACGACGTTGTAGAGGGTCTGCAGGGTGGAGGCCCCGGCGAAGGGGCTGCGGCCGGTCAGGGCGAGCGCCAGCACCGCGCCGAGCGAGAACACGTCGGCCGCCGGGGTCAGTACCCGGCCCTCGGCCTGCTCGGGCGACATGTACGCGGGCGAGCCGATCACGCCGCCGGTGTGGGTGAGCTCGGCGTCCTCCTCGGCCGCCCGGGCGATCCCGAAGTCGATGACGCGCACGCCGTCGTCGGCGAGCAGCACGTTCTCCGGTGTGAGGTCGCGGTGGATCAGCGCCGCCCGGTGGATCTCCACCAGGGCCGTGGCCAGGCCGACGGCGAGCCGGTGCACGGCGTCCGCGGGCAGCGGCCCGGCGGCCTCGACGGCGGCGCCGAGCGAGGGCCCGACCACGAACACCGAGGCGAGCCAGGGCGTCGGCGCGTCGACGTCGGCGTCCATCACGGCCGCCGTGTACGCCCCGGACACCCGGCGGGAGGCGCCGGCCTCGCGCCGGAACCTGGCCCGGAAGCCGTCGTTGGCGGCGAACCGGTCGTGCACCTGCTTGACCGCCACCAGCCGCCCGTCCGGCGCGGCGCCCAGCAGCACCCGGCCCATCCCGCCGCGCCCCAGCTCCGCGAGGACCCGGTACGGGCCGACCTCGGCCGGGTCCGACTCCCGGCGCGGCCGCATCGAGGCGCCCGTCACCGGAACGCCGGCTGCGTGGGGGACACCTCGGGGGACGTCCCGTTCACGGACACGAACTGCGCCACCTGCACCGCCGTCGCGGCCATCGTCCGGGTCAGCTCCTCACACCGCCCCTTCGGGTAGCTGCTGCCCTTCACCGCGATGAAGACGTTCAGGTTGACGTCGCGCACGTAGAACACGCAGTTCTCCTCGTCCAGATACTTCTTCGGGAGCCAGAACGCCTCCTCCGCGAAGCCCGGGTCCGACACGCGCGTGCGGCCTCCGACGTAGAGGGCCTCGAAGTGCTCCTTCGCCCGCTCGGCGCCGGTCAGGCCACCGGGGAGGCTCGGGTAGACGTCCCAGTCGACGTCGAGCTGGTCGCCGCTGCGGGAGTTCCACTGGCAGCCCTTCTCCGGGTGCTTCCCGTGCGAGTCCGTGGCCTCCCAGGTCCCGGGGTTGCCCCAGGGTGCGGAGAACTCGGGCGGTACCGTCACCCTCCGGGCGTCCGCGCAGGTGGGCGCCACGGCCGTGTACTTGTCCTTGACCTGCGAGAGCGGCACGTTCCCGGGCGTGGGCACCGGCTCGGGGAACACCGAGTCCAGGTTCACCACCCCGGTGGCGACCAGCCCGCCCGCCACCCCGGCGAGCGCCAGGACGATCGCGCCGACGGTCAGGACGATCCGCCTCCCCCGGCGGCGCCGCCGCACGGGCGCGGCCGGCGGCTCGGCCGGTCCGAAGGCACCGCCCACCGCGGGCACGGGCCGGTCGGCGGCCGACGCGGGCACGGGCCGGACGGCGGCCGGCGCGTCGGTGCCCAGCAGCCGGGCGATCTCCGCCCCCTGCGCCGCCAGCAGCCCGTGCACCGCCTCGGGCCACGGCCGCGTCGACGGGGCGAGCCGCCCGACCGCCGCGAGCACCTCCTGCGGGGTCGGCCGCGCGGCCGGGTCCTTGGCCAGGCAGGCCGCGAGCAGCGGCCGCAGTCCGTCCGGCACCCCGCTCAGGTCGGGTTCGGCGTGCAGCACGTTGAAGAGGATCCGCGGCAGCGACTCCCCCGTGAAGGCCGGCCGGCCCGCGCAGGCCACCACCAGGGTCGCGCCGAGCGAGAACACGTCACTGGCGGGCGTCAGTTCACGCCCCTCGACCTGCTCGGGCGACATGTAGCCGGGCGAGCCGATCATCGCCCCGGTGCGGGTGAGCTTGGTGTCCTGGCTCTCCGCCGCCCGCGCGATCCCGAAGTCGATGACGCGCACGCCGTCCTCGGCGAGCAGGACGTTGGAGGGCTTGAGGTCCCGGTGGATCAGACCCGCCCGGTGCACGTCGACCAGCGCCTGCGCCAGCCCGGCGGCCAGCCGCCGGACCGACTCCTCCGGCAGCGCGCCGACCGCCCGCAGCGCCTCGTTCAGGGCCGGACCGGGCACGAACTGCGAGGCCAGCCAAGGGGTTTCGGCCTCCGGGTCGGCCGCGATCACCGCCGCCGTGTACCCGCCGGAGACCCGCCGCGAGGCCTCCACCTCGCGCCGGAACCGGATCCGGAACCCGTCGTCCTCGGCGAACTCGGCGTGCACCTGCTTGACCGCCGCGGGCCGCCCGTCCGGCGCCACCCCCAGCAGCACCCGCCCCATTCCGCCCTGCCCGAGCAGCGCCAACACCCGGAACGGCCCCACCTGCGCAGGCCCGTTCGGTCCCACCGTCTCCACGTCGCCCCTGCCCCCCGCCGCTGTGTGCGAACAGATGATACAGACGGGCCCTCCCTGCGATCCGGGCCGGTCCGATCGGGCACGGAACCTCCCCGCGGCCTGCCCGTCACTCGCATCGGTGCCGCGAACTGGCACCCGAACGACGCCTGGCCGAGGCTGGGGCCGGGTCCCCCTTCTGACGGGTTCGGTGCCGATGTTCGATACCAGCTTTGCGTTCCCGCGTTCCCTGCTGCGGCCGGTGGGCGGCGCCCGGGGCCGGGTCGCCGTGGTCGGATCGGGCATCGCCGGACTGGTGTGCGCACACGAGCTGCAGCGCCGCGGCTTCGACGTCGTCGTGTACGAGCGGGCGAACCGGCCCGGCGGGCGGGTGCGGACCCACCGGTTCTGGGACGGCACGCACGTGGACCTGGGCGCCATGCGCATCCCGGGCAACCACCACTGCGTGCTGCACTACGTCTCCGGGTTCGGGCTGGCGACCCGCCCGTTCGTCAACGCCAACCCGCGCGCCTTCTACCATCTGCGCGGTCGCCGGGTCCGGGTGCAGGACGTGGCCTCGCTGTTCCCCTCGTACGCGCTGCGCCCGGCCGAACGGCAGGCACCGGCACCCCTGCTGGACCACCTGCTCGGCTCGGTGTGGCGCACCTTCACCGTCGAGCAGCAGCGCCGCATCCTGGAGGGCCACTGGGACGACCCGGCGCTGGAACGGGCAGCCTCGGTGTCGCTGTGGCAGTTCGTGCACGAGCACGTGTCGCAGGACGCCTGGGAGCTCTTCGGACACGCCAGCGGCCTCGCACACTACGAGCAGTCCTCGCTGCTGGAGGTGCTGGTCGACTACTTCGGCCTGTTCCACAGCGGGCAGGTCGAGCTGGTCGACGGGCTGGACGCGCTGGTCCACGCCTTCGTCCGGTCCCTGCGCCCCGGCACGCTGCGGCTCTCCACCCGGATCGACGAGATCGCGCTGACCGCGGACGGCGTCCGGATCGGCGGCCGGCGGATCGGCGCCCGGCTGCGCGACCACGCCGACTACGTGGTGTGCTGCGTCCCGGCGCCCGCGCTCGACCAGATCACCGTCACCCCGGGCCTGCCGCCCGCCCAGCGGCACGCCGTCCGCGGCATCAGCTACGCGAGCAGCGTCAAGACCGTCCTGCACCTCACCCGCCGGCGCTGGGAGCTGGAGGACGACATCCACGGCGGCGGCAGCTTCACCGACCTGCCGATCCAGCAGGTCTGGTACCCGTCGGACAACGCGGTTCTCACCGAGGGCGGGGTCAACGGCAGCTCCGGCCCGAGCTGGGGCCCGCGCGACCCCCTGCGCTCCGCGGACCCGGCCGCCCTGCTCGGCGCGTACCTGTGGGGCGCCAACGCCCGGCGCTTCGCCGCGCTGCCGGTCGCGGACCGGGACGCGCTGGTGCTGGACTGCCTGGAGAAGCTCCACCCGGGCATCACCGGGGACGTGGACGACATCGTGCACTGCGACTGGGACGTGCAGACCGGCATGGGCGGCGGCGCCTTCGCCCACCTGGCGCCCGGCGAGCACACCCGCTACCTGAGCGTGCTCGGCTCCCCGCACCCGGTGGAGCAGCCGCGGATCTTCTTCGCCGGCGAGCACCTGTCCGGCGCCCACGCCTGGTGCCAGGGCGCCGCGCAGTCCGCCCTGGACGCGGTGAGCACGCTGCTCGACCGCGCCGGACACCCCCGGATCGCCGCCCGGGTGGGCACGGCGTGACCGGCCCGCACGCCGGCCGGGCGCTGGAACGGGCCGAGCTGCTGGCCCCGTTCCGGCCCGCCCGCGGCGAGCGGGTCGGCCTCGAGGTCGAGTGCGGCCTGCTCGACCCGGCCACCGGGCTGGCCGCCCGCTACTTCGGCCCGCGCGGCGTGCTGGCCGTCCTGGAGGAGGTGCTCGCCCGGTGGGGCGGCGAGCGGCTGGCGGACGCCGGACGGCTGACCGGCGTCCGCCTCCCGGACGGCAGCCTGATCACCCTGGAGCACGGCGGCCAGATCGAGTACTCCTCGGCCCCCGTCCCGAGCGTCGCCGAGGCCGTGGCCGACATGCGCACCGCCCTGGAGCGACTCGCCGAACCGGCCGGCCGGTTCGGCCTCGCCCTGGTGCCCGGCGCCAACCTGCCCTTCGACCGGCTGCGCGACATGCGGTGGGTGCCGATGAGCCGGGGCGCCATCATGCGGGACCACTTCGCCGGGCTGGGCACGGCGGGCAGCCGGGCCCGGTACGTCATGGCGCTGTCGCTGTCCACCCAGGTCACCCTGGACTACCTCTCCCCCGAGGACTTCACCCAGAAGCTGCGGATGCAGATGGCCGCCGCCCCGGTGGTCTCCGCACTGCTCGTCAACTCGCCGATCCAGGAAGGCCGGTGCGATGGACTGCTGTCGAACCGGTGCTGGGCCTGGCTGCGGATGGACCCGTACCGCAGCGGCGTGCTGCCGCCCGCGCTGCGCCCCGACGTCACCGCCGACGACGTGGTCGACTGGGCGCTCGGCATCCCCCTGATCCACTACCGCACCCCGGACGGCCGCTACCACCCGGCGCCGCCCGGCCGCACCTTCGCCGAACTCCTCCGGGACGGCTACGGGGACGGTTCGCGGCCGACTGCGGACCACTGGGCCGCCCACCTCGACCAGCTGTGGACCAACACCCGGGTCCGCCGCACCCTGGAGCTGCGCGCCGCGGACGGACCGCCGTACCCGTTCGTCGCCGCCGTCCCCGCGCTGTGGGCGGGGCTGACCTACCACCCCGAATCCCGCGCCGCCGCCTGGGAGTTGCTCGGCCGCTACACCCTGCGCGAGCACCGGGCCGCCCTCGCGGAACTCCCCGCCCGGGGCCTGGCCACCCGCCTCGGCGGCGACCCGGTCCGCCCACTGGCCGTCGAACTTCTCCGCCTCGCCAGGGCCGGCCTGGCCGCCCGCGTCGCGGCGGACCTCGAGCCGCCGCACGTCCTCGGCTACCTGGACCCGCTGGACGAGATCGCCGCCACCGGCCGGACCTTCGCCGAGCGGTGCCTGCGGCGCTGGCACGGCGACCTCGGCGGCGACCCCGCCCGCTACGTCGCCGCGTACCGGGTCTGAACGCCCGGGGCCGGGCCGGCGTCCGCCCGCCGTCAGCGGTCCGTCATCGGGTCGTCAGCAGTTCGTCAGCGGAGCGTCAGCAGCCCGTCAATCCGGGCCCCGGCCCGGCCGAACCGGGGGAAGCTGGACGTCCCTGCAGGTCCGCAGGCCGTACCGGAGGTGAGCCGCATGTCCGTCAGCGCAGCGTTCCATTCCGCCGTCCCCGACGTCCGCCGCCGGAGCCGCACCCTGCGCGCCGCGCTCTCCCGGGGCCTGCAGCGGGTCCTGGAGCGCCTGGCCGCCAGCCCGCTCGACAACTCCGTCCTCGGCGCCATCGGCGCACCCCGACCGCCCCGCCCGCACACCGCGTCCCGTCCCGACGGCTCACCCCGACGACTCGACCCGACGGTTCACACCGCGATGCCGTACCCGGACGGGCCGAGCGGCGCGGGGGCGGCGCCGACGCCGCCGCCGGACGTAAGGCCCGTCCCGGCGTAGGCCTGCCACTCGCGCGGGGAGACCCCGTAGGCGGCCCGGAACGCCCGGCTGAAGTGACTGGCGCTCACGAAGCCCCAGCGGCCCGCCACCGCCGCCACGGTGACCCGGCCCGCCGTCCGGCGGGCGAGGTCACGGCGGCACAGGTCCAGCCGCTGGCGCTGGATCCAGCGGGCCACCGTCACCCCCTCGAAGCGGAACAGCTTGTGCAGGTACCGCACCGACACGTGGTGGGCGGCCGCGATCCGCTCCGGCGACAGGTCCGGGTCCCCGAGGTGGCGCATGATGTGGTCCTTCACCCGGGCCAGGGTGGCCAGGGCCGCCTCCGGTGCCTCCGGCCCGGACCGGCCGCGGCGCTCGTGGGCGAGCACCGCGAGCAGGTCGAGCGCCGTGATGGCGAGCCAGGACGCCAGGTGCGGTTCCATCGAGCCGGCCGAGCGGGAGAGGCACTCCAGGTACGCGGCCACCAGCCGGGCGGTGCCGTCGGCGCTGTCGAAGGCCGTCGCGGTCAGCACCCGCAGGTCGTCCTCCGAGACGCCCACGGCCGAGCGCGGCCAGTGGAACGCCGTGAAGGCGAAGGGCTCCGGCAGCTCCTTGGCGAACGGCCGCCCGGCGTCGGAGACCGCGAAGGTGCCCGGCCGCAGCTCGACCCGGTGGCCGTCCTGGACCAGGCGGGCGGTGCCGCGGTGCTGGAGCGCCAGTGTGAGGTGGTCCTCCCCGCCGCGGGCGATCAGCCCCGCGCTGCGCTCGACCCGCTGCGGCCCGGCCTCCACCAGGGAGACCTGCAGGTCGCCCAGGCGGTGGCTGGTGATCGTCGCGGGCGCGGGCGCGCCGTCGAGCAGCTCCACGTCGAGCGGGATGAAGGTACGGGAGACGGCCTCGCGCCAGTACTCCGCGCGGTCGGCGGACGGTACTCCGGTGGTGTCGAGGACGACGGACATCGGTGCTCCTCAGGCTGCTGTCGGCCGGACCGGCCAGGTCCGGCCGGGTGGTGTCGCGGTGTCGGAACGGGAGAGCGGGAAGGACGCGGCGTCCCGGCCCGGCGGGCTCGGGGCCGGGGTCACCACGACCGGCTGTGCAGGGCCACGTGCACGGTGTCGACGACCTGGATCAGCGCGGCCCGGGCGGTGCCGGTGGGGCAGTGCCCGGCGAGCAGCAGGAAACCGTGCACCGCGCCCTGGTAGCGCATCGCCACCACCGGGACGCCCGCCGCGCGGAGCCGGGCCGCGTAGGCCTCGCCCTCGTCCCGCAGCACGTCGGCCTCGGCGGTGACCACGAGCGCCGGGGGGAGCCCGGCGAGCTGGTCCAGGGACGCGCGCAGCGGCGCGGCGGTCGCCTCGCCCCGCCGGCGCAGCTCCGGCAGGTAGTCGTCCCAGAACCGGCGCATGTGGTCGCGGTGCAGGAAGTAGCCCGTCGCGTACCGGCGGTAGGACGGGGTGTCGAAGTCGGCGTCGGTCACCGGGCACAGCAGCACCTGCTGGACCAGCCGGACGTCCCCGCGCTGCCGGGCCAGCAGGGTCAGCGCCGCCACCAGGTTGGCCCCCGCGGAGTCGCCGACGGCGGCGATGCGGCGCCCCTCCAGCCCGATCTCGTGGCCGTGCGCGTGGATCCACCGGGCCACCTCGTAGCACTGCTCGACGGCCACCGGGTAGCGGGCCGCGGGCGAGCGGGCGTAGTCCACGTACACCACGGCGGCATCGGTGCCCAGGGCGAACTCCCGGACCAGCCGGGCGTAGCAGGCCGCGTCGCCGAGCGACCAGCCGAGGCCGGGCAGGAACAGCACCACGGGGCTCGGGCCCACGGCGTCCGCGGGTCTGGTCACCTGGACGTGCACCCGTCCGGCCGGTCCGCAGGGCAGGGCGAGCCACTCCGTCGAGGTGCCGTGCGGGTCGTCCGGGTCCTCGTCCGGGTCCTCGTGCGGGCCGCCGGTCGGGACACGCTCGGGGGTGAGGAAGGAGAGGTCCGGCAGTTCCGTCGCGGACCGGCCGGCCCGGGCGTCCAGGAACTCCTGGAGTACCCGGTCGAGCACCGGGTGCCGGTCGGGCAGGGGGGTGGGGTCGGGCAACTCTTCGCTCCTGGCTTCGGTCGGTGGGCGGCGCGGCGGCCGCGTGCGCGGCGGCGGTCCGGCGGCTCGTCAACCGGCATCGCGGTGCGGCGGTTCGCGCCACTCCCGGGGAGAGACACCGTACGCGGCGCGGAAGGTCCGGCTGAAGTGCGCCGGGTTGACGAAGCCCCAGCGCTGGGCGACGGCCGAGACCGTGGGCGTGGTGCGGCCGCGCCGGGCCAGCTCGCGGGCGCACGCCGCCAGGCGGCGCTGCTGGATGAGCCGGCTCACCGTCACGCCCTCGCCCTCGAAGATCCGGTGCAGGTAGCGCACGGAGATGTGGTGGGCCTGCGCGATCCGTTCGGGCACCAGCTCGGGGTCGGCCAGGTGGTGGTCGATGTACTCGCGCACCCGACGGACCAGGTGCGCGTTCGGGGCGTCCGGCTCCTCCGGCCGGGCTCCGACCAGCTGGACCACGAGCGCGCTCAGCAGGTCCGCGACGCTGCCCGCCAGCCGGTCGCCGACCGGGGCCGGGTAGGAGTGCGCGGAGGCGGCGAGGACGGCGAGGAACGGCAGGAGCACCGGTCCGCAGCCCTCCGTGGGGCCGACGGCCGTCGCCGCCGCCTGCCGCAGGTCCCGCTCCGGCACGCCCAGCAGCCGGCGCGGCAGGTGGAACAGGTGGGTGCGGAAGCGCTCCGGGTAGTCGACGGCGTACGGACGCGCCGTGTCGTACACCACAAGCCCGCCCGGCGGCACCTCCGCCCGGCGCCCGTCCTGCTCCAGGACGGCCCGGCCCGTCTCCTGCACGCCGATCGCGACCTGCGGCTCGCCGTACGGGGCCCGCTTGATCAGGGCCGCCGTGCGGGAGAGCCGGGCGGCGTCTGCCTCCAGGGTGGAGATCCGCAGGTAGCCGAGCCGGTGGGACACCAGGAGTCCGTCGAAGGGCCGCCCGGTGCGCGGGTGCACCTCCACCGGGACCATCGCCCGGGACACCGCCCCGGTCCAGTACGCCGTCTTGTCCTCGTCCGCGACCGAAGCGGTCGTCACCCGCACACCCATCTGACCGCCCTTCCGCCGAATTCCCTGCGCGGTCCCAGCCTGGGGCGCGGGCGCGGCGGCCCGTTAGGTCATCTGACTGTCCTTTCGGGCAGCATGTGCCGCGCGGCCGGGCAGCGACCGCCGGGAAGGACGTCAGCGCAGGTCAGTGGCGTTGTCGAGGGCGTGGGCGAGCGCGGCCCGCGAGGTGATGCCGAGCTTCGGGAAGATCTTGTAGAGGTGGGCCGCGACGGTGCGGGGCGACAGCAGGAGCCGGCGGCCGATCTCCTTGTTGGTCAGCCCGGTCGCGGCGAGCCGGGCTATCCGCAGCTCCTGGCCGGTGAGACCGGGCGATTCCGCGGCCGGTGCGCCGGGCGGCGGTGCCACCGGGTCGCCGGCGGCCCGCAGCTCCTCCTCGCAGCGCCGGGCCCAGGGGTCCGCCTGGAGACGGCGGAACACGTGGTGGGCGGCGCGCAGCGGTTCCCGGGCGCCGGGCCGGTGGCGGCGGCGCAGCCACGAGCCGTGGGCGAGCCGCAGCCGGGCGAGGTCGAACGCCCACTGCTCCGCGCCGGGGACGGCGTACGCGGCGCGGTAGCCGGCGTCGGCTTCGTCGTCCCCGGCGGCCACGGCGGTGGCGGCCGCGCACAGGAAGGCGTGGCGGTCGGAGATCTCCGCGGAATGGGCCGCCCGGCCGGCGGCGAGGTGGGCCCGGGCCTCCTCGTGCCGGCCGGTGTGCACGGCGGCCGTGACCAGGTCGAGGACCAGGGCATGGCGCCAGGGCGGGCCGCCGGGCAGCCGCCCGGGCGGGGTGAGCTCGGAGAAGTGGGCGTACGCCTCCTCGTGGCGCCCGTGGGCGAGCGCGGCCAGTCCGCGCAGGTGGGTCAGGCGGTCGAGGACGTACCGCATCCGGGCGCGGGTGGCGGTGGGCCGGATGGCCTGCTCGACCTCCCGGAGCCCGGCCTCGTCGCCACGGCCGGCCAGGAAGTGGGCGTAGTACTGGCGGAACATCAACGCGTTGGTGTGGTAACCGAGTTCGTCGGCGATCTCGGCTTCGCGCAGGCAGACGGCGGCCTGGTCCCAGTGGCCGAGCAGGAAGTCCTGGTGGCATTTGGCCTTGGCGATCGAGCCCTGGGAGGCGTAGCCGTGCAGCCCGGTGAAGCGCTGCCACAGGGAGCCCTCGGGGCAGTCGAGGGCCGAGGCGGTCCACAGCAGCAGCCAGGCGGCGCCGGCCTCCTGTTCCTCCGTCATCCGCTCGGCGACGGCCCGCAGGGTGGCGGCCGCGTCCGGGCCCGGGTCGGTCCAGGCCCGCAGGCACAGCCGGCCCGCCTCGGAGACCTCGTCCCGGTGCCGTTCCAGGGCCCGCCAGGCCCACGGGTCGTCCGTGTAGGTGGCGGCCAGGAGCAGTTTGAAGTAGGCCTGTTCGGTGATCCCGCCGAAGGTGTCGGCGCCCGGTGCGGTGAGCGCGTCGAGGGCCGCGGGCAGCAGGGCGGCGGAGGACTCGAAGTCGACGTGGTGACTCTGGTCGGCGTAGACCACCGCGTACGCGAACAGCGGGGCGACGTCATCCGGCACGGTGACGGTCTTCAGTTCCTCCACCAGGGACGCGGTGTGGCGCAGTTGCCCGCCGCGCGCCGACATCACCGCGGCCCAGGTGAGCCTGCGGACGCGGTCGCAGGAGCTGGGGCTGAGGACGGCGGCGCGTTCGAGCAGCAGCGCGCCCTCGGCGTCGCCGCCCCGGCGGGCGAGCTCCCGGCCGGCCTCCTGAAGGCGGTGGGCGAGGTCCTCGTCGGGCAGCAGCGCGGCGGACGCCTCGTGGACCAGTCGCCTCGGGTCGTCCGGCGCGAGGGCTTCGGACAGGGCCCGGTGGGCCTCGCGGCGCGCGGTGTCGGAGGCCGCGGCGACGACGGCGGTGCGGACCAGGGGGTGCCGGAAGACCAGCTGTCCGGCCGGGTCCAGCCGGGCCAGGCCGTCCGCCTCGATCCGGGCCAGGGCCTCCTGCGCGTTCCCGTCGGCGACGGCGCGCAGCCAGGCGCCGCTGCTGAACTCCGGGCCGGTGGCCAGGGCGCCGAGCAGCAGGAAGCGGCCGACCTCGGGCGTCATCGCGCCCAGCCGGTCGGCGAACATCCGCTCGAGCTTGCGCCCCAGCGGCAGCCGTTCCGGCAGCGGCGCGGTGCCCCGCTGCTGGGCGGCGGCGAGTTGGCGCGGCAGTTCCACCAGCGCCAGGGGGTTCCCGGCGGCCTCCGCCAGGACCCGGTCCCGGGCGGCCGCGGCGAGTTCGGGGTGGCAGGTGCCCAGCAGCAGGGCCGCGTCCGGGCGGGGCAGGGCGCGGACCTCGACGGCCTCGGCCGACCAGGTCTGCGCGGCCGGTCCGTCCGGGCGGCTGGCGCCGACGATCACCATCGGCAGTTCGGCGCAGCGCCGGTGGAGGAAGGCGAAGACGGTCGCGCTCGACGAGTCGATCCAGTGCAGGTCGTCCAGGAGCAGCAGCACGGGGGCGGTCCGCATCGCCTCCTCCAGCAGTGCCAGGGCGGCGGCGCCGACGGCGAAGCCGCTGGGGGTTCCGGAGCGGACGCCGAGCGCGCTCTCCAGGGCCTCCCGCTGGTGGTCGGAGAGGGCGCCGGAGCGCTGGAGCAGTGACCGGAAGGCCTGGTGCAGGGCGCCGAACGCGAGGTCCGTCTCCGCCTCGGCGCCGACGGCCCGCAGGACGGTGAAGCCCCGTTCGCGCGCGGCGCGCTCCACCCAGGACAGCAGGGTGGACTTGCCGACGCCGGGCTCGCCGCGCAGCAGCACCGTGGACCCGCTCGCGCCGTCCTCGGCCTGCACCAGGGCGGCGGTGAGCAGTTCCGTCTCCCGCTGCCGCCCGACCACGGCCGGGACCCGGCTGTCGTGCACCACTCTTCGTTCCCCTCGGGTCGGTCGGACGGACCGCCCGCCCCGGGGACCCAAGGCTAATGCCCGCCAGGACCTGCTGTGACCACACTGGGTGTGGCTCCGACCACACCCGGCGACGCGCCGCGACTCCCGGCACGGAGGGCCGCTGACGGAACGTGTTCAGACAACTCGAGGCGTTCGCCGGACGTACAACGGGCAGCCATGAACGGTCCGCCGGGCGGTACCCCACGGGCGCTGTCCTTGGGGTGCCGTCCTCCACCCTCGCGACACCCAGAGGTCATTCCACCCATGGCAGAGCTGAACCGTCGACGTTTCCTCCAACTCGCGGGCACCACAGCCGCGTTCACCACGCTGTCGCAGAGCATCGCGCGGGCCGCGGCGATCGCCCCGCAAGGCGCCACCGGCACCCTCCAGGACGTCGAGCACATCGTCGTCCTGATGCAGGAGAACCGTTCGTTCGACCACTACTTCGGCGCGATGAAGGGGGTCCGCGGCTTCGGCGACCCCCGCCCGGTGACCCTGCCGAGCGGCAAGTCGGTGTGGCACCAGACGGACAGCGCCAAGAAGGAGGTGCTGCCGTTCCGCCCCCAGGTGAACGACCTGGGCATGCAGTTCGTCCAGGACCTCAACCACGACTGGGCCGGCGGCCACAAGGCCTTCAACAACGGCAGGTACGACCAGTGGGTCCCCGCCAAGACGGCCACCACCATGGCCTACCTGACCCGCCAGGACATCCCGTTCCACTACGCGCTCGCCGACGCGTTCACCCTCTGCGACGCCTACCACTGCTCGTTCATCGGCTCCACCGACCCGAACCGCTACTACATGTGGACCGGCTACACCGGCAACGACGGCACCGGCGGCGGCCCGGTCCTCGGCAACCAGGAGGCCGGGTACGGCTGGACCACCTACCCCGAGCGGCTGGAGAAGGCCGGGGTCTCCTGGAAGGTCTACCAGGACATCGGCGACGGCCTGGACGCGGCGGGCTCCTGGGGCTGGATAGGCGACGCCTACCGCGGCAACTACGGCGACAACTCGCTGCTCTACTTCGACAACTACCGCAACGCCAAGCCCGGCGACCCGCTGTACGACAAGGCCCGCACCGGCACCGACGCCAAGGCGGGCGACGGCCTGTTCGACGTGCTGCGCCGCGACGTCCAGGCCGGCACGCTGCCGCAGATCTCCTGGATCGCCGCCCCCGAAGCGTTCACCGAGCACCCCAACTGGCCCGCGAACTACGGCGCCTGGTACGTCTCCCAGGTGCTGGACGCGCTCACCTCCAACCCCGACGTGTGGGCCCGCACGGCGCTGTTCATCACCTACGACGAGAACGACGGCTTCTTCGACCACGTCGTGCCGCCGTTCCCGCCCTCCTCCGCCTCCCAGGGCCTCTCGACGGTGTCGACCACGGCCGACTACTTCGCCGGGAACGCCGCCAACGCGGCCGGTCCGTACGGCCTCGGCCAGCGGGTGCCGATGCTGGTGGTCTCGCCCTGGAGCACCGGCGGCTACGCCTGCTCGGAGACCTTCGACCACACCTCGATCATCCGCTTCATGGAGCGCCGCTTCGGCGTGCTGGAGCCCAACATCTCGCCCTGGCGGCGCGCCATCTGCGGCGACCTGACCTCCGCCTTCGACTTCACCGCGTCGAACCCCGCCCCGGCCGCGCTGCCCTCCACGGCCGGCTACCTCCCGCCGGACCGCAACCGGCACCCCGACTACGTGCCCAGCCCGCCCGCCACCGGCACCATGCCGAAGCAGGAGCCCGGCACCAAGCCCACCCGCCCGCTCAAGTACGCCCCGTACGCGGACGGCGCGGCCGACACCGGCACCGGCAGGTTCCGCCTCACCCTCAGCGGCGGCGCGGCGGCCGGCGCCCAGTTCCTGGTGACCTCGCCCAACCGCACCGACGGGCCGTGGACCTACACCGCGGAGGCGGGCAAGTCGATCACGGACACCTGGAACACCAGCTACTCCAAGGGCGTCACCGACCTGACCGTCCACGGCCCCAACGGCTTCCTGCGCCGCTTCCGCAACCCCGGCAAGACCGCCGGGCCCGAGGTCACCGCGCGGCACAACCCGACCACCGGCAACCTCGACCTCACCCTGACCAACGCGGGCGCCGCCGACGTCGTCCTCACCGTCAGCAACGCCTACGGCGGCACCCCGCAGACCGTCACCGTCCGCCGGGGCGCGACGCTCGCGTACACCGTCGACCTCGGCGGCTGCCGCCACTGGTACGACGTCACCGTCACCTCCGCGGCGACCGCCGACTTCGTCCGCCGCCTGGCCGGCCACGTCGAGACCGGCGCCCCCGGCCTCTCGGACCCGGGCATCGTCACCTACTGATCCGGCTACCCCCCGCCCCGCCGCCACCGCCACCGACGCCGGCGGGGCGGCGGGCGGCGGCCATTCGGCGCAGCGCGCCCCCGCACCGCGCGGGCCCGGCCGGGCGGCGTGCCTATCGTGGGCGAATGACCGATCGTCGGACCGCCCGGCCTGCCGCGGGCCGCTTCGGCTACCTCGTGGCCGCCGCCGCCTTCGCCGTCTGCATGGCGGGCACCACACTGCCCACCCCGCTCTACGGGCTGTACCAGGACGAGATCGGCTTCTCCGAGCTGACGGTGACGGTCGTGTTCGCCGTGTACGCCTTCGGCGTCATCGGCGTCCTGCTGCTGGTCGGCAACGTCTCCGACACCATCGGGCGCCGCGTCGTCCTGCTCTTCGGACTCGGGTTCGCGGCCTGCAGCGCCGTCGTCTTCCTGGCGGCGGACAGCGTGCCGCTGCTGCTCCTGGGCCGGCTGCTGTCCGGCTTCTCGGCGGGCCTGTTCACCGGCACCGGCACCGCGTACGTGCTGGAGCTCGCCCCGCCCGGGCGGACTGCCCGCGCGGGCTTCGCCGCGACCGCCGCCAACATGGGCGGCCTCGGCTGCGGATCGCTGCTGTCCGGCGTGCTCGCCGAGTACGCGCCCGACCCGCTGGTCCTGCCGTTCGTCGTGCACCTGGTGCTGCTCGCCACGTCGTTCGTCCTCACCCTGTTCCTGCCGGAGACGGTCGCCGGGGCCCGCCCGCTGCGCACCGCCCGGCCCAACCGGCCGTCCCTGCCGCCGGAGGTCCGCCGGGTGTTCGTCCCGGCCGGGCTCGCCGCGTTCGCGGGCTTCTCCCTGCTGGGCGTCTTCACCTCGGTCAGCCCGGCCTTCCTCGCCGCCGGCCTGGGCATCCACAACCACGCGGTCGTCGGCCTGATCGTCTTCACGGCCTTCTTCGCCTCCACCCTGGGCCAGCTCCTGGTGCCCCGTCTCGGCACGGCCCGGGCGATCCCGCTGGGCTGCCTGGTGCTCATCGTCGGGCTCGCCCTGCTGGCCGTCTCCCTCGCCTGGACCACCCTCCCGCCGCTGGTGCTCAGCGCCCTGGTCGGCGGCGCGGGCCAGGGCATGGGCCTGCGCGGCGCCGTCGGCGAGGTCGCCGCGGCGAGCCCCGCCGAGCACCGCGGCGGGGCCCTGTCGGCGCTGTTCGTGGTCGCCTACTTCGGCATCTCGATCCCGGTCATCGGCGTGGGCCTGCTCACCGGGCCGGTCGGCCTGGCGCATGCCGGCCTGGTCTTCGCCGCCTGCATGGCCGCCCTGGCCGCCGTGTCCGGAACGTACCTGCTGCGCCAGGCCAGGGCCGGGGCCGGGGCCTGAGCCCGTGTGACGCCGGGGGCCGGCTTTGCGCCGGGAGGCCGTGTTGCGCCGACCGGTGCTTGCCGCCCGGGCCCGGGACCGATAGACACGGTCCCGACACTGTGTGTGACACCAGGAGGTCCCCGGCCATGAGCGTGACGAGTCGGTACCGGGACGCCTGGGAGGGCTTCTGGCGCGGTGCGCCCGAGGAGCCGGGCTCGGTGATCTGGGACGCGGAGCCGGCCCTCACGGCGGAACCCCACCTCGCGCTGTTCGCCCCCTACGTCACCGACCCGGGGCTGCCCGTGGTCGACCTGGGCTGCGGCAACGGCACCCAGACCCGCTTCCTGGCCGGCCACTTCGACCGCGTCCTCGGGGTCGACCTGTCCGCCGCCGCCCTCGACCTGGCCCGGCGCCGGGATCCGGCGACGCGGGCCGAGTTCGCGGCGCTGGACGCCACCGACGCCGAGGCCGTCCGGGCGCTCCACGACCGCCTCGGCGACGCCAACGTCTATCTGCGCGGTGTGATCCACCAGAGCGAACCGGCCGACCGCCGCCTGGTCGCCGACGCCGTCGCCACGCTGGTCGGCGCACGCGGCCGGGCCTTCCTCGTCGAGCTCGCCGAGGCGGCCAAGCAGGTCCTGGCCGACCTCGCCCACCACCCGGCCGGGCCGCCACCGAAGCTGCGCCCGGTCTTCGCCCACGGCCTCGCCCCTGCCGAGGTCGCCGACACGGCCCTCACCGAGCTCCTCGACACGGCCGGCCTCGCCGTGCTCGCCGTCGGCGACCTGCCGCTGATCACCACGGAGTCCGCCCCCGACGGCCACCGGATCGACCTCCCGGCCCGGTGGTTCGTCGTGGGCGCCCGGCCGGCCCGCCCCTGAGCCGGGCGGGCCGGCCGTCGGGCCGTCAGGCCGGGTGGGCCGCCGTCGGTTCCTTCTCCCGGCGGAGGAGGTCGTCGAATCAGACAACAGCCTTACCGCGAGCCTGGACGCCATGCACATGCAAGGCCAACGCGATCGAAATCGCAACTTCCTTTTGTTTTCACTTACTTGGGGTATACCTGCACCGCCACGCGAGGAGCGGCTCCCGATTGGCGCCGCTGCCAGAACGGGCTGTCCGGCCACCGCTGTTCGAGGGCGTAGTAGGCCGCGTGGTGGCGCCGGTAGGCGGCGGTGACGGCCGTGACGACATCGGTGTAGCCATCCAGCGCGTGCGGGTCGCCGTCGAGGTGGCCGTGCACGGCGGCTCCGGCGGCCTGACCGGTGTACAGGGCCGTCAGGATGCCCTGGGAGGACAGCGGGTCGAAGGCGGCCGCGGCGTCGCCGACGGCGGTCCAGCCGTCGCCGTGGACGCGGTCCAGGCGGACGGTGTGGGCGGGCGCCCTGGCGGGTGCGGGGAGCGTGCGGTGGGCGGCGGTACGGGCCGCGGTGGGGCCGGTGGCGGCCAGGCGCAGCCCGAAGGACCGGCTGTCCGGGCGGGCGGCGGGCAGGTCGGCGTCGGTGAAGAAGGCGACCAGCAGCCGGCCGCCGGGCAGCAGCGCGCTGTACCACCAGCCGTCGGGCGCGGCCTCGACGAGCGTGGTGGCGTCCGCGGTGTCGCGGGCGTCGAGGGTGAGGTACAGCGCCACGAGCCGGTCGCCGCGGACGCGTCGGGCGCCGTGGGTGGTGGCGATGGCGGCGCGCCGGCCGGTGGCGTCGACGAGGTGCCGGCAGCGGACCGTCCGGCCGGCCAGGGTGAGGGCCCACGAGCCGTCCTGGTGACGGGCGTCGGGGCGCACCACCGCCTCGCGGACGTCCACCCCCACCGCGCGGGCCGCCGCGCGCAGCCGCCGGTCGAAGAGTGCGCGGTCCAGGTGCCAGCCGGGGCCGTACGGGTCGTTGATGCTGTCGACGGTCCCGATGTCCTGGGCCCCCCAGGCGGACCGGTTGCCGTAGCAGGGCAGGTGCCCGGTGCCGGGGACGGTGTCGGCCACGCCGAGGTCGCGCAGCAGCATCCGGGCGACCGCCGGCAGCGCCTCGCCGACCGGTGGCGGGCCGCCGGGGGCGTGGGCGAGCAGCACCCTGCGCCCCCGGGCGGCCAGGGCGAGGGCGGCGGCCGCACCGGCCGGTCCGCCGCCCACCACCGCGACATCGTGGTCCGACGTCACGCGCCGCCCTCGGTCGGCGCGCCCTCGGTCGGCGCGCCGGCCTCCTCGCCGAAGGGGTCGAGCTTGTCGAAGTACCCGATGGTGACCTCCTCGGCCGAGAGCCCGGTGAGCGCGAGGACCTCGCCCGCCGCCTGCATGCTCAGGCTGTCGTGGGCGGCGGTCGCGGCGGGGACGTGGATGGCGCTCAGGTTGCGGGTGTCGGAGACGCCTTCGAGCGGGAAGCCGGGTACGGATTCGACCTGCATCCGCTCCGGGAAACGGCCGTCGCCGACGGTGTACGGGCGGACCTCGACGATGCCGAAGTGGTACCACTCGGCGACGGCCTGCTTGAGCTGCTGCTTGTAGTCGCCCTGGAGTCCGCGCAGCCAGGACGCGCGCTTGGCGAACGCCGCCTCGCGGCCGTCCTCCTCGACCCGGGTGATCTCCTTGTTGACGATCCGGTAGTCGCTCTCCTTGAGGACGTGGTTGGGCACCCGGGCCGGCCAGAAGGTGGGCAGGTAGGGGTCGTAGCGGGGGCCGAGCTGCTTGGCGGCTTCGTACCCCGAGCGGCAGCTGGCGGTGTCGGTCTGCCAGGGGACGGCCATCCAGCGGGTCAGGTCGCCGGGGCCCTGCTCGTGCAGGGGACCGTCCGGACCGAGCGCCCGGGCCTGGCTGAGCTTGTCGCCGTAGTCCGGTTCGGCGGTGCCCTCGGCGCGGTGGCGGATGCGCAGCGGTTCGCCGTACATGGTGGGGTGCCGGATCGGCCAGGTGACCTCGCAGCCGGGGTGGAAGGCGTCGGCGAGGCAGAAGTCGAGGGCGGCGCGGTCCAGCAGGGCGGGCTGGTCGGCGACGGGCGCGTCCTCCGGGCGCCGGGGGAAGCCCGGCCACGGCGTGGTGGTGAACTCGCCCTTCATCCAGGCGAGGAGGATCGCGTCCTGGGTCGGGGAGACGGTCATGTACTGCAGGACGGAGGTGGGGATGCTCTTCATGCCGTCGCCGTAGATCCACGGCCAGGGCATCGGGGAGATGCCGTCCCGCTTGGGGTCGCGCAGCGCGGTGTAGACCTGGCGGCGCAGTTCCTCGTGCGTGGGCGAGGGGTCGGCGAGCCTGGCGAGGTGGTCGGGGGCGAGGAAGTCCTGGGGGCCGCCGAAGCCGAAGTGGGCGGCGAACCCCTTGTTCACCCACTGGAGTTCGCAGAACCGCTGCAGGATCGGTTTGACGTCCCGCTCGAAGTTGACGGTCTTGGGCGGCGCCAGCGTCCCCTCGGTGACGAAGAGGTCGTACAGCAGGTCGTGGAGGGTGCGCACGGTCTTGACGTCGGGTGCGTAGTTCGGCGGGGCGACGACGACCCAGGCCGGGTCGACGCGCAGCGCGGTGCCGTCGATGGTCACGGTCGCGGTGACCGGGCCGTCGGAGGTGTCGTCGCACCAGCCGTCGTTGTTGCCGTACGAGACGAGCTCGCCGCCTTCGGGGTTGCGGGACGTGCCGACGCCGCCGAGCACGACCAGCCGGCCGTCCGGATCGCAGTGCATCCGGCCGAGCGGGACGGGCGCCCCGAGGAAGGAGCCGCCGGTGAACTCCACCTCCTGCTTGCTGCCCGCGACCAGGGTCTTGCGGCCGGGGTCGATGACCAGGCTCGCCCGGTCCTTGACGGCCGCGTTGCGCCGGGGCTCGGGCTGGTCCTTCATGTCGGGGATGTCGAGCGGGAGGCTGAACTCGTACCAGGCGGCCTTCTTGTTGGCGACGTGCACCGCCCACTCGATGCGCACCCGCGGGTCGTCGACCGTCAGCTCGCGGACGACCCTGCCGTCCGCGCCGTAGCCGTAGATCCGGAAGCGGGCGGCCTGCCGCTTGATCGCGCCCTGGTCGTCCTTGGAGAAGCCGGGCTGCTCGGCCGGCGGGTCCGGCACCTCCGGGCCGAGGAACCAGCCGTCGTCCCGAGTGCTGTTGCCGACCCGGGCGATGCCGATCGCGGGATGGATCCTGGCATAGGCGATGTCGTCGCTCAACGCGCTCTCCTCTGCTCGCACGGACGGGGCACGGCCGTCCGATGCCGCCCCCACCCCAGGGTCTTCGGTAGACGAACCACCGGAGTTGAGCACGCGCCCGGGTGAAGCGGTCGGACCGGAACGCGGAGCGAGCGCCGGACCGACGGGGAGGGCAGCGGGCCCACCACCGTCCGGCCCGGCGGGTCACTGCGCGGTCCAGCCGCCGTCCACGCCCAGTGCCTGGCCGGTGATGTAGGAGGCCTCGTCCGAGGCGAGCCAGAGGACGGCGGCGGCGACCTCCTCGGGGCGGCACAGCCTGCCCAGGGGGATGTTGCCCAGGTAGAACTCGTCGGCGCTCGGGCCGCGGTCGCGGCGGGCCTGTTCCAGCATCGGGGTCAGCACCGGCCCGGGGCAGACCGCGTTGACCCGGATGCCCCGGGGGCCGTAGTCGATGGCGCTGTTGCGGGTGAGGCCCACCACACCGTGCTTCGCCGCGGTGTACGGGGCCGCGTTGAGGTAGCCGACCAGGCCGGCGATCGAGGCGACGTTCACCACCGCGCCGCCGCCGTCCTGCCGGAGCATGGCCTGGATCTCGTACTTCATGGACAGCCAGACGCCCTGCAGGTTGGTGTCGGTGATCCGACGCCAGTCCTCCAGGTCGAACTCGTGCAACTGCCGCCCCGATCCGGGGACGCCCGCACTGTTGCAGGCGATGTCCAACCGGCCGTCGCGGGCGACCACCTCCTCGACCAGTGCGGCGACGTCGGACTCCCGGGTGACGTCGGCCGGCACGGCGAACGCCCGTCCGCCGGCCGCCTCGATCACGGAGACCGTCTCGGCCAGTGCCCCGGGCCTCCGCCCGGCGACCGTCACCCGGGCTCCGGCCGCCGCGAAGGCGACGGCGACGGCCCGGCCGATCCCGGTACCGCCGCCCGTCACCAGGACGGACCTGTCCTGAAAGCGCATCCCCGCGCCCCTCTTTCCGCTCGTGTTTCCTGGGTCGGCTCGTGGGTTTCGTCGGCTCAGCCTGTCCGCTTGACGAGGTCCTCCACCGCGCGCACGATCGCCGCGGAGTCCGGCAGGACACTCGGCTCCAGCGCCGGGCTAGCCGGGTAGGGCACGCCGAGCGACCCCAACCGCACCACGGGGGCGCGCAGTTCCTCGAAGGCGTGCTCGGTCACCGCCGCGGCGATCTCCGCCGAAGGCCCGTACCGGACCCAGGCCTCGGCCGCGACCACCACCCGTCCGGTCCGGCGCGCGGAGGCCGCCAGCGTGGCCACGTCCAGCGGTCGCAGCGAGCGCACGTCCACCACCTCGCAGTCCAGGCCCTGTTCGGCCAGCCGGCCCGCCGCCACGAGGGCCTCGGGCACCATCCGGGACAGCGCGAGCACCGTGACGTCGCTTCCGGGGCGCACCACCTCGGCGGTACCCAGCGGCACCAGGTGCGACCCGGTCGGGACCTCGCCCTCGGTCGCGTAGAGCAGCTTGTGCTCGACCAGGATCACCGACTCGTCCGAGCGCAGCGCCGCGGTGAGCAGGCCCTTGGCGTCGGCCGGGCTCGCGGGCAGCACGGTGTGGAGCCCGGGCAGATGGGCGGTCCACGCCTCCAGCGACTTCGAGTGCTGCGGGCCGGCGTTGATCCCGGCGCCGCCCTGGGTGCGCACCACGACCGGCATGCGCACCTGGTCGTTGTAGGCGAACGGGAGGGCGGCCACGCCGTTGGCGATGCTGTCCAGCGCCAGGCACAGGAAGTCGGTGTACATGATCTCGACCACCGGCCGCAGTCCGCTCATCGCCATGCCCATCGCGGCGCCGACGATGCCGTTCTCGGAGATCGGGGTGTCCAGGACCCGGTCGGCGCCGAACTCCTCCAGCAGTCCCCGGGTCACGGAGAAGATGCCCCCGTAGTGGGCGACGTCCTCGCCCAGCACGACCACCCGGTCGTCGGCGGCCATCTCCCGGCGCAGCGCGTCGTTCAACGCCCCCGCGTACGTCATCCTGGTCGTGGCCGGCGACGTGGTCGTGGCCGGCGAACCGGCCGTGGTCGCGCTCGTGGTCGTACCGGTCACCGCAGTGCTCCTTGGTCCCACCTGGACGCGTACGCGAAGAGCTGGTCGGGGTCGGGCCACGGGCTCGCCCTGGCGAACGCCACCGCCTCGGCGATCTCCGCCACCGCCGCCCGGTCCACCTCGGCCAGTCGCTCGGACGGGACGCCGCGCTCCCGCAGCCGGCCGGCCGCCAGCTCCAGGGGGTCGGTGGCCCCGGTCCCCTCGTCCGGGTCGCGGTAGCCGCCGCGGTCGGAGCTGGAGAAGCCGGACCTGCGGAAGGTGACGGCCTCCACCAGCGCCGGTCCCCGTCCCTGCCGGGCCGCCTCGACGGCGTCCGCGACCACCCGGTGCACCGCCTCCACGTCGTTGCCGTCCACCGCGTACCCGGGGATGCCGTAGCCGGCCGCCCGCCGGTACAGCTCGGTCTGGCGCGAGTGCCGGTCGAGGCGGACGCTCAGGCCGTAGCCGTTGTTCTCGACCAGCACGACGACCGGTAGCCGCCACAGCGCCGCCATGTTCAACGCCTCGTTGAACGCACCGGAGTTGACCGCGCCGTCGCCGGTCACGCAGAGCGTGACGGCGCCCCGGCCGGCCCGCTTCTGGGCCAGGCCGTGGCCGACCGCCAGGAGCAGCGAGTGCCCGACGATGCCGGAGGGGCCGAGCAGTCCGTGCTCGGCGTCGGCGATCAGCATGTGCCCGGCCCGGCCGCCGCACTGGCCGTCGGCCCGGCCCATCATCTCCGCGAAGGTGCGGCCCAGCGGCAGGCCGAGACCGACGTACTGGGCGTGCGGGCGGTGCGTGGCGGTGGTCAGGTCGCCCGGCCGCAGCGCGGCGGTGGCGCCGATGCCGGCCGCCTCCTGGCCGATGCCCAGGTGCATCGGCCCGGTGACGAGCCGCTCGGCCACCAGCTCGGCGAGCACTTCGTCCATCCGGCGGAGCACCCGCATCCGCCGGTAGAGCTCCAGCAGGTCGTCGTCGGGCGGGGGGTGCGGGAGCGTTCCGCACGCCTGCCGAGGTTGCGTCACAGTGCGTTCTCCAGAACGTGGATGGGGGCGGCGGGCGCGGTCCGACGGCGGAACGGCCCGACCAGGGCGAGTCCGCCGGCCGCGCCGGCCAGCGCGAGCAGCGCGCAGGACCACCACAGCGCCCACGGCGCGACCGAACCGTAGAGATAGGCGCCGGCCGGCGGGCCGAGCAGCTGGGCGGCCACGTCGGACCAGCCGAAGGCCGCCTGGTAGCGGCCCTGGGCGTGCGTGGGGGCCAGGTCCGCGATGATCGAGCCGACGAAGCCGGCCGCCCCGATCTCGCCGATGGTCCAGACCACGACGGTGGCCAGGTACCCGGCCGCGGTGTGCACCAGACCGGTGGCCGCGATGCCCAGTCCGAAGACGGCCCAGGACACCGCGAGCACCGCGATCCGGTCGAACCGTTCCAACCAGCCGGCCAGCGGCGGTTGGAGCACGCCGATCAGGACGCCGCTGACCAGGAAGACCGCGCCGTAGACGGCGGAGGACTCGCCGCTGTCCTTGATCGCGAGCGGCAGCCCGACGGTGACCTGCGCGTTGATCAGGCCGCTGACGACGTTGAGCGCGATCAGTGCGAGCAGCAGCCGGTCCCGGAACAGCCCGACGGGGTGCTTCCGGGCGACGGCACGCGGCAGGGCCGCCGCCGGCCCCTTCGGCAGCAACAGGGCCACCAGCACCGCGAAAGCGGCGGAGGAGGCGGCCTGGGCGAGGAACAACAGCCCGTAGCCGTACCGGGCCAGCAGGCCCGCCAGCAGCCCGGCGAGACCCACCCCCAGGTTGACCGCCCAGTAGATCAGTCCGTAGGCACGCGGCTGGGACTGCGCGGGCACCAGGACCGCCACCAGCGCGGCCGCGGCCGGACGGTAGACGTCGGCCACCACCCCGACCAGGACGGCGGCCGCGAGAAGCGCCGGCAGGCCGTGCGCGAGGCCGAGGCCGACGATGCTCGCCGAACTGGCCGCGAGCCCGCAGACCACGGCCACCCGGGGGCCGAACCGGTCGGCCAGCACGCCGCCGAGCGGCTGCGAGACCAGGCCGCCCAGCCCGACGGCCGCCAGCACCGTCCCGGCGTCCGACGCGGACAGGCCCTGATCGCCCAGATAGAGCACCAGGAACGGGACCGCCATACTGCCGATCCGGTTCACGAGCTGGCCGGCGAACACCACCCAGAATCCCCGTGGCAGCCCACGGAAGTGACGTAAAACGAAAGTCCTTGCCTGGGTGATGATTTCGATACCCCCGATCCCCCGACCGGACACCGCAACGGATGGCCCGGAAACTCGGCGAGAATGCCGTATTGCCCCGCGAGAGCATCGGCAGGGCTGTTCCGGACGTGCGGTCCCTTCGTCCTCACCGTACAAGCCGACCACGTGCTTTTGAAGGGACATCTCAACACCCGAGATGGCCATCCGCCCTCGTTGACCGAATGTTGACAGGTCGTCACTCCTGTGCTTGCATCCCCAAGGCGAATCGCCAGCTGCCAGAGAGGCTCGGTCAATTGACTACCCGGCGTGTGATTCTCGTCGACACCTACGCCCTGTCCCGCCGTCTCGCGACCGCCTTCCTCGAGCGCGGAATAGAACCGGTCAGGGTACAGAGCACTGTCGAAGTCCCCCGGCTCTACGCCGGGAAGCCGGATTCGAATCCGTATCTCGCCGACTTCGTGCACACCGGGGACGTCGAGGCGACCGCGGCACGGCTGGCGCCCTTCGAACCGCTGGCCGTGCTGCCCGGCGGCGAGCTGGGGGTGGAACTCGCCGACGCGCTGAGCGAGCGGCTCGCCCGCGACCGCCCGATCCCGACGAACGGGACGGCGCTCAGCCCGGCCCGCCGCGACAAGTACGCCATGGTCGAGCGGATCAAGGCCTGCGGGCTGCGCGGAGCGGAGCAGATCCTGGTCCGCTCCGAGGAGCAACTGCGCTCCTGGCACGAGCGGTCGGGCGGGCGGGCGATCCTCAAGCCGCTGCGCAGCGCCGCCAACGACGGCGTGTTCTGGTGCGACACCCCCGAGGAGTCGGTGCGGGCCTACCGCACCCTCGCCGGCCGCGAGAACATCTTCTCCGAGCCCGGCGACGGCGTGGTCGCCCAGGAGTACCTGGTCGGCGCCGAGTACCTGCTGAACACGGTCAGCCGGGACGGCCACCACCATGTCTGCGACATCTGGAAGACGCACCGGATCAGCGCCAACGGCAAGCGCGACCTGGCGGTCGCCTGCCAGCTGCTGCCCCGCCGGGGCGAGGTGCAGGAGCCGGTGGTCGACTACGGCCTGCGGGTCCTGGACGCCCTGGGCATCGCGAACGGCCCGGCCCACGTGGAGATCAAGCTGACCCCGCAGGGCCCGTGCGTGATCGAGGTCGGCGCCCGGATCGCGGGACTCGACCTGCCCGGCCGCACCCACCTCGCCACCGGCGAGTCCCAGATCAGCTGGACGGTCGACGCGTTCGCCGAACCCGACCGCTTCCTGGCGCGCCACCAGGAGGACTACCGGCTGAGCCGGTCCGTCGCCTGGGCCGGCCTGGTGTCACCGGTGCGGGGCGTCCTGCGCGGCTACCGGGGGCTGGACGACATCAGGGCCCTGGAGAGCTTCCGCGAACTGCACCTGGCGGTCCACCCCGGCGACCCGATCAGCCCCACCGTGGACGACTCCACCTACCCGCTGGCGGTCTCACTCGCCCACGAGGTGGACGAGGTGCTCCTGCGCGACCTCGGCACGCTGCGCTGGCTGGACGGACCGGGCCTCTACGACGTGGCCGAGGGCCAGGCGCATTCCTGACCCTGCGGGATTCCTGCCTCTTCGGGATTCCCGCCTGTCAAAACTCTGCGAACTCCGCGAACTCCGCGCACTCTTCGAACTCCGTGACACACCGCTAGCAGATGGTTGGAATCACCCATGGATCTGGGAATTTCGGGGCGCACCGCGCTCGTGTGCTCGTCCACCGGCGGCCTGGGGGAGGCGATCGCCCGGGCGCTGGCCGCGGAGGGCGCCCGGACGGTGGTCTGCGGACGGCGCGGGGAGCGCGCCCGGCAGATCGCCGCCGAGTTGCCCGACGCCGTCGGAGTCGAGGCGGACCTCCTGGCCGAGGACGGCCCGGCCCGGCTGATGGCGGCGACGATCGCGGCTTTCGGCCCGCCCGACCTGCTCGTCCTCAACGGGCCCGGGCCCAAACCCGGTCCGGCGAGCGGCCTCGACCCGGCCGAGGTGGACGCCGCGCTGGACGTCACGCTGCGCCCGCAGTTGGCCCTGGTCACGCTGGCGCTGCCGGCCATGCGGGAACGCGGCTGGGGCCGCATCCTGGCGGTCGGATCCAGCGGGATCGCCGCTCCGATCCCCAACCTGGCGCTCTCCAACCTGGGTCGCGCGGCGCTGGCCGGCTACCTCAAGACCCTGGCCGCCGAGGTCGCCGCGGACGGGGTGACGGTGAACCTCCTGCTGCCCGGCCGGATCGAGACCGAGCGCACCGCGGCGATCGACGCCGCCAACGCCGAGCGCGCCGGCCGCAGCCTGGCGGACGTGCGGCGGTCCTCGGTCGAGGCCATTCCGGCAGGTCGCTACGGGCGGCCCGAGGAGTTCGGCGCGACCGCCGCCTTCCTGTGCAGCGCGCAGGCCTCCTACGTCACCGGCACCGCGATGCGTTGTGACGGCGGCTACGTGCGCGGCCTGTGACGGGAAACACGGATTACCCGGGCTTCCCGCCCATCACGCAGCGTCAAATTCCATCACGCGGGAAACCGCATTCCTGATAAGATCGATCATGCTCACGACGAGTAAAGCTCTCCGTAAATCATCGCGCAAACCTGCGAGTAAACCGGAGATCGCCGCCTGGCGGCCTTCCGTAGGCGGCATCCGAGAAGTCTTCCACGCGCGCATAACGAACCACGTCTACCCCATGCACACGCACGACGCATGGACACTCCTCATCGTCGACGACGGAATCGTCCGTTTCGACGTGGACCGTCATGAATACGGCGCCCTGGATCACCTCGTCACGATCCTCCCGCCGCAGGTCGCGCACAACGGCGATTCGGTCTCCCCGGACGGATTCCGGAAACGGGTGCTCTATCTGGACCCGACCCTGCTGAGCCATGAACTCATCGGGGCGGCCGCGGACCAGCCCGTCATCTCGGACCCGGTGCTG
This sequence comes from Kitasatospora sp. NPDC033851, assembly GCF_055576085.1. Classification (NCBI taxonomy): domain Bacteria; kingdom Bacillati; phylum Actinomycetota; class Actinomycetes; order Kitasatosporales; family Streptomycetaceae; genus Kitasatospora; species Kitasatospora sp. NPDC033851. Next base: position 108,621 of record NZ_JBVIRL010000012.1, on the reverse strand, counting down.
CGGCAACGGATCCACCTGCTGCACACCGCCCTGAACGGGACCGACGACCCGCTGGAGGCCGAGAGCCGACTGGGCTTCATCGTCGAACGCCTGCACGGACACCTCGCGGGAACGCTGCGTGATGCCCGTCCGCCGGCCGCCCCGGGCGTCGCCGGGCGGCTGCGCGACCTGCTCGACGCCCGGCTGGTCGAAGGCCTCACCCTGGCGGAGGCCTCCGACCTGCTGCAGTCCCACCCCACCCAGCTGGTCCGCGCCTTCACCAAGGAGTTCGGCGTGGCCCCGCATCAGTACCTGACGGGCCGAAGGGTGGACACGGCACGCGGCCTGCTGCTGGAGGGCATGACGCCGGGACTCGTCGCGGCGACCACCGGCTTCTACGACCAGTCGCACTTCACCCGCCACTTCAAGAACACCATCGGTACCAGCCCCGGCCGCTACGCCCGGTCCGCCACCGCCGGCTCGGCCAAGGCCTCGGTCGCCGGCTCGGTCGCACGCTCCGACTCGGTCGCACGCACGGTTTCGGCCGCACGCTCGGTCTCGGTCGCACGCTCGGTCTCGGCCGCCGGCTCGGCAGCGGGCATCTCCCGCAAGCGGGTGAGCGGGGACAGCAGGACCCCGCCGACCACGAAGACCGCCGATCCGAGCGTCGAGACCCACAGGGTCTGATGCACGCCGATCCGGTCGGCGAGCAGTCCCGAGAGCAGGCCGCCGAGCGCACCGAGCCCGAACATCACGGCCCGTACCGCCGCGTTCATCCGCCCGAGCAGCTCGGGCGGCGTGACGTTCTGCCGCACGCTGATGATCAGGATGTTGACGGTCGTCAGCCCCAGCGGCCCGAGGAACCAGGCGATCGTGAACAGTCCGCCCACCAGGAAGTCCGGGCCGGCGGCGGCCGGCACGAGCAGCATCGGCACGAACGCCACCGTCAGCGCGCAGGCGTAGAGACGCCCGAGGGACAGCCGCTGGGTCAGCCGGCGGCACATGATGCCGCCGACGATCCCACCGCAGGCACCGACCGAGAAGATCAGTCCCAGCACCGAGGCCGACAGCCCCCGGTCGCGGGCCGCGTACAGGAGGAACATCGGCTGCGTCGCCGAGAGGAAGAAGTTCGCCAGGCCGCCGACCAGCGCGATCCACCGCACCAGGCGGTTGCCCGCGACGAACCTCAGTCCCTGGGCCAGTTCCGTGCGGATCCGCCGCCCGGGCACGACCTGGGGCGGGGTCTCCTTGGCGCGGATCAGGAGCAGCGAGACCACCGAGCCGAGGAAGGTCACGGCGTTCGCGGCCATCGCGACCGGAGCCGTCAGCAGGCTCACCAGCGATCCCGCCAGTCCGGGCCCGGCCGCCTCGGCGGTCGCGGACGTGGTCGCCAGCTTGGAGTTGGCGTCGACCAGGTACTTCGGGTCGCGGATCAGCGTGGGGACGAACGACATCCAGCTGATGTCGAAGAGCACCGCGCCGATCCCCACACCGAAGGTGATCGCCAGCAGCAGCGGCATGTCCAACCGGTCGAGCCAGGCCAGCACCGGCACCATGCCGATCAGCACCAGCCGGAGCAGGTTCGCCCCGATCATCGTCGTGCGCCGGCGGTGGCGGTCCACCCAGACCCCGAACAGCGGCCCGAACACCAGGTACGGGACCATCTGCAGGAAGCGCAGCAGACCGAGTTCGTCGGGCTGCGCGTCCAGGGTGATCACCGCGGTCAACGGCAGTGCCAGCACGGTGATCTGCGTGCCGAACAGGGAGAGGGTCTCCCCCGACCAGAAGGTGAGGAAGTCCCGGTTGCGCCACAGGCTCGGGCGGCCCTGCACCCCGGCCCCGTCGGCGACGGTGCTGTCCTTGTCCGCGACGGCGGTTTCCCCTTCACGGACAGTGGTGTCCTGCGTGGTCATGCCGGTACTCCTTCCGGTCGCGCGGCGGACACCTCGTGCAGGGTTTCCCACACCGCTTCGCCCAGCGCCTTCAGTCCGGCTCCCTGCCACAGCGAGAAGTGGTCGCCGGGCACGGTGACGGTGCGCACGTCCTGCGCCGCGTCGCTCCACCGCAGCGGACCGCGCGGCGAGTCCTCGGCCTCGACGACCAGCACCGGTCCGGGGTAGCCGGGCTCGGGGCGGTAGCCGTGGAGGGCCTCGACGTTGCGCCGGAACACCTCGAACCGGTGGTCCAGGGTCTCGGCGTCCAGCTCCTCGGCGATCAGGCCCGCCCGGTGCAGCAGACGCCAGGCGTCCCCGGTCGGCGCGTCCGACGGCCACTCCCCCAGCACGTCGGCGACCTGCTGCTCGGCCCGTCCGTTCCCGGCCTCGGTCAGCAGGTTGACGGCGAACCCGGACAGGACCGCCTGCCGCGGCGGGACCGGTTCGGCGTGGTGCATCAGGGCGTCGACCAGCACCACGAGCGGCACCCGCCGCCCCCGCGCCAGCAGCCGGTGGGCCATGGCGAACGCGACCGAGCCGCCCATCGACCAGCCGAGCAGGCACAACTCCGGCCCCACGCAGTCCTCTTCGACCGTGCGGGCGTAGTCCTCGGCGAGCTCGCGCAGGTCGGTGGGCGGCAGGCCGTCGCCGTCGTACCCGGGCGCCTCGATGCCGACCACCGGCCGGCCTCCGAGGAGGCCGGCCAGCGGCAGGTAGGTGTAGGCGGAGCCGGAGGCGGAGTGCACGCAGTACAGCGGCGCCAGCCCGGTGTCGTCCCCGCCGAACGGCAGGAGCAGGTCAGCCGACACGGCCGGGCTCCGCGGTGACGCCCGCCGGGGCGGCCTTGAGGGCCGCCGGCTTCGCCGCCACCAGCCGGTCGACCTCCGCGGCGATCGAGCGCGTGGTGGCGTCGGCGAACATCGTCCGCAGCCGGATCTTGACGCCGAACTCCTTGCCGAGGCGGCTGACGACCCGCATCGCCTGCAGGGAGTTGCCGCCGGCCGCGAAGAACGCGACCGCCGCGCTGACCCGCTCGACCTCCAGTACCTCGGCGTAGATCCGCGCGACCGCCTGCTCCGTCGGCCCCTGCGGGGCGACGTAGTCCTCCTCGGGGTCGGCCTCGACCGGGTCCGGCAGGGCCTTGCGGTCGACCTTCCGGGCCGTGGTCAGCGGCAGCCGGTCCAGGACCACCCAGGCGGTCGGGACCATGTACTCGGGCAGCCGCTCGGCCAGGTGGGCCCGCAGGTCGGCCGGGTCGGGAAGGCGGTCGGCGGCCGGCGAGGCGTAGCCGACCAGGCGGTTCTCACCGCGCCGGTCCGGCCGCAGCACCACCGCGCCGACCCCCACGTCCGGGTGCGACATCAGCGCGGACTCGATCTCCTCCAGCTCGATGCGCAGGCCGCGCAGCTTCACCTGGCCGTCGCCGCGGCCGAGGAACTCCAGCTGGTAGTCCCGGTTCCAGCGGACGAGGTCGCCGCTTCGGTAGACCCGGCCGCCGGGGTGGAACGGATCCTCGGTGAACGCCGCCGCCGTCAGGTCCGGGCGGTTGAGGTAGCCGCGGGCGAGGCCTTCCGGACCGCCGATCAGCAGCTCACCGGCGACACCGCGCGGGACGAGCTGGCCGGCCTTGTCGACCACGTACATCCGGCGGTCGGTGAAGGGGGCGCCGATCGGCGGGGCGCTGCGGGCCGGCTCGTGCGGGCACTCGTAGGAGGTGCAGCCGACGGCGGCCTCGGTGGGGCCGTAGCAGTTGATCATCCGGCGCCCCGGCAGGTTCCACTTGGCGACCATCTCGGCCGGAACGGCCTCGCCGCCCGCCATGATCTTCCGAAGGTGCGGGTAGGACCCGCCCTCGACGAGCGCGAGCATCGCCGGCGACATGCAGATGTAGGTGACCTCCTGCGCCCGCATGAGCGCCGCGAGCGCGTCGGGCGAGGTGCCGGCCTCCTTGTCGACCAGGACCAGGGCCGCTCCGGCGGTGAGGCCGGCGAAGATCTCGCCCTGCGACATGTCGAAGGCCAGGGCGGCCAGCTGGAGCATCCGGTCCTCCGACTGGAGGTCGAACACCCGGCGGTAGGAGGCGATGAACGACTGGAGCGCCCGGTGTTCGAGGAGCACGCCCTTGGGCCGGCCGGTCGAGCCGGAGGTGTAGATGACGTAGGCGAGCGAGTCGCGGCCGGCCTCCTCGGCCCAGCCGTCGGACTCGGCTCCCGCCTTGGCGATCGCCTCCCGCTCGCGGTCGACCTCGATGACCGACCAGTCCGCCGACGCGGGTATCCGCTCGCTCACCCGGCTCTGGGTCAGCACGATCGGCGCCGCGGTGTCCTGGAGGATGTACTCCAGCCGACCGGCCGGGTGCGAGGGGTCCAGGACCGCGTACGCCGCCCCGGACTTCAGCACGCCGAGCAGCGCGACGAGTGCGTCGAGGTCGCGCTCCATCGCCACCGCGACCACCTGCCCGTGCCGTACCCCCCGGTCGCGCAGGAAGGCGGCGAGTTCGAACGCCCGGCTCTCCAGCTGACGGTAGGTCAGACTGTCGCCCTCGTGGATCGCGGCGACGCGGTCCGGCTGCTCCAGCGCGCGCCGGGCGATCGCGGCGTGCACCGGCTCGTCCGCGTGCGAGAGCAGCTCGCCGACCCCGGCCGCGAGGAGCTCCTGGACCTCCGTGCCGTCGAGCAGCGCCAGCTGCGACACCGGCCGGGCGGGCTCCGCGCAGGCCGCCCGCAGCACCTGGGCCAGGTGCCGGACGAGCGCCTCGACCCGCCAGCCGTCGAAGAGGTCGGCGGCGTACTCGACGAGGACGTGGAGCCGGTCGGCCGACTCGACGAAGGTCAGGGCCAGGTCGAAGCGGGCGCCGAGCGACGGGATCGCGACGGCCTCCGCGGTCAGCCCCGGCAGCTCGAACCCCATGCCCGAGGTCTGCTCGGTCAGGAACTGGGCGCAGACACCGAACAGCGGGTTGCGGCCCGCGTCGCGGTGCGGCCGGAGCCGGTCGACGACCCGTTCGAAGGGCACGTCCTGGTTGTCGTAGGCGTCCAGCAGGGTGTCGGAGAGCCGGTCCAGCAGGGTGGCGAACGCGGGATCGTCCTCGAGGCCGGCCCGCAGCACCACCATGTTGGTGAAGTACCCGACCACCTCCTCGAGGTCCGGATCGGTCCGGCCGAGCGCCGCGGTGCCGAGCGAGACGTCCTGGTTGCCGGTGTACCGGCCCAGGACCACGGTCAGCGCGGCGGTCAGGACCATGAACAGCGACGCGCCCTCGGCCTCGGCGAGCGCGCGGGCCGCCGCGAGCAGGTCCGGCGGCAGCTCGGCCCGCGTGGTGCCGGCGGTGTAGCTGGGTTCGGCCGGACGCGGGCGGTCGGCGGGCAGCTCCAGCGGGGTGACGCCGTCCAACTGCGTCTGCCAGTACTGGAGTTGCTCCTCCAGGCCGCCGTTCTCGAGGGCGGCGCGCTGCTCGGCGGCGAAGTCCGCGAAGCGGACGGGCGCCGGGCCGTCGGCCGGTCTGCCGGCCGGTACGTCGCCACGGAGCGCCGCGGCGTAGGCATCCGGGAGCTGCCGGAGCAGCAGGCTGGTCGACCAGCCGTCGGTGACGAGGTGGTGGAAGACGAGCGACAGCACGTGCTCGTCCGCCGAGAACCGGAACAGCTTGAAGCGGTACAGCGGGCCTTGCACCAGGTCGAAGGACCGGGAGGCGTGCTCGTGCAGCTCCTGCGCGAGCCGGGCCTCGCGGGCTTCGGGGCTCCCCTCGGCCAGGTCGCCGACCGGCAGGTCCACGTCCGACGGCGGGGTGAACACCATCCCCGGCGCCCCGTCCACCGCGGACACCGTTCCACGCAGCGACTCGTGCCGGCGCACGAGCTCGGTCAGGGCGGCGGCGAGCGCCGCGCCGTCCAGCGGTCCGCGGAGCCGATGGGCGACCGCGACGTTGTACGTCGCGAGCCCGGGAGTCAGCTGCTCCAGGAACCAGAGCTGCTCCTGCCCGACCGACAGCGACACGTGCCCCGACGCCATCGAACCCTGATCAACGACCACTGTGCTCGCTCCAAACCGATGAGAACCCGACAGCCCTGTCAGCCTGCCGGAACCCACCGTGCCGCTTCCCGGCCGCCACGTCTTGTACGTTCTTGACGTGCGCGGAAACCCGCTCCGAAGTTCCCCGACGGTTTGTCAAACGGCCTAGCATCCCTGCTTAAACTTGCGAACACCCCGGAACGGAGCGAACATTGACGACCAACGTCTTGACCATCGGCACGCCCGTCGACGATCTGCACGAGCGGCGGCTGAACGCGGTCGCCGCGGCCGGCGCCAGGCTCGGCGCACTGACCGGAGCCCCGGCGCCGGAGCCCTCCACCCCCGCCGTCGACCTGCTGCGCGCGCTGGCGGCCGCCGGCCGGATCGCGGTGAGCGCCGAGGACGAGGCGGCCGGACCGTGGACGTTGTCCTACGTGCCCTCGGCGGCCGCGCTGACCGCGGTGGCCACCGGCCGTGCGCCCTCCTGGGGGGCGCGGGTGGACACCAAGCAGCAGAAGGCGCTGCGCCGCAGCCGGGGCGCGGTGATCCGGCTGCCCTTCGCCGACCTCACGGGCGGCGAGGCGAGCGGCGACGCGGCCAACGAGGCGAACGGCGAGGCGAACGGCTCGGCGGGCGGCTCGGCGGGCGGTGATTCGCTGAGCACCTTCACCACCGACTGGTCGCCCTTCACCGCCGCCTGCGCGGTCGTGGTGCACCCTGACCACGAGGCACTGGCCGGCACCGAGGTGCGGCAACGCCCGTACTTCAGCGGCCGGTTCGTGCGCCACCCGCTTCACGGCGACGTGCTGCCCGTCTGGGTCGCCGACTGGGCCAAGCCCGAGTTCGGCACCGGCGCGGTGATCGTCAACCCGGCGCACTCGGTCGCCGACCTGGAGTTCGCGCGCGCCATCGGGCTGCCGGTCCGCTTCGGCCTCGGCGAGCAGGAGCCCGGCGCGGACCCGAAGACCTGGCTGACGCCGCCGGTCATCAAGACCGGTGTCGCGGTGCGGGCCGGCCGGCGGCACGACGGCCTGCCCCACGAGGAGGCCATGCAGGCGTACCTCGAGGACCTGCTGGCCTCCGGGCACGCCGAGACGGCCGAGTCCGTCTCGCTCGGCCGGACGCCGCTCGCGGTGCTGAGCGCCGACCCGGCCGGCGAGCTGCGCTGGGCGCCCGCGCTGCGGGCCCGCAGCCTCACCGAGGGGACGGACGGGGCCGCGGCCGTGTCCGTGTCGATCGACCCCGCGCCGCTGCTCGCCTCGGCGGCCGCGTACCCGGCGGGGCGGGCGACCCTGGTGGCCTCCTCGGAGGCGGTCACGGCGGACCTGCTGTGGCTGCGCCTGCTGACGCTGGACGTCGAGGTCGCGCACCCGCCGGTCGCGGTGCTGCCGGTGGCCCGGGTCGGCTCGGCCCAGAACGTCGATCCGGAGTGGCTGGACGCCTCGCTGCTGGTGGCGGGCCGCACGGACGAGACGGTGTCGGTCAAGGCCCAGCTCGGCGAGCAGATCGGACGCATCACCGGTGATCACGCGGCGGCGGCCGCCGCCGCCGGCGGGCCGGAGCCCGCGGCGTCCAAGACCGCCGCGAAGCTCTGCGAGGCGCTCTCCGCCGCCGACTTCCCGGCCGCCTTCGGCACGGCCGCCACCATCGCGAAGACGGTACGGCGCGGGGGCGAGGTCGGGGAGTCGGAGCGCACCGCGTTCCTCGCCGCCCTGCACGTGCTCTTCGGTCTGCCGCTGCCCGAGGGCTTCTCCGCAGGTGCGCTGGACGGCGCGCTGCGCGCGTGAGCCGGGCTGATCCGGACGTGATCCGGACCTGATTCGGACGCGAGGACGGGCGGGGCGCCGCAAGGCCACCCCGCCCGTCCACCGTCGCCACCGGCCGTCGCCACCGGCTGGTGCCATCGGCCTCGTTACCGGCCGGCGACCCGGTCCAGCACCTCGTCGCCCGCCGGGTTGCGCTTCACGCTGATCCGCTTCTGGTGCGGGTCGGTGAGCATGACCTGCGGGAGGACCCCCTTCTGCGCGGGCGCGTCCCCGAACGGCGACCAGAGCGGGCCGTCGTGCAGCGCCTGTAGGTCGGTCACGCTCAGTCCGCTGATCCGCTCGAGGCGGGCGGCGAGCGCGCGGTCCACGGAGCCGGCCAGCACCTCGCGGATCCGGTCCTCGGCCTCCAGCAGGTCGGGGTGCTCTCCGGCGAGGAACTCGTGCAGGTTGGCGGCCCGTCCCGCGAAGGGCGAGTACACCATGCAGACCAGCTGCGTGGTGTCGAGCCCGAAGGCGTCCTCGCCGTACCGGGTCGCGGACTCACGCATCGCCTCGACGCCGGCCTCGGTGGCGTAGCGCCGTTCCATCTCCTCGACGAGGTGGTCGGGGAAGTGCTTGCGGCGCATCAGTTCCAGGGCGAAGTCGGCGTACTGGTCGATGCCTTCGCGGTAGGAGCGCTGGTACACCCGCTCGGTCCGCAGTCCGCGCAGGTGGGCCATGAGCGCGGGGTTCACGCAGTCGGACTCGGTGAAGTTGAATGCGATGTCGTCGAAGACGAAGCCGAGGAAGTCCGTCAGGAGGCTCCAGTGCGCCCCTGAGGCGTAGCTCGTGTAGTCGTAGATGGAGTAGAACTGCAGCGCGGTGGGGATGGCCGACGTCACCCCGCGCGCCTCGACCCGCTCCGCGTTCTCCAGGCCGTGGATCTCCTGGAAGTAGGCCGTGGCCAGGCCGTTGAGCGTCTCCAGGGTGCCCTGGAAACCCTTCTTGCCGTCGGCGGGCTTCAGGCCGACGCTGCGCGCCAACTGCCGGATCCACAGGGCGTAGTCGCGCTGCTCGCGGGGGGAGTCGCCGGTGATGATCAGGTCCACGCCCTCGCCGTGGCCGGCGGCCACACCGAAGGAGTCCGCCACGTTCAGGTTGCACGCGTTGCAGAAGGTGGCCCGGCCGTCCCCGTAGGTGCGGTGCCCGGACATCAGCATGTCGACCCGGTTGAACTCGATCAGCCGGTGGGGCATGCTCCGGTCGCGGTGGAAGGGGCGGACCTGGCTGCCCTCGATGAGCAGCAGTTCGACGTCCGGATCGCCGTACAGGCCCAGCGCCTGGTACGTCCGGTCGATGTTCTGCATCACCTGGTAGGGCATTCCGCCGTGCCGCATGGTCGCCACCCGCAGCCGGAAGGTCTCCCCGTGCCGTTCGGCGACGGCCAGGTGGACGGCGCGCACGAAGGCCAGCGCGTAGGAGCTGTCCTTGCCGCCGCCGTAGGCAACCATCACGGTGTTGCGCCCGAGTTCGCCCGGTCGCGGCAGCGCTTCGAGCAGTGTCGTCGCGCACTCCTCGACCGCCGGCACGTCCCGCTCCGGGAGAGCCTTCCGCAAGTTGTCAAGAATAGCCGTGCTCATGACATCCCTCCCGGCTGCTTGGTCCTCGAGGACGCAGCCGACTCCAGTCGTCGAGGCCCCGATCGTCGGGGCCCGGTGTCGTGAACGAATGCGCCGGCCGACCGTCGATCACCCGGTGGCCGCGCAGGAAGAGGAGCCCGCTCCGGCGAACCGGGCGCGGGTGTATCTCAGATAATGGACAGAGTGGCTCGTTCGAACCCCTGGGGTCCCGAGCGGCGGAATCCAGCCTCGACCGGATGCGGGAGCAAGCGCTGAGCGACTCGTCCGGAGTCGGCGCGAGCTCTCGCCCGAAAAGCCAAACACACGTGTTCGCCCTGTGTCCAGCGAAGTCGATCAGTTCGCCCGCCTGCCCTTCGACGCCGGTCGGCCGATGGCTTCCAGCACCGATCGACCGCCGATCGACCGCCGCGGACCGCTCCGGACCGGGCCTGCCCGATCACCGACGTCTCGACATCCGAGACCGTTTCGGCTGTTCTGCCGGTTGGCTGATTCTTTCCCCTGCCGCCCCTGGGCGCGGCGGTCCCGACACCCGTCCGCAGCCGGTCCCGCTCCGCTGACCTGCAACAACCTGCCACCGGCCGGTCACTCCGAGGCCCGAAGAGACGCGACCATGCCGCCAGAACCGGACGGGCCGACTCCGACCTGACGATGCATGTCACATTCCCGACGCCCAACAAGCCGTTGATCTCCCTAAGGATGTGAGGCATAGTCAACAACCGGCGAGGACGCCGGCAATCCAGAGGGGGACTGGAGGTGGGAATCCCGTACGCGGACTTGTGTCGCGTCCGGCGAAGAAGTACTCACCACGAGGCCGGAACGCTCGCGCCCACGGCACGGTAGTGCCGGCGGCAGCGCGGCAGAGGTCGTTTCTCCATCCCGACCCTGATCGGGATTTCCACGGTCGAACTCCCTACGGTGACGTTCCATCGTTCTTGCTCCGCCGATGCGCGACCGCGCCCACCGGGAATCCGCCATGCGGTCCCGGAGGAGGTCCGGCATCGGCTCTTTCCCGCGAACCACCCATACTCATCCGCCAATCACTGAGCTCCGGAGGACGGTTATGTCTACAGCACCCGGCCCGCTGTTCGAGCCGCAGTCGAGCGAGATTCTTGACGCCACCCTGCGCGATGGCTCGTACGCCGTCGACTTCCAGCTCGAAGAGAAATTCGTCATCGAACTCCTCGGCCGACTGAACGAGACGCCGATCGGGAAGGTGGAAATCGGCCACGGCCTCGGCTACGAGGCCGAGCGTTCCGGCATCAGGGCCTGCAACATCGACCTGTCCCGGTGGTGCGAGATCGCCCGCTCGGAACTGTCGGAAACCTCCTGGGGCATGTTCGCGCAGCCCGGCTTCAGCCGGCTCGAGACGCTTCAGGAGCTCTGCGACCAGGGCATGTCGTTCGTCCGCATCGGCATGGAGGCCGACCGGGTCTCCGAGCACCTCGAGTACATCGAGCGCGCCACCGAGATCTGCGGGCAGGTCTACCTCAACCTCATGAAGACCAGCGCCACGCCCGCCGAGCAGCTGCCCAAGCTGCTGAGCGGAGTCACTCCGGCCGTGGCCGGACTGTACGTCGTGGACTCCTACGGCTCGATGCTCCCCAGCGACGTGCAGCACTACGTCGAGGTCGCCAGGGAGCACTTCCCGGTCGTCGGGTTCCACGGCCACGACAACCTCGGCATGGCGAACGCCAACAGCATCGCCGCGCTCCAGGCCGGCGCCGCCATCGTCGACGGAACGCTCGACGGCATCGGCCGCGGCGCCGGCAACGCGGAGACCGAGTCGCTGGCCGGCATCCTCAGCATGGTCGGCAGCGACAGGTACGACTACAAGCAGTTGGCCCGGCTCGCGGAGTTCTGCCGCACCAGCCTGGAACTCCTGCCGGAGAACCGGAACATGCAGGTCCTCGGCGGAGTCATCGGGATCCACTCCGGATACTTCCCGCTCATCGAGGAACTCTGCGCCGAGCTCACCGTCGACCCGGCCCCCCTGATGGAGATCGCCGTCGACCTGGCGTCGCAGAGCGTCGGCAAGAACCACCTTCACGCCGCGGCCCAGCGGATCTCCCAGGGCCTCGCGGCGGTCTAGCGAACCCCTTTCGACCAGCGCCCTACAGGGAGGAACACATGAGGATCGCACGATTCGACGCCGGCGACGGCTACCGGATCCACGCCGGACAGGACGGCGGCTGGGTGCCGCTGTCGGCCATCGAGGGCTACCAGGCTCCCGCGCGGATCGCGGACCTGCTGGACGAGGCCCGGAGGAGCGAGCTCGCCGCGCTGCTCGCCTCCCGGTCGGTCGAGCCGCTGACCGACGTCCGGCTCGACGAGGCCGCGACCATCGCCGACGGCGGCGACATCTGGGGTGCCGGCCTGAACTACCGGGGCCACTCCGAGGACCTGAACACCCAGCAGCCCGCCTCCGGCCCGGGATCGTACCTGCGGCCGAGCAGCTGCCTGATCGGCAACGGGCAGCAGATCGAACTGCCGTCCCAGAGCAAGCGGGTGACCGCGGAGGCCGAACTCGGTCTCGTCATCGGCGTGGCCTGCAAGAACGTGTCGCGCGCGAACTGGCGCTCGGTCGTCGCGGGTGTCACGACCGTGCTCGACATGACCGCCGAGGACGTGATCCGCGAGAATCCGCGGTACATCCCGTGGTCCAAGGGATTCGACACGTTCTGCAGTGTGGGACCGCAGCTGGTGACGCTGGACGAGTTCGACGACGAGGCGCTCCGGAACATCCGGGTGTCGACCATCCGCAATGACGAGGTCGTCTCCTCCGCCCTGGTGTCCGCCATGAAGTACGACCTGGGCTATCTGGTCGAGTACTTCACGGCCGGTCGGACCCTCGCGCCCGGAACCGTCATCTGCACGGGAACTCCGGGAGCCGCGGTGATCAGCCCCGGAGACTCGATCAAGGCCGTCGTCGAGGGTGTGGGAACGCTCGTCCACACCGTGCGGTAGTTCGTCTGACCATCGCTGAAAAAGGTTGATCACTTGTCTGTCCAGCAGATATCAGTAGTCGACGCGATCGAGCGCGTCGTTCAGGACCATCCCGACTGCGGCGCCATCGAGACCACCGACGGCTCGATCACCTATCGGGAATTCGGCGAGCACGTCCGCGATTTCACCGCGCGGCTCGAATCGCTCACCGAACCGGGTGAGTTCATCGGAATCGAGGCCGTCCGCACCTCGGGGTCGATCGTCGCCATGGTCGGCGCGCTGACCGCAGGACGACCGTTCGTGTTCATCGACCCGCGCGACAGCGAGTCGTCGAACAAGCGGAAGGTCTCCTCGCTCGGCATCAACCTGGTCGCCGGCACCCCTGCCGGGTCGCACGCGCCGCGACTCGCCGCGACGCCGGCCGAGTGGCGGGACGGCCCGGAAGGCCAACACCTGTCACCTCAGGTCGATCTGACGGAGTATCAGGACACCCTCGGCTACGCGATCCACACCTCGGGTTCGACCGGAGAGCCCAAGTGCGTCCTGGTGCGCGCCGAGCCGTTGGTGCCCATGGTCCGGGACCACGTACGGCGCCTGGAGCTGGACACCCGGTGCCGCACCCTGCAGTTCGCCCGACTGACCTTCGACGGGTGCATCACCGAGATCCTGTGGACCCTGACCTCGGGCGCCTGCCTGGTGATCCTCGGCGAAGAGCACCTCAGCCCGGGACCGGTGCTCCAGCGGACGCTGGAGCGGTACCGCATCACCCATCTGAAGACGACACCCTTCGCGCTGACGGCCACCGAGCCGAGCGAGGGGATGGCCCTCAAGCACGTGATCAACGGCGGCGGCGCCTGCCGGCAGGCCGTGCTCCGGAAGTGGTCCGCGGCGGCGGCGTTCCACAACGCCTACGGGCTCACCGAGACCACCGTCTGCAACTTCCTCAGCGCCCCGCTGGACCCGGACGACTGCAAGGAGTCCGTCCCGCTCGGCGACCTGGTCGGCGACTGCGGGTTCGACCTCGCCCCGCTGCCGACGGCGGCCGACGAGGCCGCCGGTTCGCCGGTGACCCGCGGCGAACTCGTCATCACCGGCAACAGCGTCGCGGTGGGCTACCTGACCGCCCAGGGCGTACGGCCCTTCCTCGACGACGACGCGGACCGGGTCTACCACACCGGCGACATCGTCGAACGCCGCGACGGACAGGTCTACTTCGTCGAGCGGCTGGACCGGCAGGTCAAGGTCCGCGGCTACCGCCTGGACCCGGGCGAGGTCGAGAGCGCGGCCTGCCGCCTCGACGGCGTCGTGGAGGCGGTCGTCACCGCCGAGTCGCACGAGAGCGGCGACGACGACGCCGCCGACGCCCTGGTCTGCTACCACCTCGGCACCGCCACCTCCCGGGAGGTGCGCACCCACCTGGAGACGGTCCTCGACTCCTACAAGGTCCCCTCGGTGATCCGGCAGATCGAGGCGGTCCCCTACACCCGCAACGGCAAGGTCGACCGCGAGGCGCTCCGGGCGAGCCGCCGCGCCGCCCCCGAGGCGGAACGGGCCGCCGCGCCGGAGGACCAGATCCTCGAACTGGTACGCCGGCTCACCGGGGTGGCCGACGCCGGCCTCGACGACAACTTCTTCGACATCGGCGGCGATTCGGCCTCCACGGTGATCCTGGTCAACAAGCTGAAGGAACTCGGCTGGATGGCTGTCGGCGTCCGGGACGTCCTCCGGGCCGAGAACCTGAAGGTCCTCGTCGACGAACTACGTGATCGGAGCGCTTGACCGCGATGTGTGGCGTATGCGGGACCTATTCCCCCAACGGTCGGGTGAATCGCAGCATCGCGGCTGCCATGCACAACCGGCTGGTCCACCGCGGACCGGACGAGACCTACTCACTCAACACCGGGACGCTGTCCGCGAAACTCGGCCGCCTCGGCTTCACCGGCCTGGTCGACGGCTGGCAGCCCGCCGAGGACCGCAGCGGCCGGTACGTGGCCATGACGAACGGCGAGGTGTACAACGCCGAGGCCCTCCGCGCGAAGGTGGGTGCCGACCGGCACCGGAACGCCGTCGACGTGTCCGTCATCCCCGAACTCGTGGCCCGGTACGGGATCCAGGGGCTCGGCCTGGTCGACGGGCAGTTCGCGACCGTCGTCTTCGACCGCGCCGAGGACACCCTGGTCCTGGCCCGGGACCGGTTCGGCGTCTGCCCGCTGTACTACGCCGCGACCGGCGACGACGTCCACTTCTGCTCGGAGCTCAAGCCTCTGGTCCAGAGCGTCGACCGCTCCTGGAAGGTGGACATCGGCGCCGTCGACCAGTACTTCTCGCTGGGCAACGTCGTCGCGCCGCGGACCTTGGTGAAGGGCGTGAACGCCGTCCCCCCCGGCTGCGCCGTCCGGTTCGGTCCGGACGGCCAGGAGACCGAACGCTACTGGCGCTACGGCGAGTTCGCCCCCACCGCGGAGGCGGTCCCGGACGAGGCGCTCCGGGCGGGGCTGCGGGGCTCGATCCGGGACCGGCTGCACGCCGACGTCGAGATCGGCGCCTACCTGAGCGGGGGGTTCGACTCCACCGCGATCCTGATGGAATCGGCCGCCCTGCTCGACCGGCCGGTCCGCACCTTCTCCATCGTGTTCGACGATCCCTCGCTGGACGAGGGGCGCTTCCAGCGGGAGGTGGCGCAGCAGGCCGGCAGCAAGCACGAGCAGATCCTGTGCCGGCCGACCGACATCGCGGCACGGTTCGAGGAGATGGTCCGGCACTGCTGCTACCCGCAGCGCGAGACCTACAACGTGGCCGCCATGATGCTCGCGGATACGGTACGGTCCGCCGGCGTCAAGGGGGTGGTCTCCGGCGAGGGCGCGGACGAGCTGTTCTTCGGCTACGACTCCTACGCCTTCGACAGCGCCACCAGGTCCACCCGGAGCTCCTGCGCCGAGAACGAACAGGCCTGGGGCCGCGCGGACTTCAGCTGGGAGGTGGACTGGCGCAAGGTGCACCGCCGGCGGGAGTACCTCGCACCGGCGGCCGCCGAGGCGCTGGTGGGCGAGGAGTTCTGGCGCACCAGGCTGATCCCGTTCTCCGAGGACGAGGCGAAGCGGCTCTCGCCCATGCAGCTTCGCTCCGTCTCCGACGTCTACGTCCAGCTGGCGGGCCACCTCCTCGGCGACCACGGCGACTCCATGGTCATGAAGAACTCGATCGAGGGCCGCTACCCGTTCCTCGGGAACGAGGTGGTCTCCCTCGCGCTGCGGACCGCCGACAGCGCCAAGGTGGTCGACTTCGAGGGCAAGGCCTGCCTCAAGTCGGCCTACCGGGGAATCGTCCCGGATTCCGTCCTGCAGCGCGGCAAGCACGGGTTCACCGCGTACGACCTGCGGTCGGTCGTCGACGCCCGGACCTGGGACGACTGGCAGGGCCTGGTCGAGGCCAGCGGGCTCTTCGTCCCGGGCAGCCTCGACACCGTGCCGGCCCAGGGCGGTGCGGACAAGTGGGACTTCAGGCTCAGCCTGATCAGCATCGCCATGGTGATGGACGAACTGGCCCTCGGGCTCTGACCCGTGAGCCCCGCCGCCACATGTCACTGAAAGAACAGGAGAGGGACCGGTGGATCCCGAAAGTCCGAGTGTCGTCGTCTTTCCGGGTGCCGGGTCCTTCGGCACCGAACTCCGCGGACTGCTGAGCGCGTCGGGGCCGTCGGCCTGGCTCGCCCGGTACCCGGGAAGGCTCGGCCGGGACTTCGGCCGGGCAGCGGGCGCCTTCGAGGAGGTCGTGCGGTCCTGCGTCGCCCAGGTGGAGCGGCGCCGGCCCGTACGGCCGGTCCTCGTCGGGCACAGCTTCGGCGCGTACGTGGCCCATGCCACGGCGCGGGAACTGGCGGAGCTGGGCACGGAGGTCGCCGCCCTGGTGGTGGTCGGCGCGAACGCACCGGCCCTGCTGACGGTGCCGGAGCCGCCCACGCTCCACCGGTCCGACACCGTCGCCTACCTGGAGGGCATCGACCCCGGCCTCCTGCCGGACGAGGGCGACGAGTGGCGGGAGATCGTCATCGACACCGCGATGCAGGACCTGCGGCTGCTGCGGGAGTCCACCGGCTCGACGGTCCGTGAGGTGAGCTGCCCGATCCTCGCCGTCCGCGGTGCGGAGGATCCGCTGACCTCCACCGACGGCATCGGCGCGTGGGCCGACGCCACGTCCGGCAGCTTCGTGTCCCGGACGTTCCCGGGCGGGCACTCGGACCTGCTGGACACGCCCGCCTTCGCCACGTGGCTGCGCGGGGCCTCCCGGCACTCGCCCGTCGCCACCCGAACCGCGGGCTGACCCATGGACAAGCACGCCATCATCGTCGGCGGCGGAGCCAGCGGGGTGACCCTGTTCACCCAGCTGGCCACCACGCCCGGCATCGGCACCATCACGGTGGTCGACCCCAACCCGATCGGGCTGGGAACGGCCTTCGGCACCACCGATCCGCTGCTGCTCTGCAACACCTCCGTCGACGTCACCTCGATCGACCCCACCGGCGAGTCCGATCTGCTGAGGTACCTCGCCGCACGCGGCTGGCCGGTCCACCGCGACCACTTCGTCCCCCGCTACCTCGTCGGCCAGTACTGCCGCGAGCGGTACCTGACGTACCGCCGGGCCGCCGAACAGGCCGGCATCCGGGTCCGCCACCACCGCGCACGAGCCACCTCCGTCGGCCCCGACGACGGCGGCGGCCACACCGTCACGCTCGACGACGGGGCCCGGCTCACCGGCACCGACGTCTTCCTCTGCCTCGGCCTCGACCAGCCGGTCGTCCCCGAACTGGTCCGCGCGCACGTCGGCCATCCGGACCTCACCGCCGCGCCGTACCCCGTCGGGCAGTTGCGCCGGCTGCCCGCCCGCGCACGGATCCTGGTGCTCGGCAGCAAGCTCGCGGCGATCGACGCGGCGATCGTGCTGGGACAGCGGGGGCGGCACGTGGTGCTCTCCTCGCCCTCCGGACAACTGCCCGCCGTCCGGAGCCGGCTCACCCGGCCCGCCAGCTCGGTCCTCGACCCGGCCTCCTGGCGTCAACTCACCCCGGACTCACCGGACTTCGACCGCGAAGCAGCCCGCCTGGTGGTCTCCGCGGTGGCCCGGGCCGGATCGGGCGCCGCTCTGCGCGCCCAGACCAGCGGCGCGACCGCACCCGCCGACCGGCTGGCCGAGGAACTGCGCCTCGCCGAGTCCGGACAGGTCCCGTGGCAGGACGCGATCGCCGAGATCATCGACGCGATCAACGACAGCACCGCGCCCTGGCCCGCGGACACCCGCAGGACGGTGCTCGGACGGTACCGGCACGTCATCTCCCGCTACATCTCCTCCATTCCGGTCCGCAACGCCCGACTGCTGCTCGAACGCCTCACCGAGGGCACGCTGACGGTCGCCCCGCGACTGCCGGAAGCCGTCACCCCGGCCGAGTCCGGCCCCGGGTGGCTCGTCCGGTGGGCGGACGACCGCACCGAACACATCGACCACATCGTCTGCGCGGCCGGCTACCACAAGCCGACCCTGCGCCGACTCCCGGACCGCACCCTGCTGCTCCACTCCGACCCGGCCCTCGCCGTGACGGGCACCGAGCCGGAGATCTCCCCCGGCCTCCGGGTGTGCGATCCGCGGACCGGCGAACCCGAGCGGGTCTGGGTGCTCGGCGCCGCCTCGCACCCCCGGGCCGCCATCGTCAACTACCTGAACACCGCGGCCCGTCAGGCGACCGGCATCGCCACCGACCTGCTCTGGGCCGCGCACGACGCACCCACCCCTGCCATCAGGGTCACCGGCTCCGTCAAGGTCAACGACACCGTCAAGGTCAACAACACCGTCAAGGTCAACAACACCGTCAAGGCCACCGTCACCGCCACCGGAAGGCTCGTATGATGTTCGTCCTCGTCAACCCCGTCTCCACCGGAAAGGCGCTGGCCGAGGCCTTCCGGGAGGAGGGCGCGGACTGCCTGCACCTGTACGACGCGTCACTCCGGGCCGCGTACGACGCGGACGGCTCCCCGCGCACCATGGTGCACGAGGACCTCGCCAAGACCCTCGAGGTGCTGGGCGGCCTGCGCCCGACCGCCGTCATCGCCGCGAGCGAGTACGGCGTCCTGCTCGCCGACGAGCTCGCCACCAGGCTCGGACTGCCGCACCACCGGCCCGAGCAGGCCGCGGCCCGCCGCGACAAGGAGCTGATGGTCCGGGCCCTGGAGCAGGCCGGCGTGCCCGCCGCGCGCACCGGATCGGTCCGCGACGAAGCCGAGCTGACCGACCTGCTCGCCCGCTGGGACAGCTACCCCGTGATGGTCAAGCCGCGCGACAGCGCCGGCAGCGACGGCTGCACCATCTCGCCCGACCCGGAGACGGCCCTGACGGCCTTCCGCGCGATCGTCGACCGGCAGAACCTGATGGGCGAGGTCAACGACGACGTCCTCGTCCAGGAGTTCCTGACCGGCACCCAGTACATCGTGAACACCGTGAGCATCGACGGCCGCCACCTGGTGAGCGAGGTGTACGCGGAGCGCATCGACCACATCGACGGCGCCCCGGTGCTGCGCCACATCATCTCCCGGCCGCAGCTCGACGCGGCGGAGGCGGAGCTGGTCGGCTACGTGCTGGACTGCCTCGACGCCCTGGGCATCCGGGAGGGGGCCGCCCACACCGAGGTCATGCTGACCCCGGCCGGACCGCGCCTGGTCGAGGTCAACTCCCGCGTCATGGGCCCCTCGCTGGCCCCGGACCCGTACCACGCGGCCTTCGGATACAGCCACCAGCACCTCGTCGTGGAGCGCTTCCTGCGCCCCGAGGAGTTCGCGCTGCGCCTCGAACTCCCCTACACGGCGGCCCGGTCGGTCGCCAAGGTCTTCCTCCGCTCCGACCGCCCGGGGAAGCTGCTGGCCGTGGACGGCGCCCGCATCCTGCGCCGCCTGCCCGGCTTCCACAGCATCGACCGGCTGCCCGAGATCGGGCAGCCCATCCTCGACCGGTACCTCACCACCGGCGCCAGCGGCATCGCCTACCTGGTCCACGAGGACGAGCACCTGCTGCTGAACTCGCTCGGCGTCATCCACGACCTGGAGGACAGCGGAGCCCTCTACCGCCTCGCCGAACAGGACTGACCGCCGGTGCCGATCGCGCTCATCGCCCTCTCCGTCCTGCTCCAGGCCGGGACGGAGGGCTTCCTCTCCGGCCGGCTCGACCCGGCCGGCAGCCTGCTCTTCTCCTGCCTGGCGTTCCTCGCCACCGCGGTGGTGTTCACCCTGACCACCGTGCTGCGCGGCAAGCACCGGGGAGCGCTCGCCGACCGCGAGGTCAGACGGCTGCTGGTCCAGATGAACCTGGCGAGCGCACTGACCTTCCTGGGCTACTTCGTGGCGCTGGCCTGGGTGCCCGCCGCACTGGCCGCAAGCCTCATGGCCGGCGTCGGCCCGCTCGCCGTCGCCGTCCTCGGCGCGGCCCGGGGCGCCGGCGGCCCGGGCCGCGCGGGCTGGCTCCGGGCGGGCGCGCTGCTCGCGGTGTCGCTGGCGGTGGCCGCCTGCACCCGGTCCGGCGAGACGGCGGCGATCGGACCGGAGGTCCTCGGCGGCGGCCTGCTGGCGGTGCTCTCCGGCTTCGGCGCGGCCCATCTGGCGACCGTTTCACGGAAGTTGGGCGACCTCAAGGTGGACCCGGTGGTGGTGACGGCCCACCGCTTCCACCTCACCTACCTGCTGGCCGGCGTGCTCCTCGCGGCCCAGGGCGGCCCGACGGGCCACGGGCTGTCGCTCGGCGCGGCCTCGCTGGCGGCGGTGGCGGGGGTGGTCGTCCCGCTGTACCTGCTCCAGATCGGCGCGCAGCGCTGCCCCCCGGTGATCACCATGGTGCTGCTCACCACCCTCCCCGGACTGACGTACCTGGCGCAGGTGCTGTTCGGCGACCGGTTCAGACCGCTCAGCGCGGTGCTGATCACGGCGCTGGTGGCGCTCGCCGTGCTGTTCACCCGGCTCGAGGCCCGGCCCCGGCGTTCCCCCGCCGCGACCACCGCTCCGGCCGCCACCTCGACCGATCCCGCAACCTCGACCGGCCCCAGTGCCTCGACCGACCCCACTGCCTCGACCGACCCCGCAACCACGACAGAAGGAGACCGCGATGCCGACCGTGCTGGTACTCGGGGGCGCGGCACCCAGGGAGTCCGGCTTCGTCCGTGACATCTGCGACCGCGCGATGGACCAGTTCCGCAAGCGCGGCGTCCGCGTCGTCCTCACCGACACCCGGGAGAACCTCGCGGCCGCACCGGAGCTCACCGCCCTGGCCGACGAGGTCCACGAACTGGACTTCGCCGACGCGTCGGCCTGCCAGGACTGGGCCGCCGCCTACGCCCGACACTCCCCCGTGCACGCGGTCGTCGGCTACCGCGAGTACGCCGCCGTCAGCGTGGCCTCGGTCGCCGCGCTCCTCGGCGTCCCGGGCAACCCGCCCGAGGCGGTGCGACTCGTCCGGACAAAGGACGAGTGCCGCGAGCACCTGCGCCGCCACGGCTTCCGGCAGCCGGAGTTGACGGTCTGCGCGTCCGCGGAGGAGGCCACGGACTTCCTGCGGGAGCACGGACCCGACGTGGTGGTCAAACCCCGCCGGGGCTCCAGCAGCGAGGGAGTGAGCCGGGTCTCGGACCCGGCCGCGATGGCCGCCGCCTTCCGGGACGCCCGGGACGCCGACGGCCTGGCCCTGGTCGAGGAGTTCGTGCACGGCCGCGAGTTCAGCGTGGAGGGCCTGTTCACGCAGGGCACTCCCCACGTCCTCGCCGTCACCGAGAAAGCGCTCGCCCCCGGCGGGTTCGTGGAGATGGGCCACACGATGCCCGCCGCGCTCGGCGACGACGAGGCCGAGGTCGTCTCCACCGTGACGGCGGCGCTCCGGGCGATCGGCCTGCGGCGCGGCCACTTCCACGTCGAGTGCTGGGTCACCGGGTCGGGTGTCGTGCTCGGCGAGGTCCACGCCCGCCAGGGCGGGGACTGGATCCACGCGATGCTGGAGTGGTGCCACCCGGAGCTCGAGCTCTACGGGCACTGGCTGGACGACCTCCTCGACACACCCCCCGCCGGTGTACCGGCGCGCGCCACGCGGGGCGCCGCCGTACGCTTCCTGGCCCCTCCCACCGGCGTCGTCACCTCGGTCGGCGGCTGGTCCGAGGTGGCCGACGACCCCTCGGTGCTGGCCGCCACCTGCACCCTGGCGGTCGGCACCCGCATCCACCCCGTCACCTCCAACCTCGACCGGCACGGGGCGATCGTCGTGGGTGCGGCGGACGCCGCTCAGGCCCGGGCCAAGGCCGAGTTGCTGCAGGGCTCGCTGACCGTCGAGGTGCGCCGGCCGTGACCACCGTGACCGCCGCCGTGGTGCAGGCCGCCGCCCGGCTGTTCGACACGCCGGGCGCGCTGGCCCGCGCCGAGGAGCTGATCCGCGAAGCCGCCCTGGGCCACCGGGCCGAGGTCGTCGTGCTGCCCGAGGCGTTCCTCGGCGGCTACCCCAAGGGCCTGGACTTCGGCGTCAGCGTCGGCGACCGCACCCCGGCCGGCCGCGAGCTGTTCCGCCGCTACCACGCCTCCGCCGTCACCGTCCCCGGCCCGGAGGTCGACGCGCTGGCCGCCCTCACCCGGGAACTGGGCTGCCACGCGGTGGTCGGCGCGGTGGAGCGGCGCGGCGCCACCCTGTACTGCGTCGCCCTGTTCTTCGGCCCCGACGGCTACCTGGGGCTGCACCGCAAGCTGATGCCGACCGCGGCGGAACGCTACCTGTGGGGTCAGGGCGACGGCTCCACCCTCACGGTCGTCGACACCGGCAGGGCCCGCCTGGGGGCGGCGATCTGCTGGGAGAACTACATGCCGCTGTTCCGCACGGCGATGTACGCCAAGGGCGTCGACCTGTGGTGCGCACCGACCGTGGACGCCCGCGACGCCTGGCAGGTGACCATGCGGCACGTCGCGCTGGAGGGGCGCTGCTTCGTCCTCAGCGCCTGCCAGTACCTGCGCCGCGACGCCCTCCCGCCCGACCTCCACCCGGTCCAGGGCGACGCCCCCGACACCGTCCTGATCGGCGGCGGCTCGGTCATCGTCTCCCCGCTCGGCGAGGTCCTGGCCGGCCCGCTGCGGGACGGCGAGGGCATCCTGTCCGCCGAACTCGACCTCGACGATCTGGCGCGCGCCCGCTTCGACTTCGACCCCGTCGGCCACTACGCCCGCCCGGACGTCTTCACCCTCCACGTCGACGAGTCGACCCGCAGGTAGGCCCGCGGATAGGCCCGCGAGTCGACCCGCGAGTCGACCCGCGCGAGAACGGCCGTTCTCGGAAATGAGAACGGCTGTTCCGCTGAAGGGCGTCTCAGCCCCGGCCGAGGACGCGGTCCACGGTGATCTCGATGACCACCCGGTCCGGGTTGACCCGCGGCTGGCGGTAGCGCTCGGCATAGCGCCGCTCGGCCTCGGCCACCTGTTCGGGCTCGTCCCGGACGACCGCGACGCCCTCCAGGGTCGCCCACCGCGCCCGGTCCACCTGGCAGACCGCGACCCGCAGGCCCTGCGGCCCCGCCTGCGCGACATTGAGCGCCTTGCGACTGGTGCGGCTGGTGATCACCCGGGCGGTCGCCGTCTCCGGCTCGAACGTCACACCGACCGGCACCACGTGCGGCGTGCCGTCCGGGCGGATGGTGGTCAGGGTGGAGATGTGCCGCTCACGCCAGAAGGCGAGCATGGCGTCGTCGAGGTCGCGCGGGTCATGGGCCATGATCGCGATCGTACGGCCCCCGGGGAACGATCAAGCCCCGGGGGCCGTACGCCGTACGGGCCGACGAGTCGACGGCCGGCGTGCGCTTCAGGGCCCGCAGCGCGTCAGGGCCCGCGGCGCGTCAGTGTCCGCGGGCGATCCACTCCGGCAGGGCCGGGGCCTCGACGCCGATGGTGGTCGGGTCGCCGTGGCCGGTCCGCACCACCGTGTCCGCCGGGAGCGTCAGCAGGCGCTCGCGGATCGAGTCGATGATGGTCGGGAAGTGCGAGAACGACCGGCCGGTCGCGCCCGGGCCGCCCTGGAAGAGGGTGTCGCCGGTGAAGACCGTGCCCAGGTCGGGCGCGTACAGGCAGACCGCGCCCGGGGCGTGCCCCGGGGTGTGCAGCACGGTCAGCTCCGTGCCGGCCACCTCGATCCGCTGCCCGTCGGCCAGTTCGCCGTCCGGGAGGCGGTCTGGGTGGGTGAGCTTCCACAGCGGCAGGTCGTCCGGGTGCAGCAGGATCGGCGCACCGGTGCGGGCCGCGAGGGCCGGGGCCGCGTCGATGTGGTCGTTGTGCGCGTGCGTGGAGACGATCGCCCGCAGCCGGCGGCCGCCGAGCGCCGCCTCGATGGCCGCCGCGTCGTGCGCGGCGTCGATCACCACCGCCTCCTCGTCGTCGCCGACGATCCAGACGTTGTTCTCCACCTCCCAGCTGCCGCCGTCGAGCTCGAAGGTCCCGGCGGTCACCAGCCGGTCGACACGGGCCTCAGAGGTCACAGGGTCACCACCGAGCGGAGGACGTCGCCCTGGTGCATGCGCTCGAAGGCCTGCTCCACCGCGTCGAGTTCGATGGTCTCGGTGACGAAGGCGCGCAGGTCCAGGCGGCCCTGGAGGTAGAGGTCGATGAGCATCGGGAAGTCCCGCGAGGGCAGGCAGTCGCCGTACCAGGAGGACTTCAGGGCGCCGCCGCGGCCGAAGACGTCGAGCAGCGGGAGCTCCAGCGTCATCTCCGGGGTCGGCACGCCGACCAGGACGACGGTGCCGGCCAGGTCGCGGGCGTAGAACGCCTGCCGGTAGGTCTCGGGCCGGCCGACCGCCTCGACGACGACGTCCGCGCCGTTGCCGCCGGTCAGCTCGCGGATGGCCTCGACCGGGTCGGTGGTGCGGGAGTTGACGGTGTGGGTGGCGCCGAGCGTGCGGGCGGTCTCCAGCTTGCGGTCGTCGATGTCGACGGCGATGATCTTCGCCGCGCCCGCCAGCCGGGAGCCCATCACGGCCGCGCCGCCGACACCGCCACAGCCGATGACGGCGACCGAGTCGCCGCGGCCGACGTTGCCGGTGTTGATCGCGGCGCCGAGGCCCGCCATCACGCCGCAGCCCAGCAGGCCGGCGACGGCCGGCTCGGCCGCCGGGTCGACCTTGGTGCACTGGCCGGCCGCGACCAGGGTCTTCTCGGCGAACGCGCCGATGCCCAGGGCCGGGGACAGCTCGGTGCCGTCCAGCAGCGTCATCTTCTGCTTGGCGTTGTGGGTGTCGAAGCAGTACTGCGGGCGCCCGCGCCGACAGGCACGGCACTGGCCGCACACCGCACGCCAGTTGAGGACCACGAAGTCGCCGGGCGCGACCTCGGTGACGCCCTCGCCGACCGACTCCACGATGCCCGCGGCCTCGTGGCCGAGCAGGAACGGGAACTCGTCGTTGATGCCGCCCTCGCGGTAGTGGAGGTCGGTGTGGCAGACGCCGCAAGCCTGGATCCGGACCACCGCCTCGCCCGGACCGGGGTCCGGCACCACGATCGTGGTCACCTCCACGGGCGCGCCCTTGGCACGCGCGATGACTGCCTTGACCTGCTGGGCCATCCGATTCCACCTCCGTCGGCCGATGCCGCTCCGCACCGGCGTGACCTGCGACGACACGACTGCAGAAGGACTGCAGAAGCACTGCCCACGAAGCGTAGCGCCCGCTCCGCCGGCCGCCGGCGGAGCGGGGGGCGATCCGGCGTGATCCGCCTCACCGCGCGTGCCGACGGCGTGTCAGCCGACGCCGCGGTACGTCACGGAACCTCACGGCACCTCACGGCACCTCAGGTGGCACATGCCGGCGGCCTACCCGCCGACCTATCCGGCGGCCGCCCGGCCCCCGCCCGGCACGGCCGCTCAGGCGGGGGCGCACGGACGGCGCTGAGCGCTCGTCAGCGCGCCTCGAACTGCCCGGAAAGCATCGGTGTTGGCTGGAAGTGCCGCAGACGGGCGCCCTACGGCCCACGTACGGTCGTAGCAGAGACGGTCCACGCGACCACGCTCAGCACACCCGCCCCACCCGGCGGCGCGCCACCGCGCGCCCGTGCCGGGCGCGTACCGACCGTACGCCCCCGCACATGTCGCGCCTCCCCGCAGCCTCCCCAGCAGATGCCCTACCCAGTCCCGGCCCGTGTCGAGCCGCCAGCCGGCCGCACCACCCGTCCCCCGCACCATCCTCGGACCACCCCCCGTCGGACCGCCCCCGCGGCCCCGCCCTGGAGTCTGGAGTACGGATGTCCACCGAGAACAGTGCGACCGGTGCCGGAACCGGCACCGCCCCGCTTCCCCCGCTGCACTGCCTGCGCCACCTGGAGCCCGGCCCGCCCCGGCTCGCCGCGCTGCCCACCGGCACGCCGGTCTGGCTGGTCAGCCGGCACGCCGACGTGCGGCAGGTGCTGACGGACCCGCGCCTGGGCCGCGCCCCGCTCTACGCGCCGGACGCGCCGCCGGTCACGGTCACGCCCAACATCCTGGACGACCCGCAGAGCATGCTGAACATCGACGGCACCGAGCACCAGCGGCTGCGCCGCACCGTGCAGCGGGCCTTCACCCCGCGCGCGATAGCCCGCTGGAAGCCGTGGGTGGCATCCGTCGTCGAGTCGCTCATCGACGAGCTGATCGACCACGGCTCCCCCGCCGACATCGTCGCCGCCTACACCCGGCCGCTGCCGGTCGCGGTGATCAGCCGACTGATGGGCCTGGACAACCTGGACACCAAGCGGCTCGCCCACTGGAGCGACCACGCGCTCTCCACCACGGCCTACACCGCCGAGGCGATCGGCACCGCGATGACCGAGTTCTCCGCCTTCGGCGCCGAGGTGATCGCCGAGCGGCGGGCCGAGCCTGGTGACGACCTGGTCAGCGGCCTGCTCGCGGCCGCCGCCGAGGACGGCTCGATCACCGAGGCGCAGCTGGTCGCGCTGGTCATCGGCCTGGTCGTGGCCGGCCACGAGACCACCATGACCAGCCTCGGCAACGCCCTGGTCTACCTGCTCGCCGACGGCCGCGAGGCCTGGCAGCAGCTCGCCTCCGACGAGACCAGCGCCGCCGCCGCGACCGAGCAGCTGCTGCGCGCCGTCCCGCTCGGCGACGCCCACGAGCACATGCCCGGACTGATGCGGCGCACCGTCGAGGAGGTGGAGATCGGCGGGGTGGTCATCCCGGCCGGCAACGTGGTCGCCGCCGACACGGCCGCCGCCAACCACGACCCGGACGTCTTCACCGGGGACCTGCGCACCGAGCTGTTCTCCCCGCCGGCCGCGCCGATGCTGACCTTCGGGGCCGGGCCGCACCACTGCCTGGGCGCCTGGCTGGCCCGGATGGAGCTGGAGCTCGCCCTGCACCGACTGGCCCGCCGGCTGCCCGCCCTGCGGATGGCGGACGCGGCCGAACGGATCGACTGGCGGCGCGGCCTGCTCACGCGCAGCCCGAACTCCCTGCGGGTGAGCTGGTGACGGGCCGGGCCGACACCGAACCGGTGATCGTCCGGGTCGACCGGGACCGCTGTATCGGCTCCGGAATGTGCGCTCGCAGCGCACCCGACTCGCTGGCCCTCGGCGCGGACGGGCTCGCCGCGCCGCTGGCCGAATACGCGGACGGCGGCGCCGAGTTGACGGATGAGCTGACCGAGGCGGTGGACTTCTGCCCGGTCGAGGCGCTCACCCTCCACTCGGCCCGCGGGGGCTACCGGATCGATCCGGCGGAGTGACGCCCGTCCTGGTGTCGTCTGCCGCACGGGCGCTGCCCGCCACCACCGCGGCGGGCGGATCCCCCGCGGCCGGCGACACCGGGCGACGCTGGAGCGCCGCCTCGCCGTACGGAACGGCCAGGCGGGCGCCAACGCGTGACCGTCGGCGAGAAGCTGTTCCACCGCTACCTGGCCGACTTCGAGGAGCCGCGGGCGAGGGCGGGCAGGTCCTGCCGCAGCCCTCGCCCTGACGGCCCCGGCCCCCGGCCTCACCGCATCGCCATCACGGCATCGCCACCGCCGTACCCGAGACCCGCACGCGGGCGTCCTCCGCCCGCAGTTCGACCCGCAGCACGCCCGGGCGGCCCAGGTCCTCGCCCTGGTGCAGCGTCAGGACCGTCGGGGCCGCCACCGCGCCCAGCTCCTGCAGGTACGCGCCGAACGCGGCCGCGGCGGCGCCGGTGGCCGGGTCCTCGACCACGCCGCCGACCGGGAAGGGGTCGCGGACGTGGTAGACCTCGGGCGTCTCGCGCCGGACGAGTTGGAGGGTGGTCAGGTCGCGGGCCCGCATGTAGTCCGCCAGGCCGTCGAAGTCGTAGTCGAGGCGGGCCAGCCGCTCGCGGGTGCCGGCGGCGAGGACGAGGTGCCGGGCACCGGCGTAGGCGATGCGCGGCGGCAGGGCCGGGTCCAGGTCGGCGGCGGCCCAGCCGAGCAGGGCGAGCGCCTCCTCGACATCGGCCGCGGTGACCTCCTCGACCTTCGGTTCGACGCTGGTGAGGGTGGCCCGCAGCAGTCCGTCGGTGCCGCGCTCGACCTCGACCGGGACGTCCCCGGCGGCCGTCGCGAAGGCGTACCGCCCGGGGCCGATGTGCTCGGCAAGGGCGACGGCGGCGGCGACCGTCGCGTGCCCGCAGAACGGCACCTCCGCGAGCGGGCTGAAGTACCGTACCCGGTACGCCCCTTCGGCCGGGCCGGCGGTGAGGAAGGCGGTCTCCGAGTAGCCGATCTCGGCGGCGATGGCGAGCATCCGCGGATCGGTCAGCCCGGTGGCGTCGAGCACCACGCCCGCCGGGTTGCCGCCCTCGGGGCGGGTGGCGAAGGCGGCGTAGCGGAGGATCTCGGGCGAGGAGCCGGAGGAGCCGGAGGAGGCGGCAGCGTCGTCGGTCATGCCCGGACGAACGCGTTCCCCCTGCCCGCTGTTCCCGCACGGCCGCTGCCGTCGTGCCGCCGTTCCCGTGCCGCGCGCCGGGTCACCGGAGCACCGCCTCCAGGAAGTCCGAACCGAGCCGGGCGCTGCCCGCCAGGTCGAGCTGGTAGAGCATGTACCGCCCGCGCCGCTGTGTGGTGAGCAGCCCGGCCTTCCGCAGCACGGCCAGGTGGCGGGAGACCTCGGGCGCGGTGAGATGCCAGGCGGAGGCCAGTTCGACGGTGGTGTGCGGGCCACGGGCCATGGTGCGGGCGAGGCGCAGCCGGACGGGGTGGGCGAGCGCCTCCAGGCGCTGCTGGACGAGGGCGAGTGAGACCGGCTCGGGCAGGCCGGGTTCGGCGGTCGGGTACTGCAGGACGGGCCGCCAGCCGGGGGCGTAGACGACCAGGAGGTGGGGGCGGCCGAAGGCGGTGGGGATGAAGGTGACGCCTCCGCTGTCGGCGGCGCCGGCGGTGGAGTCCTGCAGCTTGTCGATGACGATCCGCCGCCGCCCGTCGCCCTGGTCGAGGGTGACGGACGGTGAGAGGGCGGCGAGTGTTTCGCCGAGGCCCCGGCGGGCCAGCAGGTCGGCTTTGCGCCGGGCGTCGGCGGCGAGGTCGGGCAGGACGCGCTGCCAGGCGTCGGCGAAGAAGGCCGGCACGCAGTCCTCCAGCATTCGCCGTACCAGTGCCCGGACGGCGGGCGGGTCGGCGAGCAGCCGGTCGGCGAAGGCGGCCTGCCGGGGGCCGCGGGCGAGGGCGAGGTCGCGGGCGAGCTCGTTGGCGGCGGGGTCGGTGAGCGGGGAGGCGGTCCGGCGGTTGAGCCGGGAGGAGCCGCAGGTGGTGATGAGGGCGCCGGTGACGTACAGCTCGTCGTCGATCCGGTCGACGGCGTCGAGTTCCTCGGCGAGGGTGGCGCCGGGCAGGCCGGGGACGAGGAAGTCGGCGCGCGAGGAGCGCCACAGGAAGTCGGCTTCCAGGAGCCGCTCGGCCAGCTCCGGCGGGATCGCGGCGGTGGTGCTGCTCGCCCAGCCGTGCAGCGCGGGGTGGTGCGCGGGCTCGGCGAGGACGTGCAGCATGGCGTTCAGCTCGGCGAGCGGGGAGGGCGTGAAGAGCAGGCGTTCGTCGGACAAGCCGGTGATGTCGATGGTCACACTCATATGCCTGCCTCGCTTCGCTCACTCACGCGGCAGATCCTGTCACCCCGTGCCGCCACGTCCGCCCCCGATTGACGGGAACCGTCAATCGGCGTGCCAGGCGGCCCGGCCGGGGCGGACGGTACCGGCCATGAGCCTGATTCAGGAGAAGTCCGTCCATGACCACGCCGCCGTCCGCGGCGGGGAGCCGCCCGCCCCGCCGATCGGTGCGGGCCGCCGGGGCCCGTCCGCGCTGCTGAGCCTGCTGACCGCCGCCGGCGGGCCCCGGTACGCCGTCGCGCTGGCGGTGGACGCGGTGGGCGGCGGCATGCTGCGACCGTTCCTGCTGCTGTACGGGGTCGGCGTGCTGCACCTGGGCGCGGGGGCGGTCGGGCTGGCGCTGTCGGCCGGGATGGTCGCGGGCCTGCTGGTGGTGCCGCTGACCGGCCGCTGGATCGACCGTGGCGCCCGGACCCTGCCCGCGGCCGTCACCCTGCTGCTGCGGGCGGCGGGCGCGCTGACGCTGCTGCTCGCGGACGGCCTGCCGGGGTTCACGGCGGCGGCGGTGCTGTTCGGGGTGGGCAGCCAGTCCTGGCCGACGACGCACGCCGCGGTGGTGAGCACGCTGACCGACGGACGGCTGCGGGACGCGGCGCTCGCCGCCGGGCGGTCGGTGCGCAACGCGGGGCTGGGCCTGGGCGCGCTGCTGGCCACCGTGGCGGTGAGCGGCGGGGCGAGCGCGATCCGGCTGCTGGCCGGGGTGACGGGCGCGGCCTGCCTGGTCGCCGCCGCACTGGTGGCCTCGCTGCGGGTGCGGGCCCGCCAGGAGGGTGCGCCGAAGGCGGCGCACGACGGTCCCCGGGAGCGGCGCGCGCCACTGCGCCGGATCAGTCTGCTGAGCCTCGCCAATCTGCCGTACGCGTTCTGCTTCGACGTGCTGGAGGTGGCGCTGCCCGCGCTGCTGGTGCTGCACCTGCACGCCTCCCCGGCGTGGTCCTCGGGCCTGTTCGTGGGCAACACGGTGCTGGTGATCGCCCTGCAGCTGGCGCTGGTGCTGCGCTTGGCGGACCGTTCGCGGCGCGCTGTGCTGGCGGCCTCGGGGGCACTGCTGGCGGTCTCGTACCTGGGCTTCTGGGGGGCCGGGGCGCTGGGCGGCACCCCGGGGACGGCGGGCATCGCGGTGGTCTCGGTGCTGTACACGCTGGGCGAGATCCTCTACACCGGTTCGGGTACCGCGCTGGTCGCGGCGGTCGCCCCGCCGCACCTGCTGGGGCGGGCGCTGGCCCGCTGGGAGCTGTCGATGGGCGTGGGCCGGGCGGCCGCGCCGGCGGTGGTGACGGCCCTGCTGGCCGCCGGTCCGGGCGCGCTGTGGCTGCCGCTCGCCGCCGCCACCGCGCTGGGGGCGCTGGCGGTGCTGCGGCTGGGCCCGGCACAGTAGGGTCGGCCGGCGGGTGGGATGATCAGTGGCATGGCCCTGACCCCGTACCAGCAGCACCTCCGGGACCGGATCCTGGCCGCCGAGGTGACCGCCCCGCCGGAGCCGTGGCGCCCGGTCGGCCGGGGGCTGATCCCGGTCGGCGGGCTGCTCGGCATCGGCTTCGCCGTCCACCCGGAGAGCGGGCACGACCTGGTGCTGACCGTCTCGTCCGGCGGGCACGGCCTGTTCGACGCCGTGACGGGCCTCAAGGTGGCGCGCGACTACGACCCGGAGGAGGACCCGGACGGCCCGGACCTCTGCTGCCCCGGCCTCGGCCAGGTCTCGGACGTACGGATCCCGGTGGCCGGGACGTGGGGCGGCGGCCTGCACACCAGCTCCGAGGGCGGCTGGCACGTCGAGGTCACCGCCCCGGAGTGGCCGCACCACCGGGTGCTGCTCGCGACCGGCCGGGGCCCGTGGCAGGGCGAGCACGCCGAGTGCTGGTGGCACGTCTTCAACTCCGGCTGGTCCACCCTGCGCGCCGCCGGCTTCTCCCCCACCGGCCGGACCCTCGCGGTGGCCACCAGCAGCGACCTCACGCTCTGGACCCGCGCCTAGGCCGGACCCCGTGCCTGGCGCCGACACCTTCCGGATGCGGGAGCCGTGCCCAGCGCCGACGCTTTCCGGATGCGGGCGCCGCGCCGAGCGCCGATGCTGGCCGCGAGGCGTGCCCGGCCCGAGGAAGGAAGTCCAACGTGAGCGCACTCGACTTCGAGATCATCGACAGCCCCGACAGCTCGCTCAACAAGACCTCCGTCCTGGTCACCGGCCCGCAGCACGCCATGCTGGTGGACGCCGGGTTCACCCGGTCCGACGGCCGCCGTCTGGTCGAGCGGATCAGAGCCGGC
This sequence comes from Kitasatospora sp. NPDC033851, assembly GCF_055576085.1. NCBI lineage: Bacteria > Bacillati > Actinomycetota > Actinomycetes > Kitasatosporales > Streptomycetaceae > Kitasatospora > Kitasatospora sp. NPDC033851. The sequence continues at coordinate 76,989 of NZ_JBVIRL010000012.1, read as the reverse complement.
GGCAAGCGGCTGACCACCGTGTTCGTCAGCCACGGCGACCCGGACTTCTACTTCGGCGCCCAGGAGGTCCAGGACGCCTTCCCGCAGGCCCGGTTCCTGGCCACCCCCTCGACGGTCGAGCACATCCAGGAGACGTTCGACGCCAAGCTGCGCGCCTGGTCCCACCTGGGCCCCGAGCTGCCCACCCGGCTGGTGCGGCCCGAGGTGCTGGCCGGGGACGAAATCGTCTTCGAGGGCCACCGGTTCGAGGTGCGCGGCGCCGACTTCCACCTGCCGGACCGGCACTACCTCTGGCAGCACCACCACCGCGCCGTGCTCGGCGGGGTCCTGCTCTTCGAGGGCCTGCACGTGTGGACGGCCGACACCCCCAGCTCCGCCCAACGGGCCGCCTGGATCGACCTGCTGGACGGTATCGAGGCGCTCCATCCGACCTGGGTGGCGGCCGGCCACCGGGTCGCCGGCGCGCCCACCGACCTGAACGCCGTCGACCACACCCGCGCCTACCTGCGGGCTTTCGAGACCGAGATCGGCCGGGCCGCGGACGCGGCCGCCGCCAAGGAGGGCCTGGAGCGGCGCTTCCCGGAGCTGGGGCTGCGGATCGCGGTGGACATCGGCACCAAGGTCGTCATGGGCGAGATGGCGTGGGGGTGAGCACGCGATGATCGAGATCCCCAGGGACGTCGCCACCTTCGCCGAGTCCGCCGCCCCCGCCGACGTGGTCCGCCGCCAGTACCTGGCCTCCGCCCGGGGCGACCTGGCCGCGCTGCGCGCCACGCTCGCCGAGGACGTCGAGTGGACCGAGATGGCCGGCTTCCCGCTGGCCGGCACCCACCGCACCCCGAAGGGCGTCACCACCAACGTGATGGAGCGGCTGGCCGCCGAGTGGGACAACTGGACCGCGCACGACGACACCTACGTGGTGGACGGTGAGGACGTCGTGGTCCTGGCCCGCTACACGGCCGTCCACAAGACCACCGGAAAACCGCTCGCGGTCCGGGTCGCCCACCACTTCACCGTGCGCGGCGGCCGGATCGTCCGCTTCGAGCAGTTCACCGACACCGCACTGGTCAGGGACGCGATGACGCCATAGGGCCGGTCGTCCACCCCGACCCCGCGTTCACCCGTACGGGCGGGCGAGGCGCGGCGCGCCCGGCGCGGCCTCGACACACCACCCGGACGGCGGCAGGCTGACCCCGGATCCACGGCCGGAGAACGAGGAGTCGAGCATGGCGGGCACGGACAGCGGCACCACCGGAACCGGCGGCAGCACCGGGGCGGGCGGCGGGCAGGACCGCCCGATCGTCATCGTCGGCGCGTCCCTGGGCGGCGCGAAGGCCGCCGAGGCGCTGCGCGAGGCCGGGTACGAGGGCCGCATCGTCCTGATCGGCGAGGAGCACGAGCGCCCGTACGAACGGCCGCCGTTGTCCAAGGGCTACCTGCTGGGCAAGACGCCCCGGGAGAAGATCTACGTCCACCCGCCGCAGTGGTACGCCGAGCACGACGTCACGCTGCGCCTGGGCACGGCGGTGTCCTCGATCGACCCGGCCGGGCACACCGTGACGCTCGCCGACGACGGCCGGGTGGAGTACGCGAAGCTGCTGCTGACCACCGGCTCGGTGCCGCGCCGCCTGCCGGTGCCGGGCGCCGACCAGGACGGCGTGCTCTACCTGCGCCGGGTCGACGACAGCGACCGGATCAAGGCGGTGCTGCGGCCGGGCGCCCGGATCGTGGTGATCGGCGCGGGCTGGATCGGCCTGGAGGTGGCGGCCGCGGCCCGCCAGGCGGGCGCCGAGGTGACGGTGCTGGAGGCGCTCGAACTGCCGCTGCTGCGGGTGCTCGGCCGGGAGGTCGCCCAGGTCTTCGCCGACCTGCACCGGGACCACGGCGTGGACCTGCGCTTCGGCGTCAAGGTGGCCGAACTGACCGGCGACGGCGGCACGGTGAACGGGGTGAAGCTCGCCGACGGGACGACGGTGGCGGCCGACGCGGTGGTGGTCGGCATCGGCATCGCCCCCGCCGCCGGGCTCGCCGAGGCGGCCGGACTGGAAGTCGACAACGGCATCAAGACCGACCGGCACCTGCGCACCTCGGACCCGGACGTGTACGCGGCCGGCGATGTCGCCAACGCCTACCACCCGCTGTTCGGCCGGCACATCCGGGTCGAGCACTGGGCCAACGCCCTCAACCAGCCGCAGACCGCCGCCCGCGCACTGCTCGGACAGCCGGACGCGGTGTACGACCGGGTCCCCTACTTCTTCACGGACCAGTACGACCTCGGCATGGAGTACGTCGGCTACGTCGAGCCGGACGGCTACGACCAGGTGGTCTTCCGCGGCGACCCGGCCACCCGCGAGTTCATCGCGTTCTGGCTGTCCGGCGGCCGGGTGCGCGCGGGGATGAACGTCAACGTCTGGGACGTCACCGACCCGATCCGCGAACTGGTCCGCTCGGGGCGGGTGGTGGACTCCAAGGCGCTGGCCGACCCGAACGTTCCGCTCGGCGAGCTGTAGCAGCTTCCTCCCGACCCCCGACCCCTCCGCCTCCCGCCCCTCCGACCCAGAGGTACAGCGGCTACCCCACCGGGACGCCGGGGTTCACCAGGCCCCGGCCCCCGGTGACGGTGTTGCCCGCGCCGATCGTCACCGTGCACGTCGCGGCGTCGTAGTCGGTCACGTCGATCGCGTACCGGTCCGCTCCGGTGGCGCCGGTGAGGTCGGAGTGGTTGCCCCGGAAGACCGTGCCGCAGCCCCAGCCCGGCCGGACGCTGTGGGTCTGGAAACCGTCATCGGTGGTGCGCCTGCCGGTGTTGTTCTCGATGACGTAGCCGTTGCCCTTCACGTCGACCCAGGAGTCGTCGTAGTTGCGGCCGGTGAGGCCGTCGCCGTCGAAGGAGTTGCCGGAGACCAGGCCGCCGGTGGTGCCCTCCTTGAGGTCGACGTTCTCGGCGCCGATGTTCGGGCCGAAGGTGTTGCCGACGATCTGCACGTGGTCGCTGCGGTCGGAGAGGGTGTTGGCGGTGCCGACGTAGACGCCCTCGCCCAGGCCGTCCCGGGCCAGGCCGGTGTCGTGGACGCGCGAGTCGCGCAGCGTGCCGTGGGCGCTGGAGTTGCGGAAGTGCACGCCCTCCATGGTGGTGTGGTGGACCGTGACGTCGTCCAGCACCACGTAGTTCGCGGCGTCCGCCACGATGCCCTTCTGGGCGCCGGTGACGGTCAGGCCGTGGACGGTCCAGTAGCTCGCGCCGTCGAGGTGGAGGCCGTAGCCGCCGCCGGTCGGGGTGGTGAGCACGGCCTTGGCCGAGCCGGTCAGGGTGATCCGGGCGGCGGCGGTGCCGGGCGCGGTGGCCTTGAAGCTGCCGGAGTAGGTGCCGTCGGCGAGCTGGATGGTCTGGCCGGGCGCGGCGGCCGCGAGGGCGGCCTGGAGCTGCTTGGCGGTGCCGACCTTGACGACGGTCGCGGCCGGGGCGGCCGGAGCCGCCGGTTCGGCCGTCGCGGCGGGGGCGGCGGCGCCGAGGGCGAGAGCGGTGAGGACGACGCCGAGGGCGCGGGGGGACTGCGGCTTCACGGACGGTGCTCCTTTCGGTGGTCGAGGCCGCTTGCTTCCTTCGTCAGCGACAGGGACATGCCACTACACAGTGGACTGGACCATTCCGGAGCGTCAAGAGTGCCGCCGGTGGGCGATACTGGGCTTCGGGGAACCCTCGGGCAGCTCCCGGGGGCCTCGGGCAGCCAGGGCAGCTCGGGAAGCTCGGGGAATCGTCGGGCAGGGAGGCGCGGTGGGCGGGACGGCCGGGTTCGCCGTAGTGGTGTTCGGCGCGTTGGGCGGCGTGGTCGCCTACCTCGCCGGGATGGTCGGGCTGCGCGAGCTGCGACGCTTGCGCCGGGTCGGCGTCCCGGCGTCGGCACTGGTGCGCGCCCGCGCCTCGGGCCCGGAGGACCGCGCGCTGCCGCCGCGTCCGCTGCTGGAGTTCGAGACGGCCGACGGCCGGGTGGTCGAGGTCTTCTCCCCCGTGCCCTCCACCGCCCGCCACCCGCTGCCGGACGGCCGCTACGTGCGGGTCCGCTACGACCCGGCCGATCCCCGGCAGGTGCTGGTGGACGGGCGGGAGCGGGTGGGGCTGGAGTACGGGTTCCTCGCACTCGGGGTGTTGGCGGTGCTCGGCTCGATCGCCCTCGCCGCCACGGCGCTCTAGCAGTCCCGGTGCGCTCCGCGGGGCCCGGGCCCCGCGGAGCGCTTCGCCAACGGCGGCTACACCACGGGCTGACCCTCCGGCCGACCACCGGGCCCGCCCAGGGCCGCGCCCGGGCCCACGCCCAGGGCCTCGACCAGCCGCCGGGCCCGGGTGTCCTCGTCGAGCAGCATCCGCACCAGCGGGCCGGGCGCCGCGCCGGCCAGGTACGCCTCGACGGAACGCGGATCGGCCGGGAGGGCGACCGTCCCGGCGGTGACGGCCGCGCGGGCCCGGGCGTAGTCGAGGCCCGCCCGGGCGAGCAGCTCGCCGCCGGCGTCGTCCACGTCCGGCTGCGGTTGACGGCCCAGGACTTCGTGGACGGCCAGGAGGGCGAGCAGGACGTGCTCGGTACCGGGCGTCCGACGGCCGAGGCGCTGCGCCTGTTCGTCCGTCTCCCGCCGGATCCAGTCCGACGACGGTGCCGCCGGACCTGCCGCACGAGCCGTGCCGGGCTTCAACAACCTCTTCCAGAGCGGGCGTCGGTTCGACCGACGGCCGAGCAGCGCGTCCCGGGTGGGGAGCAGCAACGGGTCCAGCGCGGTCGGTGCGCCCGGCGCGGTCGGTGCGCCTGGGGTGGTCGGTGAGCCTGGTGCGGTCGGCACGCCCCCCGGCTGGGAAGGCGCCCCGTCCAGACGCTCCCGGACGGTCTGCGGTGCGACGCCCGCCGCGCGCAGCAGTTCGGCGGCGCGGGTGCGGTCGTCGGCGAGCAGGGCACGCAGGACGTGCTCGGCGGTGAGCTTCCGCTCGCCGCCGTGCCGGGCCGACGTCACCGCGGCGGACAGCGCGCGGGCGGCGGCGCCCGTCAGGACGAGGTCCGGGGCCCCGGCCGAACCGAGGACCTCCCGGGCGGGCACGCCCGCGCCGGCCTCGTCGTCCGCGCTCCGGTCGCCGCCGTCGCGGTCACGGTCGCGGTCTCGGTCTCGGTCGCGCAACAGCGCCCGCAGCGCGCTCTCCGTGACCCCGGCGGCAGCGAGGGCCGCACCGGCCGGGCCACCCGACCCCACCACCGCGGCCAGCAGGTGCTCCGTCCCGAGCCGGCCGCCGCGCGTGGTGCCGAGCGCGTGCCAGTCCGCTTCCAGCGTGGTCTCCATCGGACCCTCCCCACCCAGGTGGCTTTGCCCATACCATACGCCCGCTTTGCTTCTGCTTTGTAGTCGCCCGCACGTCAAGTCGGCATCAGGAGCCGGTGACGGAAGCATCGGCGGCGCACCGTTGTTGGAAGCGGGAGAGCCCGCGCCGGCGAAAGGGGTGAGCACCGTGGCCGACACCCTCCCCGGGCCCGAGCACGCCCCCGAGGACACACCTTCCGAGGACACACCCGCCGAGGGCGCACCCACTGCGGACGTACCCACTGCGGACGCGACCATCGAGGACGCAGCGGCGACGGACGACACAGCCGCCGAGGCGCTGGACGCCTACTCGCGGATCGTCACGACCGTGGCCGCCGCGGTGACGCCGCGCGTCGCCGCGCTCCAGGTCCCCCGGCGCGGCCGGGGCGGCTGGTTCAGCACCGCGCTCGGCTCGGCGGTGGTCTTCACCGACGACGGTTTCCTGCTCACGAACGCCCACGTCGTCGGCCACGCCGACGCCGGGACGCTGGCCTTCGCCGACGGCACCACCTCCCCCTTCCACACCATCGGCGCCGACCCGCTCTCCGACCTGGCCGTGCTGCGCGCCGACGGCCCGACCCCCACGCCGGTGCGGCTCGGCGAGGCCACCGCCCTGTGGGTCGGGCAGCTGGTCGTCGCCGTCGGCAACCCGCTCGGGCTGGCCGGGACGGTCACGGCGGGCGTGGTCAGCGCCCTCGGCCGCTCGCTCCCGGCCCGCTCCGGCAGCGCCGTGCGCGTCATCGACAACGTCATCCAGACCGACGCCGCCCTCAACCCCGGCAACTCCGGCGGCGCGCTGACCACCGCGAACGGCGAGGTCGTCGGGATCACCACGGCGGTGGCCGGCAACGGGCTGGGCCTGGCCGTCCCCATCGACGCCACCAGTCGGCAGATCATCGCCGCCCTGCTCGCCGAGGGCCGGATCCGCCGCGCCTACCTGGGCCTCGCCGGAGTGCCCGCCCCGCGGACGCCCGCCCTGCGCCACCGCACCGGGCAGCACACCGGCCTGCGGATCGTCGAGGTGATCGCCGACGCCCCCGCCAGCCACGCCGGACTGCACGAGGGCGACCTGCTGCTCACCGCCTCCGGAGAGCCGATGAGCAGCGCCCAGTCCCTGCAGCGCCTGATGCTGGCCGACGCGATCGGCCGCCCGCTGGCGCTCACGGTGCTGCGCAACGGGGCCCTGGTCGACGTCATCGCCGTCCCGAAGGAACTGCCGTCGGACGACTAGGAGTTGTCCGGGCGGGGTGGCGACGGCTCCGGGAGCGCACAGGTGCTCGGCCGGCACTATGACGGCAGTGCGCTCTCACACCACCGACTGCCACGTCGCGCCCCCAGCTCGCGCCCGAACGCCGTGCCGTTCCGTCGGCAGTGCCGGCGACGGCCCCCGCGCCCATCACCCGATCGGGCGAAGGCCGTACCCGGTGGCCGTATCCGATGACCGGCTGGGCCGGTTGGTACGGCATCGATTGGTAGGCCGGTGCGCGACTGCTGTGGACACCACCCGGCGACGACAGGCAGAAGAAGGCGGAATGCTCCAAATCTCAGTCGAGGACTCCGAGATCGACCCGGGCGAGGCCCATCGGTGGCACCTGGTCTCCCTGACCGGTGACGGGGGGCCGGCTCCGCGCCGGACGACCGGTTACAACCAGGCGAAACATTTCACCGTGGCGCAGCACGCCCAGAGCATCGACGAACCGATCCGGTCCTACGTCGCGGCCAGCTTCGAGCTCCCCGGACGGGTGGATCTGGACGCGCTGGAAGGAGCGTTTCTCCACCTGGTGCGCAGGCACGAGGTGCTCCGGGCGGTCTACCAGCCGCTCGGCGGGGACCTGGGCTGCGAGGTCCTGACGCCCGACGAGGTGGCCCTCAAGCACGACTACGTCGGCCCGCTGGAGACTCCCGCCGAGGTCACCGGGCACCTCCACGAGGCGTTCCGGGAGGTGGACACGCTCGCCTGGCCGCTGATCACGATGGGCGCGGTCGTGCGGCCGGAGTCGACCACGGTCTGGTTCTCGTGCGACCACCTCGTCACCGACGGCCTCTCCAGCGCGATCGCCGTCAACGACATCACCACCGCCTACCGGGGCCTCGCTCAGGAGCAGGAGCCCGGCAGCTACCTGGAGTTCAGCCGCACCCAGCGCCGCGCCAACCGGGCGATGAACGCCGACGACGCGCGGCTGGACTACTGGCGGGCCTTCCGCGACCGCAACGACGGCCTGTTCCCGCGCTTCCCGCTCGACCTCGGGGTACGGCCCGGCCGGCTGTACGCGCCGCTGGCCAGTACCGAACGGCTGCTGACCGCCCGCCAGACCGAGGAGTTCGGCGCCGCCTGCCGGGCCCGTGGCGGGCGGCTGTCCATGGGACTGCTCGCGGGCGTCGCGCTCGCCCTGCGGCAGCTGGGCGGACCGGCGGAGTACCGGGGGCTGGTGCCGGTCAACGAGCGCGACCGGGGCGTCTACGCCGAGTCCATGGGGTGGTTCATCAACACCCTGCCGATCGAGTTCCCGGTCGGGGAGCGGGCCGGCTTCGCCGACGTGCTGACCGCTGCCCAGGACGCCTACGGGCGGGCGCAGGCCCACGCCGGAGTGCACTTCGTGAAGGCGTGGCGGCTGCTCGCCCCGGCCGAGTACGCGCGACTGCACTACTGGCCGCACGCGGTGAACTTCTTCTCCTACATCGACTTCCGCCGCCTGCCCGGTGCCGACCTGCACGCCGCCCAGCGGGCCCGGATGCACGTCTGGGTCTCCGGCTGCAACGGGCTCCTGCACTGGCTGCACCGCACCGACGACGGCCTGTTCGTCAACACCATCCACGTCGACACCCCACTGGCCCGGGACACCAACCGGGCCCTGCTGGACGGATTGGCCGGCGTGCTCACCGACATCGCTCAGCCGTTCTGACGGACGACCAGCCGTTCCGGCTCGGCGGTCGGGGCGGCGCGCCGCGTGCCGCCCGGGTGGGTCGAGGACATCCGTGCCGCCGACTACCGCTTCGCCGGGAGGAGTTCGGGCGCCGGGCCGACCGGCAGGTGCCGGCGGGACCGGCGGGACCGGCGGGACCGGCGGTGGATCGCCTCCAGCTCGCGCAGTTCGGCGAGCAGTCCGGGCACCGGTACGGTCAGCACCGGGCAGCCCGCCGCCCGCACGCAGTACGCGGACACCGGGCGCCGCAGCCCGCGGCGCCGCAGGCCTCCGCTCTGCCCGAGGACCAGCAGGTCACCGGGCCGGTCGGCGAGGTGGACCAGCGCGGGGCCGGTCTCGCCGCGGATCACCACCGGGTGCAGCGGCACCCCGGGGTCGGCGCCGCCGAAGGCCGAGTCGAGGGCCTCGTGCAGGCGCTGTTCGGCGGCTTCCCGGACGGCCGCGAGCAGCGGCGGGCAGGGCGAGCGCCGGTAGCCGTGCTCACCGCCGGGGGGCTCCCAGGCCAGCACCGGCAGCAGTTCCGCACCCCGTGCCCGCGCCTCGGCCACCCCGCGGTGGAGGGCCGCCAGGCTCCCCAGCGACCCGCTGACTCCGACCAGCACCCTGGGTGCCCCGCCGTCCTGGTGTCGCCCGTTGCCGTGCATGATCCGTCCTCGTGTCGTGGTGGCCTTACAGCTCCACCCAACCGTCGGCCCGGGCGTCCGCCGGCCCTTCTTGATGCCTCCCTGACGCCCGACGCGACGATCCCAACGCCGCCCATACGCCGTCCGTTCGGCGCGGGTGTGCGGGCCGGCCGAGGCCGGGCGGAGGCAGCCCGGACCGCCCGGATCACCATGGATCCCCGGGTCGGCAGAAAACGCCCATGGTGCTAGTGTCATTAGCACCATGTTGCTGAAGCTGGACATCGGAGACGCCCGGCCCCTGCACGAGCAGGTGGCGGGCGCGATCCGCCGAGCCGTCGCCGAGGGCGAGTGCGCCCCCGGGGACAAGCTGCCACCCGCCCGGGAGCTGTCCCGGGCGCTCGGCGTGAACACCAACACCGTGCTGCGCGGACTGCGCACCCTGCGGGACGAAGGGGTACTGGAGTTCCGCCGGGGCCGTGGCATCACGATCGCCACCGGCGCCGACACCCGCGCCGAAATCGCTGATCGCGTACGGCAGTTGGTCGACGACGCGGCCCGGGCCGGCTACAGCACGAACGATCTCGTGGACATGATCAGGGGGATGTCGTGAGGGACGAGGGGCCCATAGCGAAGGGGCACCGGGAGAAGGGGCACCGAGAGGGGCACCAACCGGGGGGCCGGGGCGCGCTCTGGGGCGCGGCGGCCTGGTCGGTCGGCGTACTGGCGCTGCTGGTCGCGCTGCCGCTGGCGGCGCGCCACCGGCTGCCGGACCCGCTGGCCACCCATTGGGGCGGACGGGACCCGGACGGTTCGATGTCACTGACGGGGGCCGCGCTGTTCCCGGCGGGACTCTGGCTGGTCCTGGTGCTGGTCTCCGTGCTGCTGCAGCGGTACTGCGCCGAGCGGTCGCCCGGCTGCGGGGCGGCGACACTGGCGGCCGGCGGGGTGCTGCTGACGGGGGCGCAGACCGCCGTCGTGCACGCCAACCTGGACCGCGCCCGCTGGCAGGACGCCGCGCCGATGGGCATCGAGGTGGTCCTGGTCCTGGTGGCCACGGCCGCCGCCGGGGCGCTGGCCTGGCTGGCGGGCCGCCGGTTCGGGGGCCGGGCCGAGGAGCGTCCGGCGGCCGGGGCGCCGGCGCTGGACGTGCCGGCGGGCGAGCGGTTCGTCTGGCTCTCGCGGGCCGCGAACCCGTGGCTGCAGCTGCTGGCCGCCGTGCTCGGGCTGGTCGCGGTGGCGGGTGTGCTGGCGGCCGCGAGCGGGCTGACCGCGCTGGACTGGGCGATCGTCCTGCCGTTCGCGTTCCCCGCCGTCGCCGTCCTCGCCTGCTCCTCGGTGCAGGCGCGGGTGACCGCCCGGGGCCTGACGGTCGGCTTCGGCCCGTTCGGCCGGCCCGCCCGGCACTGGTCCCCCGCCGAGCTCGAGTCGGCGCGGGTCGAGGTGCGCACACCCGCCCAGGCCGGCGGCTGGGGCTACCGGATCAGCCGCCTGGGCACCACCGTTATGCTGCGCCGGGGCACCTGCCTGGTGGTCCGCACCCGCAAGGGCACGGACTTCGCGGTCAGCGTCGACGACGCCGACCGCGGCGCGGCCCTGCTCAACTCCCTGATCGCCAAGGCCGGACCGCCGGCCGTGAACCACGGAGGCGATCGCCGATGATCGATTCCCTCACCGCCTTCACCGTCGCCATCGACTACGGGCGGGCCCACACCACCTTCCTGGTGCACGCCGACGGCTCGCCCGGGCCGGTGGCCCGGATGCACAAGGACGCGGCCTACGACCACAGCGCGCCGTACCAGGTCTTCGCCGGGCCCGGACTCGGGCAACTCATCGGCCACGTCAACAACTTCTCCGCCATAGGGGCCGACCGGACGCTGATCGGCCGGGTCGGCCACCGCTCGCGGTCCTGGCGGCACGACGTGTGGACCTTCGACCAGAACGGCCTCACCGTCCTGGAGGGCGAACCCGTCGGCCTCGCCAACAAGGCGCGGGGCAGCCTTCCCCTGCTCGGCAGCGGCGTGGTCGATGCCGCCCTCCCCTTCGAGCTGCGCTACCGGTCGGCCGAGTCGGCGGGCTTCGAACTGACCCGTCACGCCGGGGTGCGGGCGACCTACGCCGTCCGGATCCACGATCCGCGGATCTCCCGGCTCCTGGTCCTGGCCTGCGTCGCCCACTTCAACACGTACGGCACCGCCGACCTCCGCAAGTCCATGGTGGACGTGACCGCCAACCCCCTCAAGGCCTGAGAACGGTCCGACGGCCGACAGCCCCGGCGTGGTCCGCCCACGCCGGGGCTGTCGGCTGTCCGGCCGTCGACTGTCGGGACGTCGGCCTGTCGAGCTGTCGAGCTGTCGAGCTGTCGGAAAACCTTCCGGCTCGCGAGGTGCCCCCACCTGCCGGAACGGGTACACCAGGTGACAGCCGCTCTCGAAAGGCAAGGAGGCGTCCGTGACTCATGACTCACGCGCGCAGCAGGCTTCGGACACCCGGCGGGGTGTCCAGGACGAACGGACCGTCACGTTCCTCCGTCTCGGCGTCGGGCTGATCGGCATTCTGCTGCCACCGGCCCTGCCGTTCGGCAACTGGCTGGCCGCCGAGGTGACGGGGCGCAGTACGGACGGCTTCTGGCCGGGCTCGATGAGCGCCTCGTACTACACCGACACGCGGAACGTCTTCGTCGGCTCCCTGTGCGCGCTCGGAGTGTTCCTGATCTGCTACCGCTTCGACCGCCGGGACGACCGCTGGAGCACGGCGGCCGGGCTCTTCGCGATCGGGGTCGCGCTGTGCCCGACGTCGCCGGACGGCGCGTCGGACGTCCGGCGGACCATCGGGGTGTTCCACCTGGTCTTCGCGAGCCTGCTGTTCGTGATGCTGGCGATGTTCTGCCTCTACTCCTTCCGCAATCCCCGGTCCACCCAACCGGCCCGGGTGAGCGCGGCCTACCTGGTGGCCGGGGTGCTGATCCTGGTCGCCCTGGTGCTCTCCGTCGCGGCCGGGGCGACGGGGGTCGGTGCCGACTGGTCGGTGCGGCCGCTGTTCCTGTGCGAGTGGCTGGCGACGTGGTCCTTCGGTGCGGCCTGGATCGGGGCCGCGCTCGAACTCGCCGCGCACCGCCGGGGCGGTTCCGACCCGGCGGCCGTCCCCCGGCAGCCGGGCGGCGCGCTGGTGGAGCCGAGCCTGCCGGAGGCCCCGGCCTGAGAGCCAAGCCGGAGAACCAGGCTGAGGGCCAGACCTGAGGGCCAGAGCCGAGGGTTCGTCATCTCGTCATACCGATCGACCGTTACCATGCGCACCAAGGGCAGCCACCACGGCGGCCGGTGACGGGTTCCCAGCAACGGGAGGGCGAGCATGGCGAACGAGGTCCGGGCGGAACGCGGTCCGCAGGAGCACTACCCGTCGATGGACCTGCGGATGGACGTCCCGCACTCCGCCCGGGTCTACGACTACCTCATCGGCGGCAAGACCAACTTCGAGGCGGACCGGGTCGCCGCGCACGCCTCGGTCCGGGCCTGGCCGTCGCTGCCGATCTCGATGCGGACCACCCGCGACTTCATGCAGCGCTCGGTGCGCCACCTCGCCGAGCAGTACGGCGTACGGCAGTTCCTGGACATCGGCACCGGCATCCCCACCTCGCCGAACGTGCACGAGGTCGCGCAGGCGGTCGCGCCCGAGGCCCGGGTCGCGTACGTGGACAACGACCCGATCGTGCTGAACCACGCGCGGGCGCTGATGTCCAGCACGCCCGAGGGCCGCACCTGTTACGTGGACGCCGACTTCCGCGACCCGGAGTCGATCATCAACAACCGCCGGCTGCGCGAGGTGCTCGACCTCTCCCAGCCGGTGGCGCTGTCGCTGATCGCGATCGTCCACCTGGTGCTGGACGAGGACGACCCGCAGGGCATCGTTCGCCGCTTCATGGCCGCCCTGGCGCCCGGCAGCGTCCTCGCCCTGACGGTGTTCACCGGCGACACCGACCCGGTCGGCGTGGGCGGCGTCGGCCGGGAGTACAACGCGCGCGGCATCCCGCTGCAGATCCGCGACAAGGCCGAGACGGAGGCCTTCTTCGACGGCTTCGAGCTGCTCGACCCGGGCGTCACGCTGGTCCACCACTGGCGCCCGGACGCCGACGCCGCACCCGTGCGCGACCAGGACATCGCGATGTACGCGGGCGTGGCGATCAAGCGCTGAGCGGCCGTCAGCGGCGGGCCCGGTCACCCGGGGACGGAGACCAGGCCCGCCTCGTAGGCCAGGATGACCAGTTGCACCCGGTCGCGGGCGTCGAGCTTGGCGAGCAGCCGGGTCATGTAGGTCTTGACGGTGGCGATGCTGAGCACCAGTTCGGCGGCGATCTCGGTGTTGGACAGGCCGCGGCCGACCAGGGTGAGGATCTCCCGCTCCCGGTCGGTGATCGCCTCCAGCCGGCGGAGGGCTGCGCCCCGCTCGGCGGGGCCGGGCACCCGCTCGGGCGGCCGGGCGCCGGCGAACGCGCCGATCAGCCGCCGGGTGACGCTCGGCGCGATCAGGGCGTCCCCGGCGGCGACCACCCGCACCGCTCCCAGGATGTCCTCCAGCGCCATGTCCTTGACCAGGAACCCGGACGCCCCGGCGTTCAGCGCCGCGTAGACGTGCTCGTCCTCGTCGAAGGTGGTGAGCACGACCACCCTGGTCGGGCCGCCGGCGGCGGTCACCAGCCGGGTGGCCTCGATGCCGTCCATACCGGGCATCCGGATGTCCATCACGACGACGTCCGGGCGCAGTTCGGCGGCGAGCCGGACGGCCTCGGTCCCGGTGCCCGCCTCGCCGACCACCTCGACGTCGGTGGTCTCCGTGATGACCATCTCGAGCGCGGCCCGCACCAGTGGCTGGTCGTCGGCCAGCACGACCCTGATCATGCGCCCGCCTCCCCCGCGAGCGCGGCGGCGAGAACCGGCACCGGCACCGGCAGCGTGGCCGCAACCCGGAAGCCGCCGTCGGCGCGCGGCCCGGCGGCGAACTCGCCGTGCAGCAGGGCGACCCGCTCGCGCAGCCCGGCCAGCCCGAAGCCACTGCCCGTGCCCGTGCCGTGCCCCCGGCCCCGCCCCCGGTCGGTGACCTCGACGGACAGCTCCCCCGCCGTCCGGTGGTCGACGGAGACCTCGCAGGCGTCGGCGTCCGCGTGCCGGACCACGTTGGTGACCGACTCCTGGATGATCCGGAACGCCGCGAGGTCGATCTCCGGCGGCAGCGGCCTCTGTTCGCCGTGCCGCCGGACCTCCACCCGGACGCCCGCCTCGGTGGTCGCCCCGGCCAGCCGGTCGAGCTCGGCCAGGCCCTGCGGGGCGGTGGCCGAGGCCTCGCCGTCGGCCCGGCGCAGGACGACGAGCATCCGGCGCAGCGCGGCCAGGGTGTCCCGTCCGGCGGTCTCGATCTCGCCCAGCGCCGCCTTGGCGCGCTCGGGCCTGCTGTCGATGACCCGGCGGGCGGCGCCGGCCTGCAGCGCGACGATGCCGAGGCTGTGCGCGACGGTGTCGTGCATCTCCCGGGCGATCCGCAGCCGTTCGGCGGTGACCGCCTCGGCGGCCGCCCGGCTGCTCAACGCCTCGGCGTGCTCCCGGTTCTGCCGCACCGTACGCCCGACCAGCCAGGCGACCAGCGCGAGCAGTGCGGCGCCGTCGGCGGAGCCGATGTGGGTGCCGGTGAAGACCCCGACGGTGTTGCCGTGGACCAGGCCGATGTGCAGCACCAGGAAGCCCATGACCAGGGCGAACGCGGCCCGCGAGGTGCGGCGCGACCGGGTGGCGGTGATCAGGCAGAGCGCGGTGTCCACGGCGACCAGCGCGCCGGGCGGCACCTGGGTGCCCCCGGCCCAGCCGTCGGTCTCCGTCCAGGTGGCGATCAGCAGCAGGGCGACCGACAGCACCGGCAGCCGGCGCACCAGCGCGGCGCCGGTGAAGGCCACCGCCGTGTCGGCCAGGGTGAACGCCCATCCGCCGTGCGCGGCGGCGCCGTGGTGCTGCGCGGCGTCACCGCCGAGCCGGACGGCGGGGTAGGCGGCGGCCACGCACCAGGCGAGCCCGACCCAGATCTCGGGCGGGACGCGCCGGAACAGCGGCGGCTTGGGGGTCGAGGACATGGTTCAAGATCGTAACCACGGGCCGGTGAGCCGTCATCCACCCGTGGTTGTACGGCCGGGGGGTGACCGCACTGTCGACGCCGGTCCGATGCGGCGCCACCCGCTTTCCCGGCACCGTGGAGCCCATGATCGAAGTCACCGAGCTGACGAAGCTCTACGGCCGCGGCAACGCCCGCCGGACCGCCGTCGACCGTCTCACCTTCACCGTCCGGCCCGGCCACGTCACCGGCTTCCTCGGCCCCAACGGCGCGGGCAAGTCCACCACCCTGCGGCTGGTCCTCGGCCTGAACGACCCCACCACCGGCACCGTCACCGTCGACGGCCACACCTTCCGCGGCCGCCCGCGCGGCCTGCGCCACGTCGGCGCGCTGCTCGACGCGGGCGACGTCCACGGCGGGCGCACCGGCCGGGCCCATCTGCGGGCGCTGGCCCGGAGCAACGCGGTCCCGGCCGCGCGGGTCGAGGAGGTCCTGGCGGAGGTCGGGCTCACCGAGGCCGCCGGGCGGCGGATCGGCGGCTACTCGCTGGGCATGAAGCAGCGGCTCGGCATCGCGGGCGCGCTGCTCGGCGACCCGCCGGTGCTGCTCTTCGACGAGCCGCTGAACGGGCTGGACCCGGAGGGCGTGCTGTGGGTGCGCGGACTGTTCCGCCGCCTTGCCGCCGAGGGGCGGACGGTGTTCGTCTCCAGCCACATGATGGCGGAGATGGAGCACACCGCCGACCGCCTGGTGGTGATCGGACGCGGCCGGCTGATCGCCGACGAGAGCCTCACCGAGTTCGCCGCCCGCGCGGGCCGGGCCGCCGTCACCGTCCGGGCCGCCGAACCCGACCGGCTGGCCGCCGTGTTGGCGGCCGCGGGCGCCACCGTACGCCCCGGCCCGGACGGCGCCCTCGCGGTGACCGGCCTGGACGCCACCCGGATCGGCGAACTCGCCCTGGAACAGCGCCTGTTGCTGCACGCCCTGACCGACCGCGGCGCCTCCCTGGAGGAGGCGTTCATGGAACTGACCGCCGACAGCGTCGAGTACCTCGCCGGAGAGCCCCGATGACCAGCACGACCGCGAACAGCACAAGCACGAACAGCACCGCGACCGCCCACGCCATGACCGCCCGCGCCGAACCGCGCGCCCGGTTCGGCGACCTGCTCGCCGCCGAGTGGATCAAGTTCTGGTCGCTGCGCTCGATCCCGTGGGTGCTCGGCCTGAGCACCCTGGCCGTCGTCGCCGCCAACCTCAGGTCCGCCCAGTACACCCACGACCACTCCACGCCGGGCGACGGTGACCCCGTCATGATGGCGCAGGTCGCGCTGAACGCCGCCTTCGGCCTGCCCTCCGCCGACATCCTGATGCTCGTCGGGGGCACGATCGGCGCGATCGTCATCGCGGGCGAGTACGCGACCGGGCTGATCCGCACGACCCTGGCGGCCGTGCCGGACCGCCGGGCGGTGCTGGTGGCCAAGGCGTGCGTGCTGACGGCCGTGATGCTCGGCTTCGGCGTGCTCAGCGTCGGCGTCTCCTTCGGCGCCACCCAGGCGATCCTGTCCGATGTCGGCATCGGACAGTCACTCACCGACCCCGCCGCCTTCCGGTACGTCGCGGCGGCCGTCCTGTTCGGTCCGGTGTGCGCGCTGGTCGGGCTCGGCCTCGGCACGCTGATCCGGCACAGCGCGGGCGCGGTGGTGGGCACGGTCGTGGTGCTGTTCTTCGTCCCGTCCCTCGTCACCGAGCGCTACCGCTGGACGGCCGACCTGCTGCACGCCCTGCCGCTGCCCGCCTGGCAGCGCCTCGCCCGGACCACCCTGGCGGGCCAGCGCCCGAGCGAGTACCCACCCACCGTCGCGGGCTCCTGGATCACCTTCGCGGCCTGGTCGCTCGCCTCGGTGGTGATCGCGGCGGTCGTGATCCGGCGCCGGGACCACTGAGGGCCGAGGGCCCGGGGACGGCTCAGAACGCCGCGATGCTCCCCGGCGCCCGCTCGGCCCGGCTGAGCGCCCGCAGCACGTCCACCCACCCGTGCCGGCGGACGGCCAGCCGGGCCAGCAGGCCGGCCACGGCGTCGGCCGTCTCCGGCGGGAGTCCGGGGGTCGGAACGCCGACACTGACCGCCAAGTCGTCGGCGTGGACGGCCAGTTCCATCGTCCGGGTCGCCAGCAGGTCGTCGAGGGTGAGCGACCAGGGCCCCCAGAACGGCAGCCGGGCCGACCGGGCGCCGTCCGCCGCGGCGAGGGCGGCCGTCAGGTCCGCGACCGCTCCGGCGACCCGGCGGTGCAGTGCCGCCGGCCCGTCGGCGGCGAACGCCTCGCTGCCCTGCCGGATCCGCACGTTGATGTCCGCGTCGAGGGCCGCGCCGACCCACGCCACCCGGGCGTAGTGGTCCAGCAGGCCGACCGTCTCCTCGGCCGGCGCCGCAGCGGCCAAAGCCTCGGGCACGCACAGCACCTGATAGGCCAGGTGCCCGGCCAGCCCGCCGACGCTCCACTGCGCCAGCGCGCTCGGCCGGCGCCACGCCTCGGCCACCTCCGGGCGGCGCAGCAACTGCTCGGCCGCGCGGGCCGCGGCCAGGAAGTCCGTTCGGGCATCGGTCACGACCCACTCCCTACCGCGCCGCGCCGGTTCGGAAACCGCCCCGACACCGTGTCCGCCACCGCGACCAGCAACGCCGCCAGCACCAGGCCCGCCGCGACCGCCACGCCCAACTGGAAGGCCGTCGCCCAGTCCGGGTGGCGGCCGCGGGCATGGGCGAAGAACACCGAGCCGACGACCGCGATGCCCACCGCCGAGCCGACCCGCTGCGCGGTCTGCAGCACGCCGCCCGCGCTGCCCGCCCGGGCAACCGGAACCTGCTGGAGGGTCAGCGTCTGGTTCGGGGCGATCACCAGCCCGCTGCCCACCCCGGCGACCAGCAACGGCAGCGCCGTCGTCCAGCCCACCCGGGGCCCCGACCACAGCTGCACCGCGAGTGCCGAGGCCAGCAGCCCGCCCAGCACCAGCAGCAGCCCGGCCACCACCAGCCGTCGGCCGAGCCGGCTCACCAACCGCCCGCCGACCGCCGCGGCCACCCCCGAGCCGACCGCGAACGGGGTGAT
Source organism: Kitasatospora sp. NPDC033851 (assembly GCF_055576085.1). NCBI lineage: Bacteria > Bacillati > Actinomycetota > Actinomycetes > Kitasatosporales > Streptomycetaceae > Kitasatospora > Kitasatospora sp. NPDC033851. The sequence goes on along the minus strand of NZ_JBVIRL010000012.1, from coordinate 58,905 downwards.
CGCCAGGCCCGCCGCCAGCGCCGAGTAGTGCAGTCCGGCCTGCAGGTACAGCGTGAAGATGAAGAAGATCGCGGTGAACCCGGCGAAGTACACCAGCGACAGCAGCACCCCCGCCGCGTACGGGCGCACCGCGAACAGCGCCATGCTCACCAGCGGTTCGTGCCGCCGCCCGTAGTACACCTCCCAGCCGACGAAGGCCGCGAGCAGCACCGCCGCCACCGGCAGCAGCAGCCAGCGGGCCGGGCTGTGCCACTGCTGTTCCTGGACGAACGGCAGCAGCAGCGCGACCGTGCCGGCGCCGAGCAGCACCACCCCGACCGGGTCGAAGTCGCGGTGCCCGGCCCGCTCGGCGGCCGGCGGGGGCGGCGGGAGCAGCCGGTAGGCGATCGGCAGGGCGGCGACGCCGATCGGCAGGTTGACCAGGAACACCCACCGCCAGCCGTCCTGCGGGCCGAACAGGTGGATCAGCAGCCCGCCGAGCAGCGGCCCGACGGCGGTGGACAGCCCGATGGTGGCGCCGAGCGCGCCGAAGGCCCGGCCGCGGTCGGCGCCCTGGAAGAGGGTCTGGATGAAGCCGGACACCTGCGGCACGAGCACACCGCCCGCCGCGCCCTGGAACAGCCGGGCCAGCACCAGCCACTCCTGGTTCTGCGCCGCGCCGGCCAGCGCGCTGGCCGCGGTGAACAGGGCGAGCCCGGCGAGGAAGACGGCCCGCCGGCTGCGCGCGTCGCCGAGCCGCCCGGACGGGACGAGCACCAGGCCGAAGGCCAGCGCGTAGCCGCTGAGCACCCACTGCAGGCCGCTCTCCGACATGTGCAGCCCGGCCCGTACGGTCGGCAGGGCGACGTTGACGATGCTGACGTCCAGCAGGGTCATGAACCCGGCGACCAGGCAGACCGCGAGCGCCCGCCAGCGCCGCGCGGTGGCCCGCCCGCCCGCGGCGGAGGCACCGGGCGGCTCCGGGGCCGGGTCCGGTTCCGGGTCCGGGTCCGGGTGCGCGGAGGTGGGCGGGGGGTGGGGGGTCATGGGAGCCTCTTCCCGGTGTCCGGGGCGGCCTGCGGCCCGACCGGTCGTCGGCCGGCGTCGCTCGGCTCATCGTCGCGCTGCCCACCTTGGGCCGCCACCCGGGCCGCCACCCGCCGTCCTTGCACTCACTCATGCACGCAGTCCTTCATGCCGTCCCTGTGCCGTCCCTCACTCGAACGGCCGAACCGGATCGCGGTCGGCGCCCGCACCCCAGAGGCTGACGGCATGACCGTCGCCACCGAGAGCCCGCCGTCCGCCCCGCCGGTGCTGGACCTCCGGCAGCGAAACGTCGTCTTCGCCACGATCGTGCTCGGCATGCTGCTGGCCGCCCTCGACCAGACCATCGTCGGCACCGCGCTGCCCACCATCGTCGCGGACCTCGGAGGGGCCGCGCACATGTCCTGGGTGGTGACGGCCTATCTGCTGGCCGAGACGGTCGCCACCGTGCCGGCCGGCAAGTTCGGCGACCTGTACGGGCGCAAGCTGCTGTTCCAGGCCTCGGCGATCGTCTTCGTCTGCGGCTCCTTCCTGTGCGGGCTGGCCACCAACATGACCCTGCTGATCGCCTGGCGGGCGGTGCAGGGCCTCGGCGCGGGCGGCCTGATGGTCACCGCCATGGCGCTGATCGCCGACGTCATCCCGCTGCGCGAACGCGGCAAGTACCAGGGCGCGATCGGCGCGGTGTTCGGCGTGGCCACGGTGATCGGGCCGTTGCTGGGCGGGCTGTTCACCGACCACCTGTCCTGGCGCTGGGCCAACGCGTCTCCTTCCCTGCGGTGTTTCTCCCCCAGAGCATGCGGCCATACGGCCATGCGGCCATGCGAACGGACGGCCGATCACTCGGAGACGGCCACGGCGGCGTCAGCCGGCCAGCCATGGCGCCTCGGGGAGCTTGGCGCCGTCGGCGTGGCCGGAGAACTCCGCCGTGGTCGGCGCGCCCAGGCCCGGCATCCGCATGGTCACCCGCCGCAGTGTGCCGTCGCCGTCGACCCAGTACGTCAGCGGCGACCGTCCGCCGTCGGGTGCGGAGCCCTGGGCGCGCGGCCCGGCGAAGCGGTCGTAGCCGCGGCCGTCGATGCGGTCCCGGCCCAGCCAGCGCGCCCCGGACTGGGCGAGCAGCAGCGGGTTGTCGGGGCGGTCGGCACCGAGCTGGACCACCAGGCTGAGTCCGGCGTCCAGGGGGTCCGCGGTGTAGGAGCGCGGTGACCAGCCCGGCCGCGGCACGTGCTCGGCCTGCTGCCAGGGCGGGTCGTCGACGCCGGCCGGCTCGGGGGCCAGCCCGAGACCGCCGGTGTCCCAGACGATCAGGCCGTGGTCGAGCGGCCCGCTCGCCCCGGTGGTCCGGTAGCGGCCCACACCCCGGTGGGTGCGGTAGTCCACGACACCCTCGACCCGGATGGTGACGCCCCCGCCCTCGGTGGCCGTGAGCGTCATCCCCACCGGGCCGGCCTGGTAGAGGTTCAGCCGCGAGAGCGCCAGCCGGGAGGCCTCGTCGGTGGTCACCGGGCGTTCGGTGGTCTCGTCGGAGACCGTCCGGTAGACGACCAGGCCACCCGCCGCGGTGCCGCACACCACGATCGCGATCAGGGTCCTCAGCCGGACGGCCCGACGCTGCCTGCGGCCGTCGGCCTTCGTCTTCCGGGGCATGCGGGTGCTCTTTCTCCTCGGTCGGTCACGACAGTCGGGCGGGTCCGGGGACCATCGGTCCGCGAACCCGCCCGATCGGGCCCGGCGCGGGTCTCCCCGCCTCGGGCTCCTGGGTGTCAGCCGTGCTGGCCGCGCTGGGCGGCCTTGCGCCTACGGACCACCAGCACCAGTGCCGTGCCGAAGGCGATCAGTGCCGCCGCGCTGGTCAGGGCGATCGGCATCCCCTCGCCCGCGCCGGTGTTGGGCAGGTGCCCGGGTGCGGGGCCCGGCGGGGCAGGCGGTACCGGAGCCGCCGTCGTCGGCTCCGGGGTCGGAGTCGGCGTCGGCGTCTCGGTCGGGGTGGGTGTCGGGGTGGGTGTCGGCGTCGGCGTGGGGATCAGCTTGTTGACGGCCGTCACCTCCACGCCGGCATCGAGGTTCGCCGAGGTCAGCACCAGCGGCCCGAAGACCGTGATCTCCGGCGCGGCGTAGCCCGCGGGCGGGCTCAGCTCCTGCCAGTAGTACGACCCCGGCAGCCCGGTGCCCTGGCAGAGGCCGTCGGCACCGGTCGTACAGGGCGCACCGACCTTGGCGTCGGGCTTGTCGCCGGTCGACTGCAGCCCGTCCGTCCCGTTGGTCTCGTGCCACAGCTGGAACGTGGCGCCGGCCAGCGGTTTGCCGTCCTGGTCGTGCTTGACCAGGCGCAGCGCGCCCTCCTGCCGGCGGAAGCCGAAGTCGAAGCTGTGGTCGTTCTCGCCCGGTCCGCCGGTGGTCAGTGCCCGTTCCGGATACTTCCCGCCGGACGGGACGACACCGTCGGAGTCGACGAAGCGGTTGTCGCCGACGTCGTGTTCGGTCGGCACCCACTGGAAGAGGGGGCCGTCCTTGGCGTAGTCCGCCGGGTTGTCCAGCTTGATCGTGTACTTGGTCCTCGGCTTGAGGCCGCCGTCGACGTTGCTGTCGTCGAAGTAGTACTCGCCGCGGGTGGTCGTCTTGGTGGTGCCGACGAGCTTCCCCGACTCGTCGTACAGGTGGACGGTGGCCCCAGGCACCGGGCGCTGGCCCGGCAGTTGGAGGCCGCTGCGCTCGGGGTCGTACCAGACCCGGTTGCCGATCTGCAGCGGCGCCTGGTCGCAGAGGACTTCGAGGTCGCCCATCGCGGCGCCCTTGCCGAACGGCGGGACCGGCCCGACGGGGTTGAGCCGCACGCCGCCGTCGGCCTTGCCGTCGCGCTGGACGAAGGCGGTGCCGTAGCCGAAGGCCATGCCGTTGCTGTCGTAGCCCGAGGTCGCGATGGAGTTCTCGACCTTCGAGAACGCCATCCCGGCATTCGCGGCGTTGTTGTGGCCGAGGCGGTTGTTGTCGAAGACCCGGGTGCCCCGGGTCGTGATTCCGCAGCCCTTGTTGGTGTCCAGCACGTACATGCCGTTCACCGGGCAGGCCTTGTTGAGGTCACCGCCGGACAGGACGGTGGCCATCGTGCCGGCCGTCGGTCCGGCCGCCGACTGGTCGCCGAAGCGGTCCCGGAAGGCGATCAGCATCGAGCCGTCGGTCTCGAACGCGATCTCGGCCAACTCCGGCTCGGGGTTGGCCATGTAGCTGGTGCAGGCCTGGCCGTTCTGGGTGGCCGGGTAGGTGTCCTGCCACGGGAACCAGGCGGTGCCGGGGCACGTCCCGCCGACCGTGGCGCCGCGCGGGTAGTCGAGCGGCTGGTCCAGCACGGCCTTCTTGAACGCGCCGGTGGCCGGGTCGAACGGCAGCACCACGGCGCGCAGGTCCGAGGCCTTGCCGGTGGACTCGCCCGAGCAGACGCCGCCGAGGAAGCCGGTGCCGTCCTGGAGGCCGAGGCCGTACGGACGCCAGTCCCCGGCCGCCGGGCAGCCCGGGTCGGGGATCGGGTAGGCGGCCTTCGGCTCGGCCGCCGTCGGCGCGGTGGCGTCGTAGCGGTAGAGCTTGCGGTCGTTGAGGTTGACGACGAACAGGTCCTTGCCGTCGTCGGTGACCTTGATGGCGCCGAGGCTCTCCTTGCCCACCGCGGCCAGGAAGGCGTCGTCGTTGCCCGGGCCGTGCGGAGTGGTGCCCGCGTCCGGGACGGTGGCGAACAGCGTGGTCTTCTTCTGCGCCGGGTCGGTCACGTAGATCGCGCCGGGGCCACCCGGGCCGTAACTCGTGCTCCGCTTGGCCTGGGCCGAGGAGAACACCCGCCGGTCGGCCCGGTTCCAGGCGATGCCGTAGAGGTTGCCGGTCTGTTCGGCCGTGGCCAGGTCGGTCACGGTCACGTCGGTGCCGGCCACGCCCCGGGAGCTGTACGGGTAGGACACCAGCGTGTGCTGGGCCCCGCCCTCCCGGGTGGCCGGCTGACAGGTCGACACCAGCGGCGCGTTCTTCTGGCAGTAGTCGCCCGGGTTCCACAGCCCGGTGGTGAGTTCCGCCTTCTTGCCGCCGGTGAGGTCGACGAACTCCTCGTTGGAGCTGAGCTGGTTGGGCGCGCCCGTCAGTCCCTGGCGTGAGGCGAAGGCCGGGAAGAGCACGCCCGGCTTCGGATTCACCACCTGCACGCGGTACTTGCCACCGGTCGCCTTGCTCGCGGCCGGTGCGAGCGTCACCGTGCCGTCGGCTGCCGTGGTGCCCTCGATGCCGGCACCGGAGTCGTCGGTGAGCGTCACCTTCACGCCCGCCATGCCCGGCTCCAGCACGGGCGTCCACACCCCGCTGGTGTCGACGGCCCGGATCACCCGGACCGTGACCGTGCCGTCGCCGGTCTGCGGAAACGCCGACGGGGCCACCGCCAGCGAGCAGGCGCCGATCGCGACGGCGAGTGCCACCGCGCCGCCTGCGGTTCGACGGCCGATCCCACCCGGTCGCCACCGGTCCGGGCCGCGCGCGGCACCGGCTGGTCGTTCACTTGTCGTCGTCATCCCTGCTCTCATCGTCAAGTTGAGCATCATCACGTTGGGCATCACCAGTGGGGGCCTGCCGCCCGACCTCGCGAGGGAGCTCGTGAGTGGCGGAAAGCCGCCATTGTTAACGGGAGCTTAAAGCGGCCTCACGGAAGTTCGCAGGAAAACAAGGAACTTTGACGAGGTATCAGGCGTTTCGACGGCCGTCGCACCAACCCGCTTCCCTTTCGATACCGGAGCGCTGACCTGCGGAGAAGGCGCTCCCGGAGCCCCGGCGCCACTCCCGGGCGCCGCATGCACCTGTCGACAATCGAACACAGGACCTGCCGCGCCTGCACACACCATGCCCCAACTCGCGCACCCCACGGGCAACTTCCGCACCATCACGGCCGCCCCGGTGCGGCCGAAACCCGCTCTGGCACGATGGACCGATGCGCATACTGATCATGGGCGGCACCAGGTTCGTCGGCCGCCACCTCGCCGAGGCCGCCCTCGCCGCCGGGCACGACGTCACGGTGCTGCACCGGGGCAGGTCCGGCGCCCACCTGCTCCCCCACGCCACCCACCTGATCGCCGACCGCGACGCCGACCTGTCCGTGCTGCGCGGCCGCAGCTGGGACGCCACCGTCGACGTCAGCGCCTACTACCCGCGCCAGATCCGGGACTTGGCCGCCGCCCTCGACCCCGGCGCCGCCGGACGCTACCTCCTCGTCTCGTCCATGGCGGTGTACGACACCCCGGCCGCCCCCGCCTACACCGAGGACTCCCCGCTGCGCCCCGCCGACGGCCCGGAGCCCGACACGATCACCGGCGAGACCTACGGCGTCCTCAAGGTCCAGTGCGAACGCGCGGCCCGGCAGGCGTTCGGCCCGGAGACGCTGCTGGTGCGCCCCACGTACGTGATCGGCCCCCACGACTACACCCACCGCTTCGACTACTGGGTGCAGCGCCTCACCCGGGGCGGCGAGGTCCTGGCACCGGGCCGGCCCGACGCGCCGATCCAGGTCGTCGACGCCCGGGACCTCGCCGCCTGGATGCTCGCACTGCTGGAACGGAACGCCTCCGGCACCTACCACGCCGCCGCTCCACCGCCGTTCACCTTCGGCGACCTGCTCGACGCCGTCGCCTCGGCGGTCGCCCCGGCCGGCACCACCCTCACCTGGGTGGCCGAGGACTTCCTGCGCGCAGCCGGCATCCCCGACCGCGCACTCCCGCTCTGGCCCCGCAACCCGCAGCTCCGGGCCACCAACACCGCCGACCCGGCCGCGGCCCTCGCCACCGGCCTCACACCCCGCCCGGTGGCCGACACGGCCCGGGACATCCCGCCCTTCGAGCCGCTGCCGGAGACCCTGACACCCGAACAGGAGGCCGACCTGCTCGCCGCCTGGCACCGCCGCTAGGGTCCGTCCGGCGGATCAGGCGTGAGCGTGATCCGCCGGCACCCGGATGAGTCAGGCCTGCGAGAACTGAGCGACGTACTCGTCGAACGGCGGGATGCCAACTTCCGCGCGGCGCTCGTCCATGCGCTCGGGATCCTCACAGGGCCACGGGACAGGCGAGGCGTCCTCTACCCCGGCGATCTGTGTGCCGTAGATCTGCTTCCGACCTTCGTTCACAAGGGTGCGATCCCGCAGGAAGGCAAGATCTCGCGAGCTGGCGGCGCCGTTGGCCACCGCCTGCTCCATCAGCCGCAGCGCGCGCCGCTGGACGTCGAGCTGTCGGTCGGCGTGTTGCGCGATCAGCCACGCGGCCCGGGCCGCGTCCTCACCGACCAGTTCCGCGGTCGGCCATCCGTGCGCGTCCATGATCTCGCTGAGACGGTCCGCGTGCTGCGCGGTCAAGCGGCGCCACGCCAACTGCTCCGCCGGGGCAGCACTGTTCGCGTGGCGCGCGGCCCGGTGATCTGCCGCCGCCATGTCGGTGAGCTCCCTGGCCACTACGGCAACGTCGGATGCCATCCCAACTCCAAGTCAGATCGAGGTTCTCGCCGGTCATCCGCAACCCTAGGTGTGCAAATCACCCCAAAATTTCCTTCCAGAGGACGGTGACAGACCCGTCCGGCCCTTGGGATAATTGATCTGTCCACGGAGCCAGAGCCGGATCGAAACAACGCCGACAGTCCCGCGGACGATGTAGGCGCGCTTGTCGTAGCGCGTCGACGGCGCGGAAGTGCTTCGGGCGATTGATCGTGCGCTCGACGTCATTGCGGCGCGGCCGGCCCCGCCGAAGGCCCGGCCCCACGAACCGTCCGGACATGCGAACGGCCGCACAGCGCAGGTGCGTTGTGCGGCCGCCGTCGACGGAGGAGAGGTCAGTCCTCGTCCTGGTCCTCGTACTCCTCCCGCAGGTTCTCCACCGGGTCGCCCCAGAGATCGGAATCGTCCGGCCCCTGCCCCAACTCATCCAGCAGCGCGACGAACTCGTCCAGCGCGGCCTTCGCGTCGCCGTTGCGGATCCGGTCATCGAAGCGGGTCAGCAGGGCCAGCGCGCCGATCAGCCCGGGCAGCGAGTCGGCCGCCCACGCCGCAGCCGTGCTCCCGGCCGTTCGGGTCGTAGATCTGGACGTGCTTGAATGGCGTCGTCACACCGTCCTGGACAGCACGGGCCGCCGGGGTAACCCCCGACGGCCCTTCCGCAGCTGTGGCCTGACGGCTCAGAAGAGGCCGTCGTCCTCGTAGTAGTTGTTGACGACGACCTCGGGCCCGTCGTCGTCGAACGCCTCGTTGAGCAGCGCGCCGCCGACCAGACCCGCCGCGCCGGCGCCGATCAGCGCACCGGTGCCGAAGCGCCGGCCGCCGCCCTGCGCCTGCTGGCCGGGCACCTGCGGGTACCCCTGCTGCTGGACGGGCTGCGGGTAGCCCTGCTGCGGGGTGTAGAACGGCGGGACAGTGGTCTGCACCCGCTGGGCGCAGGCGACGCAGGTCTCGATCTGGCGGGGCACGCCCCACTGCGGCGACCACAGCACCGCCGTCGTGCCGGCGCCGTGCGAGGGGTCGAAGAAGCACGTCACGGGGGAACTCCCTGCTACTGGCTGGGTCTGCGGTACGGGGGGCACGGCGGCGGGAACCACCGGCGCGGGCGGCGCGGACGGCACGGCGGGCTTCACCGGAGCCGGGGCAGCGGCAGCCGGGGTCGGAGCCGCCGCGGGCTGCAGGACGTCCACGCCGAAGTCCGTGGCGATGCCCGCGAGCCCGGCGGCGTACCCCTGCCCGACCGCCCGGAACTTCCAGTCGGCGCCGTGCCGGTACAGCTCGCCGAACACCATCGCCGTCTCGCTGCCCGCCTCGGGCGCCACGTCGTAGCGGGCCACCTCGGCGCCGCCGTCCGGGTCGGTGATCCGGATGTACGCGCCGCGGACCTGCCCGAAGCTCTGGCGTCGCTGCGCCGCGTCGTAGATCGCCACCGCGAAGACGATCTTCTCCACGAAGGGGGAGACCTCCGCGAGCCGGACCTCGATCTGTTCGCGGTCGGCTCCGCTGCCGGAGCTGCCGGAGCTGCCCGAGCCGCCCGAGCCGCCCGAGCCGCCCGAGCCGCCGTGGTGGCGGACCGAGCCGTCCGGGCTGCGCAGGTTGTTGAAGAAGACGAAGTTCCGGTCCGCGCCGACCTTCCCGTCCGCCCCGCACAGCAGTGCGCTGGCGTCCAGGTCGTACCCGGCCCCCGCCGTCCAGCCGAGGCCGACCCGGACTACCAGCAGCCCGGGGGCCTGCGTGCCCAGGGAGACGTTGCCGCCCTTCGTCAGGGCCACACTCATGGGACTTCCTCCACGACCGTACGAGTACCGCTGTTCGACCACGACAACGCTGTAGATCTCGCGCTGGTTCCCGGCCGCGTCGTCAGGATCGCGTCAGTGCCGAAGCGGCCGGGCTCAGTACCGCACGGGCAGTTCCCGCAGGCCACGGGCCCGCAGGGTGGGTCGGTGGCGCAGCTGCTCGACCGGCGCGTCCAGGGCGAGGTCGGGGAAGCGGCGCAGCAGGGCGGTCAGCGCGATGGCGGTCTCCATCCGGGCCAGCGGCGCGCCGAGGCAGTAGTGGATGCCGTGGCCGAGGGCGAGGTGGCCGTTCTCGCGGCGGTGCAGGTCGAGCCGGTCGGGGTCGGTGAACTGCTCGGGGTCGCGGTTGGCGGAGCCGAGGGCGAGCAGCACGGTCTCCCCCGCCGGGACGGTGACGCCGCCGATGGTGACGTCCTCGCGCGGGAAGCGGCGGATGGCGAGCGGGGCGGGGCCGTCGAAGCGGGCGAGTTCCTCGACGGCGGCGTCGATCAGTTCCGGTTCGGCGCGCAGGGCGGCGAGCTGCTCGGGGTGGGTGAGCAGGGCGAGGACGGCGTTGGCGATGAGGTGGACGGTGTTCTCGTAGCCGGCGAAGAGGATGAGGAAGGCGAGCGAGGTCAGTTCGTCCTCGCTGAGCCGGTCACCGGCCTCCCCGATCCGGTCGGCGCCGTCGCAGAGCCGGTCGGCGCCGTCGCCCTCGCCGCGCCGGTCACCGCGCTCGTCCTCCTGCTCGTCGCGGACGGCGATCAGGTCGGAGAGCAGGTCGTCGCCGGGTTCGGTGCGCTTGTGCTCGATCAGTCCGGTGAAGAAGCCGAGCATCGCCTTGACGGCGGCGCGGGCGGCCTCGGGGTGCTCGGGGTCGGGGGTGATGAGGGTGTCGGTCCAGGCGCGGAAGTCGTGCCGGTCGTCCTCGGGGACGCCGAGCAGGTCGCAGATGACGGTGATCGGCAGCGGTGCGGCGTACGCGGCGAGCAGGTCGGCGCGGCCCGCCGGGGCCATGGCGTCCAGGAGCTGCTCGGCGACCTTCTCGATCGGGGCGCGCAGGGCGGCGATCCGGCGCGGGGTGAAGGCCTGGGAGACCAGGCGGCGGATCCGGGTGTGGTCCGGCGGGTCCATGTTGAGCAGGTTGGCGTCCAGCGCGGGCGGCAGCGCGAAGCCGCGGTAGTTGCCGGGGGCGGCGTGCGCCCTGTCGAGGGCGAGCCGGGGGTCGGCGAGGGCCCGGCGCACGTCCGGGTAGCGGGTCACCAGCCAGAAGGGCAGGCCGTCCGGGCCGACGACCCGGTGGACGGGGGCGTCGGCGCGCAGCCGGTCGTAGCCGCCGTACGGGTCGGCGATCAGGGAGGTGAGGGTGAGGTCGGGCGCTGTCACCGGCCCAGCCTACGGGCCGCTCGGCGGCACTCTGGCGGGGCATCAGGTCCGGACCTATTGTCAGGTGACATGACATTCCTTCGCCGTACCGCCGGACTGGCCGCCGCCCTCACCGGAACGCTCGCCGCCCTACTGGCCCCGGCCGCCGCCCACGCCGACCCCGGCGGCTGCCGCACCGCCGCGACGGCGTCGCCGGACGCCGAGCAGGCCCGCCTCCAGGACGCCCGCACCGCCGCCTTCACCGAGCGGTCCGGCCTGAACGACCTGCTCCGGGGCTTCCCCGCCGCCCTGTGCGCCGCCCGCAACGCCCACCGCGCCGAGCGGGTGGTCGATGCCTGGGGCCGGGCGCTCTGGCAGGCCGGCGTCGACCGCGCCCAGGGCCGGCGGCCGAGCGGTGAACTGCCCGCCCGCGACGACCGCCCGCTGTACTGGACCCGGCTCGCCATGACCGTCCAACTGTCGCGCTGGCAGCCCGGGTTCACCGTCGACCAGGCCGGGCTCCGGGCCCGCTTCGAGGACGCCTCACGCGGCCTGGACGACGGCTTCAGCACCGCGCCCGACCTCCGCCGCATCTTCGTCAGCGGCTTCGACCCGTACGGTCTGGACACCGAGCCGCGTCGCGCCAACCCCTCCGGCTCGGCCGTCCTGCAACTGAACGGGCGGCGGATCACCCTCGCCGACGGCAGCACCGCCGAGGTGCGGGCCGTCGTCCTGCCGGTGCGCTACGGCGACTTCGACGAAGGGATCGTGGAACGCGCCTTCGGCCCGCACCTGGTGCCCGGCCCGCAGTCCGCCGACCTGATCACCAGCATCAGCCAGGGCTACCCCGGCATGTTCACCCTGGAGGCCTGGGCCGGACGCGCCCGCTCCGCCGACCCCGCCACCGACAACCTCGGCGCGCTCTCCGGCGGCACCACGCGGCACCCGGTCGACGCCCCCGGCCTGGCCGACGGACCCCAGTTCATCCACACCACCCTGCCCACCGACGCCATGACGGCCGTCCAGCAGCCCTACCCCGTCCTGCTCAACACCCCCGTCACCGAGATCCCCGCAGGCGCCACCGACCCCGTCGTCCGTGCCGACGGCCCCACCCCCGACTCCCGCGCGGTCGCCGGAGGCGGCGGCGGCTACCTCTCCAACGAAGTCGCCTACCGCTCCAACCGCCTCCGTCTCGACCTCGCCCCCGACCTCCCCGGCGGCCACCTCCACACCCCGGTCCTGACCGGCCTCCCCACCGACCGGAACCGCCTCACCGCACCGGAGTTCGAACAGAACGAGGCCGCGATCGCCGACCAGGTCCGCGCCATCCTCAGCAGCGCCCGCCTCTGAGCGGCCGCCTCCGAGTCCCAGCCGCGGCGGCAGGGGGCGGGTCGACGCCCGACGGTGCGCCCCCACCACGCTCCCGCACGTCCCTCACACCGGGTCGGCGAAGCACGTCCCCACGGCCCGGGCCCGCGACGCGGCGATCTCCGCGTGGGCGGCCTCGCGGTCCGCCCAGTGCGAACCCTCGACGGACTTGCCGCGCTCCAGGTCCTTGTACACCCGGAAGAAGTGGGTGATCTCCAGCAGGTCGAACTCCGGCAGGTCACCGATGTCCTGCAAGGCCGCGTAGCGCGGGTCCCGGGCCGGGACGCAGAGCACCTTCTGGTCGGGCCCGCGCTCGTCGCGCATCACCCACATGCCCACCGCCCGGCAGGTCAGCACACAGCCCGGGACGGCCGGCTCCCGGCCGAGCACCAGGGCGTCCAGCGGCTCACCGTCGCCGCCGAGGGTGCCCTCGACATAGCCGTAGTCCGCGGGGTAGCGGGTGGCCGTGAACAGGGTGCGGTCGAGGCGGATCCGGCCCGCCACGAAGTCCATCACGTACTTGTTCCGCGACCCCTGCGGGATCTCGATCATCACCTCGAACTCCACCGCGGCCTCCTCCTCGGCTCCTGGGGAAAGTCCCCGGGCTCCCGGAGGAATTGTCGGCCGTTCGGGCACCCTCCGAAACCGCCTCCGCCGTTCGGCGGAACCCACTACCATCCCGGCCATGGGGAGCTGGCGGGTCACGGTCACGGATCACCATCGCAGGAAGGGCGGGCGGCCGCAGGGACGCCCGGAAGGGCCGCTGGCCCGGCGGGACGGACTGGCGGTGCACGGCCGCGACGGCGAACTCAGCTGCGTCGACGCCACCGGCCGGGTCCGCTGGCGGCAGCCCTGCCCGGGGCGACCGAACGCGGCCCACATCTCCTCCGGCCGGGTGCTGGTCACCACCGACTCGTTCGACTACACCGCCTGGGGCCACCTCGGCCCCGCCCTCCTGCTGGACCTCGCCGACGGCACCCCCGTCGCCGAACTGCGCGGCGAGCGCGCGGCGGCCCTCGGCGGCGGCCGCTTCGTCCTCGGCCTGGAGGGCTACGACGCCTTCGACACCCGGGCGTACGACCGCGACGGCGCCCTGGTCGACTCCTGGCGCAGCTACGGCCACTACGTCGTCGGCAGCGGCCTGCGCGTCGTCGAGACGGACCGCCGCCGCCCGACCGGGAGCCGGGTGGTGCGGCTGCTGCCCGGCGGACTGATCGAGCGCGGCCCGCTGCTCGCCGACCCGCAGGCCCCCGAGCCGCTGGTGCTGCCCGACGGCACCCTCCTGGTGCTCGACGCGGGGACGCTGCGCGCCGTCGGCCGCGACCTGGACGACACCGTCCTCGCCGAGCTGCACCCGCTGGCCCCCGACCGGCAGCACCGCTTCACCGGCTCGCTGCGCCGCACCGCCGACCGCCTCGACGCCACCCTGGTCGAACGCCACCCGACCCGCATGGGCTCGTACACCACCCACACCTGGCACCTCGCACTGCACCCGCCCCACCGGCCCTGAGCCGACCGCCCCGACCCCGGGTCACGTGTCAGCGCACGACCGGCAGGTCCAGCACCGATGCCCGGTCGCCGCCCCAGCCGATCCGGTAGGAGGCCTGTCCGTCGGCCGGGAGCAGTTGGAAGGAGTCGGGGTTGGCGGCGGCCACGGTGAGCCGGATCCGCTCGCCGGCCCGGAAGAGTACGGAGACCGGCTGCAGGTCGATGGTGACGCGCTGGGCGTGCCCCTGCGGGAAGTCCTCGGCGTCCGCCGCCGCATAGGTGCGCGGGGTGCGCAGCCGGCGCCAGTCGGGGTTGTCGTCCCGGTCGGCCACTGCCCTTTCGGTCAGCGCCAGTTGGCCTTCCGTCAGGTAGGTCACCCGGCCGTCCGGTCCGACGTCCTCCAGGTACACGTGCAGGGCGCCCCGGGCCGAGCCGGCCAGGCCGGTCACGTCGAGGGTGACCTTCCCGTTCCCGGTGACCCGGGTGTCGGCGGTCAGCGGCGCCGTGGTGTAGCTGAGCAGCTTGGCGTCGACGGCGGCGCGGTCGGGGTAACTGACCTCGGCGCCGCTGAGGTTGGTGTTCCAGCGGTCCAGCGGGCCGGTGCCGGCGGTCGGGTCGAGGCGCAGCGGGTCGGTGCCGGTGCGGCGGTCCTCCGGGCGGCGGCCGAGCGTGTTGCCGGCCGCGAGGTAGAACGACTGGGTGCGGGTGCCGGGCACCGGCCAGCGGGTGGTGGTGCGCCAGACGTCCTCGTTGAAGGTGTAGTAGTGCACCTGTCGTCGGCCGTCGGGGCGGGCGTCGGCCCGCACGTAGCGTTCGAAGAAGTCGTAGGTGCGCTGGTCGAGTTGGTCGTGCTCCTGCCTGGTGAGCGGACGGGCGGGCTGGAACGGGTCGGCGAGCCAGCCGGCGCCGTGGTTCCAGGGGCCGATCCAGTCGTCCTGGGTGTTGGAGAGGCCGGCGAACTGGGAGAGCACGCCGTTGGCGGTGCCCGCGTCGAGCCAGCCGGCCCTGGTGAGGATGGGGATTTTGCCCGTCCGGACGGCGTCGGTCTTGTCGCCGACGCTGCCGACCGTCCAGCTCTTCGGGCCGTCCTGGTAGTCGCGGTGGACGCCGGACGTCGCCATGTCGACCAGGTTGGCGTTGCCGGCGTGCTCGGCGCGGGCGGCGGCGAGCAGGGCCGGTCCGTCGGGGCCGTCGACGGGGCGGGGTTGGAGGCCGGTGAGGCCGGTGCGCGCGCAGAGTTGCCGGGTCTGTTCGTCGGTCTCGCAGGTGGTGCCGCCGGCTTGGTCGAGGATGCGCAGCAGGAGGGCGTACGGGGCGAGCCGGGGTTCGATGAGCGCGCCGCCGGGGCGCACCAGGTCCTCGTACGGGTCGAAGTCGTAGGAGATCGGCGCGGCGGCGGTGATGTGGTGGTTGCCGAGGGCGGTGGCGAGCATCGCGGTGTCGCCGCTGTAGGAGATGCCGGTGGTGCCGACCCGGCCGTTGGACCAGGGCTGGGCGGCGATCCAGTCGCTGAGGGTGCCGCTGTCGGCGATGGCGTCGGCGCCGAGTTCGGAGGTGAGGGTGCCGAAGGAGGCGCCGGTGCCGCGCAGGTCGGCGATGACGTAGGCGTAGCCGTGGTCGGTCCACTGCTCGGCCTCACCGCCGGCGCCGCCGGGCCGGCCGGCCTGGACCTTGGCCCGCCAGTAGCGCTGGGTGACCAGGACGGTGGGGAGGTCGGCGCCGGCCCGGGTGCCCTCGGGCAGGTAGATGTCGACGGCGAGGCGGACTCCGTCGGGCATGGTCACGTAGCGCGACTGCAGATGCGGCAGGACGGGCCCGGTGACGGGCCCTGCCGCGGGCTCAACGGCGGGCCCGGCAAGGGGCGCGGCGGCTGCCGGGACGACCCCGACCCCGACCCCGAGCACGGCAGCGGTCGCAGCCGCGACCAGCGTCGCGAGCGGGCGGCGCAGCGTGGCGCGCCTCATCGGGCGGTCGCCTCCCCGTTCCCGGGGCCTTCTGTCCGGCCGGCCCTCGCCGTCCGCGGTGCGGAAGTGTTGCCGTGCTGTCTGATCGCTCATCCGACGACCTGGCCTCTCTCGTGCGAACGAGTAGCGTGGTCTCGCCCCCGTCGCCGATGGGACCACGGCCGCGCGGCCGCCCGCCAGGGTGAACTACCCGGAGACGACCCCGAGATGGCCCTGGTCGTTCCCGTAGTCGCGCACCGCCTCGGCGACGATCGCCTCCAGTCGGGCGTGGTGGGCGCCGCGCCAGTAGGCCTGGCCGCATTCGGTGCACTGGGCGAAGGCGTCGTAGGAGCGTTCGGTGCCGTCCCGCAGCTGCTCGCGCACCGAGGTCTTGGTGGCGGTGCGCAGTGTGCCGTTGCAGGTGGTGCAGCGGCTCCAGGGGGCGAGCGGCGGCGCGAAGCGGGAGAGCACGTCGCGCAGTTGCTCGGCGGGGCGGTGGCTGTAGACGTAGGCGCCGGCCCACAGTTCGCGGCGGCGCAGCAGGCCGCGGTCGCGGGAGAGCAGGACGCGCTGTTCGGCGGCGGAGCGGGCGGCCAGCGCGGCGTCGCCGATGTCGGGGTTCTCGTACGCGGCGTCCACGCCGAGCAGGCGCAGCCGACGGGTAAGGGTGCCGAGGTGGACGTCGAGCAGGAAGCGGGGCGGGGTGGGCGAGGGCTGCGGCCTGGTCACGGCCCGGACGGTGATGTGCTCGCCGTCGGCCGGGACGTGCGCGTCGGGGACGGTCCGGCCGTCCACCAGCAGGGCGCCGACCTCGGTGAGCGGGACGCCCAGGGACTCGACGACGTGGCCGAGGGTGGAGGTGCCGTCGGTGCGCAGCTCGGTCCGGCCGGCCCGCCGGGGCGCGGAGACGAAGAGGTGCAGCTCGGGGGCGAAGTCGAGCCAGATCTGGGGTCTGTCCACGCGGCCAGCATGCCAGTGGGTGGCGGGCGGGGGCCACCGGTTTCCGGGCGGCCCCGCGCCGCTACGCTCCGTTATGCCCTGTCCGTCGCGCTGCTACGACCCGTCCGCCGTGGTGCCCGCCACGACCCGCGACGCCGGTGACGCGGATGACGCCATCTGGCCTCGGTCGCGCTCCGCCCAGCGGGCGACCGGCCCCATCGCGTACCCCGCGACGAGGAACACCCCGCCCAGGACCAGCCAGCCCGCCAGGCCTCCGTCCAGCAGGAGGGTGGTGAGCAGCAGCGGCCCGAGGGTGCGGGCGACGGCGACGCCGGTGCCGAAGAAGCCCTGGTACTGGCCGATCCGGTCGGGCGGGGCGAGGTCGAAGCCGATCTGCCAGGAGCCCGCCGACTGCCGCATCTCGCCCGCCACCTGCAGTACGGACGCGGCGACCAGCAGGGCGCCGACCGCCCACACCGGCACGTCCAGCGCGGACAGTCCGAAGACGACGCAGCAGCCGAGCAGCAGCACCCCGGCGGAACGGACCGCCCGCGCGGCCGTGTCCAGCCCGGTGACGTCGCGCGCCGCCCGGACCTGGAAGACCAGCACCGCCAGGGTGTTGAGCACGAACAGCGCCGAGCCGAGCCAGCCGATCGCGGCGGCGCGCTGGGCGATCCAGAGCGGGATGATCAGGCTGAGCAGCGGCATCCGCAGCAGCAGGATGGCGTTGAGCAAGGTGACGGCGGCGTACCGCCGGTCGCGCAGCACGGCCAGCCGCGGTCCGGTGCCGGACTCCTCGGCGGCGGGCGGGACTTCGGGCAGTCGCCGCAGGAGCAGGGCGCCGATCAGGAGGCCGACCGTGGTGAGGACGAAGGCGCTCAGGTACGCGGCGCGGGTGCCGACGCTCAGCGCGATGCCGCCGACGGCCGCGCCGACGGCCAGTCCCCCGTTGAGGGTTGACTGCAGGTGGGCGAGCAGGCCGGTCCGTTCGCCGGGTGGCACCAGGCCGGCGACCAGCGCCTGCCGGGCCGCGGTCAGCCCGGACTGCGTGGTGGCGTAGAGGCAGACCGCGAGGAGGAACAGCGGGTAGGAGCGGATCACCAGGAAGGCGGCGACCACGGCCGCGGCCGCGAGTCCGAGCGCCACCGCCGTGCGGCGCGGGCCGCGCCGGTCGGCGAGGTGGCCGAGTGGGACGCCCGCGACGGAGCCTAGCGCCCAGCCGACCGCGAGGCCGAGTCCGAGGGCGGTCGGTGACATGCCGACGACGCGGGTGAAGTAGAGCGCGGAGCAGGTGTAGTACGCGCCGTCGCCCACCGCGCTCGCCAACTGGGCTGCGGCCAGGGTCCGCTGGGGGCCGGCGGGCGGAAGGAGGCTGCCCCACCGGGCGGCTCTGTCGGTCGGCACGTCTCTCCTTCACTGGTCACGGACCGTCACCGTTCGCCCGTCCGTGGGTGGCCGCCCACGGACGGGCGACAGCACCGGGACGGCGAGCGGCGCGCGAGCCGGGAGTTCACAACCGTCAGCGACGGTTCGCCACCCACCCTAGGCAGAAACTGGCCCATCCGACAGGTCCAGTGATCAAGGGATTCCCTGGGCCACTTCCGTCCGTCTCCGCACCGCCGACCGAGCGCTGAACCCTCGTACGACAGCGGCTCGTTGGGCTCTCCGGGCGATTTGGGAGCGTCTCAGGCGGGCCTCGCCCCCGCCGCCGAAGCGCCGTCCGTACCCGCTCCGAATCCGCTCCCGCCGAACGCTGCAAAAGCCCCATCAGCCAGTCCAGGGGCCAACTTTGACCGTGTTGACCCGTCAGTAGCGCCCTTTTATGCTCAACGGCGTTCGCGATCCGGCACCGGGGCCGGGGCCCCGTGCCCGCCCGATCCGGTGCCGTCTCCGGCTCGAAGGGCCCCTCCCATCAGCACCTCCATCGCCCCCTCGGACTCCACCGGCCACCCGGGCGACGCCGGACACCCCCGCACCCTCCGCCGCCGGGGCCGGGCCACCGAGGCCACCGGAGCACGGACTGCCGGAGCACGGACTGCCGGAGCCGCACCCGCCGAGGCCGAGCCCGCCGGTCGCCGCCGCTTCCTCACCTACCTGCTGGCCGCGCCCACCCTCACCGTCGCCGCCCGCCTCGGCCTCGACGCCGCCGCCCCCGCCACCGCGCAGGCCGCCACCCCGGGCAGCGGACAGGCCGTCCACGCCGCCGAGGCCGCCCGGGACGCCGCCGCGCCCCCGCAGTTGCTCGGCCTGCCCGGCATCCCGGACATCGTCGACCTCGGCGACGCGATGATCCTCGCCGGACTGCCGACCTCGCACCTGCTGGTCCTCGAAGTCACCCCCGCCGGACGCGCCGCGCTGTACCTGCCCCGGCTGGAGGTCGGCCAGGGCCTGACCACCGCGATCGCGATGCTGGTCGCCGAGGAGCTCGACGCCCGGCTCACCGACGTGGACGTGCCGCTCTCCGACGGCCGCCCCGAACTGCTCTTCAACCAGCTGACCGGCGGCTCCAACTCCATCCGCTCGCTGTACGACCCGGTGCGCGGCGCGGCCGCCGCCGCCCGCGCCCGGCTGGTGACCGCCGCCGCCAGGCGCTGGAACGTTCCCGCGACCACGCTGCGCACCGCCGACTCCGCCGTCCTCGCCCCCGACGGCCGCCGGCTCGGCTACGGCGGACTCGCCGCCGACGCCGCCGCGATCGCCACGCCCGCCGTCCCCGCCCTCCCCAAGGCCGCCGACCAGCTGCGGCTGGTCGGCAGGCCGACCGGCCGGATCGACGCCCGCGACATCGTCACCGGCCGCGCCAAGTACACCGGGGACCTGCAGATCCCGGGCGCCGTACCGACGGTGGTCGCCCGCCCCACCACCGTCAACGGCACCCTCAGGTCCCTGGACGCCTCCGCCGCCCGCGCCATGCCGGGGGTGCTGGGCGTGGTGCAGATCCCGAGCGGCGTCGCCGTCCTCGCCGAGACCTTCGACCAGGCACTCAAGGCCCGCGACGCGCTGCGCACCACCTGGAACCCGGGCCCGGTCGCGGGGCTGTCCACCGACGACGTCAGGGAGCGGCTGCGCGCCGCCCACCTGCCCTTCCTCCCCCCGCCGCTGCTCGCCCAGCACCTGGACGCGGAGTTCGACTTCGCCTTCGTCAACCACGCCCCGATGGAGGTGCTCACCGCCGTCGCCGACGTCCGGCCGAACCGGGCCGAGCTGTGGTTCGCCGCGCAGAGCCCGATCGTCGCCCAGCACACCATCGCCGCCGAACTCGGCCTGCCGCAGGACGCCGTCACCGTCCACGTGGTGCGCGGCGGCGGCTCGTTCGGCCGGCGGCTGTTCTTCGACGCCGCCCTGGAGGCCGCCCGGATCTCCAAGGCCGCCGGCCGCCCGGTCAAGCTGATGTGGACCCGCAACGACGACATGCGGCACGGCCGGATGCGCCCGGCCAGCCACCACCGGATCCGGGCCGTCTACGGACTCGACCACGTGCTCAGCTGGGAGCACCGCGCCGCCAGTGTGCAGACCGACTTCGGCCACGGCCTCGGCGACGCCCTCACCGCCGCCGGCTACAACCTCCCGCTGGCCGGGCTCACCACCTCCGAGCTGTTCTTCCTGCTCACCGAGAAGAACCCGTACAACGTCGGCATCCCCACCCAGCTGCTCGCCGAGGTCCCACTGGACCTGCACACCGGCAGCTGGCGCTCGGTCTACTCGGGCACCGTCCGGGTCTCCGACGAGATCGTGATGGACGAACTGGCTCGTCGGATGGGCCAGGACGAGGTCGCCTTCCGCCGCGCCCGGCTGCGCAGCCACGCCGGACAGGCCGTCCTGGACACCGTCGCCGCGAAGGGGAACTGGGGCCGCCCGATGCCCCCCGGCCAGGCCCAGGGCATCGGCTACCACGACGACAACGGCGGCATCGCCGCGTACCTGGTCGAACTGGACGCCACCGACCGCGTCAACCCCCGGGTCACCAAGGCGGTGGTCGCCGCCGACGTCGGCCGGGTCATCAACCCCACCGGTCTGGAGGCCCAGTTGACCGGCGCGCTGGTCGACGGCATCTCGGTGATCCTCCAGGCCGGCAACCACCTCGACAACGGCGCGTTCCGGGAAGGAAGTTACGGCGACTTCCACTACGCCCGGCAGCGGCACACCCCGCCGGTGGTCGAGATCCACCTGATGCCGCCGAGCGGACCGCCGGGCGGCGCCGGCGAGTTGGGCGTCCCGGCGGCCTGCGCCGCGGTCGCCAACGCCTACGCCCGCGCGACCGGCACCAGCCCGCGCACCTTCCCCATCAACTTCTGAACCAGCCGACGACCTTCAAGAGCCGAGGATCCCGACTCCCCATGCCCACCCACACCTTCGTCCTCAACGGGCAGCCCGTCACCGTCGAGGCCCCGGACGACATGCCGCTGCTCTGGGTGCTGCGCGACAAACTCGGTGTCACCGGCCCCAAGTACGGCTGCGGGGTGGGCGTCTGCCGCGCCTGCACCAGCCACCTCGACGGCCAGGAGTTCCAGCCCTGCACCCGGTCCGTCAAGGACTGCGCGGGCCACACCGTCACCACCATCGAGGGCCTCGCCGACGGCGAGACCCTGCACCCCGTCCAGGAGGCCTGGCTCTCCTGCGACGTCGCCCAGTGCGGCTTCTGCCAGCCCGGGCAGATCATGGCGGCCGTCGCGCTGCTGCGCCGCACGCCCAACCCGACGGACGCGGACATCGACCAGATCCAGAACGTCTGCCGCTGCGGCACCTACCCGCGCATCCGCGAGGCGATCAAGCAGGCGGCCGCCCACCAGCCGCACTGACCCGCGCGTGCCCCGGGCCCGGCGGGCGGGGCACCCGGCGACCAGCACCGGCCGACAACCTTCACCGCCGCCGCCGAACACGCTTCCCCCGCCGCCGCCCGCGACTATGATCCGTACGCAACAAAGGCCGTCGCGGGTGGTTCTGACACTGTCTGACAACAGGGGGCGTCATGGCGGATCAGGAAGCGCAATCCGGAGGAACCGCACAGCCTCGGTGCGAGGAGGACTTCGCAGCCGAACTGCGCACGCTCCGCCTGGACGCCGGCCAGCCCTCGTTCCGCACGATGGCGAGGGCCGTCGGCTGCATCTCGCACACCACGCTCTTCGAGGCGGTCACCGGCTCGCGCCTTCCGTCCTGGCCCACGACCAGGGCCTTCGTCCGGGCCTGCGGCGGAGACGAGGAGGAGTGGCACCACCGCTGGAGAACCGCCGCCGACGGCGGGAAGCCGCCCGCCGCTCCGGCCCCGTCTCCCCCTCCCACTCCCTCGGCCCCCGCTCCTCCGGCCCTCGCCCTTCCGGCTCCGGCCGGCCCGGTTCCGGCCGGCCCGGTTCCGTTGCCGCGGCCCGCCACGTTCCCGGCCGCTCCCCGCCGGGGACTTCCCCGGCTCTGGACCCACGCGTTCAGCCTGCTCCTCGGCCTGGTGCTCGGCGTGTCGGGCACGCTCGGCCTGGTCGCCACCCGGGCGCCCGACGCCTCGCTCGACGCCGACAACTGCCCTTCCGCGCACGGTGATTCACCCAGCCCCGAGCCACAGCCGGAGGCCCGCGGATCCTCGGCCGACCTTTCGGCACTGTCCTGGGTGGCCCACACCGCCGTCGAACAACAGGACATCCCCAGCACCGAGTTGGCCCTCCCGGTGCGGGCCGCGGCGGCCCCGGGGGACGCCCTGGTCGTGTCGATGATGCTGACCACCACCTGTCCCGGCCCGGTCACGGTCACCGACAGCCACGACGACCGGTTCCAGCTCGTCGGGGACGTGACCGACTCGCTGCGCCGCCGGGTCCTCGTCCTCGCCGCCTTCGCCGCCTCGGCGCTGACCACCGCCGACTCCATCCGCGCCACCTACCCGCGCGCGAGCACCTCCCACGTCTCCGTGGACGAGTTCCGTGGCGCCACCACCGTCAGCACCACCGCCCGCTCCCTCGCCACTGCCACCGCCACCACTGCCACTGCCACCGCCTTCGACCACTGCAACGCCGCAGGCAGGGCCGCCTCCCCGTGGGGAACCGCGTCGGCCGTACTGCGGCGGGACGGCCTCGGCCGACGGCCGGGCCGACTCCGTTCGACCGTCCCCGCCGCCCCGGTCACCCGGTGACCGGCGCCGCCGGGTCGCGGCCGAAGAACGCGGCGAGCCGGTCGTACGGCGGCGCGTCCTCGGGCACGGCGACGGCCGGGCCGAAGGCGTGGTGGTCCTCCTCGGCGCCGCGGTACTCGGGCTTGAGCGCGCCCTCGGCCCAGGCCAGCGCGGCGAGCGCGACCTCGTGGTCCAGGCCCTCGGTGGACTGCCCGGTGGCTCGGGCCAAGTCCCAGTCGTGGACGGCGAATTCGGCGATCTGCTGGTCCACCGGGAAGCGCGCCGGCACGGTGCCGCCCCCGGGCATCTCCAGTGTCCCGCCGAGGTCGCCGGCCGCGCGCCAGGCGTCGGCCAGCTCCTCGGCCCCGGCTTCGAAGGCGTGCAGCCAGTCCTCCTCGACGCGTTCGAAGGGCTGCGACCAGTCCGGCTGCCCGCCCTTCGCCCGTACGGTGAACTGCCGCAGGTCGTGGAGCAGATGGCTGACCAGGTCGCCGACGTCCCAGGAACGGCAGGGGGTCGGATGGCCGGCCAGTTCGACGCCGGTGCCGTCGATCAGCCCGGCGGTCTGCGCGAGGGCCCGGGCGAGCAGTCCGATCGGGTCTTCCGCTGCGGTCATGGCACACCTCTCGGTCGGGGCACGGGTCGTGCCGGGCGATCGTAAGCGCGAGCGCCGACGACCGCCCGGCACGACACCTCCCCCGTGGGTGGACGGGTCGAGGGCCGTCCACCGCGCGGGTCAGGCCGCGAAGCCGCCGTCCACCGCGCGGGTCAGGCCGCGAAGCCGCCGTCCACCGCCAGCTCCGCGCCCGTCACGTACCGGCCGTCCTCGCCGACCAGGTAGGCGACGGCGGCCGCGACCTCCGCGGCGGTCCCGAAGCGGCCGAGCGCGGTGAGCCCGGCCTGGAACTCCGCCGCCGGTCCGTCGGCGGGGTTCATGTCGGTGTCGATCGGGCCCGGGTGCACCAGGTTGGCGGTGATCCCGCGCGGGCCGAGCTCCCGGGCCAGCGCCTTGGTGAGCCCGATCAGCGCGGCCTTGCTGGTCGCGTACAGCGTGGCGCCGGGGAAGGCGACCCGCTTGGCGATGCAGCTGCCGATGGTGACGACCCGTCCGCCCTCGGCCAGGTGTGCGGAGGCCGCCTGGGCGAACAGGAAGGGCGCCCGGACGTTCACCTCCAGCACCCGGTCGACGTCGGCCGGAGCCAGCTCGCCGATCGGGCCGAGGGCGCCGACACCGGCGTTGTTCACCAGGACGTCCAGTCGCCCGAACCGTTCGGCGACCGCCGCCACCGCGGCCTGTATCGCCTGCGGGTCTGCGCTGTCCGCGCGGACGGCCCAGCCGGTCCGCCCCATCGCGGTGATCTTCGCGGCGACCTCCTCGGCCCGCTCCGCGCCGCCCTGGTAGGTCAGCACCACATCGGCGCCGTCCTCGGCCAGCCGCAGCGCGACCGCCGCCCCGATCCCCCTGCTGCCGCCGGTCACCAGGGCCACCTTGCCGTCGAGCACCGCGGTTCCGTTCATCGTCATATCTCCAGAACTCCTCGTTCCGATCTCGGACATGACTCGATCCTGGTCCGAGGCGCGGCAAACCTCCGGCGGGATTCGGACGTCGCGTTGAACCTTCAACCATGCTTCGAAGCGCCCCCGCACCCCGGCGTGCGCGCCGCCTACCGGTCGTGCGACCCGACGGCCGGCCGCCCCGTGCGATTCGACCCGCCGCCCGCCGTCCCGGACCAGCGGGCGCCGCCCCGGGAACGCACCGCGCCGAGCGGCCGCCCCCCGCACAGGGGGCAGCCGCTCGGCCGGGTCGCGAGGCTCCGTCGGAGGCTGGGTCGGGCACTCCGTCGCAGGCCCGCTCGGAACCTCCGTCAGATGGTTGCGGGCCGTCAGACGGCTTGCGGGTGTCAGACGGTTGCGGGCCGTCAGACGGTCAGGGTCTGGCCCGGGAAGATCAGGTCCGGGTTGCCACCGATGACGCGCACGTTCTGCTGGTAGAGGTGGTCGGTGTCGACGCTGAACTTGGCCGCGATGTCACTCAGGGTGTCACCGCTCTTGACGGTGTAGCTGCCGCCGGCGCTGTTCGTCGGCGCGGCCGGCGCGGACTGCACCGGCTTGGCGGACGGACGTCCCGGTGCCGGGTCGGCGGCCTGGGGCGCCTGCTGCTTGGCCATCGGAGCCATCGGGGCCGCCGGGGCCGGCTTGGCCACGGGCTTCGCCGCCTTGGTCGCCGGCTTGGCGGCGGGCGTGGCGGCCGGCGCGGCGTTCGAGGAGGTGTCGACGGCGGCGGGGGCACCACCCTTGCTCAGGCCCGCCTTCTTCGAGCAGACCGGCCAGGCGCCCGGGCCCTGCGAGGCGAGCACCTTCTCGGCGACCGCGATCTGCTGCGCCCTGGTCGCCTGGTTGGCCTGGGGGGCGTACGCGGTGCCGCCGTACGCCTTCCAGGTGCCGGGGGAGAACTGCAGGCCGCCGTGGAACCCGTTGCCGGTGTTGATGCTCCAGTTGCCGCCGCTCTCGCACTGGGCGACGGAGTCCCAGGCGGAGGCCGGTGCGGCGGAGGCCGACGTGGCCGTGACGAGGCCGACCACCGGCAGGGCCGCGGCGGCGGCGCCCGCGACGACCGCCATCCGCACGCGGTTGCGCTTGGTGGTGGTGGTCTCGGTGGCAGCGGCGGTCTCGTGACGGGGATTCATACAGATCCTCTCGACAAGCCCCGGGCGGGCAGGCGGAACCAGGCCCGGGACATGGGCCGGTGGTGTCCGCTCACCTCACTCGACGGGCGGCCGGGCACGTGTCGGACGTACCGTGCCGCCCCGGTCACCCTCCGCTCGCCGGGGCCGGTTCGAGCCGGCCTGGTCGGCGGCACCGCCCTCGCGCCGTGGGTCAGTCGGCGGGCAGTGCGTCGGGGTGAACCCGGGTGGCGCTCGTTGCGCCGCCAATGAAGCTAGGGGGCATCCCCCGGGCTCAGCAAGCAATTCTTCGACGTCGCAGGTCAGTTGACTGTTACCGGCGGTATCGATCAAGAAACGGCGCCCGGTTTGACCGGGTTTGACCGGGTTTTCGAGATCAAATGATCAGATCCCGTGCCCTCGCTCACATCTGTCCATTCGCGAGATCCGGCACACCATCCACTCATGGCGACCGCGAACTGACGCACCGTCACCAGTACACCCGGAGTTCCCGGCTCCACGGAGCCGCCGAGTGGCATCCACCACACCGACCACGTTCCGTGAGCGCGCGAATGCGCTCAGCTCCGCCCGTCGAGCTCCGCGTCCCGCGCCAGCAGCGCGGCCTGGACCCGGTTCTCGCAGCCCAGCTTGGCCAGGATCCGGCTCACGTAGGTCTTCACCGTCGCCTCGCTCATGTGGATCCGGGCCCCCGCGTCGGCGTTGGACAGGCCCTCGCCGAGCAGCGCCAGCACCTCCAGCTCGCGCGCGGTGAGCACCTCCAGCCGGCGCCGGGCCGCGGCGCTGCGGGCGGCCAGCGAGCCGCTGTGCCCGGCCGCC
Organism: Kitasatospora sp. NPDC033851; assembly: GCF_055576085.1. Classification (NCBI taxonomy): domain Bacteria; kingdom Bacillati; phylum Actinomycetota; class Actinomycetes; order Kitasatosporales; family Streptomycetaceae; genus Kitasatospora; species Kitasatospora sp. NPDC033851. The sequence continues at coordinate 32,908 of NZ_JBVIRL010000012.1, read as the reverse complement.
AGCGAGTCGACGATGTGTCGGGTGGCGGCCGGGGAGAGGAAGGCGTTCCCGCCGGCGGCCGCCCGGACGGCCTGGATCAGCTCGTTCGGCGCGGTGTCCTTGAGCAGGAAGCCGGCGCCGCCCTCGGTCACGGCGCGCAGGACGTTCTCGCGCTCCCCGAAGGTGGTGAGGATCAGCGCCCGCGCGCCGGGGGCGACCCTCGCCAGCTCCCCGAGCGCCGTCAGTCCGTCCATCACCGGCATCTGGATGTCCAGCAGCACCACGTCCACCCGGTGCGCCCGGGCCAGCTCCAGCGCCTCCCGGCCGTCGGCGGCCTCGGCGACCACCTCGATGTCGTCGGCGGAGCCGAGGATCATCCTGATGCCGGCCCGGATCAGCGGCTCGTCGTCGGCGACGAGGACTCGGATCACGCTGGTCATTCCCCTCGAACGGTCTTTCGGGTGCGGGACCATCCTCACATCTCCGCCGCCCGGCCCGGACCGCCGGTCCCCCCGGCCTTGGCCCCCGGCGACCCGACCCCCGCCCCCGATCCCCCCAGCCCCGACCCCGACCCGGGCACACGCGCGATCAGTCCTTGGCGACGTACTCCTGCTTGTCCACCAGCACCCCGTCCCGGAAGCAGAACCGCGCCACGTGCTGCTCGTTCCAGGTCTCACCGGGCGGGCCGCCCAGGAGGTACCAGCGGCACCGCGCGCCCTCCGGCAGGGTCGGCCCGGTGCGCTTGTAGTCGTCGGTGAAGAAGCCGTTGCCGGACGGCAGTTCGCGCAGCACCGCGGCCTCGGCCGTGCCGACCTCGATCCGGTCGTACCGCGTCTTCTTCACCGTCGCGTCGCGGCTGCCGTCGACGAAGGCCACGACCCCCCAGACCAGCAGCCCCAGCACGGTCAGCCCGACCGCCACCACGCCGACCGCGCAGCCCATCGCCGGACTGCGCCGCTTGCCGTCCGCCTCGTCGGCCGGCAGGCCCTCGAACACCCAGTCGTCCGCCCCGGCCGCGGCGGCGGCGCCCTCCGTGTCGCCCTCCGTCCCCTCGTACGGCAGTACGGCGGCCAGCCGGAAGCCGTGCTCCGGCGTCGGCCCGGCGTGCACCATGCCGCCGACCAGCCTCGCGCGCTCCCGCAACCCGGTGAGCCCCTGACCGCCGCTCACGGCCTGGCCCGCTCCGGCGCGCACGCCCACCAGCTCCGGCGCGCGCGTGTTGGTGACCTCCACCACCAGCGCGTCCGGCTCGTACCGGAGCGCGACGCCGATCGGCGCGCCGGGGGCGTGCTTGTGCGCATTGGTGAGCGCCTCCTGCACGATCCGGTACGCCGCGTGGTCGACCGCGGCCGGCAGCGGGCGCCGCTCGCCCTCCCGGCTGAGCGTCACCTCCGCCCCGGCCGCCCGGGAGGACTGCAGCAGCCCGTCGATCCCGTCCACCCCGCCCCGGGCGGGCGCCGCGGCCGCCGCCCCCACCACGGGCGGTGCCCCCGCCGTGGGCCGCGCCGCCGTCGACTCGTCGTGCAGCACCCCGACCACCTCGCGCAGCTCGCGCATCGCCGCGACCGCCGCCTGCCGCAGCACCCCGACCGCCTCCCGCTGCCGGTCGGTGAGCGCACGGTCCACCTCCAGCGCGCCCGAGTGCACCGAGATCAGCGCCAGCTGGTGGCCCAGGCTGTCGTGCATGTCCTGGGCTATCCGGTGCCGCTCGCGCAGCCGTGCCTGGTGCACCACCATGACCCGCTCGCGCAGCAGCTGGTCGTTGCGCTCGCGCAGCGCGTCCAGCAGGGCGCGCCGCTGCGCGCGGTAGCGGCCGTACAGGGCGGGCAGCACGGCGAGCACCAGGAAGGTGCCCAGCGACAGCCCGAGGACCAGCTTGGGCGAGACCGAGGAGGCGTCCTTCAGTACGCCCGTCACGACGAACAGCGCCCAGCCCAGGACGAAGGTGCCGACCAGCGTCCAGGCCCGGCGGATCCGCGCCCCGGCCGTCCAGCCCGCGCAGACCAGCAGCAGCACCGGACCCCCCGACCAGCCGGAGGCCGCCGCGGCGGCGAGCAGCACGGTGGCCGGCAGCCCCCGCCGCAGCACCCACAGCGCCGCGACGCCGAGGCCGAAGGGCACCGCCAGGCCGGTGCCGGCAAGGGTCTCCAGCAGGGCGGCCAGACCGCCCATCAGCAGGGCGAGCGCGGCCTCGCCCACCACCCGCCGGGGCCGCCAGGGCCCCGGCAGCGCCGTCCGTACCGCCTTCTTCCAGGCCCGTGCGATCGCATCCACCCGCCGAGGCTAACCGGCCGGCCGACGCCCGCGCCGTCCTCCTTCGTCGCCGCCGGCACCGACGAAAGTCGCCTGGTCACGTCCACCGGTGAGGTCCGCCCGGACGCCCGCTCAGCCGAAGGCCGTCAGCAGCAGCGCCACGTCGTCCACCCGGCGGGTCGAGCCGACCTCGCGCAGCAGCCGCTCGGCCGCCTCCTCCAGCCCCTCCCCCGCCGGGGCCCGGGCCAGCGCGGCGCGCAGCCGGTCCACGCCCTGGTCGATCGCCACCGCCGGGTCCTCGACCAGCCCGTCCGTGTACAGCGCGAGCACCGCGCCCGGCCGCAGCCGCAGTTCGCTGACCGGGTACTCGGCCCGCTCGTCCACGCCGAGCAGCGGTCCACCCGCCACGTACAGCGCCTCGGCCCGCCCGCCCGGGTGGCGCAGCACCGGCGGCAGGTGCCCGGCGCGGGCGATCCGGGCGGCGCCGTCGGCCGGGGTGAGCCGGACCAGGCAGCAGCTGGCGAGCAGCCCGGGGTCGAGGTCGAGCAGCAGCCGGTTGGTGCGCGCGAGCACCTGGTCGGGCGGGTCGCCGCCGGTCGCGAAGGCGCGGACGGCGCTGCGCAGCTGGCCCATCGCGGCGGCGGCGGCGACGCTGTGGCCCTCGACGTCGCCGATCACCAGGGTGACGTCACGGCCGGTGACGATCACGTCGTACCAGTCGCCGCCGATCTCCATCCCCTGGGTTCCGGGCAGGTAGCGGGCGGTGATCCGGATGCCGGGCACCTCGGGCAGCCGGTGCGGCAGCAGCGCCTGCTGCAGGCCGCGGGCCAGGGCGAACTCCGCGTCGTACAGCCGGGCGCGCTCCAGGGCCTGGGCGATGAAGCCGCCCAGGGCGGTGAGCAGGCCGCGTTCCTCGACGGTGAACGGGTGCGGGCGGTCGAAGCCGAGGATGCAGCTGCCGACCGGGCGGCCGGAGGCGATCAGCGGCAGGAAGGCCCAGGCGCCCATCTCGTCGAGGGCCAGGCCCGGGTAGGCGGCGGAGAGGTCCCGCACCGACTCGAAGAAGATCGGGGTGCCGGTGCTGAGCGTTTCCGCGCCGGGGACGCGGGCGTCGATCGGGGTGCCCTCGAAGGTGTCCAGGAAGCCGTCCGGGTAGCCGCTCTGCGAGACCAGGTGCAGGTGCTTGTCGCGCACCGTGTAGATGGCGAGTTCCTGGCCGCCGAAGGCCGGCAGGATCTCCTCGGCCACCGCCCGGCACACGTCGCGCACGGTGACCGCCTCGGTGAGCGCGCTGGCGAGCTGGAGCAGGTGGTGGGTGCCGCCGACGTCGGTGCGGGCGGCCGACGGCGGCCCGGTCGGCGGCTCGGCGGCGCCGGGCAGGGGTTCGGCGGCGACGACCCGGCCGGTGACGCCGTGCGCGTCGGGGTAGAGCGAGAAGGCGAGCCAGCCGTCCGGTGGGCGGGCCGCCAGGAAGGTGGTGGGCCGCTGGGAGAGCAGCGCCGCGCGGTAGCGGTGCTCGTAGAAGGGATCGGCGAGCCAGGGCAGGACGTCCCAGGGGTGGTGGCCGATCAGGTCCTCGCGGCGGGCCCGCAGCAGGGGCTCGGTGGCACGGTTGGCGTAACCGATCCGACCGTCCAGGTCGAGCGAGAACACGCCCTCGTGCAGCCGCTCGACGGCGGCCGCGGCGGCGGTCAGGCTCCGGACGTCCAGCACGGCGCCCACCAGGTGGGTCCGGCCGTCCGAGATCGCCGCGGGCACCCGCGCCCACAGCTCCACCGGGAACGGCAGGCCGTCCGGCCCGAGCACCCGGACCCGGGCGGCCAGCACCTCGCCGTGCTCCAGCGCGGTCCGGGCGGCGGCCCGGAACTCCGGCAGGTCACCGGGGGCGACCCGGCGGTTCAGGGCGGCCACCGTGCCGTCGAACTCCCCCGGCCCGAACCCGAAGATCTCCCGGAACCGCGTGTCGGCGGAGAGCGCCCCGGTGACCACGTTCCAGTCGAACAGCCCGACCCGGGTGGTCGGCACCGACGGCGGCGGCAGTTCGACCACGGCCGCCTCCTCACCCGGCTCCACGGACTGCCCGGCCTCCGCCAACTCGGCCAGCCTGTCGCCCAGTTCGGCGGCGACGGCGGCGAGTTCCGGGCCCGCCGGCCCCGGCACCCCGTCGTCCGAGGCGGGCCACAGCGCGCTCAGCACCCCGAACCGCTCGGGGCCGTGCCCCACCGGCACGCAGGCCGAGGCGAAGTCGTACGGCAGGCCGACCGCGAGCTGCGGGAAGCGCCGCATGGTGTCCTCGGAGTCGGACAGGACGATCTCGTGCCCGGTCCGGAAGCAGACCGCGACCGGCAGCGGCCCGGCCGCCGCGATCCGCCGGAACGGGGTCATCACCGACATCGGCACCCCCGCGATCGTGTGCAGCACCAGCGAGCGGCGGTCCCGCGAACGCAGGTGCACCATCGCGCCGTACGCCCCGGTGGAGCCGAGCACCCGGCGCACGGCGACCGCGAGCAGCTCGTCCCGTCGGCGGTCCGCTCCCTGGGCCGTTTCCCGCACGGATCGCGGAAGCTCCCGGCGCACCTGCGCGTCGGCTCCGGGCTCCCGCGGCCGGTCCGGCCCGGACCGCGCCCCAGGGTCCCCACCGGTCACATCCGGATGGCGCATGCTCTTTTGCTACGCCGGGCCCGGAACCGTGTCAAGGCGAGCCCGCTCCCGCCCCGGGCTGCCGGGCCGCCCCGCTTGCACCAGCATGGACGGCATGCCGAGCACGACCCGCCGCACCACCGTGGTCAACCTCAAGGGCCACCGCGACGACCCCGACTACGACGACGTCGTCTACGTCGGCCGCGCCATGCACCGCGGCGGCTGGCACCTCGCCGAGTCGCCGCTGCACTGCCCGTACCGCCCGGGCCCCGACCTCACCCGCGAGGAGATGGTCGCCGCGTACCGCGACCACCTCCTCGCCCGCCCCGACCTCCTCGCCCTCGTCCCGCCGCTGCGCGGTCACCGCCTCGGCTGCTGGTGCGCACCCCTGCCCTGCCACGCCGACGTCCTCGCCGACCTGGCGGACCACCCGCCGAAGAAGCCCTGACGCCCACCCCCGCACAGCCGCGTCCGTCTCTGCCCACGACGCCCGCCCCGCCTCTTCCACCGCTTCGGACGGTTCGGGGGCTGTTCGATATCCTCCGGGCGGGTGGCGGCGTGAGGCCGCCGGCGGGGAAGCGAGAGCCGTATGCAGTCGTCGTCCGAGGGGGCCGCGCGCGAGGCGTCGTGGCAGTGGGACGGGGAGGAGGACGGCAACGGGGAGGCGCCCGAGGACGTGATCGGCGGGGGCGGCGACGGGCCGCGGCTGAGCCGGCGCGGGATGCTGATCGGCGCCGGGGTGCTCGCGGCGGGCGGGGCCGTCTGGGCGTTGGGCCGTTCGGGTGCCGGCGGCGCCGTTGCGCCGAGGCCGACCAGGCCGCAACCGACCGCGCTCTCCGGCCCGACCCCGGCCTGGACCTACCGCGGCCCCCAGGCGATGACCCCGGAACGGCTCACCGACCCGCCGGGCCGCCCCGTCTACCTGTCCAAGACCGGCCTGCAGGTCCTCGACCCGGCCAACGGCACCGCCGCCCGGCTGCTGGTCTTCGACCCGCCGGAGAGCCGCGACTGGCCCAGCGACCTCGACATGCTCGGCAAGGTCGTGGTCGGGCCCGACCGCCTCTTCGCCACCACCTACGAGGGCCACCTCGAAGCCCGCCACTTCACCGACCCCGCCGCCGACTGGAGCCTTCCGCTGCCCGACGAGCTGGGGGGCACCCAGACCCGGCTCACCGGCTACGACCACGGCACCCTGTACGGCTACTCCTGGGCCGGCCCCCGGCCCCCGGAGGCCCCGTCGGATAACCGGCTGTTCGCCCTGCGGGTCGCCGACCGTTCCTTCCTCTGGTCCGTCCCCACCGAACGCGAGGAGCAGCCGGTCACCCCCGCCACCATGATCGGCGACAGCCTTCTGGCCTGTGTCCGCTTCCTCGGCAACCGCGCCGAGCTGGTGGCCCGGGACGCCGCCACCGGCCGGCAGCTGTGGACCGCCCCCGGCGACGAGGACCTGCGCTGGTGCGTCACCGGCTCGCAGGACGTCTACGTCCCCGACGGCAACGGCGGCGTGCGCGCGCTGCGCCCCACCGGCGAGCCCCGCTGGACGCACTCCCCCGCCCGGGGCGAGTCCTGGCGGGCGCTGCCGCCCGTCCCGGACGGCCCGCGGGTGTACGTCGCGCGCGACAACGGCATCGTCACCGGCCACGACGCGACCACCGGTGCCGTCGAGTGGACCTGCCGCCTGCCGTACCTGCTGGACCGCCGCACCCACCCCCTGGTCGCCGACCACACGCTGTTCGTGCCGGGTACGGCGGTCGGCGGGGTCAGCGCGATCCACACCGCGACCGGCGAGCTGGGGTGGACCTTCCGCGACTCGGGCCCCGGCCGGGACGTCTGGAGCCTCGCCGCCGACGGCGGCCACCTCTACGCGGGCCACGACGACATCCTGTACGCCCTCCCGCTGACCTGAGCGGCTCCACGAAGCGTCCACCAAGCGGCAGGATGGCCCGATGCAGGTACGCCCGATCTCCCCCGACAAGCTGGCCGAGCTGCTCGCCGACCGCATCACCGCCCTGCCCGACGCCGTCGGGCGCCGGCTGCGGGTGGCCGTCGACGGCGCCGCGGCCGCCCGCCCCGAGGCACTCGCCGACGCCCTGGTGGAACCGCTGCGGCTGCGCGGCCGCCCCACGCTGCGGGTGTCGGCGGCGGACTTCCTGCGCCCGGCCTCGATCCGGCTGGAGTACGGCCACCACGACGCGGACGCCTTCCACGACCTCTGGCTGGACGACGGCGCCCTGCTGCGCGAAGTCCTCGACCCGCTGGAGCCGGGCGGCAGCGGCCGTGTCCTGCCCTCCCTGCGCGACCCGGTCACCGACCGCTCCACCCGCGCTCCGTACGTCCGACTCCCGCCCGGCGGCGTCCTGTTGCTGGACGGCCGGCTCCTCCTCGGCCGCTGGCTGCCGCTGGACCTGACCGTCCACCTCGCCCTCACCCCGGCCGCCCTGGCCCGCCGCACCCCCGCCGACCAGCAGTGGACCCTCCCCGCCTTCGCCCGCTACGAGGCCGAAACCGCCCCCGCCGAAGCCGCCGACATCACCATCCGCATGGACGACCCCCGCCACCCCGCCCTGGTCGAACACCCGTAACCCCGGCGAACGCCCCGGCCCGCCACCCGCCGCCCCGGCCTGCCACCCTGCCGCCCTGGGCGGCCCGCACGCTCACCGCCCCGGCGGCCTGCCCCTCCCGGGGCGGGCGGGGGTCGGGGCGGGGCCGCGCTGGCAGTACGGGCACCAGAACACCGCCCGGTCCCGTGGGGGCGAGCCCTGCCGCCCGGTCACGACGGGGGTGACGCAGCGCGGGCAGGGCCGCCCGGCCCGGCCGTAGACCCAGTGCTGGTAGCCGGGCCTGGTGTCGCCGGTGGTGATGTGGCCGGGGCGCAGCTTGTTGGCGTCCAGCATCTGCCGGGCGCGCTCCACCAGCCGGTCGGGGTGCGGGAGTTCGCCGACCTCGGTCCACGGTGTCACGCCGGCCACGAAGCACAGCTCGTTGGCGTAGACATTGCCGATGCCGGCCAGGTTGCGCTGGTCGAGGAGGGCCTCGATGACCGGGCGGCCCGGGTGGGCGAGGAGACGGCGGACGGCCTCGACCGGGTCCCAGTCGGAGCCGAGCAGGTCCGGGCCGAGGTGGCCGACGATCCGCCGCTCGTCGGTGGTGCGCAGCAGTTCGACGACGGGCAGCCGGTAGCCGACGGCGGTGCCCCGTTCGGTGCCGAGGACGGCGCGGATCTGCCAGGCGGGGCCGCCGGTCCACCGTTCGCCGGGGCAGTAGACCTCCCAGCGGCCGTCCATCCGCAGGTGGGTGTGCAGGGTGAGGCCGCCTTCGAGGCGGGTGAGCAGGTGCTTGCCGCGCGGGGCGACCTCGAGCACCCGGCGGCCGGCGAGGTCGGCGGTGGCGTGGGCGGGCACCCGCAGGTCGGCGCTGGTCAGCTGTCGGCCGGCGAGGGCCTCGTGCAGCCGGGCCGCCACGCGGTAGACGGAGTCACCTTCTGGCATGTCTCCATTCTGGTCCGCGCGGCGGCCCGGTGGGTCGCGGTGCCCCGTCGCACTACTCCAAGCAGTCCGACTACTCCGGCTGCTCCGACGCGGGCTACTGCTCGCGGACGACGACCACCGGGCACGGCGCGTGCTCGGTGAGGTGGCGGCTGACCGAGCCGAGCAGGACGCCGGAGAACCCGCCGAGGCCGCGGCTGCCGACGACGAGCAGGGCGGCGCCCTTGGCCGCTTCGAGCAGGACCTTGGGGGCGTTGCCGGGCATCACGCTCTCGCTGATCCGCACGCCCGGGTCGTCGCCGACGACCCTGACGACGGAGTCGGAGAGGGTCTTGCCCGCGAGTTCCTCGGGGTTGAGGGTCTCGCCGGTCGGTACGCCCTGTCCACCCCAGCCGTAGAAGGCGGGGTACTCCCAGGCGGCGATCGCGTTGACGGTCCCGCCGACGGCCTTGGCGTAGTCGACCGCCCAGCGCAGCGCCTGCTCCGAGGCGGGCGAGCCGTCCACGCCGACGACGATCCGGGGATTGGCACTCATGGCCTTGCTCCTTCGGTTGCTCCTGCTTGCTGGTACAGCTGGATGGGCTCCTGATCGGTCCCGACCCTCCGGACACGGATCACGTCGGACACCTGGTCGGTCTGTGCCACGCCGCCGGCGGCGTGCCGCATGAACTTCGCTACTGCCGGATCAACTCCGGTACACAGCCCACGAGTTCGACATCCGCTGGATCTGCCCGGGAGTGAACTGGCTCATACAGGGGTCGTAGCTGTAGTCCATGTAGTTGTGGATCGGGTCCAGCCCCGGGCTGGAGCAGGTGTCGCGGCCCTCGGGGCAGCCGTAGGCGGCGCTGCGCTCGGCCGGGGTGTCGTCCACGTAGTCGCCCGAGCCCAGGCAGCCGCCCTGGAAGGTGTGGAAGAGGCCGAGCCAGTGGCCGATCTCGTGCGTGGCGGTGTTGCCCTCGTTGTAGTGGGTGGCGGAGCCGCCGGGCAGCGAGGCGTCGAGCACGACCACGCCGTCGTCGGTCGGGTTCGACCGGTACGCGTTCGGGAAGGTCGACCAGCCGAGCAGGGACTGCCCGAGCCGGGCGGTGTAGAGGTTGAGGGCGCCCTGGTCGCCCTTGCGCAGGGCCGTCTTCATCGCCTTCTCGGCGGTCGAGCCGGGCGTCATGCCGCTGTACCAGCCGGCGTTGTCGGTCCAGTCGGTGCCGGCCAGCTCGAAGTGGAACGGAGTGGGGGTGTTGCCCGCGCCCTGGCCGCCGTAGGTGGCGTTGAGGTGGTCGATCTGGGCAGCGACGGCGCCCTCGTCCAGGTTCCCGGAGTCGCCGGCGTGGACCACGTGGACGTAGACCGGGACGGTGGTCGGGGCGCCGATCGGCGCGCGGGCGGTGCCGAGCTTGGCGAGCCGGTCGTCGAGGTCGGCCTGCATCGCCCGGGCCTCGGCGGCGCTGACGGCGTTCGGGTCCTTCCCGGCCTGGCTGCCTGCCGGTTTCCGAGCGGCAGCCCCGACGGCGCCGTCGGCTGTGACCCCGGTGTTGTCTCCTGCGACCCCGGTGCCGTCGGCTGTGACCCTGGTGCTGTCGGCTGTGACCCCGGTGCTGTCGCACATGGTCGTCGGGGCGGCGGCGCGCTGCGGAACCGGTCCCGCGAACTGGCTCAGACCGGCGGCGGCGACCAGCGCGGCGGCGCAGGGGAACAGGCGGGGGGCACGCGAGCGCACCCGGGCAGTACGGCGCATCTGCGCTCCTGACGGGGGAGTTGACGGGGTCTCGGCCGCGCCCGGGCTCGCTCCGGCCGGACCCGTCGGCGCGGCACCCGGCGCGGACTCGCCGAGACTACGACGCCGTGAAGTCGATCTCCCGTAGGGCGCGCGCGGCGGCCCGGTCGAGTACCACGGCCGACGCACAGCCGGCCGGCAGCCGTCCGGCCGCGAGGATCCGCCGGCGCAGCCGGGCGACGCCGGACCGGTGCCGGGCGAAGGCGTAGCGGGAGACGCCGCGTCCGCGCCGCCGCTGCCCGTCCAGCGCCGCGGCCGGGTCGACGTCGAGCAGCAGCAGGTGCACCCGGCGGCCCTGCCGGGCGGCCGCGCGGACGAGCCAGGCCCGTACCCAGGGCAGCGTGCCGCAGTCGTGCACCGCGAGCGGTCCGCCGTCCAGTACGGCGCGGCGCAGCCGCCGGTAGTGCGCGAGCCGGGCGAGCGGGCGGTAGAGGGCGTACGGGAGGCGGCCGGGCAGTCGGGCCGCGTACTCGTCGCGGACCAGCTGGGAGTCGATCAGCGGGGCGCGGACGCAGCGGCGCATCAGGGTGCTCTTGCCGCTGCCGGGCAGGCCGGTGACGATCAGCAGGTCACCGGCGGGGTAGCGCAGGGCCGCCGGGCCCGGTCCGCGCAGCTCGTGCAGGGCGGGCGGGTCGTACGGCGGGGGCAGGACGACGTGCTCCCCGGCGGTGCGCGGCGGCGGCACGCTCGGCACCGCCGCCCGCGCCGTTCTCGTCCCGCTCACCGGATCTCCCCCCGCCGTTCCCTGCTCAGGAGCATGGCGCATTCCCAAGAGCGAGTAAAGGGCGACGGTCGGAGCGGATACGAACGGACCCTGCCGGGCCCGGGCCTGTTGCGGGACCGGGCCCGTTTCCGGCACCCACCGTCGCCGGTCGGTCCCGGTCGGGACCGACCGGCGACGACTGCTGCCGGCTGTTCCCGACCGTCAGCCGAGCTGCGGGGCGATCCGGGAGGCGATCAGCTCCAGGTGGTCGAGGTCGTCCAGGTCGAGGATCTGCAGGTAGATCCGCTCGCTGCCGACGGCCGCGAACCGGCCGATCCTCTCGACCACCTCGTCCGGGGTGCCGGCCAGGCCGTTGGCCTTCAGCTCGTCGACGTCGCGGCCGATGGCGGCGGCCCGGCGGGCCACCTCGGCGTCGTCCCGGCCGACGCAGGCGACCAGGGCGTTGGAGTAGACCAGGTCGTCGGCCGAGCGCCCGGCCTGCTCGACGGCGGCGCGGACCCGGGCGAACTGGGCGGCGGAGTCGTCCACCGAGGCGAACGGCAGGTTGAACTCGTCGGCGAAGCGGGCGGCCAGCGCCGGGGTGCGCTTGGGGCCGAGGCCGCCGACCAGCACCGGGATGCGGTCCTGGGCGGGCTTGGGCAGCGCCGGCGAGTCGGTCAGGGTGTAGTACTCGCCGGCGAAGTCGAAGGTGTCACCGAGCTTGGTGTTCCACAGCCCGGTGATGATCGCCAGTTGCTCCTCCAGCCGGCCGAACTTCTCCTTGGGGAAGGGGATGCCGTAGGCGGTGTGTTCGGCCTCGTACCAGCCGGCGCCGAGGCCGAACTCGACCCGGCCGCCGCTCATCGCGTCGACCTGGGCGACCTGGATCGCGGTGACGCCGGGCAGCCGGAAGGTGGCGGCGGTCATCAGGGTGCCGAGGCGGATGGTGCGGGTGTCGCGGGCGAGGCCGGCCAGGGTGATCCAGGCGTCGGTGGGGCCGGGCAGGCCGTCGACGTCGCCCATCTTCAGGTAGTGGTCGGAGCGGAAGAAGGCGCTGAAGGCACCGAGCTCCTCGGCGGTGCGGGCGACCTTCAGGAGGGTGTCGTAGCTCGCGCCCTGCTGGGGTTCGGTGAAGATGCGAAGATCCATGCGGACCATTCTGGTACCCACCCCCCCGGTCGTGAGCGCAGGGAACCGGCCAGACCACGGAACGTACCGGGCTCCCGGGGACGGGTGGCCAAGGTCTCAGCACGGAACCGTCACGGCCCTCCGTTCCCGCCCCCGGTCTCGCCTACCGTGGACGGATGTTCGCGACCCCCGACGAATCCTTCCGACGCTCCCCCGACGAGCCGGCCGGCTGCCCGCTGCCCGGCATCGTGGCGGCCTTCACGCCTCGGCTGGCCGAGTTCGCGTTCGAGCCCGGCTTCGTCGCGGCGGTCGACCAGCACGCGGCGATGCTGCGCGAGCTGCTGTACGCGCAGGGGCCGGAGCTCGCGCCCCGACCCCTGGACCGTGCGGAAGTGTCGGACTACGCGCTGGGTTTCCTGGACGCGCTCGCCGAGATCGGCTGGCGGGAGCCGGTCGGCTACGACTACGCCGTACTCCGGCTCACCGCGATCTGCTGGCTGGCGCGCGAGCAGCGCCTGCTGGAGGCCTGAGACCTACCTCCGCTGCCTCCTCACCGGGTCCCGTCCTCGTCCCCTGGTCCCGCCCCCGTCGGGGCCGCGCGCGCCCGGTGTCCGGGGTGGTTCGCTCGGGTGAACGGTCCGGCGGTCCGCACGCGTACAGTGGCGGTCCGGGGAACAGGCGGCGCGGGCGGGACGGACGGGACGGTGCGGCAGTGAGCGGTACGGCGGCGGACAGCGCGGTGGGGCACCGGGCGCTGCACTGGCGGACCCGCCCGGAACGGGCCCGGGCCGCCGTCCTGGTGCTGCACGGCGGCGAGGAGCACAACCTCGCCCGGCCCGGTCGCCTCAACCTCCCCCTGCTGCGGATGCACGGCTTCCTGCGCGCGCTGACCAAGGCGACCGCGGACGCCGAGGTGGCCGTCGGCACCGTCCGCTACCGCCACCGCGGTTGGAACGGCGAGCGCGCCGACGCCGCCCGGGACACGCTCGCCGCACTCGACGAACTGGCCGCGCTGCTGGGCCCGGTGCCCACCGTCCTGATCGGCCACTCGATGGGCGGACGGGCCGCGCTGCAGGCCGGCGGGCACCCGTCCGTCACCGGCCTGGTCGCCCTCGCCCCGTGGTGCCCGGCCGAGGACCCCTGCGAACAGCTGGCCGACCGGGACGTCCTGATGCTGCACGGCGACCGCGACACCGTCACCGCGCCCGCCGACACCCGCGCCTTCGCCGCCCGCAGCCGTGCCGCCGGCGCCCGCGTCTGCGGCTACACCGTCACCGGCAGCGGCCACGCCATGCTCCAGCGCGTCCCCGACTGGCACCGCGCCACCACCCGCCTCACCACCGCCCTCCTCGGCCTGCACCCCCTCCCCGCCGAAGCCGCCTCCGCCCTCGCCCTCCCAGCCGCCTCCCCCGAGGCACTCACCCTCCCCCTCCCCCGCCAGCCCCGCCGCACCCCGGCCCTCCCGGCCAACCCCTGAGCCGAGGCCGCCGCGCGGTGGCCACCGACCTCACCTGCCGAAACGCTCTCCCTCCCCGGCTCCCCGCACCTCACCGGGCGCCCGTCCGGGCCCCTGGCCGGAAACCACCGCCGGACGGGCGGCGGACGGTCAGCGGACGGCCAGCGGGGGCGGCGTCAGGCGAGGTCAGGCCCGGCGACCGGGGAGGGGAGGCGGCCGGCCAGGAGGGCCTCGCCGAGCGGGGTCGGCCGGTGGGTCACGGTGCGGCCGGTACGGTCCTTGACGGTGAGGCCGGAGTCGGCGAGTACGGTCGCGTGCTCGCTGGCGGAGGCGGTGGAGACGTCCAGGTGCGCCGCCAACTCCTTGGTGGAGCACGGGCCGTGGGTGGCGATGGCCTCCAGGGCGGCGGCCCGGGTCTGGCCGAGCAGGGCGGTCAGGGTGCGGCTGGCGGTCGGTTCGGACTCGGCACGCAAGGGTCCACCGATCCGGGCCGGGTAGAGGAGCACGGGCTGCTGCTCCGGGTCTTCGAAGCGGGCGATGACGGGGCGGCGGGGGCCGAACACGCAGGGCTGGAGCAGCAGTCCGCGGCCGTCCAGCCGCACATCGTGCCGGCACCGGTTCGCCAGCGGGAAGCTGAGCACCGGGCGGCGCCAGGACACCGCCGGGTGCAGCGAGCCGAGCACCTGATCCGGCTCGGTGATCCGGCGGCGCCGCCCGTGTTCGGTGGTGACGATGGTCTCGATCTGCCGCCGGTACGGGTCGATCGCCCGGGTCTGGTAGTCGGCGGTGACGTTGCCGAGCAGCTTCCTGGCCCGGCGGTCGCCCGCCGCCACGCCCCGCGCGAAGGCGCTCAACTGCCGCTCGCCGCCGACCGAGCGCAGGTGGTCGCGCAGCGGCGCCTCGGGCGCTTCGGCGGTGGCGCTCTCGGTGGCGCCCGGGTCTCGCCGCACGGCGAGGAACTCCGGGATCGCCGAGGGGGTGTAGAGGTCGAAGAGCAGCGCGGTCCGCGGGTTCCAGGACGCCCGCAGATGGTCGCGCCAGCCCTGGAAGCGCGGGTCGCGCAGCCCGCTCACCAGGGCGTGCACGCTGAGGGACAGCTCCATCGACATGTCCGGACGCTCCGCGACCCGGACCCGCGCCAGGTCGTCCGCACCGAAGAAGATTCGCAGCACGACCGCGATCGTCACCCCGGGAGCGGCCCCGACGCAAGACCGTTCGGCGAGAACCGAATCGTTTGCCTGCCGCCCGTTCGCCCGGCCAGGCTCGGGCTCCCGAGTCTCCCCTTCGAACGGGGTGTTCGGTCTCCGAACGGAGTGTCCGGGTGGCCCGGACACCCCCGCCCATTCTCGCCTCAGCCCAGGTCGGCCGGGGACTCCACCACGACCCCGTACAGGTCCCCGATCGTCGCCAGCGCGCCGCGGTGGACCTGGGCGGCGGTCAGCTCGGTGCCGCCCGACGGCAGCGGCCGGGTCGCGCTGGCGGCGGCCACCACGGTCGGTCGGTTGCCGCGCAGGAAGGCACTGGCCGTGGTGAAGGTGACGCACATGTGGGTCATGAATCCGGCGACGACGACGTCCTGGTGGCCGGCCGCGTCGATCAGTTCGCCCAGGTCGGTGCCGACGAAGGCGTCCGGGACCTGCTTGACCACCACGCGCTCGCCGTCGACGGGCGCCACGCTCGGGTGGATCTGCCCGATCTCGGCCCGGATGTCGTACGGGGTGCCCTCGCCGCCGTCGTTGATCACGTGGATGACGGTGGCGCCGGCCGCCCGGGCCCGGGCGAGCAGGTCGGCGGCGGCGGTCAGCGCCTCCTGCCAGCCCTCCAGCTCCATCACGCCGCGTACGTAGGTGTTCTGGTAGTCGATCAGGATCACGGTCGCATCGCCGAGCGAGGCCGGCTTCTCGTCGAGTCCGCTGAGGGTGCGCAGGGTCGTCGTGGGCACAGCGGTGCCGCCTTTCGGGTTCGGAAGTCGGGGATTCGGCAGGTCACGCTCGGTGCGGTCTGCCGTTGAAAACGCTACGGGCGACGCTCGCATGTCGGCAATGCCATCTAACATGCAGATTCCGACATCGAGGGGGCGCCCATGGCAACCGAGACCGACAACGAAGCCGCGACCGGCACCGACCCCGACGCCGGCACCGGCACCGGCACCGTCCGAAGGCTGATCGTCATCGTCCTGTTCGAGGGCGTGGACCTGCTCGACGTGACCGGCCCGCCCGAGGTGTTCTCGCTGGTCCGGCGGGAGACCGACGACGCGACCGGCTACCGGGTCGTCCTCGCCGCCGAGACCATGGCTCCGGTCACCACCGCGGCTGGCGTGCGGATCCTGCCCGACCTCACCTTCGACCAGGCCGCCGAGGGCGGCATCGACACCCTGCTGGTGCCCGGTGCGGTCGAGGTGGACGAGCGGCGCCGGGTCCGCGCGCTCACCGACCCCGCGGTGGTCGGGCGGGTCCGCGCGCTGGCCGCCCGCTCGCGCCGGGTGGCCAGCGTCTGCGTCGGCGCGCACCTGCTCGCCGCCGCCGGGCTGCTGGACGGCCGGCGGGCCACCACGCACTGGTCCACGGCCGGCCAACTCGCCGCCGAGTACCCGGAGATCGAGGTCGACGCCGACCCGATCTTCATCCGCGAGGGCGAGGTCTGGACGGGCGCCGGCATCAGCGCCTGCCTGGATCTCTCGCTCGCCCTGGTCGCCGAGGACTTCGGCGAGGAACTGGCACTGCGGGTCGCCCGCCAGCTGGTGATGTACCTCAAACGCCCCAGCGGCCAGAGCCAGTTCAGCGTCCCGCTGGAGCCGGTGTCGACCACCCGGCGGATCGAGGAGCTGCGCCACCACATCCTGCGCAACCTCTCCGGGCGGCTCACCGTCCCGGACCTCGCCGCCCACGCCCACGTCAGCGAACGGCAGTTGACCCGGATCTTCAAGACCGAGCTGGGCACCACCCCGAGCGCGTACATCGAGTCGGCCCGGGTCGAACTCGCCCGCCACCAGCTGGAATCGGGCGACGCCACGCTCGAACGCCTCGCCACCGCCTGCGGGTTCGGCACCGTCGACACCCTGGTGCGGGCCTTCCGCCGTCGCCTCGGCACCACGCCGACCGACTACCGGCAGCGCTTCCGCACCGGCACCGGCACCGTCGCCGTCGCCAGTCCGGCCGCCACATCGGCCCCCACCTCAGCCATCGCTACGGCGACCGGTACGACCACTACGACCGGTACGACCGGTACGACCGCTGTCACGGCAACCGGACGGTGAACACCGTACGGCCCGGCCGGCTGGCCGCGGCCACCGTGCCGCCGTGCGCCTGGACGACGGCCCGGACGATCGCCAGCCCGAGGCCGGTCGAGCCGGTGGCCCGGGAGCGGGCGCGGTCGCCCCGGACGAAGCGCTCGAAGACGCGGTCGAGCAACTCCGGCGCGATCCCCGGGCCGTCGTCCGCGACGCTCAACTCGACCTGGCTGCCCGCCTGGTGGAGACCCAGCTCGACCCCGGTGCCCGGCGGGGTGTGGGACCGGGCGTTGGCCAGCAGGTTGGCCACCACCTGGCTCAGCCGGTGCTCGTCGCCGCGGACCAGGACCGGCTCCTCGGGGAGGGCGAGGCGCCAGCGGTGGTCCGGGCCCGCGGCGCGGGCGTCGGCCACGGCGTTGAGGGCGATCCGGGTCAGGTCCACCTCCTCCTCCGCCAGCGGGCGCCCGGCGTCCAGGCGGGCGAGCAGCAGCAGGTCCTCGACGATCGCCCCCATCCGCACCGCCTCGGCGTCGATCCGCTCCAGCGAGTGCCGGACGGGTGCCGGCACGGCCCCGGGGTGGCGCAGCGCCAGTTCGGCGTGGCCGCGCACGGCCGCGACCGGGGTGCGCAGCTCGTGGCTGGCGTCGGCGGCGAAGGCCCGCAGCCGCTCCTCGACGGCGTGGCGGCGGGCCAGCGCGTCGCCGACGTGGCCGAGCATCCGGTTGAGCGCCGCGCCGACCCGGCCGACCTCGGTGCGCGGGTCGTCGTCCGGCACGCGTTCGGCCAGCAGGACCTCGCCGCTGGCAAGCGGCATCTCGCTGACCCGTTCGGCCATGCCCACCACCCGCCGCAGCGGGCGCAGCGACCAGCCGACCCAGAAGGCCCCGGCCGTACCGGCGGCCGCAACGGCGATCGCGAAGACCGTCAGTTCCAGGGTCTCCAGCCGCCGGACGGTGTCCTCGGCCGAGCGCAGCGGCAGGCCACTGACCAGCACGTCGCCGTCCCGCCCGGCGACCGCGCGGACCCGGTAGTGGCCCTGCGCCCCGCCGAGGTCGAGGGTGCGGGCCGCGCCGCCGACCGGCAGGGCGGCGAGCGCCCGCTGCTGGGCGGGGGTGAAGGTGATCCGGTCGTCCTCGTCGCCGGGGCCGTCCGCGTCGTCGGCGTCGCCGTCGACCACGCCCGCCCCGGTGACCCGGCCGCCGAGCAGCCGTACCCCGAGCGTGCCCGGGGTCTGCGCCCGGGTGTCGGGGCCGGCGCCCTGACCGGCGTGCTCCAGGCTCGCGGCGTAGCGTCCGCCGGACTCGGCGAGCTGCTGGTCGAGGCGGTCGACGAGGAAGTGGCGCAGCGCGGCGGCGGTGGCGAAGCCGACGGCGGCGCAGGTGACGACGAGCAGCACCAGCAGGCCGGCGATCAGGCGGGCGCGCAGGGTGCGGGGCGTGCGAGGGGTGCGAGGGGTGCGGCGATCCCGCGCACCGCCCGGCCTCATGCCGCGGCCTTGATCAGGTATCCCGCGCCCCGCACGGTGTGGATCATCGGGCTGCGGCCCGCGTCGACCTTCTTCCGCAGGTAGCTGATGTACAGCTCGACGATGTGCGCCTGCCCGCCGAAGTCGTACGACCAGACCGCGTCCAGGATCTGCGCCTTGCTGAGCACCTGCCGGGGGTGGCGCATCAGATGGGCGAGCAGCGCGTACTCGGTCGGGCTGAGCTCGACGGCCTCGC
Source organism: Kitasatospora sp. NPDC033851 (assembly GCF_055576085.1). NCBI lineage: Bacteria > Bacillati > Actinomycetota > Actinomycetes > Kitasatosporales > Streptomycetaceae > Kitasatospora > Kitasatospora sp. NPDC033851. Next base: position 14,543 of record NZ_JBVIRL010000012.1, on the reverse strand, counting down.
CGCCGCGGGTCACCTCGCGGGCCCGGTCGTCGAGGACGAGGTCGCCGAGGACCAGCGCGTGCGCGGGCGGCCGGTACGGGGTGGTGGCGGGCGGGGCGGCCCGGCGCAGCAGTCCGCGCAACCGGACGACCACCTCGGCCAGGCTGAACGGCTTGGTCACGTAGTCGTCGCCGCCCGCCGCGATGCCCGCGATCCGCTCCTCGACCGCGTCCCGGGCGGTGAGGAACAGCACCCGCACCTCGGGCTGCTCGGCGTGGACCCGGCGCAGCACCTCCAGGCCGTCGAGGTCGGGCAGCATCACGTCGAGCACCACGGCGTGCGGCCGCCAGGCCGCGGCGGTCTCCACGGCGGCCAGGCCGGTGGTCGCGCCGCGCGCCTGCCAGCCCTCGTAGCGGACGGCGCCGCAGACCACCTCGACCAGGTCCGGTTCGTCGTCGACGACCAGGACGCGCCACTCCGGGCGGTCGGCGGTGTCGTCCATGGTGCTCCCTCGGGCTCGTGCTGGGCGGCGTTCATTCTGTACCGCCGCGATGAGAAACCCCTGAGACCCCGCGCAATCGTTCGTACACCAGCACAACTGCCATGACCTGGGCTGATGCCGATGCGCGAGGGCGCGGGGAGCGGGACCGTTCAGAGGCGGCTCAGAGCTTGCGGTGCGATCGTGGTCGGCCTCGGCGGCACTCGCCGCCGGGCGCTGAGGAGGTACCCGATGACCACTGCCGCCGCACCGAAGTCGCGGCCCGGTCCCCGGCGGCACGGGCCGCGACCGACACCCGCCGGCCGGGGGCACCGGGCCTCGCCTCGTCCGTCCTTCGCCCTGGCCCCGGCCGTCGCGCTCGGCCTGATCTCCGCCGGCGCGCTCGGCGTGCTCGCGCTGTGGTGGGCGAGCACCCCGGCGGTCGTCGGCGCGGCCGGCTGGCTGACCGGCGCCGGGCGGATCACCGGGCTGCTGGCGGGGTACGCCGCGCCGTTGCTGCTCCTGCTGATGGCCCGGCTGCCGCCGGTGGAGCGCGGGGTCGGCGCGGACCGGCTGGCGCGCTGGCACGCGTTCGGCGGGCGCTGGCTGGTGGCCGCCGTGTCGGTGCACGTCCTGACGGTCGTCTGGGGCTACGCGCTGACCGACGGGCGCGGACCGGTCGGCGAGGGCGTGGAGATCGTCTTCCACTACCCCGAGATGATCAAGGCCACGCTGGGCACCCTGCTGCTGCTCGGCACCGGCGCGGTCTCCGCCCGGGCCGCGCGCCGCCGCCTGTCGTACGAGACCTGGTACTACCTGCACCTGGCCACGTACCTGGCGGTGGCACTCGCCTTCTCCCACCAGCTGGCCACCGGCGCCGACCTGGGCGGCGGCCCCGGTCAGGCCGCCTGGTACGCGCTCTACTTCGGCACGGCGGCACTGATCGGCTGGTACCGGCTGGCCCGGCCGTGGCTGCTCGACCGGCGGCACCGTCTGCAGGTCGCGGAGATACGGCCGGAGGGCCCCGGCGTGGTGTCGCTGTTCCTGACCGGGCAGCGGCTGGACGACCTCGGCGCCGAGCCCGGCCAGTTCTTCCGCCTCCAGTTCCAGGCGCCCGGCCTGCGCTGGGCCGCCAACCCCTACTCGCTGTCCGCACCGCCGCACCCGCGCTTCCTGCGCTTCACGGTCAAGGACCTCGGCGGGCACAGCGCCGCGGTCGCCGGCCTGCGCCCCGGCACCAAGGTGCGCGCCGAGGGCCCGTACGGCGCGTTCACCGGGCGGCGGCTGCGGCAGCGCCGGGTGCTGCTGCTCGGGGCGGGCGTCGGAATCACCCCGCTGCGCGCCCTGTTCGAGACGCTGCCGGGCGAGTTGACGCTGGTCCAGCGGGCCCGGCGGCCGGAGGACGTCCTGTTCCGGGCGGAGCTGGCCGAGGTCGCCCGGCAGCGCGGCGCGGTGGTGCACGAGCTGGTCGGCCCGCGCGAACAGGTCGGCGACCTCGGCGCCGCGCTCGCCCGACTCGTTCCCGACCTCGCCGAGCACGAGGTCTACCTGTGCGGGCCGCAGGCGCTGACCGACGAGGCCGTCCACGCGCTGCGGGCGGCCGGGGTGCGGCCGCGACGCGTCCACCACGAGAGCTTTTCCCTCTGAGCCCGGCCGGGTCCCACCCAGTCGCACCCAGTCCCGCCGAGTCCGCCGAGCCTTCCCGACTTCCGAGGAGCGTCGAAATCCATGCGCCGAGCCGTCGTCACCAGCGCAGCCACCGCCGCCGGGGTGGTGCTGCTGCTCTCCCTCAAACCGCACGAGGCGAGCGGACCGCCCCCGGTGATCGGCTCGGGGACGGGAGCCGGTTCCGTCTCGGGCACTGGTTCCGCCTCCGGTGCCGGTGCCGGTTCCGATGTGTCGGAGCCGTCGAACGCCGCCGGCCCGTCCGCGTCCGCGGCCCCCACCGGTGCCACCCGGAAGGTCAGCGGCGACACCGTCAACACCCGGTACGGCCCAGTGCAGGTCCAAGTCACCCTCTCCGGCAGCCGGATCACCGCCGTCGACGTGGTCAAGTACCCCAACGCCGAACGGCGCGACCGCGAGATCAACACCTCCGCCCTGCCCATGCTCAACCAGGAGGCGATCTCCGCGCAGAACGCCGGGATCGACGTCGTCAGCGGCGCGACGTACACCAGCGACGGCTACATCCGCTCATTGCAGAGCGCCCTCGACCGGGCCAAGGGCTGAGGCAGCCGTGCTCCGCCACGCCGAGCCCGTGATGGGCACCGTGTTCTCGATCACCGTCCGTGACTCGGGCCCGGAGACCGCCGCCGCGCTGGGTCGGATCGTCGAGCGGCTGCACCGGATCGACGCGGTGTTCTCCACCTACCGGCCGGACAGCGACATCAGCCGCCTCGACCGCGGCGAACTGGCCCTGGCCGCCTGCGGTCCGGACGTCCCCGCCGTCCTCGCCGCCTGCCGCCAGGTGGCCGCGGAGACCGACGGCTGGTTCACCGAGCGGCCCGGCGGCCGGCTCGACCCCAGCGGCTGGGTCAAGGGATGGGCGGTCGAGGAGGCGGCCGCGCTGCTGCGCTCCTCCGGCGCCCGGCAGTACTGCGTCAGCGGCGGCGGCGACGTGCAGACCGGCGGCGGGCCCTGGCGGATCGGCATCGCCGACCCCCGACAGCCGGCCCTGATCGCCGCCGTACTGGCCGGCCGGGGCCTCGCCGTGGCCACCTCCGGCACCGCCGAACGCGGCGCGCACATCATCGACCCACACACCGGCCGCCCGGCCACCGGCCTGGCCTCCCTCACCCTGGTCGGCGCCCCGGGCACCGGCATCGCCCGTACCGACGCCTGGACCACCGCCGCCTTCGCCATGGGCCCGGACCGCGCCCTCGCCTGGGCCGCCCGCCGCCCCGGCATCGAGGCGCTCGCCATCCTGCCGGACGGCACCAAGCGCTGGACCCCGGGCCTGCCCGGCCACCTCCCGGCGAGCGGCCCAGCAGACTGGCAGTCCGCCGTCGGCTGACGGCGGCGACATGCGGGGGCCTCATGAGGCAGCGCCATGACGTGAGCTCATGAGGTGACGCCATGAGGCAAGCTCATGAGGTGACGCCATGAACCGAACTCATGAGGCAGCGCCATGAGGCGAGCTCATGAGGCAGCGCCATGAGAGCCACCGCCGCGTCCTCGCCTACCTCCGCACCCGCGCGGAGCACCCCGCCCGCTGACCCGCGAAGGCAGCCTGCACAGGGAGTTGCACGGCTGTTCCGCGCTCCCCCGATGTGGCGTAGCGTGGCCGGATGAACACGAAGGCGTCCTCGCGGTACGACGTCGTGATCGTCGGCGGCGGGCACAACGGGCTGGTGGCCGCGGCGTATCTGGCGCGGGCCGGGCAGCGGGTGCTGGTGCTGGAGCGGCTGGCCCGGGTGGGTGGGGCGGCGGTGTCCGCGTCGGCGTTCCCGGGGGTGGACGCGCGGCTGTCGCGCTACTCGTACCTGGTGAGCCTGCTGCCGCGCAAGGTGGTGCGGGACCTCGGGCTGCGGCTGGAGCTGCGGCGCCGCCGGATCGCCTCGTACACGCCCACCGAGCGGGACGGGAAGCCGACCGGCCTGCTGGTGGACGCGGGCGACCCCGGCCGGACCCGGGAGTCGTTCCGGGCGCTGACCGGCGGCGACCGGGAGTGGCGGGCCTGGCAGCGTTTCTACGCGATGACCGGGCAGGTCGCCGAGCGGGTGTTCCCGACGCTCACCGAGCCGCTGCCCTCCCGCGCGGAGCTGCGCCGACGGGTCGCGGACGAGCCCGCCTGGCGGTCCCTGTTCGAGGAGCCGCTCGGCGCGGCGATCGAGCGGAGCTTCGCGGACGACCTGGTGCGCGGGGTGGTCCTGACGGACGCGTTGATCGGCACCTTCACCCACGCCCACGACCCGTCGCTCCGGCAGAACCGGTGCTTCCTGTACCACGTGATCGGCAACGGGACGGGCGACTGGGACGTGCCGGTCGGCGGGATGGGCGCGGTGACGGGCGCGCTGGCCGAGGCGGCGCTGGCGGCCGGCGCCGAGATCCGGACCGGCCACGAGGTCACCGCAGTCGCCGCCGCTCGCTACGGCGACAGTGACGGCCCCGGCCACCACCACGGCCACGGCGACGCCGAGGTGTCGTACCGCGACCTGGCCCGGGACGACGAGGGGACGGTGGTGGCGCGCCGGGTGCTGGTGAACACCGCGCCGGCGGTCCTGGCCCGGCTGCTGGGCGACGACCCGGGGCCCGCACCGGAGGGCGCCCAGCTGAAGGTCAACATGGTGCTGCACCGGCTGCCGCGCCTGCGGGACACCGCCGCGGACCCGCGCGAGGCCTTCGCGGGGACCTTCCACATCGCCGAGGGCTACCGGCAGTTGGCGGCCGCGTACGCGGAGGCACAGGCCGGCCGGATCCCCTCGGCGCCGCCGTCCGAGATCTACTGCCACACCCTCACCGACCCGTCGATCCTGGGCCCGGAGGCCGTCCGGCAGGGGCTCCAGACGCTGACCCTCTTCGGTCTGCACATGCCCGCCCGGTTGTTCGGCGACCCGGCGGCCAAGGACCGCGCGCTGGCCGGGAGCCTGGCGCAGCTGGACGCGGTGCTGGCCGAGCCGATCGCCGACTGCCTGGCCACGGACGCCGACGGTCGGCCGTGTGTGGAGGCCAGGACTCCGCCGGAGCTGGAGCGGGAGATCGGTCTGCCGGGCGGCCACATCTTCCACCGCGACCTGTCCTTCCCTTTCGCGGACGGGTCCTTCCCGTTCGGGGACGAGGACGGCGCCGGGGACGCGGGTGGCAGTGCCGCTGCCCGCTGGGGCGTGGCGACGGACCGCCCGAACGTCCTGCTGTGCGGCGCGGGAGCCGTACGCGGCGGCGGCGTCAGCGGCATCCCGGGGCACAACGCGGCGCAGGCCGTCCTGGAGGACCTGGCTCACGGCTGACAGGGAGTCGTCGGGCGAGCACCGACGGCGGCCGGTCCCCTCAGACCTGGCAAGTCGCTCCCGGTGGCGGAATACTGAGAGTGAGCAGGGCAGAAAGGGAGGCCCTCCAATGGAATGTCCGCACCCATCCGGGTTCCATGTCGAGGTCCGTGAACGCTACGTCGCCGCGGTGGCGGAGGTGACCCGCCTGGTGCGGGCCGTTCCGGAGGACGGCTGGACGGCGCCCACGCCGTGCCGGGACTGGGATGTCCACACACTCATGAACCACCTTGCCGCACAGCACCTTTGGGTGTGCCAGGCGGTGGCCGGCTACACCCCGGAGGCGATCGGCCACCGGTTCGGGGGCGACGTGCTGGGCCGCAACCCCGCCGGGGTATGGGCGATGGCCGCCGACACGGCGGTGCGCGCGCTCCACCAGCCGGGCGCGCCCGACCTGCTGGTGCACCTGCCGTACGGGGTGCGTGACGCCGGCGGCTACGCCCGTGAGCTGACCGCCGAGACCGTCGTGCACGGCTGGGACTTGGCGCGGGCGCTGGGCGAGAACGGCCGGATACCGCCGGACTCCGCCCGGTACGCGCTGGAGGAGTTCCAGGGCTACCACGACCTGACCGGCACCGGCCTGTTCGACCCGCCGCTCGCCAGCGCACCGGGCGCCGACACCCAGGACCGGCTGCTGGCCCTCACCGGCCGCGACCCGAACTGGTCCTACGACAGCACGATGCACTGACTGGCCGTCAGGAGAATTTCCCCTGCAGATGGTTGATCCCCGCGCCCGGATCCGGACGCGGGGACGGAGCGGCCCGTCGAGCCGTTGAGTCGTCGAGCCGTTCAACCGTTCAGCCGTCGGACCGTCAGGCGCGGGCGAGCACCCAGGCGCCGAGGCCGTTGCAGCCGCCGGCCGAGTAGGTGGTGGCACGGAAGCCGGGCGGGACGGGCGAACCGGGGCAGGTCCACAGGCCGACCCGGGCGATGTTGTGGTACCAGGATCCGGCGCCGTCGCAGCCGCCCTGCTGGTGGCCGGTGATGACGTAACCGGCGACCACCGGGGAGCCTGAGCAGGTCCAGATCCCGTCATGCGGGAGGCCGTGCTGCCAGGAGCCGATGCCGCCGCAGCCTGCCCGCAGGTGGTTGGTGATGACGTACCCGGGCACGACCGGCGAGCCGGAGCAGGTCCATATGCCGTCCTTGACGAGGTTGTGGCGCCACGAGCCGATGCCACGGCAGCCGGACGTCAGGTGGTCGGTGATCACGTAGCCGGCCACCACCGGGGAGCCTGAGCAGGTCCAGATGCCGTCCTTGACCGGCTGCTGGTACCAGGAGCCGAAGCCGCCGCAGCCCGCGCCGTCGTGGTCCGTGATGACGTTCCCGGCGTCGACGGGCTGCCCGGAGCAGGCCCAACGGCCCGCGGGCCACGCGGGCTTGGCCTCCGCCGAGGACATGCCGGAGACCGTGCCGCCCAGGACGGCGGCCGCGACCAGGGCGAACGCCGCCGCAGCGGCTCCGATCCCCCTGCCGACGACCGCGGCCGCCGCGCGCTTCCACAGCTGACGGACATTCATTGTCGAACCACTCCAGTCGGATCGGGGGCAAGGGGAGCGTCCCGCCCGCCGGGGTGCCCGGCGGCGGAACGAGAGTCACCCTACGGGGAGGCGGAGTGAGAGTTCGGTGGAGGTTCCAAGAAATCCACTCCGGGGATCACCTTGTCCGAAAGCCGTCACGACCGCCGACCCCCGCAGCCCCCAACGGCCCCCAACGGCCGACCCGCGCAACCCGGCGCCCGATCCTCACCGCCCGATCCTCGCCGCCCGCTTCTCACTGCGCGTGACCACCTCCCCCCGGGGTGACATCGCGGCCGGACGGGCGCATGGTGGAAGGAAGGACGATGCGGACGACTGCCACCGGATCCGCCGCCCGAGGCCCCCGCCAGGCCCGAACACTTCGCATGCGGACAGAGCGTCGGCCCGGTGCCCCGGCGGTGGCGTCCTGTCAGATCCGGGAGGCAGACATGTCCATGGTGCTCATCACCGGCTCGTACCAGGTCCTCCACGACCGACCCGACGGCGACACCGTCCACTTCCTTCCGCAGGACCCGGGCTTCTGGTGCGACGTCCCCGGCCGCAACCGGGTCAAGCGCGACGAACACGGCGGCGCCTCACTGCGACTGGACGCGATCGACGCCCTCGAGACCCACTACCAGGGCGTCGGACCGGACTTCGCGCACCAGCCGCTCGGGCTCGGCGCGCACGCCGCCCGCGACGAACTGCTGAAGTGGCTGGGCTTCACCGACATCGTGCAGGACAACGAGGAGAAGGTCACGGCCTCGACGCCGGCGGCCGTCCCCGGCTACATCCTCACCGGCGGCGCCGACGTCTTCAACCGCTGCGTGGCGCTGGTCGGACGCGGCGCCCCGCCGAGCGTCGGCGACCCCCCGAAGCCTGCGAGGAGCGGCTTCCGGCTGGACGTCACCCCCGACATGCTGCACGACACCGTCAACCACCACCTGCTCTCGCTCGGGCTGGTCTACCCCACCTTCTACCAGAACCTCCCCGACAACCTGCGGGCCGACCTGACCGCCACCGCGCAGCAGGCCCGCACGGCCAAGGCCCCCGACAGCGTCTGGCTGCACGACGTGACCACCTCCGGCGTGAAGGTCGAGAACCTCGAATCGATCACCGAGGACCTCGTGATGCTGCCGAAGCTGTTCCGCCGCCTCGTCGACTACGTCCGGCTCTTCGGCTCCGACCTGGGCTGCCTGCCCGCCTTCCTGGCCGGCGGCGCCGACGAGTTCACCCTCCCCGACCACCCCAAGCCACCCCTCGTCGGCCTGCAGCACGTGGTCGAGATCAGCAACACCAGCACGGTGCGGATGACCCGACCCATCGAGGACCTGCTGTTCATCGAGAAGTAGCCGAGAAGCAGCCGGCCCGGCCGACCCGCCGTCAGCCCGTCAGCCCGCCGGCCACCGGCCGCCGGCCCGTCAGCGCATCAGCCCGGACGTTGAGGTCGGATTCACGCCAGCCCGACCCCCTGCCCGCTTGGTGGACTTCGTGACACGAACCACCACTCACGGACAGGACCCCCGGCATGGCCGACACCGCCCTCCACCCGTCCCCGCGCACCCCGGACCCCGCCGGCAGCCGACCGAACTCCCGGGCGCGGGACGGTGGTTGGCTCGCCGTCCTCGCCGTCACCACGGGCGTGTTCGCCATCGTCACCACCGAGATCCTGCCGATCGGCCTGCTGAGCCCGATCGGGGCCACCTTCCGGATCTCCGACGGCACGGCCGGGCTGATGATGACGCTGCCGGGCATCGTGGCCGCGGTCGCCGCGCCCGTGGTGACCGTCGCGACCAGGCGCGCCGACCGGCGGACCATGCTCTGCGCCCTGCTGCTGCTCCTGGCCCTGGCGGACCTCCTCAACGCGCTCGCCCCCGCCTACTGGGCCGTGTTGACCGCCCGGGTCACCCTCGGCCTGGTGATCGGGGCCTTCTGGTCGATCGGCTCGGGGCTCGCCCCGCGCCTCGTCCCGGAACACCGGCAGGCCCGGGCCAACACCGTGGTCTTCTCCGCCGTTCCGCTCGGCTCGGTCCTCGGCGTACCGGCGGGCGTGTTCCTCGGCTCCCTCGCCGGCTGGCGCACCGCCTTCCTCGCGATGGCCGCGCTGACCCTGCTGACCCTGGCCGCCCTCGTGGCCTCGCTGCCGCCGCTCCCGCCGGTGACCACCACCGGCCTCGGCGTGCTGCGCGGGCTGCTGGCCGGGCGGGGCACCCGCACCGGCCTCGCGGTGACCTTCCTGATCGTCCTGGCCCACTTCGCCAGCTACACCTACGTCACCCCGTTCCTCACGGCCACCACCCACGCCGGACCCGGCCTGGTCACCGGCCTCCTACTCGCGTACGGCGCCGCGGGACTGCTCGGCAACGTCCTCGCCGGCGGCCGCGCCGCGCGGGCGCTGCGCCCGGTGTTCGCCGCGGCCGCCGTGCTGCTCGCCTCCTCGACCCTGCTGCTGCCCGTGCTGGGCACCGGCGGCCCGGGCGCCGCCGTCCTGCTGACCCTCTGGGGCGTGGCCTACGGCGCCGTCCCGGTCTGCTCCCTGACCTGGTTCCTCGCCGCGGCCCCGCACGCCCCGGAAGCGGCCGGCGTGGTGTTCACCTCGGGGTTCCAGGCCACCCTCTCGCTCGGCGCCCTGACCGGCGGCCTCGTGGTGGACCACTCCTCCCCCGCCACCGTCATGGTGCTCGGTGGCGCCGTCGCCCTCCTCGCCGCCGCCACCGTGTGGGGGTACGGCGCCCGGATCCGGCCCGCTTCGATGCCCGTGCCGCACCGCTGACACCGCCACCGGCCGGCCGCCCCCTGGTCAGGGCCGCGGTCCGTGGCGAGAATGCCGGAGCGCCATCCGTCCCTCCCGACCGAGAGCGCGGACGGGCGGGCGGACGGGCGGACGGGCGGCCCACCGACCGGAACTGTCCGGGGCGGAAGACGGCACGTGACGGCGAGTGACGGCGAGAGGGACGGTGACCGGCATGGACCCCGAGTTCGGCACACGGTTCGGCGACTACCAGAACGAGATCTACCTCAACGGGCTTGCCGGCGTGCTGCCGACGATGCCGATGACCTTCACCGAACTGGAGGCGCGGGCGCGTTCGGCGCTGGCGCCGTCCGTCATCTCCTACGTCGCGGGCGGCGCGGGCGACGAATCCACCCAGCGGGCGAACGTCGCCGCCTTCGACCGGTGGGGCCTGGTCCCGCGGATGATGGTCGGCGCGAGCCGGCGGGACCTGTCCGTGGACCTGTTCGGGATGCGTCTGCCCTCGCCACTGTTCATGGCGCCCGTCGGGGTGATCGGCCTGTGCGCGCAGGACGGCCACGGCGACCTCGCCACCGCCCGGGCCGCCGCCCGCACCGGGGTGCCGATGGTCGCCTCCACCCTGACGGTCGATCCGCTGGAGCGGGTGGCCGCCGAGTTCGGCGACACCCCCGGGTTCTTCCAGCTCTACACCCCCACCGACCGGGCGCTCGCCGAGAGCCTGGTCCACCGGGCGGAGGCCGCCGGCTACCGGGGCATCGTCGTCACCCTGGACACCTGGACCACCGGCTGGCGCCCGCGCGACCTGGCCACGGGCAACTTCCCGCAGCTGCGCGGCCACTGCCTGGCCAACTACACCTCCGACCCGGTCTTCCGCGCCCGCCTCGCCAAGGCGCCCGAGGAGGATATGCAGGCCGCCGTCCTGGAGTGGATCGGCGTCTTCGGCAACCCGCTGACCTGGGCGGACCTGCCCTGGCTGCGGTCACTCACCGACCTGCCGATCCTCCTCAAGGGCATCTGCCACCCCGAGGACGTCCGCCGCGCCAAGGACGGCGGCGTGGACGGCGTCTACTGCTCCAACCACGGCGGCCGCCAGGCCAACGGCGGCCTGGCCGCGCTCGACGCGCTGCCAGGCGTGGTCGAGGCCGCCGACGGCCTGCCGGTCCTTTTCGACTCCGGCATCCGCTCCGGAGCCGACGTCGTCAAAGCCCTCGCGCTCGGCGCCACGGCCGTCGGCGTGGGCCGCCCGTACGCCTACGGCCTGGCCCTGGAGGGCACCGACGGCATCGTGCACGTGCTGCGCGCCCTGCTGGCCGAGGCCGACCTGATCACGGCCGTCGACGGCTACCCCACGCTCGCCGACCTGCGCGCCGAGGGCGCGCTGCGCCGGATCTGACACCTCGGCGGAACAGGCCCCGGCGGGGGCGGGCGGTTTCTCTGCGCCCTCCCCACCGGAACCCGCCCGGCCCGCCGAAGCCCGCTAGGCCACGTCTCTCCGATCATCTGACTTGTTGTCCCTGCGCGACTCGACAGGATCTTCGTGCCCGTCAGATCGCTGCAACCAGATGTGGTGTGGGTGGTAACCCTGTCCCACTGGGCGAGCTCCGGCAGAATCTGGATGCCGCACCGGCTGCCCGACTGGTAGCGTCGGGATCTTCACCGGTCCGCCGGATGGAGTACCCGGGCAGGATCCCCATGACCGACCCACACCGTCGACTCAGGAACGCACTCGACGCACTGGACGTCGCCTTCACGCCCCTCGCATCGGATGCAATCTCCTTTGGCGGCTGCACCCACTGCTACGCCGACAGCGACCTCGCGGCCCTCGAAGGGCCCGTCGACCAGGTGCCGGATGACCTGATCTCCTCCATCGCGGCCAAGTCGGCCGGCCACTGGGATGACTTCCCCGCGCTGTATCGCCGAATGACGCCCCGGATCGTACGGCTCCTGGCAACCGACCAGCTCCACGTCGATCACGGGCTGATCGCCTCCCGGCTGGTCGCCGCAGGTTGGCACGACTGGCCCGTCCCTCAGCGGGACGCACTGGAGCAGGTCTGGCACGCCTGGTGGCGCTCGACTCTGCACGAACACCCCAGCCCCGCGTACATCATGGGGGTGTTGGAGACCATCGCCGTCAGCACCCGCACCCTGGCACCATGGCTGACGATCTGGGCCGACACCCGGACGGAAGCGGCAGACCGGCACCTGGACGACGCCCTCGACGACTGGCTCTTCGAGACGCGACTCACCAACCTGCGGCTGGGCTTCTACGACGAGCTGGATGCCACTGCCGAACTGGTGCCCTGGCTGCTCTCCCTGGGCGCTGCCCGGATCGGGGCCGCCCGGTTCTTCGAGGTGGAACGGATTTCACTCGGCCAGGCCATGCCCCACCATTCGTGAGCGGAGCCAGATGATGATGGCCGCGAAGGTCACAGTGCCGAGAAAAACGTGGCCGCACTTGTCCTAGCGGGTGGCCACGGCCCGGAAACCCTTGAGCCTGTTGATCGCTCGCTCGACGACGTTGCGCTTCTTGTACCGCTCCTTGTCGAAGCCGGGAGGCCGACCGCCGCGGGAGCCACGTGTCACGCGGTTGGCCGCCTGGTCCGCCTTCTCCGCTTGTGGACGGTCTTCCACGGGCCGAACCGCTCCGGCAGGTCGCACCACTGCACGCCCGTCCGAACTCGGTGCAGGACACCGTTGATCACCTGCCGATGGTCCCGCCACCTGCCGCAACGTCCATTGCTCACGGGCAGGAGGGGCTCCGGCCTGGCCCATTCCGCGTCCGTCAGATCGCCGCGACCAGTCACACCAAGCTAACGATCCGATGATCGGAGAGACATGGCCCAAGGCCCGCTAAGGCGCACTGTCGGCAGCCAGATCGTCGAGGCCGAGCGACCCCCGGGAGAGCACGCGCGTGTGCCAGGCCCGGAGGTCGAAGCCGGGGCCCAGACGGCGCCGGGCCGCCTCCCGGCTCCGCAACCAGGCCCGCTCGCCCAGCTTGTAGCCGATCGCCTGGCCGGGCCAGCCGAGGTAGCGGTCGATCTCGCTGGTGCGGCGCCGGATGTCGCTGCCGTGGTGGGCGGCCATGAAGTCGGTGGCGAGCTCCGCGGTCCAGCGTTCGCCGTCGTGGCCACTCCAATCGCCGGTGGCGGAGCCGGCGGGGACGGTCAGCTCCAGGTGCATGCCGATGTCGACGATCACCCGGATGATCCGCAGCATCTGCTTGTCCAGGTAGCCGAGGCGCCGAGCGGGATCGGTCAGGAAGCCCAACTCGTCCATCAGGCGCTCGGCGTACAGCGCCCAGCCCTCCTTGTCGGCGCTGACCGCGCCGAGGGTGATCTGGTAGCTGCTGAGACGGTCGGCGGAGGCCGTCCACCGGGCCGTCTGCAGGTGGTGCCCGGGAACGCCCTCGTGGTACCAGGTGCTGACGAGCTGCCAGGTCGGGAAGGAGCGCCGACCGAGGGCGGGCAGATAGGTGCGGCCCGGACGGCTGAAATCGAGGCTGGGCCCGTTGTAGTACGGCGCGCCCGAGCTTCCCGGCGGCGCGATCCAGGTCTCCACCCGGCGCAGCGGGCCCGCGATGTCGAAGTGGGTGCCGTCGAGGGCGTCGATCGCCTCGTCAGTGATCTGCTGGAGCCAGGCGCGGATGTTCTCCTCGCCCTCGATCGCGTGACCGTCCCGGTTGAGGTGGTCCATGGTGGCCCGGACGCCCGCCCCGGGCAGCACGCGCTCGGCCTCGGCCCGCATCTCGGCGACCGTCCGGTGGAACTCCTCCCACGCCCAGGCGTACGCCTCGGCCGGGTCGACCTCGGCGCCGTTCGCCCAGCGGGCGGAGCGCAGGTAGCGCTCCCGGCCGACGGCGTCCGGAGTGCCGTCGGCGGCGGGCAGGTAGGTGTCGCGCAGCCAGTCACGGAAGCCCGCCACCGCGGCGGTCGCACGGACGGCGGCCGCGTCCAGTTCGGGCCGCAGCCGGGCGGGTCCACCCGCCACGAACCCGGTGAACCAGCCGGCGCCGCCCCCGTCCTCACCGGTCCAGGCCGCCAGTTGGGAAAGGACTGCGCGGGCCTGCCGCGGCGCACACAGCAGCCCGCGGGCAATGCCCTCGGCCAGGGTCGCCCGGTAGCCGTCCAGCGCGCCGGGCACGTTGCGCAGCCGCCCGGCGATCGCCGCCCAGCTCGCGTCGGTGTCGGTCGGCATCATGGTGAAGACACCGCGCACCTTGTGCAGCGGCGAGTTGACGTTGCGCAGCTGCCGGAAGTGGTCCCCGGCCTCGTGCACGGCGAGCTCGGCGGTCAGCCGCTCCCGCAGCAGACGGGCGCAGTCCCGTTCGGCGGTGTCCTCGGGAGTGGCCCCGGCGGTGTCCTCGGGGATGCCGGTGGTCCGTTCGGCGGCGTCGAGCGCGGCCAGTGTCCGCCGGGCCGGGTCGGCGAGCGCTTCGAAGCCCTCCGGCGACAGGTCCGGCAACCGGTCGTCCTCCGGGTGCAGCCCGAGTCTGGTCGAGGTCGCCGGGTCGAGCGCGGCGATCTGCGCGACGTGGTCGTCGGCGATCCGGCGGAAGGTCCTCGTCATCTCGGGCATGCGCCCATGCTGGCGCACCGGCCGGGGCGCTGTCACCGGCGCAGAACGCCCCCGCGCCGGCCCGGGGCCCTACGACCGGAAAGGCCGCCCGGAAATCGCCCGGGTACCGTCCGGAAATGCGAAGAACCCCCATCCGGGATCCGGATGGGGGTTCTTCTGAAAGATTGTTCGGCGGCGTCCTACTCTCCCACAGGGTCCCCCCTGCAGTACCATCGGCGCTGTAAGGCTTAGCTTCCGGGTTCGGAATGTAACCGGGC
>NZ_JBVIRL010000011.1:0-301641 GCF_055576085.1 Kitasatospora sp. NPDC033851 | reverse complement strand
CGGCGACCGGGTCGTCGCCACGGATGGCGCGAACGGGATACACCAGTGTGTCCGGGACCGCGCCGCTCCCGGCCACCGAGGCCAGGTCCGCGAAGCACACCGCGCCCGGAAGGCCCAGGCCGTCGTCGCCGAGCACTCCGATCGCCTCAGCCGGCACGTCGGCCGGCAGCGCCGCCGGTATCCAGTCCCGGCGGAAGAGCGACTCATGGCCGCCCGGGGCCGCGAGCTTCTCCGCGGCGAAGGGACGGAGGACCAGCGACTCGACCAGGGCGACCGGCCGGCCGGTGGCATCGGCGATCGCCAGCGACACCGCGTCGGGGCCGACCACGGCCACGCGAACGCGAAGCTCGGCCGCGCCGGACGCGTACAGCGACACGTCCGACCACGCGAACGGGAGGCGGCCCTGTCCGGTGTCGGGCAGCAGTCCACCAAGTCCGATGGCATGCAGGGCGGCGTCCAGGAGAGCGGGGTGCACGCCGAAGGACCCGGCGTCCGCCTGCGCCTCCGCCGGCAGGGCGATCTCGGCGAAGACCTCGCCGTCCCGCCGCCAGGCCGACCGCAGGCCTTGGAACACCGGGCCGTACTCGAGACCGGCGGCCGCCAGCCCCTCGTACAGGCCGTCGACCGGGACGTGCTCCGCGCCGGCCGGCGGCCACTGCGCGAGGTCGAAGGAGGCCGGGGGCGCAGCGGGCGCCAGGATGCCGGTGGCGTGGCGGGTCCACGGCAGGTCGGGCCAGGTGTCGTCGACACCGTCGTCCTGCGGCCGCGCGTGCAGGCTCAGCGGCCTGCGGCCCTGCTCATCGGGGGCCCCCACCGTCAGACACAGCTGGAGGGCACCTGTCACGGGGAGCGCCAGGGGCGCTTCCGCGGTGAGCTCCTCCAGTCGGCTGCATGCCACCTGGTCGCCGGCCGCGATGGCGAGGTCGACCAGAGCCGTGCCCGGGAGCACCACCCGGCCCGCGACGGCGTGGTCGCCGAGCCAGGGGTGCGTCCGTACGGACAGCCGGCCGATGAAGAGCCGCCCGTCCAGTTCGGGCACCGACACGGCCGCGCCGAACAGCGGGTGTGCGACCGCACCGAGGCCGGCCGCGGTGACGTCCCCGGCGTGATCGGCTCCGCTGTCCAGCCAGTAGCGCTCACGTTGGAAGGCGTAGGTCGGCAGGTCCACCCGGCGGGCACCCGTGCCCGCGAAGACGGCCTGCCAGTCGACCTTCGCACCGAGCACGTGGAGTTGGCCGAGCGCGGTGGTGATGCTCTCCGGCTCGGGGCGGTCGCGGCGCAGGGCGGGGGTGAGGACGGCGTCGCTGTCCTCGGCGAGGCAGTGCTGCGCCATGGCGCTGAGCGTGCCGTCCGGGCCCAGCTCCAGGAACGTCCGAACGCCTTCGCCCTCCAGCACGTGCACCGCGTCGGCGAAGCGGACGGCCTCGCGAACATGCCGCACCCAGTACTCGGGGTCGGTCAACTCAGCCGACACGAGCGAACCGCTCAGCGTCGACACGATCGGAATCCGCGGCTCCGCGAACGCCAACTCGGCAGCCACCGCGCGGAACTCCGCCAGCATGCCGTCCATCAGCGGCGAATGGAACGCATGACTGACGGTGAGCCGCCTGGTCCGGCAGCCGTCGGCCGCCAGCTTCTCCGCGACATCCAGAACGGCCTGTTCGGTGCCAGAGATCACCACGGACGCCGGCCCGTTGACGGCGGCGATGCCCACCTCGGCCGTCAGCAGCGGCAGCACCTCGGCCTCGGAGGCCCGCACCGCCACCATCGCGCCGCCGCGCGGCAGCGCCTGCATCAACCGGCCACGCGCCACCACCAGCCGGCACGCATCCGCCAGCGAGAACACACCCGCCACGTGCGCCGCAGCCAACTCACCGATCGAATGCCCCGCCAGGAAGTCCGGCCGCACACCCCACGACTCGACCAACCGGAACAGCGCCACCTCCAACGCGAACAGCGCCGGCTGCGTGAACCCCGTCTCACTGATCAGCTCCGCATCCGCGACCGCCTCACGCAGCGGACGCCCCAACAGCGGATCCAACTCCACGCACACCGCATCGAACGCAGCCGCGAACACCGGGTAGGAGGCATACAGCTCCCCACCCATCCCGACCCGCTGACTGCCCTGCCCCGCGAACAGGAACGCCGTGCGACCACCCGTCCCCGCAACCCCACGAACCCCTGCCGAGCCGCCCGCGGCCAGCGCCTCCAGACCGGCCAGCAACCGCGCCCGGTCATCACCGACCAGCGCCGCCCGCTGCTTGAGCGCCGCGCGTCCGACGGCGAGGGAGAGGCCGACGTCGGCGGGGTCGAGCGTCGGGTCGGCGGCCAGGTGGGCCCGCAGGCGCTCGGCCTGGGCGCGGAGGGCCGCGTCGTCGTGGCCGGAGAGCACGAGCGGCACCGGGCGGGGCCGGCCGTCCGGGCGCGCCGCCGCCGCGGTGGCAACGGGGGCCTGTTCGAGGATGGCGTGGGCGTTGGTGCCGCTGACGCCGAAGGACGAGACGGCGGCCCGCCGGGGTCGGCCGGTCTCCGGCCAGGGGCGCTCCTCGGTGAGGAGGCGGACCGTGCCGGCCGACCAGTCGACGTGCGGGGTGGGTTCGTCCACGTGCAGGGTGCGCGAGAGCACGCCGTGGCGCATCGCCATGACCATCTTGATGATGCCGCCGACGCCGGCCGCGGCCTGGGTGTGGCCGAGGTTGGACTTGAGCGAGCCCAGCCAGAGCGGGCGGTCCGCGGGCCGGTCCTGGCCGTAGGTGGCGATCAGGGCCTGCGCCTCGATGGGGTCGCCGAGGCGGGTGCCGGTGCCGTGCGCCTCCACGGCATCGATCTGATGGGCGGTCAGCCGGGCGGCGGAGAGGGCCTGCCGGATGACCCGCTGCTGCGAGGGGCCGTTGGGGGCGGTGAGTCCGCTGCTGGCGCCGTCCTGGTTGACGGCGGTGCCGCGCACGACGGCCAGCACGGGGTGGCCGTTGGCGACGGCGTCCGAGAGCCGTTCGACGAGCAGCATGCCGACGCCCTCGCCCCAGCCGGTGCCGTCGGCGGCGGCCGCGAAGGACTTGCAGCGACCGTCGGCGGCCAGGCCCCGCTGGCGGCTGAAGTCGATGAAGGCGTTGGGGGTGGACATCACGGCGACGCCGCCGGCCAGCGCCAGCGAGCACTCCCCTGCGCGCAGCGCCTGCACCGCCCAGTGCAGGGCGACCAGCGAGGACGAGCACGCGGTGTCGACGGTGACCGCCGGGCCCTCCAGGCCGAGCGCGTACGCAACGCGGCCGGAGGCGACGCTGCCGGAGTTCCCGTTGCCGAGGTAGCCGGCGACCTCCTCGGGCACGGTGACCAGGCGGGAGGCGTAGTCGTGGTACATCACGCCGGCGAAGACGCCGGTGGCGCTGCCGCGGACGGACTCCGGGTCGATGCCGGCCCGCTCGAACGCCTCCCAGGAGGTCTCCAGCAGCAGGCGCTGCTGCGGGTCCATGGCGAGCGCCTCGCGCGGCGAGATACCGAAGAACGCCGGGTCGAAATCGGCGGCGTCATGCAGGAAGCCGCCCTCGCGGGTGTACGAGGTGCCGGGGCTGTCGGGGTCCTCGTCGTACAGGGCGGAGACGTCCCAGCCGCGGTCGTCGGGGAACTCCGAGACGCCGTCGGCGCCGTCGGAGACCAGCCGCCACAGCTCCTCGGGCGAGGTCACTCCGCCCGGGTAGCGGCAGGCCATGCCGACGATGGCGATCGGCTCCGGCTCCTGGTCCTCCAGCTCGCGGAGCCGCCGGCGCGTCTCGCGCAGGTCGGCGGTCGCCCGCTTGAGGTAGTCGAGGAGCTTCTCTTCGTTCTCCACGTGCTGTCACACCCTTGAACCCGGTCGTGGGGGCCGTGCCGGCCGCTTCCGGAACGTCCGAGCACGTCCGGAGGGCCCTGGGCACGGCCGCCGATGATTCGCGATGAAAACGTGCGCCCGAAACTCCGCACCGACCCGGGAGGGAATCTGCCCCGGCGTTTCCGGTTCCGGTTTCCGCGCACCGGTCCGCCGGATTTCGAGTCGCCCGGCCGGTGGAATTCTCCGGCAGGGCCACGGTCATTTCCTGTTCGCCGCCACGCTAGCAGCGGCGTTCCGCGGGAGGCATCCCCTAACCTCCCCCTAGCCGGGTGCGGGGATATCCGCGGCAATTCCGCCGGACCGGCCGCGAATCAGCCCATCGGGAATTTCACCTGACCGGAGACGATCGGGTTGAGGTAGTTCGGTCCGGCGATCTTCAGGCGGTTCATGGCGAGGCCGGTGAGGCCCTCGAAGATGGCCCGGCGGGCGTTCATGGTGGTGGAGTAGCCGGGGTCCAGGTGCGGGGCGACCTCGACCACGTCCATGCCGATGACCTTGGTCTCGTGACAGATCCGGCGGAAGGCCGGGAAGATCTCGCGGTTCGTCAGGCCGCCGGGCTCGGGGGTGCCGGTACCGGGTGCGTAGACGGGGTCGAGGACGTCGATGTCGAGGGAGAGGTAGACGAACTCCGCGTTCTCCTGGACCTCGGCGATGGCCTTGTCGAGCACGGCGTGGAAGCCGATCCGCTCGATCTCGGCCATGAAGTGGGTCTTCATGCCCTGCCGCCGCATCCAGTTGAAGAGCTGGTTGTCGGGGCCGGTGACGGTGCGCACGCCGACCTGGACGACGTTGCCGGCCGGCACCCCCTCGTCCTCGATGATGCGGCGGATCGGGGTGCTGTGGGTGGCGCGGTGGCCGAGCTGGCTGTCGTGGCAGTCCGGGTGGGCGTCGAAGTGGATGACGCCGATCTTCTCCGGGCCGTACACGTCCGCGAGGGCTCCGACGCTCGGCCAGAGCAGCGAGTGGTCGCCCCCCAGCAGGACCGGGACGGCGCCGACCTCGGCGATCTCGCGCACCAGGGAGCGGATCGGGCCGATGGAGTTCGGGGTGCTGAACGCGTCCACGGCCGCGTCGCCGTAGTCCACGACCTTGAGCACGTCGAACGGGTTGATCCGGGTGCTCGCGTTGATCATCGCTTCGGGCGTGTTGAAGATGTAGCGCTCGTCGGCGCGGATCATGCGCGGCCCGTACGCGGCGCCGCGGTGGCCGACCGAGGAGTCCAGCGGAATGCCCAGCACGGCGACGTCGACGTCGCCGGCCCGCAGGTCCTCCTGGTTCAGGCAGTACGGGACGCCCATGAAGGTGGCGAGCCCCGAGTAGGCGGGGTGAGCGTAGTAGCGGCGCAGGTCGATCGGCCCGGGCTCGCGGGCGGGAGCCGCGGACCGGTCGACCTCCAGGCGGAACTCCGGGATCTCGGACTTGTCGTTCACGCGTCTCCTCGGTGGCATGGCAGGGCGGGCGTCGCGACGGTGCGGGGCGCGGAGTGTCGCGCCGCTCGACGGGGCGCAGGCCTGCACGCGGGTCGCTGCGGACCGAGCCTAGGTCGGCCGAAATTCCGTCAGTACCCGTGCGCGCCACTACCCGACCCCTAGGTCGCCGGGGCCGACCCCTACCTTCGGTGCGCCGGCCGGAGGTGGCGGCGGGGCGGTGTCCGCCGGGAGCCCGCGCGGGCTCCCGGCGGACGCGGCGTCACTTCAGGCCGAGCTCCTCGTCGAGCAGGCTGAACAGCTCGTCGGCGGTGGCCCCGTCGAGTGCGGTGTCCTCGGCGCGGGTCGGCTCACCGGTGGCCGCGGTCCGGGTCTCGGTCCACATCGCCAGCAGGGTGCGCAGCCGGGTGGCCACGCTGCGGTGCTCCTCGTCGCCCGGGGTGAGCGAAGCGAGGATCGACTCCAGGCGGTCGAGTTCCGCACCGATCGGCAGCGCCGGGCCCACCGCGGCCTCCTGCTCGCGGGTCTCCTCGCGGAGGTAGGCGGCGAGGGCGGCCGGCGTGGGGTGATCGAAGATCAGCGTGACCGGCAGGCGCAGGCCGGCGGCCGCCCCGAGCCGGTTGCGCAGGTCCACGGCGGTCAGCGAGTCGAAGCCCAGCTCCACGAACCCGCGGGCCGGTTCGATGGCGCTCGCACTGCCGTAGCCGAGTACCCCGGCGACCTGGGCGCGTACCGCGTCCAGCAGGATGCGGTCGCGGTCGCCGTCCGGCAGTCCGCGGACCTGGTCGGCCAGGGTGCTGGGCACCGGCTGTCCGGCCCGGCCGTCGGCGGCCGTCCGTGGACCGCCGGCCGGGCGGCGGGCCGGCGGTCGGACCAGGCCGCGCAGCAGGTGCGGCACCGCCCCGGGGTCGCCCTGGGCGCGGACGGCGGCGGGGTCGAACCGCATCGGGACGAGGTGGGCGTCCGGCAGCGCGAGCGCCCGGTCGAGCAGGTCCAGCGCCTCGGCTGTGGGCAGCGGGGCGAAGCCGGCCCGGGTCATCCGGGCCACGTCTGCCTCGTCCAGGCTGCCGGACATGCCGCCGGACGGGCCGGCGGAGTCCCCGTCCGGGGCCCACAGGCCCCAGGCGAGCGAGACGGCCGGCAGCCCCCGGTTCCTGCGGTGCCGGGCGAGGGCGTCCAGGAACGCATTGCCTGCGGCGTAGTTGGCCTGCCCGGGGCCGCCCAGCACACCGGCGGAGGAGGAGAAGAGGACGAAGGCCGCGAGATCGAGCCCGGCGGTCAGCTCGTGCAGGTGCCACGCCGCGTCGATCTTGGGGCGCAGCACCGACTCCAGCCGCTCCGGCGTCAGGGCGGTCACCACGCCGTCGTCCAGGACGCCGGCGGTGTGCACGACGCCGGTCAGCGGGTGGGCGGCGGGGACTGCCGCGAGCAGGTCGGCGAGCGCCGCCCGGTCGCCGGTGTCGCAGGCCGTGACGGTCGCCTCGGCACCGAGCGCGGCCAGGTCGGCGACCAGGTCCGCAGCCCCGGGGGCGTCGGCGCCGCGCCGGCTGGTGAGCAGCAGGTGCCTGACCCCGTGCCGGGTGACCAGGTGGCGGGCGACCAGCGCACCCAGCGCTCCCGTGCCACCGGTGACCAGAACGGTGCCGTCCGGGGCGAAGGCCGCTGTGCCGCGGTGGTCCTGTCCGTGGTCGGCCGCGACCGACTCCGTGGTGACCGGCTCCGTGGTGACCGGCTTCGTGGTGACCGGCTTCGTGGTGACCGGCTCGGCGCTGACCGGCTCGGCGGCGACGGGGACGCGGGCCAGTCGGGGCACCTGCACCGTGCCGCGCCGGACGGCGAGCTGCGGCTCGCCGGAGGCCAGGGCGGCCGGGAGAGCGCGGACCGAGTCGGCGTCCTCGTCCAGGTCGACCAGGACGATCCGGCCGGGGTTCTCGCTCTGGGCGGAGCGCAGCAGTCCCCATGCCGGTGCGTGTGCCGGGTCGGCAAGGCCCTCCTCGTCGCCGACGGCGACCGCACCCCGGGTGAGGAGCACCAACCGCGCGTCGGCCGGGCCCTGGTCGGTCGCCCACTGCTGGGCGAGGCGGAGCGCGCGGAGGGCGGCCGCGCGGGCCGCCTCCGGGGTGTCGGAGGCGGGGGCGTCGGTGGCCTGCGTGTCAGTGGTCCGTGTGCCGTCGGGGCGGGCCGGGAAGGCGGGGACGAGCACGGTCGCCGGTGCGGGCGCTCCGGCGGCCACGGCCGCGGTCAGGACGGCGAGTCCGGGGTATCCGGGCAGGTCCTGCCCGTCCGGCCCGACCAGGCCGTCGGCGGTGCCGAGCACCGCCCACGGCTGCCCGTCCGGCGCCGTGTCGGCGACGGCTGCGGGTGCGCCGGGCAGCGCGGTCCACTCGATGCGGAAGAGCGAGTCGTGGAAGGCGTCCCGGGCGGCGTGCAGTTGCTCGGCGGAGGCCG
Source organism: Kitasatospora sp. NPDC033851 (assembly GCF_055576085.1). Classification (NCBI taxonomy): domain Bacteria; kingdom Bacillati; phylum Actinomycetota; class Actinomycetes; order Kitasatosporales; family Streptomycetaceae; genus Kitasatospora; species Kitasatospora sp. NPDC033851. Next base: position 293,898 of record NZ_JBVIRL010000011.1, on the reverse strand, counting down.
CGCGCAGCACCAGGGTGTCGACGGTGGCGACCGGGTGGCCGTGCTCGTCGGCCAGGTCCAGGGCGACCGCGTCCTGGCCGGCCGGGGCGAGCCGCACCCGCAGCGCGGCCGCGCCCGGGGCGTGCAGCCGTACGCCCGTCCAGGAGAACGGCAGCCGGGGGCGGCCCGGGTCGAGGTCGGCGGCCGGCACCAGGCCGCCGAGGCCGATGCCGTGCAGGGCGGCGTCCATCAGCGCGGGGTGCAGCCCGAATGCGGCGGTCTCCAGTGCGCGGCCGGTCGGTTCGGGGGCGATCTCGGCGAAGAGTTCGCCGTCCAGCCGCCAGGCGCGGCGCAGGCCGCGGAAGGCCGGCCCGTAGTCCAGACCGGCCGCGGCGGTCGCCGCGTACAGGCCGTCGGTGTCGACCGGTTCGGCACCGGCCGGGGGCCAGGCGGTGAGGTCGAGGCCGTCGGCCGGGGCACCGTCGGCCAGCAGGCCGGTGGCGTGGCGGATCCACGGCTCGTCGGCGGGGACGTCCTCCACCCGGGAGTACAGCGCCAGGGCACGGCGGCCGTCCGGCTCGGCGGCGGCAACGGTCAGGCGCACCTGGACTCCGCCGCGTTCGGGGAGCACCAGCGGTGCGGCGAGGGTCAGTTCGTCGAGGAGCTCGCAGCCGACCTGGCGGCCGGCGCGGAGCGCGAGTTCGACGAGGGCGGTGCCGGGCAGCACGGTCGAGCCGTGCACGGTGTGGTCGGCCAGCCAGGGCTGGGTCGAGCGCGCGACCCGGCCGGTGAACACCAGCGCTCCGGTGTCGGGGAGTTGGACGGCCGCGCCGAGCAGCGGGTGACCAGCCAGGTCGAGTCCGGCGGAGGCCATGTCCCCGGCGGACAGGCCGGCGTCGAGCCAGTAGCGCTCCCGCTGGAAGGCGTAGGTGGGCAGGTCGATCCGGCGGGCACTCCCGGGGCCGACGAGGAGCGCCGACCAGTCGACGTCGGCGCCCCGGACGTGGAGTCCGGCGAGGGCGGTGGCCAGGGCTCGGGGCTCGGGCCGGCCCCGGCGCAGGGCAGGCAGGAAGGCGGGGCCGGTGCCGGTGACGCAGTCCTGGCCGAGGGCGCTGAGGACGCCGTCGGGGCCGAGCTCCAGGTAGCGGGTGGCGCCTTCGGTCTCCAGGGTCCGGACGGCGTCGTGGAAGCGGACGGCCTCGCGGACGTGCCGCACCCAGTACTCGGGGTCGGTCAGCTCGGTCGAAACGAGCGAGCCGGTCAGGGCGGAGGCGATCGGGATCCGCGGCGCCTCGTACGCCACCTGCTCCGCAACGGCCCGGAAGTCGTCGAGCATGCCGTCCATCAGCGGAGAGTGGAAGGCGTGGCTGACGGTCAGTCGCTTGGTGCGGCGGCCGTCGGCGGCGAGCTTCTCGGCGATCTCGACCACGGCGGTCTCGGCACCCGAGATCACCACGGACGTCGGGCCGTTGACCGCGGCGATGCCGACACCGTCGGTCAGCAGCGGCAGCACCTCGCCCTCCGCCGCTTCGACGGCGACCATCGCGCCGCCGCGCGGCAGCGCCTGCATCAGCCGGCCGCGCGCCGCGACCAGCCGCGCCGCGTCGGCGAGCGAGAACACCCCGGCGACGTGCGCGGCCGCCAGCTCGCCGATCGAGTGACCGGCGAGCAGGTCGGGCCGGATGCCGAAGGCCTCCGCCAACCGGTAGAGCGCCACCTCCAGGGCGAACAGGGCGGGTTGGGTGTACGCCGTCTCGTCGATCAGCTCGGCGTCCGCGATCGCCTCGCGCAGCGGACGCTCCAGGTGGCGGTCCAGCTCCCTGCAGACGGCGTCGAAGGCCTCGGCGAACACCGGGAAGGCCGCGAACAGTTCCTCGCCCATGCCGGCCCGCTGGCTGCCCTGGCCGGTGAACAGGAAGGCGGTGCGGCCGGGCGCGGCCGCGCCGCGGACCAGACCGGGTGCCTCGGCGCCCTCGGCCAGGGCGGCCAGGGCCGCCAGGAGGTCGTCGTGCCCGGCGGCGACCAGGACGGCCCGCTGCTCCAGGGTGGCGCGGGTGGTCGCCAGTGCGTGGCCGACCTCCTCCGGGGACGGCTCGGGGTGGCCGGTCAGGTGCGCCAGCAGGCGGGCAGCCTGGCCACGCAGGGCGGTCTCCCCCTTGGCGGAGAGCGGCCAGGCGAGGACGGGTGGCTGCGCCGGGACGGGCGGCTGCCCATCGGCGGCCGCGGCAGACGAGGTCTCCGGGGCCTGCTCCAGGACGGTGTGGGCGTTGGTGCCGCTGATGCCGAAGGAGGAGACGGCGGCGCGGCGCGGGCGGCCGGTCTCCGGCCACGGCACGGAGTCGGTGAGCAGCGCGACCGCGCCCGCCGCCCAGTCCACGTGCGGCGAGGGCGCGTCCACGTGCAGCGTCCGCGGCAGCACGCCGTGGCGCATCGCCATCACCATCTTGATCACACCGGCCACGCCGGAGGCGGCCTGGGTGTGGCCGAGGTTGGACTTCACCGAGCCGAGCCACAGCGGCCGGTCGTCGGTGTGGTCCTGTCCGTAGGTGGCGAGCAGGGCCTGGGCCTCGATCGGGTCGCCGAGGGTGGTGCCGGTGCCGTGCGCCTCCACCGCGTCCACCTCGTCGGGGGTGAGCCGGGCGTCGGCGAGGGCCTGCCGGATGACCCGCTGCTGGGAGGGGCCGTTGGGGGCGGTGAGGCCGTTCGAGGCGCCGTCCTGGTTGATCGCCGAGCCGCGGACGACCGCCAGCACCGGATGGCCGTTGCGGCGGGCGTCCGAGAGGCGCTCGACGAGCAGCATGCCCGCGCCCTCGCCCCAGCCGGTGCCGTCCGCCGCCGCGGCGAAGGACTTGCAGCGGCCGTCCTCGGCGAGGCCGCGCTGGCGGCTGAACTCCACGAACGTGCCGGGGGTGAACATCACCGTGACACCGCCGGCCAGTGCCATCGTGCACTCGCCGCTGCGCAGCGCCTGGACGGCCAGGTGCAGGGCGACCAGCGAGGAGGAGCACGCCGTGTCGACGGTGACCGCCGGGCCCTCCAGACCGAAGGTGTAGGCGACGCGGCCGGAGACGACGCTGCTGGAACTGCCGGTGCCGAGGTAGCCCTCGACCTCGTCGGGGGCGGCGCGCAGCCGGGTGCCGTAGTCGTGGTACATCACGCCGGCGAAGACGCCGGTCCGGCTGCCGCGCACGGTGGCCGGGTCGATGCCCGCCCGCTCGAAGACCTCCCAGGCGGTCTCCAGCAGCAGCCGCTGCTGCGGGTCCATGGCGAGCGCCTCGCGCGGCGAGATGCCGAAGAACGCCGGGTCGAAGTCGGCGGCGTCGTGCAGGAAGCCGCCCTCGCGGGTGTACGAGGTACCGGGGTGGTCGGGGTCGGGGTGGTACAGCGCGTCGAGGTCCCAACCGCGGTCGGTGGGGAAGCCGGAGATGCCGTCCCGGCCGCCCGCGACGAGCTGCCAGAGCGCCTCGGGCGAGTCGATGTCGCCGGGGTAGCGGCAGGCCATCCCGACGATCACGATCGGGTCGTCGTCGAGCCCGGTGGCGGCCACGGCGGGTGCGTGGCCGGCCGGATCGGGGCGGTCGCCGAGGAGTTCGGCGCGCAGGTGGACGGCGAGCGCGGCGGGGCTGGGGTAGTCGAAGACGAGCGTGGCGGGGAGCCGCAGGCCGCTCGCCGCGCCGACCTGGTTGCGCAGTTCGACGGCGGTCAGCGAGTCGAAGCCGAGCTCCTTGAACGCCCGTTCGGCGTCGACGGCGGCGGCGTTCGGGTAGCCGAGGACGGCGGCGACCCGGCCGCGGACGAGGTCGAGCAGCTCGCGTTCCTGGTCGGCGGGGCTCAGTACGGCGAGCCGGTCGGCGAGCTGCCCGGCGGCGCCGGCCGCGGCCGGCCCGTCGGCGGTGCGGACGGCTCGGCGCAGCGGGGCGCGGACCAGGCTGCGCAGCAGCGGCGGGACCTGCCCGTCGGCGGCCCTGCTCCGCAGGACGGCGGTGCTGATCCGCATCGGGACGAGGACGGCGCCGCCGTCCTGCGCCCGCTGGGCGGCGAGGGCCGCGTCGAACAGGGCCAGGCCCTCGTCGTCGGAGAGCGGACCGAGGCCGGAGCGTTCCATCCGTGCGAGGTCGTTCTCGGTGAGGTGGCCGCTGACGCCGCTGGCCTGCGCCCACAGGCCCCAGGCCAGCGAGGTGGCGGGCAGGCCGTGGGCGCGGCGGTGCTCGGCGAGGGCGTCCAGGGCGGCATTGGCGGCGGCGTAGTTGCCCTGGCCGGGGCCGCCGAAGAGGCCGGCTGCGGAGGAGAAGAGCACGAAGGCGGCGAGGTCGAGCCGGGCGGTCAGCTCGTGCAGGTGCCGGGCGCCGTCGGCCTTCGGGCGCAGGACGGCGTCCAGCCGGTCGGGGGTGAGTGAGCTGATCACGCCGTCGTCGGTGACGCCGGCGGTGTGGATGACGGCGGTCAGCGGGTGGGCGGCGGGGACGGCGGTGAGCAGGTCGGCGAGCGCCGCCCGGTCACCGGTGTCGCAGGCAGCGACGGTCGCCTCGGCGCCGAGCGCGGCCAGGTCGGCGGTCAGCTCGGCCGCGCCGGGGGCGTCGGCGCCGCGCCGACTGGTGAGCAGCAGGTGCCTGACCCCGTGCCGGGTGACCAGGTGGCGGGCCACCAGTGCACCGAGCGCGCCGGTGCCACCGGTGACCAGGACGGTGCCGTCGGGGTCGAGGGCGGGCGGCCCGGACTCGGCCGCGGGAACGGCGACCCGGGTCAGTCGCAGGGCGTGCGGGGTGCCGCTGCGCACGGCGAGCTGCGGTTCCCCGGCGTCGAGGGCGGCGGGGAGGACGCGGGCGGAGGCCGGGTCGCCGTCGAGGTCGACCAGGCTGATCCGTCCGGGGTTCTCGGTCTGCGCGGAGCGGACGAGTCCCCAGGCGGCGGCGTGCGCCGGGTCGAAGACGTCCGGGTCCTCGGCGGTGGCGACGGCGCCGCGGGTGAGCACCACCAGGTGGCCGTCGGCGGTCCGCTCGTCGGCGAGCCAGCCCTGGACGAGGGCGAGCACCCGGTGGAGCGCGCCGGCGGTCGCCGCCGGGGCCGGGTCGGCGGGCGGCAGGCAGGGGGCGAGCACCACGTCGGGGACGGGGCCCGCCGCGGCGAGCGCGGCCAGATCGGGGTGGTGCTCCACGGGGAGGCCGAGGCCGGCCGGGGCGTCGCCGCCGAGCACGGCCCAGCGCTCGCCCCCGGCGGCCGCGGGCTCGCCGAGGGGCAGCGCGACCCACTCCGGGCGGAACAGCGACTCGTGGTGGAGGGTCTGCGCGGCGTTCACCTGCTCGGCGGTCACCGGCCGCAGGACCAGCGCGTCGATCGTGGCGACGGGCCGGCCGTCCTCGTCGTCCAGGCGCAGGGTGACGCCGTCCGTGCCGTGCGGGGTGACCCGGGCGCGGAGGGCGGCGGCCCCGGCGGCGTGCAGCCGCACGCCCGTCCAGGAGAACGGCAGGCCGGCCTGCCAGTCGGCGCCGTCGGCTACGGTCAGGCCGAGGGTGTGCAGCGCGGAGTCCAGCAGCGCGGGGTGCAGTCCGAAGCGGGCGGCGTCGGCCTCGGCCTGCTGCGGCAGGCGCAGTTCGGCGTACACCTCGCCCTCGTGCCGCCAGGCACGGTGCAGGCCCTGGAAGGCCGGGCCGTAGTCGAAGCCCACCGCGACCATGGCCTCGTAGCGGCCCGCCAGGTCGGCCGCGACGGCGCCCTCGGGCGGCCAGGGGCCGGGCGCGGGGGCGGGCGCGGGGGTGCCGGCCGTGGCGAGCACCCCGGTAGCGTGTCGGGTCCACGGCTCCTCGGCGGGGAGGTCCTCGCGGCGGGAGTGCAGGCTGAAATCGCGGCGGCCGTCGGGGGCGGGTGCGCCGAGGGTGAGCCGCAGCTGGACACCGCCCTGCGGGGGCAGCACCAGCGGTGCGGCGAGGGTGAGTTCCTCCAGCAGGTCGCAGCCGACCTGGTCGCCGGCCCGCAGGGCGAGTTCGACGAAGGCGGTCCCGGGCAGCAGCACCGAACCCATCACGGTGTGGTCGGCCAGCCAGGGGTGGGTGCTCAGGGCGAGCCGCCCGGTGAACACCAGCCCGCCGGAGTCCGGGAGTTCGGCGGCGGCGCCGAGGAGCGGATGGCCGGTGGCGCCGAGACCCGCCAGGGTGACGTCGCCCGCGTCCGCCGGCGGGACGTTCGGCCAGTAGCGCTCGCGCTGGAAGGCGTAGGTGGGCAGGTCGACCCGGCGGGCTCGCTGCCCGGCGAGGACCGCGGGCCAGTTCGGGTTCGCTCCGCGCACGTACGCCTCGGCGAGCGCGGCGGTGAGCGTCTGCTGTTCCGGTCGGCCGTGGCGCAGCGTGGGCAGGAAGGCGGCCGGTCCGGTGGCGCTCTCCTGCGCGAGGGCGCTGAGGACGGCATCGGGGCCGAGCTCCAGGTAGGTGCCGACGCCCTGGGTGTCGAGCGCCCGGACGGCGTCGGCGAAGCGGACGGCTTCCCGGACGTGGCGCACCCAGTACTCGGGGTCGGTGAGTTCGGCGGACGCGGGGGCTCCGGTGAGCGTGGAGACGATCGGGATGCGGGGCGTCCCGTACCGCAGCTGGGCGGCGACCGTGCGGAATTCCGCCAGCATGCCGTCCATCAGCGGCGAGTGGAAGGCGTGACTGACCGTCAGCCGCTTGGACTTGCGGCCCGTCAGCTGCTCCATGACGGCTCGGACGGCGTCCTCGGTGCCGGAAAGCACCACGGACGCGGGCCCGTTGACCGCGGCGATGCCGACTCCCCGGGTCAGCAGCGGCAGCACCTCCGCCTCGGACGCCTCGACGGCCACCATCGCGCCGCCGCGCGGCAGCGCCTGCATCAGCCGGCCACGGGCCGCCACCAGTTGCGCCGCGTCCGACAGCGAGAACACGCCGGCCACGTGTGCGGCGGCGATCTCGCCGACCGAGTGGCCGGCGAGCACGTCTGGGTGCAGTCCCCAGGCCTCCAGCAGGCGGAACAGGGCCACCTCGACGGCGAACAGCGCCGGCTGGGCGCACGCCGTCTCGTTGATCGACTCGGGGTCTGCGATCGCCTCGCGCAGCGGGCGGTCCAGCAGCGGATCGAGCTCCGCGCAGACCTCGTCGAAGGCGTGCGCGAACACCGGGTGGGACGCGTGGAGTTCCGCACCCATTCCGGCCCGCTGACTGCCCTGGCCGGTGAACAGGAAGGCGGTCCGGCCGAGCGCCGCGGTGCCGCGGACCAGGCCGGGCGCCTCGGCGCCCTCGGCGAGGGCGGTGAGCGCGGCCTGCCGGGCGGACGGGTCCGCTCCGGTGATCAGGGCCCGGTGTTCGAAGGCGGCGCGGGTGGTGGCCAGGGAGTGGCCGAGGTCGGCCGGGTCCAGGGCGGGTCGCTCGGCGAGCAGCGCCGACAGCCGGGCCGCCTGGCCGCGCAGCGCCTCGGCGCTGCGGGCCGAGAGCGGCCAGAGCACGGCCGTCGGCGCAGCGTCCCCAGCCGCGGGTTCGGGCTCGGGTTCGGGCTCGGGCGCCGGGGCCTGTTCCAGGACGGTGTGCGCATTGGTGCCGCTGACGCCGAAGGAGGAGACGCCGGCCCGGCGGGGCCGTCCGCTCTCGGGCCAGGGACGGGCCTCGGTGAGCAGTTCGACGGCGCCGGACGCCCAGTCGACGTTCGGCGACGGCTCGTCCACGTGCAGGGTCCGAGGCAGGACGCCGTGCCGCATCGCCATGACCATCTTGATGATGCCGGCCACGCCGGCGGCGGCCTGGGTGTGGCCGAGGTTGGACTTCACCGAGCCGAGCCAGAGCGGCTGTTCGGCCGGCCGGTCCTGGCCGTACGTGGCGAGCAGTGCCTGGGCCTCGATCGGGTCGCCGAGCGCGGTGCCGGTGCCGTGCGCCTCGACCGCGTCGACCTCATGGCCCGACAGGCCCGCCGCGGCGAGTGCCTGGCGGATCACCCGCTGCTGGGAGGGCCCGTTCGGGGCGGTCAGACCGTTGGACGCGCCGTCCTGGTTGACGGCGGAGCCGCGGACCAGGGCCAGCACCTGGTGCCCGTTGCGCTGCGCGTCGGAGAGCCGCTCGACCAGCAGCAGGCCGACGCCCTCGCCCCAGCCGGTGCCGTCCGCGCCCGCGGCGAAGGCCTTGCAGCGCCCGTCCGCGGCCAGGCCGCGCTGGCGGCTGAAGTCGATGAAGTTGCCGGGCGTGGACATCACAGTGACGCCGCCGGCGAGCGCCAGTTCGCACTCGCCCGAGCGCAGCGCCTGGACGGCCCAGTGCAGGGCGACCAGCGAGGAGGAGCAGGCGGTGTCGACGGTGACCGCCGGACCCTCCAGGCCGAGGGTGTACGCGATCCGGCCGGAGAGCACACTGGCCGCGTTGCCGGTGCCGAGGAATCCCTCGGAGCCGTCCGGGGCGCTGACCACGAGCGGCAGGTAGTCCTGGCCGTTGGTGCCCGCGAAGACTCCGGTGCGGCTGCCGCGCAGGGTGGTCGGGTCGATGCCGGCCCGTTCGATCGCCTCCCAGGCGGTCTCCAGCAGCAGCCGCTGCTGCGGGTCCATCGCCAGCGCTTCGCGCGGCGAGATGCCGAAGAAGCCGGGGTCGAACGCGCCGGCGTCGGCGAGGAAGCCGCCCTCGCGAACGTAGCTGGTGTCCGGGTGGTCCGGGTCGGGGTGATAGACGGCGTCGAGGTCCCAGCCGCGGTCGCCGGGGAAGGGCACCAGCGCGTCGGAGCCGTCGGCGAGCAGCCGCCACAGCGCCTCGGGCGAGTCCACGCCGCCGCCGAACCGGCAGCTCATGCCGACGATCGCGATCGGCTCGTCGTCCGCGGCGGCGCTCCCGGTGCGCTCGGGTTGCCCGGCCGCGGGGGCCGCAGCGCCGAGCAGTTCGGCGCGGAGCAGGTCGGCGAGGGCCGTCGCGTTGGGGTGGTCGAAGACGAGGGTGGCGGGCAGCCTCAGGCCGGTGAGCGCGACCAGCACGTTGCGCAGCTCGACGGCGGTCAGCGAGTCGAATCCCAACTCTCGGAAGGCCCTGGCGGGTTCGACGTCCTGCGGTCCGGCGTGGCCGAGCACGGCGGCGACCTGGGTGCGGACGAAGTCCAGCGCCATGCGCGGCCGTTCGCTCTCCGCCGCCGCGGCCAGCCGCTGCTGGAAGGTGGCGCCGCCGGACTGCTCGCCGTACTCGCTGTCGGCGGCGGCCATGGCCTGCAGTGCCTCGGGCAGCTCGTCGAAGAGCGTGCTGGCGCGGATGCCGGTGAACTGGGGTGCGAAGCGGTCCCAGAGCACGTCGACCACGAGGGAGAAGGTCTCGTCGAGGTCGAGGGCGTGCTGCATGGCGGCGATAGCGGTGGCCGGGTCGAGCGCCGGGACGCCGCCGCGGCGCAGCCGGTCCTTGACGGTGTCGTCGACCGCCATGCCGCCCTCCGCCCAGGCGCCCCAGGCCATCGCGGTGGCGGGCAGGCCGGCGGCGCGGCGCTGCTCGGCGAGGGCGTCCAGGAAGGCGTTGGCGGCCGCGTAGTTGCCCTGGCCGGGCCCACCGAAGGTGCCGGCGAAGGAGGAGAACATGACGAACGCCGAGAGGTCGAGCTCCCGGGTGAGTTCGTGCAGGTTGACGGCGGCGTCGACCTTGGGGCCGAGCACCCCGGCGAGTCGCTGCGGGGTGAGGGCGTCCAGCACGCCGTCGTCCAGCACGCCGGCCGCGTGGACGACGGTGGTCAGCGGGTACTGGTCGGGGATGTCGGCCAGCAGGCCGGCGAGCGCGGCGCGGTCGGTGACGTCGCAGGCGGCGACGGTCACCCGAGCGCCCAGGGCGGTGAGTTCGGCCTCCAGCTCGGTCACGCCGGCGGCGTCGCGGCCGCGGCGGCTCGTCAGCACCAGGTGCTCGGCGCCGCGGCCGGCCAGCCAGCGGGCGACGTGGGCGCCGAGCGCGCCGGTGCCGCCGGTGACCAGGGCGGTTCCGCGCGGCGACCAGCCTTCGGCCGGGGCGTCGGTGCGCGGGGCGCGGACCAGGCGGCGGGCCAGGATCCCGGCGGGGCGGATCGCCAGGTGGTCCTCGGCGCCGAGGCCGGCGAGCACGGCGGCGAGCCGGTCCTGGGCCCGCTCGTCCGGGGTGGGCGGCAGGTCGATCAGGCCGCCCCAGCGGTCCGGGTACTCCTGGACGACGACCCGGCCGAGGCCCCAGACCTGGGCCTGGACGGCGTTCTCCAGCCGGTCCGCGCCACCGGTGGTGACCGCGCCCCGGGTGGCGCACCAGAGCGGGGCCTCGATGCCGGCGTCGCCGAGCGCCTGGACCAGGGCGAGCGTCCCGGTCAGTGCGAGCGGCGCGGACGGGTGCTCCGGGTGCGTTCCCGAGGCCAGCGGGAGGAGCGAGAGCGCGCCGGTGAACTCTTGTCCCTCAGAGGCGAGTTCGGCGCGCAGAAGGTCGGCGACGGCGGCCCGGTCGGTGGCCGCGGGGTCGACGGCGAGGTGCCGCACGCGCACGCCGCGCCGGGTGAGGGCCTCGGCGGCCGCGGAGCTCCACGCGTCGGTGTCCGCAGCAGCCTCGGCCGGGGTGACGAGCAGCCAGGTGCCGGTGAGCCGCCCGGTCGGCGTGTCCGGGACAGGCCGCCAGGCGATCCGGTAGCGCCAGTCGTCGACGGTCGAGCGCAGCCGGCTGCTGCGGCGCCAGGCGGTCAGTGCGGGCAGGACGGCATGGAGCGGCTGGTCCCCGGCGACGGCCAGGGTCGTGGTGAGCGCTTCCAGGTCGCCGCGCTCGACGGCCGCCCAGAACTGTTCGTCGGCCGGTGAGCCGGCCGTCGCCCCGGCGGCGGCGCCCTCGTCCCACGCCCCTGCGGTGGGCCAGAACCGGCGCTGCTGGAAGGCGTAGGTCGGCAGGTCGACCCGGCGTGCGCCAGTGTCGGCGAAGTACGCCTGCCAGTCGGGCCGGGCCCCGCGCACCTGGAGCCGGGCGAGCGCGGTGGTCAGTGCGCGTGCCTCGGGCCGGTCGGCGCGCAGAGCCGCGGCGAAGGCGGAGTCGCGGTGCCGGGCGTTCTCATCGCCGAGGGCGGTCAGTGTGCCGCCGGGGCCGATCTCCAGGAACGTCCGGACGCCTTCGGCCTCCAGGGCGCTGATCGCGTCGGCGAAGCGGACGGCCTCCCGGACGTGGCGCACCCAGTACGCGGGGTCGGTCAACTCCTCGGCGGCGAGCGCCCCGGTGAGGGTGGAGACGAGCGGAATCTGTGGGGCCTCGTAGGCGACCTGGTCGGCGACCGTTCGGAAGTCCGCCAGCATGCCGTCCATCAGCGGCGAATGGAAGGCGTGACTGACCGTCAGGCGGGTGGACTTGCGACCCGTCAGCTGCTCCGTGACGGCCCGGACGGCATCCTCGGCGCCCGACAGCACCACGGACGTGGGCCCGTTGACCGCGGCGAGGCCGACGCCGTCGGTGAGCAGCGGCAGCACCTCGGCCTCGGAGGCCCGCACCGCCACCATCGCGCCGCCGCGCGGCAGCGCCTGCATCAACCGGCCACGGGCCGCCACCAGCCGGCACGCGTCCGCCAGCGAGAACACGCCCGCCACATGCGCCGCGGCCAACTCACCGATCGAGTGACCGGCCAGGAAGTCCGGCCGCACACCCCAGGATTCGACAAGCCGGAACAGCGCCACCTCCAGCGCGAACAGCGCCGGCTGGGTGTACCCCGTCTCGTCGATCAACCCCGCATCCGCGATCGCCCCGCGCAGCGGACGGTCCAACAGCGGGTCCAGCTCAGCGCACACCGCGTCGAACGCAGCCGCGAACACCGGGTAGGAGGCATACAGCTCCTCGCCCATCCCGACCCGCTGACTCCCCTGCCCCGCGAACAGGAACGCCGTCCGGCCCTCGACCGGCGAGCCGAACACCAGGTCGCCCGAACTCCCTTCCGCCGCAAGGACGTCCAGCGCGGCCAGGAGCTCCTCGCGGCCGTCCGCGACCAGCACCGCGCGCTGCTCCAGCGCGGCGCGGCCGGTCGCCAGGGTGTACGCCACGTCCAGCGGACGCAGGTCGGGCGCGGCCGTCAGCCGCTCCCGCAGCCGCGCGGCCTGGGCCTGCAGCGCCGCCTCACCCTTGCCGGAGAGCAGCCAGGGCAGCACGCCGGGCGCCGTGTCGGGCCCGTCCGGCGCCTGCTCGGTCTCCGGCGGCGCCTGCTCGATGATGGTGTGGGCGTTGGTGCCGCTGAACCCGAACGAGGAGATGCCGACGCGGCGCGGCGCGCCGGTCTCCGGCCAGTCGCGGGCCTCGGTGAGCAGTTCCACCGTCCCGGCCGACCAGTCGACGTTGCCGGTCGGCCGGTCCACGTGCAGGGTCTGCGGCAGCAGCCCGTGCCGGATCGCCATGACCGACTTGATGACGCCGCCGATGCCGGCCGCGGCCTGGCTGTGACCGATGTTGGACTTCAGCGAGCCGAGGTAGAGCGGGCGGCCCTCGGGCCGGTCCCGGCCGTACGCGTCGATGATCGCCTGCGCCTCGATCGGGTCGCCGAGGGTCGTGCCGGTGCCGTGCGCCTCGACCGCGTCCACCTGGTCGGGCGTCAGCCGCGCGCTGGCCAGCGCCTGGAGGATGACGCGCTGCTGGGAGGGGCCGTTGGGTGCGGTGAGGCCGTTGGACGCGCCGTCCTGGTTGACGGCGGAGCCGCGGACGATCGCCAGCACCGGGTGGCCGTTGCGGCGGGCGTCCGACAGGCGCTCCACCAGCACCATGCCGGCGCCCTCGGCCCAGCCGGTGCCGTCGGCCGCTTCCGCGAAGGACTTGCACCGGCCGTCGGCGGCCAGGCCCCGCTGGCGGCTGAAGTCCACGAAGGTGCCGGGGGAGTTCATCACGGTCACCCCGCCGGCCAGGGCGAGCCCGCACTCGCCGTTGCGCAGCGCCTGCACGGCCAGGTGCAGCGCGACCAGGGACGAGGAGCACGCGGTGTCGACGGTGACCGCCGGGCCCTCCAGGCCCAGGCTGTACGCGATCCGGCCGGAGACCACGGAGGCCGCGATCCCGGTGCCGAGGTAGCCCTCGACGTCGTCGGTGGAGCCGAGCAGGACGGTCAGGTAGTCCTGCCCGCTGGTCCCGGCGAAGACACCCGTCCGGGTGCCGTGCAGCGACAGCGGGTCGATGCCGGCCCGTTCGAAGGCCTCCCAGGAGGTCTCCAGCAGCAGCCGCTGCTGCGGGTCCATCGCCAGCGCTTCGCGCGGCGAGATGCCGAACACGGCGGGGTCGAACCGGGCGAGGTCGTGGATGAACCCGCCCTCGCGGGTGTAGCAGGTGCCCGGGTGGTCCGGGTCCGGGTGGTAGAGGTTCTCCAGGTCCCAGCCGCGGTCGGCCGGGAAGCCGGACATCGCGTCGCCGCCCGACGCCACCAGCTGCCACAGGTCCTCGGGCGAGCGGACGCCGCCGGGGTAGCGGCAGCTCATCCCGACGATGGCGATCGGTTCCTGGTCCCTGGCCTCGGCCTCCCGCAGGCGCAGCCGCGTCTGGGCCAGATCGGCCGTCACCCGCTTGAGGTAGCCGCGGAGTGTCTCTTCATTCGCCATCGTTACTGTGACCTCTTTACGGCCTTGCGGCTGCGAGCGGATGTTCACCCCGTGCAGGGCTGTTCCGACCGGGCGGCGGGACGTGGCGGGGCAGCGCCGCGGCGAAGGCGGTCCGGGCAGCCGGAAGGCCCCGGGTGGTCGCCGCTCCGCGCAGGAGCGGGCGCCCCGCCGGAGGCCTCACGGTGTCCGGAGCCCGCGTTCGCCGGCAGGCCCGATCCGCCTGCCGCCCGCGACGCTCCCCAGCTCATCGGGAACCATTTCCGGCGCCACGCTAGGAGCCGCCCCGGGGCCGAACAACCCCTACCGCTCCCCTACGAACCGCGGCGCTGCGCCCCCGTTTCGGGAGGTGGGCGGGAGTTCGGCAGCACCGAGAGGGAGCCGGAGGCCCATTCCTCGCCGGGGTGCCAGAGCCCGCTGGAAGGGCGGAATCGACGCGAGAGCCGTCGACGGACGCGGGCGGCCGGACTTCAGTCCGTGACCGCCTGTCCTTCACCTGACCCGAGCCGGCCCGATCGGCCGCCTGCCGGCCGGGTCACGCGGCCGGCAGCGGACGATCCGCCGGCTGCGTGGCGATGTGGTCGAATGAGCCGGTCTCGGCCTGGGTGACGATGTCGGCGAACTGTGCGGCGCTCAGCTGGATCTGCCGTCTTCGCTATCGACGGCACCCTGGTCGACAGCAGCACCGTCACCACCGGCGCCCTCCGCGGCGGCTTCGCCGGCCCGGAGGCAGCGGCACCCTACTGTGGGCGCGGCGAGGCCGGTGGGATGCTCACTGCTCCCCCACCTCAGTCGATCTTCCTCGGTACCGGATCCGTTAGCATGCGTCGTTGGTTTTCGAACACACGGGCTGGCCGGTCGTCGGTCCGCCCGCACGGGGGGCATGCATGGCAGACACTGACGCGGGCTTGCAATTCAAAGTCAATCCTGCCGAACTGGACGGCTGCGGACAGAGCGCGCAGCACATCGGGGGCCTGATACCGGGCGAGACGTCGAAGCTCGCGGAGCCGTGCAACCAGGCCGCCGGTGGTCTGAAGGGCTGGCAGACGGCCACCGCCATCCAGAACTGCGGGTCGAACTGGAAGACGCTGCTGGACAAGCTCGCCGGTGACATGGGCGACGTCGGCACCAAGCTCGCCACCACGGCCACCTACTACCGTCAGGCCGAGCAGAACGCCCACAACAGCATGCGCAACCCGGCCGCCCCGGTCCCGGACGAGCCGGACCCGTTCGGCACGACGGTCGTCCCGGGCCCCGTGAAGCCCTCCAGTGCGAAGGCAGCCGAGTAGCCCGATGGACATCAAGACGCTGTACGACGCCGACATCATCAACATCACCATCGCGAAGAACGCCTTCGACACGCTCTACTCGGCGTTCGGCCGGCACATCGAGTCCTGGCAGCACGAGGTCGCCGACCGGCTCACCAACTCGCACTGGACCGGCACCGCGTCCGACCACGCCCAGGCCCGGATCCGCTTCCTGGGCACCGAACTCCAGTCCGCGCACAGTGAGCTGGATCTCGTCGGCAAGGCCCTCGCCACGGCGGCCGAGCAGTTCGCGCTGGCCCAGGCCCACCTGGTCTACGCCCTCGACGACGCCAAGGCCGCCAAGCTCAACGTCACTCCCGAGGGCACCATCACCTGGGACAAGGAGCCCACGTCCGCGAACTACGCGGGCGCCGGCGCCGAGACGACGGCCATCGCGATCAGCAACCGCATCACCGCCGCGCTCAACGAGGCCGCCCACGCGGACCAGGAGATCAGCGCGCGGCTGAACCACTTCGCGACCAACGCCGGCAACGGCACCGGCCTGGACGCCGCCACCGTGGCCCAGGACCTGGCCGCCCAGAGCGGGAGGGAGCAGATACCGCCCGCAGGCACCGAGCCGGCCGGCGTCAAGAAGTGGTGGGACGGCCTCACCGACACCGAGCAGCAGAAGTTCCTCCACGAGCACCCCGACCAGATCGGCAACCTCGACGGCGTCCCCGCGGCCGTCCGCGACCAGGCCAACCGGGTCAACCTGAGGAACCTGATCAAGGACCGCGAGACCCAACTCGCCAACCTCGGCCCCGAGCCGACGAGGTACCTGAGCGTCGCCGACATGAACGGCGCGCCGGTGGAGAACCCCGACTACACGGTGTGGAAGCGCAAGCACGACGCCCTGCAGGAGAAGCTCACCGGCTTCCAGTCCATTCAGAAGCGGCTCGACGGCAAGTTCGAAGGTGGTGGCGGGCCGGGCTCCGAGCCGCCACTGCTGCTGCTGGGGATCGGCGATCAGGGGCAGGGCCGCGCGATCCTGTCCTGGGGCGACCCGGACAAGGCCCGGAACGTCTCCTCGATGGTGCCCGGGCTGAACAGCAACCTGGCCGGCGCCGGAAACGGCGACGCCATGACGGCGAAGCGCATCTACGAGTCCGCGGAGAGCAGCGCGCGGGCCAACAGCGAGACGCCGAGCATCGCGTCCGTGTTCTGGCTGGGGTACGACGCGCCGCAGTTGGACGGCCCCTCGGTGCTCATGCAGGACCGGGCGGAGGAGGGCGGGGCCGCGTACAACAAGTTCCTCACCGGACTCCGGGCCACCCACGAGGGCGCCCCGGCGCACATGACCGCGCAGGGGCACAGCTACGGCTCCCTGGTGGTCGGGAAAGCGACCCAGCACCCCGGCGGCCTGCCCGTCGACGACATCGTCCTGGTCGGCAGCCCGGGCGTCGGGGTGGACAAGGCAACGCAGCTCGGGATCGGTGCGGATCACGTGTACGTCGGCACGGCCAAGTACGACCCCGTCGCGGACGCGCCGTCCCCTGGGATGCTCATCCCCGGTTGGGCCGCGGTCGAGGCGTTCACGAATCCCGACGGATCGTGGCACGGCACGGACCCGGCCAGCGAGAGCTTCGGCGGGCAGCGCTTCTCGGTGGCGGACGGGACCGTGACCGACTCCCACGACAACTACTTCGGGAAGGACCACAAGGGCGGCGACTCGCTCCCCAACATCGGGAAGATCGTGAGCGGTCACGGGAACACGATCACCAGGGAGGACCCGAGGTGAAGGCCGCGGTACGACGCACGGCCGTGCCGGGGGTGCTGCTGGCGCTCCTGGTCGGCTGGTACGCCTGGCCGGAGCCGGAGAAACCCACCGTGCCGGTCGACCAGGCACAGCACCGGATCGAGGCCGAGCTCGCCGATATCGCCGGGGCCTTCCACCCGGGGCTCCAGTGGGCCGCGCCGAAGTACAGCAGCGATCCCGAACTGACCGGACTCTGCGGGACGTCCGGGTGCAAGAGGACGGGCCGGGCGGAGATGTCCGCCCGCCAGGCGGCCCGAGTCCGGATCACCCCTACGCGGAATCAGGAGCCGCTCGACGTCGTCCAGGCACTCTGGACCGGGAAGGGCTACTCGGTCGAGCGCAACAAGGGCTCAGTGGAGGTGAAGGGCTCAGGGTTCAGCCTCCGGTTCGTCGCGGGAGTGGAGGGCTGTGCCGAGGTGTGGGCTTCCGTGTTCGATGTCACCGACATCGGCGATCGCGAGTGGATCGACAGGTTCGGCCCGGGAGGGCAGGCCTACGCCGCCACCTGCGCGACGGTCGACGACCCCTACTGGTCGCACTGACGCTACTGGTCGCACTGACGCCGGGAGCCCGCCCGGCCCGGCCTCCTCGGGCCGGGCGGGCTGAGGCGGTAGGTGGTGCGCCCGTGCTGGGGCGGGACGATCCCGCCCCCAGGTTGTCGGAGCCTCGGCGCGCGAGGGAGACCTGCGTGCCGGGGCACTCTGGCTACGCTTGGTCTCCCAACCGTACGCGAGCAACGACTTCGTCCACCGCGCCTCCGAGACCCGGTTCCCGGCGCTCGAAGCGGCCCAGGAAGACAACATGGCCTCCCCCTTCTCCGACCCGACGTTCTACCGGGACCGCTACCCGACCTACGCCGCGCTGCGCGAGCGCTCCCCCGTCCTGCCCGTCCCCATGGACGGCAGCATGGGGACGGCGGTCGTCATCACCGGCTACGAACAGGCGCGAGAAGCCCTCACCGCAGGCCTGTCCAAGGACGCTTCGGCGTACTTCGCCGACCACCCGTCCGGACGCTCGCTCCACCCCGCGGTCGCCCGCACGATGCTTCACACCGATCCGCCCGCACACACCCGGCTGCGCCGTCTGGTCGTCCGGGCGTTCACGCCCGGGACCGTGGACGGCCTCCGGCCCTACATCCGAGCGCTCGCCGAGCAGTTGGTAGGACCGTGGGAGCCCGGCGCCGAGGTCGATCTGATCGCGGATCTCGCCGGCCCGCTCCCGGTCACCGTGATCTGCCAGCTCCTCGGGGTCCCGCCCGTCGACCGGGACCGGATCCGCAGCTGGTCCACCGACCTGTTCGCCACCGGTGACCACGCGAGGATCGACGAGGCCTCCCATGCCCTCGCCGACTACATGACCCGGCTGATCACCGCCAAGCGCGGCTCCCCGGACACCGCTCTCCTCTCCCAGCTGATCGCCGTGCGCGACGCCGACGGCGACCACCTCAGCGAGGAGGAGCTGGTCTCCCTGGGCCTCCTGCTCCTGGTCGCCGGCCACGAGACGACGACGGCTGCGATCGGCAACGCCGTCCTCGCTCTGCTCCGGCACCCGGACGACCTGGAACACCTCCGAGCCGGCCCGCACCGGATCCCCACCGCTGTGGACGAGTTGCTGCGCTACGACTCGCCCGTGAGCGTGGCCACGTGGCGCCACGCCCCCGACGCGGTACGACTGGGCGACACCGAAGTGGCGGCCGGCACTCCCGTGTTCGTGTGCCCCGGCGCCGCCAACCGCGATCCCCGCAGGTTCACCGACCCGGACCGGCTCGTCCTCCAACGCCCCGACGCCGCCCAGCACCTCGCCTTCGGCCACGGCATCCACCGCTGCCTCGGCGCACCGCTCGCCCACGCCGAGGTCGAGACCACGCTGCGGGTCCTGCTGGAGCGCTTCCCTGGCATGCGGCTGGCCGTACCCGCCGAGGAACTGCAGTGGCGCCACTCCCGCCTCGTCCGAGGGCTCGCGTCACTTCCCGCCGTGCTGTAGGCACATCCGCGCGACTCTCGGAGGCTGACCGGTGGCGGCCGCATCCGCCCGTCCGGCAGGCCACCCTGGTCCGGGAATCCGACGTGAGCGGCCGTCGACGGGCGCCGCCCCTCGGTAGCGGCCGTCGTGGGGCGCGATCGGCTGCGAGCCGATCGTCTGATCGCCTCCGTCAGGTGGTCGGCGGGGTTTGGTCGGCGGGCTGGACCGGACGGGGGCTCCGTGGGTGGGTCCGGCCGTGTCGGCCCGGGTTGGGGTGAGGGGGTTACGTACGGTCGGCGGACCGTGCGCAGTTCCCCCGAAGGAGGCCGACAGCGGTGCAACGCAAGTGGTGGACGCTGATCGCGGTCACGGTCGCGACGTTCATGTTGTTGCTCGACATCACCGTGGTCAACGTCGCTCTGCCGTCCATCCGCAAGGACCTGGGCGCGAGCTTCACCGACTTGCAGTGGGTGTTCGACGCCTACGCGCTCTCGCTGGCCGCTCTGGTGCTGACGGCCGGTTCGCTGGCTGACCGGCTCGGGCGGCGTCGGGCTTTCGCGGCGGGGCTGGTGGTCTTCTCCGGGGCCTCGCTGCTGTGCGCGCTGGCGCCGAATCCGGTCTTCCTCAATGTCTCGCGTGCGGTGCAGGGCGTCGGCGGCGCGGTGATGTTCGCGGTGTCGCTGGCCCTGGTCGCACAGGAGTTCCCGCCCGGGCGTGAGCGCGGCACGGCGATGGGCATCTACGGGGCCACCATCGGGATTGCCGTCGCGGTGGGGCCGCTGGTCGGCGGGGCGCTCACGGACTCGCTCGGCTGGGAGTCGATCTTCTACCTCAATGTGCCGATCGGGGCGGCCGCCCTGGTCGTCACCTACCTCAAGCTGGCCGAGAGCCGCGACCCGAATGCCACCCGGATCGACTGGCCCGGGGTCGCGGCGTTCAGCAGCGGGCTGTTCCTGCTCGTCCTGGCGCTGGTGCGGGGCAACGCCGAGGGGTGGGGCAGCGCGCTGATCGTGGCACTGTTCGTCGGCGCGGCCGTCCTGCTCGCCGTCTTCGTGTGGATCGAACGCCGTGTGCCCGAGCCGATGCTGCCGCTCGGGCTGTTCCGTCGGCACGCGTTCACCGGTGTGCAGTTGGCCGCGTTCGCCGTCTCCAGCTCGCTGTTCGCGCTGTTCCTCTATCTGACGCTGTACCTGCAGGACTATCTCGGGCTTTCGCCGTTCGCGGCGGGGGTTCGTTACCTGCCGATCACGGTGCTCAGTTTTCTCGTGGCACCGGTGGCCGGGGTCCTGCTCTCCCGGGTGCCGGCCCGGCTGATGCTCTGCGTCGGGCTCGTCGCGGTCGGTGCGGGCATGCTGCTGATGGGCGACATCCAGCCCGAAGACACCTGGACCGGGCTGCTGGCCGGCTTCCTGGTGGGCGGCGCGGGTGTCGGGCTGATCAACCCGGTGATCGCCGATGTCGCGGTGAGCGTGGTGCCCAAGGAGCGGAGCGGCATGGCGGCGGGCATCAACGACACCTTCCGGCAGGTCGGGATCGCGGTCGGCATCGCCGTCTGGGGGGCGATCTTCGTCGGCCGGGGCTCCCACAAGGTCCGCGAACTGGCGGCGGGCACGCCGATCGCGGAGGGGTCCCGTCCTCGCGAGCTGATCGAGGCCGCTTCTTCCGGCAGTCTGCCGCAGGTGCTCGCCGGGCTTCCCGAGCCGGCCCGGGCGGCCGCGTCGGCCGCCGCCCGGGCCGGTTTCCTGGACGGCCTGAACCTCGTGCTGCTGCTCGGCGGACTGGTCAGCCTGGCGGGCGCGGGCCTCGCGCTCTGGCTGGTCCGGGAGAGCGAGATCGACCGCCAGGAGACCGGTCTTCCGGAGACGGCCGACGGTCAGGGGACCAGCCCTCGGGGGACCGGCCGTCCGGAGGCGTAGGGCCGCCGGGGCGCCTCAGCCCTGGTACTGGACGACGATCTTGGTGAACTCGTACGGGGACTGGGTGACGCCGCTGCAGGCGTCGGCGTCCGTGCCGGAGCCGCAGGCCCGGTCCCGGTTGACGGCCCAGAAGGCGAAGCGGGCGAGGTGGTGCTGCTTCGCGTACCCGAGGATGGTGCGGAAGTCGCCGGTGGTGACGGTCTCCCCCGCTTCGTCGGTCCTGCCGTTCATCGAGGAGACGCCGATGTGCCGGTACGCGGCGTCGTCGCTGTAGCCGTACGCGCTCTTGACCGCGGCTTTCAGTCCGTCGAGCGCGCCGACCGTCGCCTGCCCCATGCTGCCGCTGTGGCCGCCGAAGTCGAAGGGCATCACCACCCAGCCGTCGTTCGCCAGGCCGGCGGCGGCGCCCCGCTTGATGAGGTCCTTGCCGTTGGCGTCCGGGCCGCTCGGGGTGGTGCCCATGGTGACGTAGGTGACGATGCCCGGGTTCTTGGTCTTGACGATCTTGAGCGCGTCGACCACGCGCTGACGGACCGTCGCGTTGCCGAACTCGGTGTTCTCGATGTCGATGTCGAGCGCCTTCAGCTGGTAGGCGTCGATCACCTTCTGGTAGGCACCGGCCAGCGCGCTCGCGCTGGTGCACTTCTCGCCGAGCTTGTTCCCGCTCCACCCGCCGACCGAGACCACGATGTCACCGCCGGCTGCCCGGATCGACTTGATGGCGGCCTCGTCGGAGCCCCCGGCGAGCGCCCGGCTGCCGTCCCACTTCGGGGTGCACCCGCCGTCGGAGAGGATGAACGCCAGGGTGAACCACTTGACCCCGGCCGCCTTCATCACGTCGGCCGGCTTCTGCGGGTTGCCCCAGCCGAGGTACTCGTACGGTGCGGCGGCCATCCCGGGCACGGCCGTCGCGGCGGGGGCCGCCGCCGCAGGGGATGCCGACGTGGGGGCCGCCGCCGCGGAGGTCGCGGGGGCCAGCAGGAGCGCGGCCGGGGCGAGGGCGGTGGCGAGCAGCGGGGCGGTGAGACGGACTCCGATGGTCTTGCGCATGCCAACTCACTTTCGTCGAGCCAGGAATACGGTGACGGTGGGTCAGGGAGGCGGGAGCGGTCCACCCGTGCGGACGGCGGCGGCGGTCCGCCGACGGGTGTCTCACAGGATCGGGGCACGAGGCCCCGGGGTCAATGGCTTTCGTTAGGAAAGTTTCCCAACGATTGCCGCCGGCCCGCCGCGCCCGATCCGGACCGCCGGGTACCCGCCCCGGAACCGCCGGGTGCCCGCGCCCGGACCGCCGTGCCCGATCCGGACCGCCGCGACCGACCCCGGTCAGCCGCTCCAGGAGGAGCCCGAGGTGGTCGTCCGTACGCTCGGGGCCGTGCTGCCGCCCGTGGTGCCGATCGCCGGGCCGCTCGCCGGGCCGGCGGAGGTGCGCGGCGCGGCCGGGCCCGTGGAGGCCGCCGGGGCGTGGTGCCCGGTGGTGGTGCGGCGCGCGGCGGGGGCGGTCACGGCGGCGGGCTCGTCACCACGCGGCGTGACCCGCTCGATCCGCAGCACCAGGTTGCGGTCCTGCCGGTCGCCGGTCCGGTCGCGGTTGCGGCTGTGCACGACCTGCGTTTCCACGCCCCGGATCTCCTGCCAACGGCCCTGGACGGCACGGATGTTGGGGCACCACTCGCCCTGGTCGCGGTGCTCCAGGTCGAGCTGCCAGCTCTTCGCCTCGACGGTGTGGACGGCGCCGACCTCGCCGGGGATCTCCACCGGTGCGGCGCCCCGGACGGTCACCACCGCCCGCTGCGGATACCGTCCCTCCACCGCCGTCACCGTGATCCGGCTCGCGCCCTGGTACCTGGCCATCGCTGTTCTCCCGTGTCCGTCCTCGTGCCGGCTGCCGACCGGCCTCAGCCGGTACCACGGACGGCGCATCGTCCGGGGTTCGATCGGCCCGGATCCGGCCTGAACCGCGCGGCGCACGGCATCCGTTCCACGGGGGCTCCCGACCTGCGCGGAGCGCCGCCACGCCCGCGGAGCGGAGCTCAGCGGTGGCGCGGCCGCGACAGGCCGCAGGGGGCCGTGCCGGGGGTGCCCGGGGTGCCGGGGGCCGTCGTGTCCCAGACGTGCAGGGCGGCGAGGGCGGCGGTGCGTTCGGGCACGGTCGGCCGGGTGCCCTCCGGGGTGAGCAGGTAGTCGGCGACCGGGGTGAGCAGCAGGGTGGCGGCGCCCGCCGGGAGGAGGACGGCCTCGTCCCACTGGTGCCGGGTGACGGTGCGGCGCAGCAGGGTGCCGTGGCGCGGTCGGAGCGGGCGGGTGGTGGTCCGGCGGCGCTGGAGTTCGGGGGCGACCTCGGCCTCCAGGACGGTGCGCACGCCCGCGAGGGAGCCCAGCGGCAGGTGTTCGGCGGCGAGGTCGAGCAGGGCGACGGTCTCCGGGGCGAGCCGGTAGGCGGCGACGACGGCGGCGGTCTCGACGGGTTCGAAGGGCTGCCCGGTCAGGTGTGCCACGTCGAGCACGTCGCCCGCGTGGAAGGTGCGGCCGAGGCCTTCCTCGGCGAGGGCGATCAGGCCCTCGACGTGGTCGTCGGCGGCCAGGTAGGGGCGGACCGGGACGGTCGCGAGGTCGCCGGCGAGGGCGGCGGTGGCGAGCCGTACCTGGTACCAGGGGTCGAGCAGCGGGTCCTCGGCCGGCCAGCGCACGGTGACGGCGGTGTGCCGGGGGCGCTCGCCGAGCAGGGTGACCTCCACGGACTCCACCGGGTGGTCGGTGACCAGCCGGTTGACGGCCTGCCAGAGGGCGGCCTCGGTGGGGCTGACGAGGGTGAGCTCGCCCAGCGGCCGGGGCAGGTCGGACGGGTAGTAGCCGGCCAGCGGGAGGTCCCGGATCGGGCGGACTCCGGTGGCGCCGGCGAGGTCGCGGGCGAGCCGGGCGTAGCAGTCGGAGCGGTCCCGGGCGCGCCGCAGTTCGGCCCGGGCGTGGTCGCCCATCCGGACGTCCTCCCGGGCGAGCGCGGCGAGCACCAGGTACGGGAGGTCGCGGACGGCGCGGGCGCGTTGGAGCAGTTCGACCGGTCCGACGTCCGGGTCGACGTCGAGCAGCCGGTAGAGCAGGTCGGTGTTCACGGGCGTCCGCCTCCGAGAGCTGGGGTGGTCGCCGGGCAGCGGTCCGGCGGCCGGGGGTGTGGCGGGCCCGGCGGGTCGTGCCGGGCCGACGGCAGGGGAGCCACACCACTGATTGTGGTGACGGTCGATCAACACGGGATCACCACCGGGTCGACGATCTCTCGACAGCCCCCGGGGTGCCGTGGGTTGATAGGGGCTCATCATCGGGGGGAAGCACGTGCGCGGGCGGGGGCGAGCACATGAGGCGGGCAGGTGCAGGAATGGGTGATTTCCGGTTCTCGGTGCTGGGACTGATGCGGGCCCAGCGTGGCACTACCGTACTGAAGGTCGGAAGTCCGCAGCAGCAGGCGATGTTGGCGGTGCTGCTGCTCCGGCCGGGACACGGCGCGAGTGCCACGGACCTGATCGACGCCCTGTGGGGTGAGGAGCCTCCGGGCACCGCGATGACGACGGTGCGGACGTACGCCTGGCGGTGGCGCAAGATCCTCCACGGCGAGGAGTCGGACGCGCCGAACGTGCTGACCTCGTTCGGGGACGGCTACCGGCTGGTGCTGCCCAAGCACGCCGTGGACGCGGCGCAGGCCGAGGAGCTGGCGGCACAGGCCGAGCGCACGGCGGCCGCCGGACAGCCGCAGCAGGCGCGCGACCTGCTGAACCAGGCGCTGGACCTGTGGCAGGGCGAGCCGCTGGCCGGCATCCCCGGGCCGTTCGCGCAGCGCCAGCGCCAGCGGCTGGAGGAGCTGCGGCTGACCCTGCTGGAGGAGCGGATCGCGCTGGACCTGACGCTGGGCCGGTACTCCCGGTGCATTCCGGAGCTGACCTCGCTGACCACCGAACACCCGTTGCACGAGCGGGCGTACGGGCTGCTGATGCGCGCGCTGTACCAGGCCGGGCGGCAGGCGGACGCCCTGGCGGTCTACCGGAGTGTGCGTCAGTTGTTCCTGGCCGAGCTGGGGGTGGAGCCCGGGGTCGAGCTGGACCTGCTGCACCGGCGGATCCTGGAGGGCGACCCGGCGCTCGCCGCCCCGAAGCCCGCCGCTCCGGCGGCCGCCGTGGCGCCCGCCGCGCCCCCGGCCGGCCCGGCGGAGCCGGCCGCTGCCGAGCCCGCCCCGCCGGAGCCGCCCGTCGATCCGGTGGCGGCACCGCCAAGACCGGCCCAACTGCCGCCCGATGCGGCAGACTTCACCGGCCGCACCGTCCTCGTCGAACGGCTGGGCGAGGCCCTCGGCACCCCGGGGCAGCAGGCGCTGGTGATCGCCACCGTGGTCGGCATGGGCGGAGTCGGCAAGACCGCGCTGGCCCTGCACGTCGCCCACCGCGTCCGCGAGACCTACCCCGACGGTCAGCTCTACGTCGACCTGCGGGGCGCCGACCCCACCCCGGCCGACCCGGAGGCGGTGCTCAGTGCCTTCCTGCTGGCCCTCGGAGTGTCGGCCGACGCGGTGCCGGAAGGACTGGACGCCCGCTCGGCGCTGTTCCGCTCCGCGGTGGACGGCCGACGGCTGCTGCTGGTGCTCGACAACGTCCACGACACCGTGCAGATCCGGCCCCTGCTGCCGGGCGCGGTCGGCTGCGCCGTACTCACCACCAGCCGCACCCGCCTCTCCGGCATACCCGCGACCGTCCAGACGGACCTCGACGTCTTCGAGCCCGAGGAGGCGCTCGAACTCCTGGGCCGCACCATCGGCGCCGAACGGCTGGCCGCCGAGCCGGAGGCCGCCCGGGACCTGCTGCACGTCTGCGGCCACCTGCCGCTCGCGGTGCGGATCGTGGCGGCCCGGCTGGCCGCCCGGCCGAGCTGGACGGTGCAGACGCTGGGCCGCAGGCTGGCGGTGGAACGGCGCCGGATCGACGAGCTGCGCATCGGCGACCTGGCGGTCGAGGCCGCCTTCGAACTGAGCTACCGCCAGTTGACGCCCGCCCAGGCCCGCGCCTTCCGGCTGGTCGCCTCGGTGGACGGCCCGGACATCGGCCTGGCCGCCGCGGCCGCCCTGCTGGACCTCGACGAGTACGACGCCGAGGACCTGCTGGAGGCCCTGGTGGACGTGGCGATGATGGAGTCGCCCTTCCCCGGCCGCTACCGCTACCACGACCTGCTGCGCGCCTTCGCCCGGCGCCGGCCCGACGCCCCGGGCGCGGCCGTCGAGGCCCGCGACCGGCTGCTGGACCACCTGCTGGCCACCGCGTGCGCGGCCTTCCAGCACGCCGTCCCCGGGGATCCGGCGGCCGGTGCGCTCGGGCCCGCCCGCAGTGCCGGGGT
The DNA here is from genome assembly GCF_055576085.1 of Kitasatospora sp. NPDC033851. NCBI lineage: Bacteria > Bacillati > Actinomycetota > Actinomycetes > Kitasatosporales > Streptomycetaceae > Kitasatospora > Kitasatospora sp. NPDC033851. The sequence goes on along the minus strand of NZ_JBVIRL010000011.1, from coordinate 268,101 downwards.
GGAGCTGGGCGGCCCGGACGGTGCCCGGGCCTGGGCCGAGGCGGAGGGCTCCGGGGCGATCGCGCTGGCCGCCCAGGTGGCCGCCTGGACGGTGGCCGAGGCCCCCTCCCCCGGCCCCGTCCCCGCTCCCGCCGACGCCGTCCCCTCCGACGCCGACTCCGGTCCCGGCGCCCGGGACGCCCTGCCGGACCCGCTGCGCGCCGCGATCGACCTGCTGATCGCGCTCACCCCCTTCGCCCTCGCCCCGCCCGGCCGCCAACTCGCCACCACCGCCGAGGCCCTCGCCGACGCCGCCACCCACCGCGCCGACCACCGGGCAGCCGGTCGCGCGCACTTCCTGCGCGGCAACGTCGCGCTGGCCGCCACCCGGCTGGAGGAGGCCGAGGCGGCCGCCCGCCTGGCCGTGGCCGCCTCCCGCTCGGCCGGCGACACAGTGATCCTGCGCCAGGCGCTGAACGACCTCGGCCTGGTCTGCCAGTTCCTCAGCCGCTACGACGAGGCCGTCGAGCACTACGACGAGGCCCTGCTGCTGGCCCGCGAACTCGGCCACCGCTCCGGGGAGCTGGTGACGACGGTCAACGCCGCGCTGGCCCGGGTGCGCAGCGGTCGGGCCGCCGAGGCGGTGGCGATCTGCCACGAGGCACTGGCCGAACTGCGCACCCGCAACGACGATCCCGGGCGGGCGTACACGCTGTACGTGCTGGGGCTGGCGCTGCACGGGCTGGAGCGGCACGAGGAGGCGGTCACCTGGTTCGGCGAGTGCCTGGCGGTGGCCTCGGCGGCCGGTCTGCAGGCCCGGGCCGCGCACGCCCGCTACCGGTTGGCGGACAGTCTGCGGTCGCTGGGCCGGACGGAGGAGGCACTGGAGCACGCCGGGCAGGCGCTGGCGCTGTGCGAGGAGCTGGGGGCCGAGCGGGACCACGCGCAGGCGCTGGTGGTGCTGGGCCGGACGCTGGCGGACCTGGGACGCGGGGCCGAGGCGCGGGGGCGGTGGCGGGAGGCGCACGCGATCTTCGTCCGCCTGGGGCTGCCGGACGCCCACGAGGTGGCGGGGCTGCTCGCTCCGGGCGGGGACGGCGTCCCGTCGGCTCGGGACGGGCGGCGGGAGGACGGGCAGCGGGAGGACGAGCGGGAGGCGGCGACCGTCCCGCTGACCGGTCGCTGCTGAGTCAGTGCTGTTGCCCTGCCGATTCACGGCTGGCCCAGGGCTGGCCCAGGGCTGATTCACGGCTGATTGGCTGAGAAGAATCGATCCTGCAATGGGACCGGCGGCTCGCTCAGGAGCCGGTGCTGTTCCAGTCGGGGGTGCTGCCGTGCCCGGTGGTGGCGGTCGGGCTGGGGGTGGCGGGGGTGGGCGTCGGCGTCGCGTCGCCGACCACCACCGTCGCCGTCCCGGTGCCGGCCGTCTCCGCCACCGCGGCCGTGCCGGCCAGGCCGGCCCCCAGGGCGACGACCACCCCCAGGCCGACGGTGAACAGCCGGAGGCGGGCGGGGGCGGTGGCCGGACGCTGCGTCATCTCTGGTGCTCCTTTGGTGTCTTCCCCGGTCGGGAAGGTCTCCGTCGTGGTGTGGCACCAGTCTTGCGAGGGCCGGTCAACGGTCGATCTACGGCGGAGCACCGTTGGTCACCGGGGCCCGGTTCAGGCCGCCTCGCGGATCTCCAGGGTGCAGCACTTCACGCTGCCCCCGCCCTTGAGCAGCTCGCTCAGGTCCATCCCGATCGGCCGGAACCCGCGCTCGCGCAGCCGCGCCGCCAGACCCACCGCCGCCTCGGGCAGCACCACGTGCAGGCCGTCGCTCACCGCGTTGAGCCCGAACACCTCGGCGTCCGTCTCGCTCACCAGCAGGGCGTCCGGGAAGAGCCGGCGCAGCACGGTCCGGCTGCCGGGCGAGAACGCCTCCGGGTAGTACATGATCTCGTCGCCGTCGAGCACCGAGAGCGCGGTGTCCAGGTGGTAGAAGCGCGGGTCGACCAGCTCCAGGCCGACCACCGGCCGGCCGAAGAACTCCTGCGCCTCCGCGTGCCCCTCCGCCACGCTGCGGAAGCCCCGCCCGGCCAGCACGAAGCTCGCGGTCAGCAGGAGGTCGCCCTCGCCTTCGTTGACGTGCTCCGGGTCGTGCGTCGCGAAGCCCCGGTCGCGGAACCACTCCAGGTAGGCGGGGCCCTCGGCGGCCCGCTCGGCGTTGCGGAAGCGCGCCCCGAGCACCCGGCCGTCCACCACGGTGGCGCCGTTGGCCGCGTAGACCATGTCGGGCAGGCCGGGCAGCGGGTCGATCAGGTCGACGTGGTGGCCGAGCTCGGCGTACAGGGCGTACAGCCGCTCCCACTGGGCGACGGCGAGGTCGGTGTCCACCGGCTTGGCCGGGTCCATCCAGGGGTTGATCGCATAGGTGACGTCGAAGTGCTCTGGACGGCACATCAGGTAGCGGCGCGGACGGGCGGTGCGGGTCATCGGGTCCTCCGGTGTGGGGGTGCGGGACGGTAGGGGGAGACGGTCAGGCGGGGAAGGTCAGGCGGCGGGCTCCGCCGGCCGGGTCGGGAAGTCGCGCAGGCCGCGCAGCGGGCCGGCCAGCAGCACCAGCCCGGCCGAGAGCAGCACGCCCGCCATCAGCCAGATGGTGCTGCGGGCGCCGATCACCTCGCCGAGCCAGCCCCCGAGCAGGGCGCCGACCGGGATCGCGCTGTAGTTGACGGTCGCCGAGCTGGCCCGGATCCGCCCGATCAGCTCGGGCGGGCAGTAGGCCTGCGAGAAGCTGCCGGCCAGGACGTTGCCCGCCACCACGCCGCAGACCGCGACCGCCCAGGCGAGCGCGCTCACCACGAGCGGGAGCCGCTCGCCCGCCAGCGGCAGCAGCAGGATGAAGGGCGCGACCACCAGCTCGCAGACCATCAGCCCGCGCGCGGTGCCGAGCCGGCGGGCGATCCGCCCGGCCAGCATCGCCCCGGCCAGCCCGCCGACGCTCACCAGCGCGAACACCGCGCCCACCGCACCGGGTTCGATCCCCACGCTGCGCACCAGGAAGACCGTCTGCACCGCCTGGATGCCGTTCAGCCCGAGGTTGCCGACCGCGGCGAAGCAGGCCAGCGTGCGCAGGTACGGGTCACGCAGCAGGAACCGGACGCCCTCGCCGATCTCCTGCGGCATGCCGCGCCGTTCGGACACCGGCGGGGGGTGCTCCTCGGTCCGGATCCGCCGCAGGCAGACCGCCGACACCAGGTAGGTGAGCGAGTCGGCGAGCATCCCGCTGGCGGCGCCGAAGGCCTGGGAGAGCAGACCGGCCACGCCCGGGCCGGCGATCTCCGCCGCCGAGGCGCCGGAGCGCAGCTTGACGTTGGCCTCCAGCAGGTCGGCCTTCGCCACCAGGGTGGGCAGCACCGCCCCGTACGCGGTGGAGAAGAACACCTTCACCGCCCCGGTCAGCAGGGCCACCACCGCCAGTTGGGCGAGGGAGAGCAGCCCGAGCCAGCCGGCCACCGGGACGCTGCCGAAGAGCGCGAGCAGCAGCAGGTCGCAGATCAGCATCACCCGCAGCCGGGGCCAGCGGTCCACCCAGGCGCCGGCCGGCAGTCCGAGGAACAGCCAGGGCAGCCAGGAGGCGGCGTTGATCACGCCCACCGCGAGCGGGCCGGCGTCCAGGGTGACCACGGCCACCAGGGACAGCGCCACGCTCCCGACGGCCGTGCCGAGGTTGCTGGTGGTCTCACCGATCCAGAGCCGGCGGAAGTCCCCCTGGGCCCACAGGCCCCACCGGCCGCGCGGCCGGTCCGGCCGCACCGGTGACTTGATCGGGACGGTGGTGGTCATCGCGGGTCACGCTCCAAGCTTCTCGGCCAGTACGGCGGCGATCCGTGCGAGGGGTTCCGGCTGGGTCAGCTCGCCGTGCGCGCAGGCGAGCCGGTGGGGCTCGATCCGACCGTCCAGGTACGGCCGCCAGGTCTGCTCGTACGGCCAGTCCGCGGGCTTGCCGGTGGTCGCCCCGAAGAAGACGGCGTCCCCCCGGTAGCGGTCCGGCACGTGTTCGGCCATCAGCTTGCGGTGCCGGTCGAAGACCTCGGGCAGCACCGCGACGGCTTCGCCGAGCACGGCCTTCAGGCTCTCCAGGCCGCGGCCGTCCGCCGGGTCGTGGCCGAGCGAGCGCAGCAACTCGTCCAGGGTGTCCACGGGTTCGACGACCGGGGCGTCGGCGGTGCGCGCCGCCGGGGCGCCGTCCAGCAGGGCCAGCAGGCCGACCTCGGCGCCCTCGGCCTGCAGCCGCACCGCCATCTCCTGGGCGACCACGGCGCCGAAGGACCAGCCCAGCAGGTGGTACGGGCCGGCCGGCCGCACGGCGCGGATCTGCCGCACGTAGTCCTCGGCGATCTCGGCGACGCTCGCCGGCGCACCCCCGCGCAGGCCGCGGGCCTGGAGGCCGTACACCGGCTGGTCGGTGCCGAGGTGGCGCAGCAGGCCGGAGTAGACCCAGCTGATGCCGGCGGCCGGGTGGACGCAGAACAGCGGGGCGCGGTCGCCGCCGGTGCGCAGCGGCAGCAGGACGTCCAGGGCGTCGGCCGCCGGGCCGTCGTCGAGCCGGCGGGCGAGTCCGGCCACGGTGGGCGCCTCGAACAGCGCCCGCATGCCGGGGTCCACACCGAGGGCGGCGCGGACGCGGGCGAGCAGCTTCATGGCGAGCAGGGAGTGGCCGCCGAGGTCGAAGAAGTCGTCGTCGATGCCGACGCCCTCCAGGCCGAGGGTCTCGGCGAACAGCGCGCAGAGGAGTTCCTCCTGCGGGGTCCGGGCGGCGCGGCCGCCGGTGAGCAGCCCGAAGTCCGGTGCGGGCAGCGCCGTGCGGTCCAGCTTGCCGCTGGTGGTGAGCGGCAGGGCGGCCAGCGGGACGACGGCGGCGGGCAGCATGTAGCCGGGCAGGTGGTCGGCGGCGAAGGCGCGCAGGTCCGCGGGATCCAGCGGGCCGTCGGGGTCCAGCGGGCCCGTGGAGTCCAGCGGGCCGGCGGGGACCACGTAGGCGACCAGGCGCAGCCCGTCCTCGTCGGGCAGGACGGCGGCGGCGCTCACCCCCGGGTGGCGCGCCAACACCTGTTCGATCTCGCCGAGTTCGATGCGGAAGCCGCGGATCTTGACCTGGTGGTCGGTGCGGCCCAGGTACTCCACGCCACCGTCGCGGGTGCGGCGGGCCAGGTCGCCGGTGCGGTACATCCGGGCGCCCGGCTCTCCGTACGGGTCGGCGACGAAGCGCTCGGCCGTCAGGGCCGGCCGCGCCAGGTAGCCACGGGCCAGACCCGCACCGGCCAGGTACAACTCCCCGGGCACGCCCGGCGGGACGGGGTTGAGGTGCTCGTCCAGGACGTAGCCTCGGGTGCCCGGGATCGGGCCGCCCAGGCCGGGCCGCTCCACGGCGTCGACGGGCTGGGCGAGGGCGAAGACGGTGGCCTCGGTCGGGCCGTAGAGGTTGTGGGCGGCGGTGTCCGGTGCCGCCCGCAGGGCGGTCCAGAGGTGCTGTCCGACGGCTTCACCGCCGAGCACCAGCACCGACGGCGCGGCCTCCTCCAACAGGCCCTCCGCCAGGAGTTGTTCGGCGTAGGAGGGGGTGAGGTCCATCGCGCCGATGCCGGTGGCGCGGACGTGCCGGACCAGGGCCGCCGGGTCGCGGCGCAACTCGTCGTCGATCAGGTGCAGCTCGTGCCCGGCGAACAGCCAGAGCAGGGGCTCCAGTGATCCGTCGAAGGTGAGCGAGGCGGTGAGCGCGACGCGCTGCCGGGCGACGCCGGCCATCACGCCCGTACGGTGGGCGGCGAGCAGCGCGGCGATGCTGCCGTGCGGCACCACGACGCCCTTGGGGCGGCCGGTGGAGCCGGAGGTGTAGATCAGGTAGGCGGCGTGGCCGGCCTCGGCGCGCGGCGCCGGGTCGGCGGTGCGGTCCTCGGAGGGCTCGGCGACGTCCAGGGTGCGCAGTCCGGCCAGCGCCTCGGGCTTGGGCCACCGGCCGTCGGTGAGGACCAGGGCGGGGGCCGCGTCGGCGAGGGTGTCGGCGATGCGGTCGGCCGGGTGGTCGGCGTCCAGCGGCAGGTAGGCGCCGCCGGACTTGAGCACGGCCAGGATCGCCACCACGCTCTCCACCGACCTCGGCAGAGCCAGCGCGACGACGCGCTCCGGGCCGACACCCGCCCCGATCAGGCGGTGGGCGAGCCGGTTGGCCCGGGCGTTCAGCTCGGCGTAGGTCAGCGCGGTGTCGCCGCGGACCAGCGCCACGGCCTCCGGGGTCTCGGCCGCCTGGGCCGCGAAGGCGGCCGGCAGCAGCGGGAGCTCGGCCGGCAGCGCGGCCCCGGCGATCGGGAGCGCGGTGTGCTCCTCGGCCGAGAGCAGCTCGATCCGGCCGACGGGCAGCTCGGGCCGGGCGGCCACCGCCGCCAGCAGCCGCCCGAACCGGACGGCGATCGCCTCGACCGTCTCCCGGTCGAACAGGTCGGTGGCGAAGTCGATCGCGCACTCCAGGCCGGCGGGGGCGCCGTCCGTGTCGAAGGACTCCGCGAGGCCCACGCACAGGTCGAACTTGGCGACCGACCCGCCGGAGGACACCACGGAGGCGTCCAGCCCCGCCCCGGCGAGCGGCGCCGAGTCCCCGGCGCCCTCGAGCAGCAGGATCACCTGGAAGAGCGGGTGGCGGGCCAGCGACCGGGCCGGGTTCAGCTCCTCCACCAGCCGCTCGAAGGGCACGTCCTGGTGGGCGTGGGCGTCGAGTTGGGTCTCACGGACCCGGGCCAGCAGCTCGGTGAAGCTCGGGTTGCCGGACGTGTCGGTGCGCAGCACCAGGGTGTTGACGAAGAAGCCGACCAGCTCGTCCAGGGCCTCGTCGGAGCGCCCGGCCACCACGGAACCGATCGGGACGTCCGTGCCCGCACCGAGGCGGGTCAGCAGGGCGGCGAGCGCGGCCTGGGCGGTCATGAACATCGTCACTCGGTGCTCGCGCGCCAACTCACCTAGAGCGCGGTGGAGTTCGGCGCCGAAGGGCACGACGACGCGTTCGCCCCGGTGGCTGGCGGCCGCCCGGCGCGGCCGGTCGACGGGCAGTGACAGCTCCTCGGGCAGGCCGGCCAGGGCCTCGCGCCAGTAGTCGAGTTGGCGGGCGAGCAGGCTCTCGGGGTCCGTCTCCTCGCCGAGCAGCTCGCGCTGCCAGAGCGCGTAGTCGGCGTACTGGACGGGCAGCGGCGACCATGTCGGCACCGCGCCCGCGGTGCGGGCCGCGTAGGCCGTGGCGAGGTCGCGCAGCAGCGGGCCCATCGACCAGCCGTCGCCCGCGATGTGGTGCAGGACGAGGACGAGCAGGTGCTCGCCGGCCGGGGCCGGGATGACGTGGGCGCGGACGGGGAGGTCGGTGGCCAGGTCGAAGGGGCGCGCCGTGCACAGCTCCGGCAGGGTGCCGGGCGGCAGCAGCTCGACCTCGACGCGGGCCTGCCCGGCGGGCACGATCCGCTGGTACGGGGTGCCGTCCTCCTCGGCGACCAGCGTGCGCAGGCTCTCGTGCCGGGCGGCCACGTCGCCGAGGGCGAGTTCCAGCGCGGCGGTGTCCAACTCCCCTGCCACGCGCAGGACGAGGGGCAGGTTGTAGAGGGCGCTGGGGCCCTCCATCCGGTCGATCAGCCAGAGCCGCTGCTGGGCGAAGGAGAGCGGCACCCGCTCCGGCCGTTCACGGCCCGCGCTCAGCGCCAGGCGCTCCGAACCGGTGCCCAGGCGGACGGCCAGCCCGGCCACGCTCGGCGCCTCGAAGACATCCCGGATGCCCAACTCCGCACCCAGCGCCGCGCGGACCCGGCTGAGCAGCTTGGTGGCCAGCAGCGAGTGGCCGCCCAGGTCGAAGAAGTCGTCCTCGATGCCGACGCTCTCCAGGCCGAGCACCTCCGCGAACAGCCCGCACAGGATCTCCTCCTGCGGCGTGCGCGCCGCCCGACCGGCCGACAGCGCACCGAAGTCCGGCGCCGGGAGGGCACGGTGGTCCACCTTGCCGCTGCCGGTCAGGGGCAGGGCGTCGAGCAGGACGACGGCGGCCGGCACCATGTAGCCGGGCAGCGACTCGGCGGCGAACCGCCGCAGCTCGACGGCCAGTTCGGGCGCATCCTGGCGCACCTGGTCCACCTGGTCCACCGTGCAGTAGCCGACCAGCCGGCGGTCACCGGTGTCGCTCTCCCGTACCGTGACCACGGTTTGACGGACGGCGGGGTGGCGCGCCAACACCTGCTCGATCTCGCCGAGTTCGATCCGGAAGCCGCGGATCTTGACCTGGTGGTCGGTGCGGCCCAGGTACTCCACGCCGCCGTCGCGGGTGCGGCGGGCCAGGTCGCCGGTGCGGTACATCCGGGCGCCCGGCTCTCCGAACGGGTCGGCGACGAAGCGCTCGGCCGTCAGGCCCGGCCGCGCCAGGTAGCCGCGGGCCAGACCCGCGCCGGCCAGGTACAACTCCCCCGGCACCCCGGCCGGGACGGGGTTGAGGTACTCGTCCAGGAGGTACGTCCTCACGCCGGCGATCGGGCCGCCCAGGCCGGGCCGCTCCACGGCGTCGAGCGGCTGGGTGAGCGCGTACACGGTGGCCTCGGTCGGGCCGTAGAAGTTGTGGCCCGCGGTGCCCTCGGCGTCCCGCAGCCGCTGCCACAGCGCCTGGCCGATGGCCTCGCCGCCGAGCAGCAGGAGTCGCGGCGCGGGTGCGTCCAGCAGCCCCTCCTCGATCAGCTGCTCGGTGTAGGACGGGGTGATGTGCAGGGCGTCGATGCCCGCCGCGGCGGTGTGGCGGACGAGTGCGGCCGGGTCGCGGCGCAGCTCGTCGCCGATCAGGTGCAGCTCGTGTCCGGCGTACATCCAGAGCACGGGCTCCAGGGAGGCGTCGAAGCAGAGCGAGGCGGTGAGTGCGATCCGCTGCCGGCCGTGGGCCTGCTCGGTGCCCCGGATCAGCGCGGCCCGGTGGGCGGCGAGCAGGGCCGCGACGGCGCCGTGCGGCACGACGACGCCCTTGGGGCGCCCGGTGGAGCCGGAGGTGTAGATGACGTAGGCGGCGTCGCCCGGGTCGATGCCGCACTCGGGGTCGGCGGCGCTCTCGTCGGACGGGTCGGCGGCGCTGCCCTCGGAGGACGCGGCGACGTCCAGGGTGCGCAGCCCGGCCAGGACCTCCGGCAGCGGCCAGCGGTCGTCGGTGAGGGCGAGGGCGGGGCGGGCGTCCGCGAGCATGTGGGCGGTGCGCTCGGCCGGGTACTCGGCGTCCAGCGGCAGGTAGGCGCCGCCGGCCTTGTGGACGGCCAGCATGGCGACCACCGTCTCCGCCGAGCGCGGCAGCGCGAGGGCGACCACCGACTCCCGGCCGGCGCCCGCGGCCAGCAGGCGGCGGGCGAGCCGGTTGGCCCGGGCGTTCAGCTCGGCGAAGGTCAGGGCGGTGTCGCCGCAGACCAGCGCCACGGCCTCCGGGGTGCGGGCCGCCTGGGCCGCGAAGGCGGCCGGCAGCAGCGGGACCTCGGCCGGCAGCGCGGCCCCGGCGGTCGGTAGCGCGGTGTGCTCCTCGGTCGAGAGCAGCTCCATCCGGCCGATGGGCAGCTCGGGCCGGGCGGCCACCGCCGCCAGCAGCCGCCCGAACCGGACGGCGATCGCCTCGACCGTCTCCCGGTCGAACAGGTCGGTGGCGTAGTCGAGGGCGCAGTCGATTCCGGCGGGCTCGCCGTCGGGGCCGAAGGACTCCTCGGCGATCAGGCTGAGGTCGAACTTGGCGGAGCCGGTGGCGGCCGCGAGGGGTTCGACGTGCAGGCCCGCCGTGGCCGGTTCGGCCTGCTCGTTGCTCTGGAGCACCAGCATGATCTGGAACAGCGGGTGGCGGGCCAGCGAGCGGGTCGGCTTGAGTTCCTCGACGAGGCGCTCGAAGGGCATGTCCTGGTGGGCGTAGGCGCCGAGGGCGGTCTCCCGGGCCCGGCCGAGCAGTTCGGTGAAGCTCGGGTTGCCGGAGGTGTCGGTGCGCAGCACCAGGGTGTTGACGAAGAAGCCGACCAGCTCGTCCAGGGCCTCGTCGGAGCGCCCGGCGACCACCGAGCCGATCGGGACGTCCGTGCCCGCACCGAGGCGGGTCAGCAGGGCGGCGAGCGCGGCCTGGACGGTCATGAACAGGGTGACCCGGTGGGCCCGGGACAGCGCGACCAGGTCGCGGTGGCAGTCCGCGCCGAGGGTGAGCGCGACCCGGTCGCCGCGGTGGGAGGCGACGGGCGGGCGGGGGCGGTCCAGCGGCAGCGTCGCCTCGTCCGGGAGGTCCGCCAGGGTCTCGCTCCAGTAGGCGAGTTGGCGGGCGGCCAGGCTGTCGGGGTCGGTCTCCTCGCCGAGCAGCTCGCGCTGCCAGAGCGCGTAGTCGGCGTACTGGACGGGCAGCGGCGCCCAGCCGGGGGCGGTGCCGCCGGCGCGGGCCGTGTACGCGGAGGTGAGGTCGCGGACCAGCGGGCCGAGGGACCAGCCGTCGCTGGCGATGTGGTGCAGTGCCAGGACCAGCACGTGCTCCTCGGCCGAGACACGCAGCAGGGCGGCGCGGACGGGAAGTTCGGTGCGGAGGTCGAAGGCGCGGCGGCACAGTGCGGCCACGGTGGCGGGCACCTCGGCGGCCGGGCAGTCCCGGGCTTCGAGCGGGACCTCGGCCTCTTCGGCCGGGAGGACCCGCTGGTACGGGGTGCCGTCGGATTCCGCGATCAGGGTGCGCAGGCTCTCGTGCCGGGCGACCAGGTCGCCGAGGGCGAGCCGCAGCGCGGCGGTGTCCAACTCCCCTGCCAGGCGCAGCGCCAGGGGCGCGTTGTAGAGGGCGCTGGGGCCCTCCATCCGGTCGATCAGCCAGAGCCGCTGCTGGGCGAAGGAGAGCGGCACCCGCTCCGGCCGTTCACGGCCCGCGCTCAGTGCCAGGCGCTCCGAGCCGGCGTCCAGGCGGACGGCCAGCCCGGCCACGCTCGGCGCCTCGAAGACGTCCCGGATGCCCAACTCCGCCCCCAGCGCCGCGCGGACCCGGCTGAGCAACTTGGTGGCCAGCAGCGAGTGGCCGCCCAGGTCGAAGAAGTCGTCGTCGATGCCGACGGCCTCCAGGCCGAGCACCTCCGCGAACACACCGCAGAGGATCTCCTCCTGCGGCGTGCGCGCCGCCCGACCGGCCGAGAGCGCGCCGAAGTCCGGCGCCGGGAGGGCGCGGCGGTCGAGCTTGCCGTTGGCGTTCAGGGGCAGCGCGTCCAGCGGCACGATCGCGGCCGGCAGCATGTAGCCGGGCAGGGTCCGGGCGGCGGTGGTCCGCAGGTCGGCCGGGTCGAGCGGGCCGTCGGTGACCACGTAGGCGACCAGGCGCAGCCCGTCCTCGTCGGGCAGGACGGCGGCCTGGAGCACCTGCGGGTGCGCGGTCAGGGCGCGTTCGATCTCGCCGAGTTCGATCCGGAAGCCGCGGATCTTCACCTGGTGGTCGGTGCGGCCCAGGTATTCGAGTTCTCCGTCGCGGGTGCGGCGGACCAGGTCCCCGGTGCGGTACATCCGGGCGCCGGGCTCGAAGGGGCAGGCGACGAAGCGCTCCGCCGTCAGGCCCGGCCGCGCCAGGTAGCCGCGGGCCAGACCCGCGCCGGCCAGGTACAGCTCTCCCGGCACCCCGGCCGGGACGGGGTTGAGGTACTCGTCCAGGACGTGGCCGCGGGTGCCCGCGACGGTGCGGCCGAGCACGGGCCGCTCGGTGGCGTCCAGCGGGTGGGTCAGGGCGTCGACCGTGCACTCCGTCGGGCCGTACAGGTTGTGCGCGGCGGTGTTCGGCGCCTCGCGCAGTCGCGTCCAGAGCGCTTGGCCGACGGCCTCGCCGCCCAGCAGCACCAGGGCGGGCGCGGGCTCCGCCAGCAGCCCCTCCTCGATCAGCTGCTCGGCGTAGCTGGGTGTCACCTCCAGCACGCCGATCCCCTGCTCGCGCACGTGGCGGACCAGGGCCCGGGCGTCGCGGCGCACGTCGCCGCCGATCAGGTGCAGTTCGTGGCCGGCGACCAGCCACAGCAGGCCGTCCCAGGAGGCGTCGAAGCAGAGCGAGGCGGTGAGCGCGACCCGCTGCCGGGCGACGCCCGCCATCACGCCCGTACGGTGGGCCGCGAGCAGGGCGGCGATGCTGCCGTGCGGCACCACGACGCCCTTGGGGCGGCCGGTGGAGCCGGAGGTGTGGATCACGTACGCGGCGTCGGCCGCCGAGGCCCGCGGGGCCGGGTTCTCCTCGGCGTCCGGCGCGTCCTCGGCCCCGGTCGTGGCCCCGGCCGCGGCCTCGGCGAGGACGAGCACCCGGTGTCCGTCGAGCACCTCGGGCAGCGGCCAGCGCTCGTCGGTCAGCACCAGCGCCGGGCGGGCGTCCGCCAGCGTGTCGGCGGTGCGCTCGGCCGGGTACTCGGGGTCCAGCGGCAGGTAGGCGCCGCCGGCCTTGAGGACGGCGAGGATGGCGACCACCGTCTCCGCCGAGCGCGGCAGCGCGAGGGCGACGACGCACTCGGGGCCGATGCCCGCCGCGATCAGCCGGTGTGCGAGGCCGTTCGCCCGGGCGTTCAACTGTGCGTAGGTCAGGGTGAGTTCACCGCAGACCAGGGCCACCGCCGCCGGGGTGTCCGCGGTCTGCGCCTCGAAGGCGGTCGGCACCAGGGGCACCCGCTCGGGCAGTGGCGGGTGGCCCGCCGCGGCATCGGCCTGCTCACCCGCCGGCAGGACGTCCAGCTCGGCGACCGACCGCGCCGGATCCGCCGCGACCTGACGGAGAATCAACTCCAGTGCTGCTGCCAGCTGTTCGGCGGTCTCGCGGTCGAAGAGCTCGATGGCGTACTCCAGGACGCCGGCCAGCCCCGCGGCGGCGCCGTCGGCGCCCTGCCGCTCGACCAGCCGGAGGGTGAGGTCGAAGGTGGCGGTGCCGAAGTCGACCGGTTCCTCCGCCACCGTCACCCCGGGGAGGGCGGGCCCGTCCGCGGCGGCGCCCGCGAAGGCGAGCATCACCTGGAAGAGCGGGTGGCAGGCGGTCGACCGGGTCGGGTTCAGCTCCTCCACCAGGCGCTCGAAGGGCACGTCCTGGTGGGCGTGGGCGGCCAGGTCGGTCTCCCGGACCCGGGCCAGCAGCTCGCCGAAGCTCGGGCGGCCGGACAGGTCGGTGCGCAGCACCAGGGTGTTGGCGAAGAAGCCGACCAGCTCCTGCGTGGCCTCGTCGAGGCGGCCGGCCAACGGGGTGCCGATGGTGAGGTCGGGGCCCGCGCCGAAGCGGTGTAGCAGGGTGGCGTACGCGGCCCGCAGGACCATGAAGAGGGTCACGCCGTGCTCGGCGGCGAGCGCGCCGAGCCGGGTGTGCAGGGCGGTGTCGAACTCCAGCGGGACGACCGCGCCGCGGTGGCTCGCGACGGGCGGGCGGGGGCGGTCCAGCGGCAGCGGCAGCTCCTCGGGCGCACCGGCCAGCGCCTGGCGCCAGTGGGCGAGTTGACGGGCGAGCAGGCTGTCGGGGTCGTCCTCCGCGCCGAGCAGCTCGTGCTGCCAGAGCGCGTAGTCGGCGTACTGGACGGGCAGCGGCTCCCACTGCGGGGCCGCGCCGTCGAGGCGGGCCGCGTAGGCGTCGGCGAGGTCGCGGTAGAGCGGGCCCAGCGAGGCACCGTCGCCGGCGATGTGGTGGACGACGAGGACGAGCACGTGCTCCTCGGCGCCGTCGGGCCGCAGGTAGGCGTGGATCGGGAGGTCCGCGGCGAGGTCGAAGGTGTGGCGGGCGAGTTCGTCCGTCGGGCGGTCGGTGACGGTGAGCAGGCCACCGGTGGGGGCGTCGAGGACGCGCTGGTACGGGGTGCCGTCCTGCTCGCCGAAGACGGTGCGCAGCGCCTCGTGCCGGTGGACGACGTCGCCGAGGGCGGCTTCGAGGGCGGTGGCGTCGAGCGGGCCGCGCAGGCGCAGGGCGAGGGTGACGTTGTAGGTGGCCGAGGGGCCCTCGGCCTGGGCGAGGAACCAGAGCCGGCGCTGGGCGAAGGAGAGCGGCACCCGGTCGGGCCGGGCGGCGGGCCGCAGGGCCGGGCGGGCCGGGGCGGGGGCCTCGGGGGTGCGGCCGGCGAGCCGCTCGACGAGCCCGGCGACGGTCGGGGCCTGGAAGAGGTCGCCGATGGAGAGTTCGATGCCGAGGTCGGTGCGGGCCCGTCCGGTGAGGCGGGTGGCGAGCAGGGAGTGGCCGCCGAGCGCGAAGAAGTCGTCGTCGATGGTGATGTCGTCGATGCCGAGCAGTTCGCCGAAGAGTTCGCACAGGGCCCGTTCGCGCTCGTCGCGGGGGGCTCGGCCGCTGCCGTCGGTGGCGAGGTCGGGGGCGGGCAGGGCCCGGCGGTCGACCTTGCCGTTGCTGTTGAGCGGCAGGGCGTCGAGGAGGACGACGGCGGCGGGGACCATGTAGCCGGGCAGCGTGGTGCCGGCGAAGGTGCGCAGCTCGTCGGGGGTGAGCGCGGGGTCGGCGGTGCAGTAGGCGACCAGCCGGAGGTCGCCGGGGCGGTCCTCGCGGGCGATCACGATGACCTGACGGACGGCGGGGTGGCGGGAGAGCGCCGCCTCGATCTCGCCGAGCTCGATCCGGAAGCCGCGCAGCTTGATCTGGCCGTCGATCCGGCCGAGGAACTCCACGGCGCCGTCGGCGCGCAGCCGCACGAGGTCGCCGGTGCGGTACATCCGCTCGCCGTCCGCGTACGGGCAGGCGACGAAGCGTTCGGCGGTCAGGCCGGGCCGGTTGAGGTAGCCGCGGGCCAGGCCGGCGCCGGCGATGTACAGCTCGCCGGGCACGCCGGGCGGGACGGGGCGCAGCCGGTCGTCGAGGACGTAGCTGCGCATGTTGTCGAGCGGGCCGCCGATCGGCACCCGGGGGCCGTCGAGGTCGGCGGCGGTGAGCGGGTGGTGGGTGGCGAAGGTGGTGGTCTCGGTGGGGCCGTAGACGTGGGCGAGCAGCAGGTCGGGGCAGGCGTCCAGGACGCGCCGCAGCAGCACGCCGGAGGCGGCCTCGCCGCCGGTGCAGACGACGCGCAGGGCGGCGAAGGTCTCCGGGGCCTGTTCGGCGACGAGGTCGAACAGGGCCTTGGTGAGGAAGACCGCGGTGACGTCGTGGCGGGTGGCGACGGCGTGCAGGGCGGCGGCGTCGAGGGCGCCGGGCGGGGCGACCACGACGGTGCCGCCGGCCAGCAGGGGCGTCCAGATCTCGTAGGTCGCGGCGTCGAAGGCGTGCGGGGAGTGCAGCAGGACCCGCTGGTGGCGGCCGTCCTGCCAGCGCCGGTCGGCGGCGAGGTCGAGGACGTCGCGGTGGCGTACGGCGACGCCCTTGGGGCGGCCGGTGGAGCCGGAGGTGTACATCGCGTAGGCGAGCTGGTCGGGGTGGACGGGCACGCCGGGGCGGTGGGCGGGGGCGTCGGCCTCGTCGCCGGGGCGGACGACCAGGGCCCGGTGCGGGAAGCCGGGGTC
The DNA here is from genome assembly GCF_055576085.1 of Kitasatospora sp. NPDC033851. NCBI lineage: Bacteria > Bacillati > Actinomycetota > Actinomycetes > Kitasatosporales > Streptomycetaceae > Kitasatospora > Kitasatospora sp. NPDC033851. Next base: position 252,649 of record NZ_JBVIRL010000011.1, on the reverse strand, counting down.
GGCGCGGTCGGTGAGCAGCACGGGGGCGCCGGTGTCGGCGAGCACGTCGGTCATCCGCTCGGGCGGCAGGCCGGGGTGCATGGGCACGTAGCAGCCGCCGGCCTTGAGGACCGCCAGGGTGGCGACGATGACGTCGACGGAGCGTTCCATCAGCATCGCGACGGGGGTCTCGGTGCCGACGCCGAGGGTGGTGAGGTGGTGGGCGAGGCGGTTGGCGCGGGCGTCGAGTTCGGCGTAGTCGAGGGTGCCGCCGTCGTGGGCGAGGGCGACGGCGTGCGGGGTGCGGTCGGCCTGGCGTTCGAAGGACTCGGCGAGGGTGCCGGTCCACCGGGGGGCCTCGGTGGCGTTCCAGTCGACGAGGAGGCGGGTCCGCTCGTCGGGGGCGAGGACGTCGAGGGTGGCGAGGGGGGCGTGCGGGTCGGCGGCGGCGCCGGCCAGGAGTCGGCCGAGCCGGTCGGCCAGGGCGGTGACGGTGCCGTGGTCGTAGAGGTCGGCGGCGTACTCGATCGAGCCGGTGAGCCCGGCGGGGGCGCCGTCGGGGCCGTGGTGTTCGGCGATGCCGATGTTGAGGTCGAACTTGGCGACCCGCAGGCCGATCGGCTCGGTGGCGGACTCCAGCCCGGGCAGGGCGAGTTCGGCGTCCTGCCCGTGGTTCTGCAGGACGAGCAGGGTCTGGAACAGCGGGTGGCGGCCGAGCGCGCGGGGCGGGTTGAGCTCCTCGACGAGGCGTTCGAAGGGGATGTCCTGGTGGGCGAAGGCGTCGAGCTGGGCCTCCCGGACGCGGCCGAGCAGTTCGGTGAAGCTCGGGTCGCCGGACGTGTCGGCGCGCAGCACGAGGGAGTTGACGAAGAAGCCGACCAGCTCGTCGAGGGCCTCGTCGGAGCGCCCGGCCAGGCCGGTGCCGAGCGGGATGTCGGTGCCGGCGCCGAGCCGGGTGAACAGGGCGGCGAGGCCGGCCTGCAGGACGGTGAACAGGGTGGTGCGGTGGGTGCGGGCGAGGTCGAGCAGGGCGGTGTGCAGGTCGGCGCCCCAGGCGAGGTCCACGGAGTCGGCGGCGCCGGTGGGGGCGGGCGGTCGGGGTCGGTCGGTCGGCAGCTCCAGTTCCTCCGGCAGGCCGGCCAGGGCGGTGCGCCAGTGGGCGAGTTGACGGGCGAGCAGGCTCTCGGGGTCGGTCTCGTCGCCGAGCAGGTCGCGCTGCCAGAGCGCGTAGTCGGCGTACTGGATGGGCAGGGGCTCCCAGTCGGGGGCGTGGCCGGTGAGCCGGGCCCGGTAGGCGGTGGCGAGGTCGCGCAGCAGCGGGCCGAGGGACCAGCCGTCGCCGGCGATGTGGTGCAGGACCAGGAGCAGCACGTGCTCGGTCGGCGAGAGGGTGAACACCGTGACTCGGATGGGCAGTTCGCGGCTCAGGTCGAAGGTTTCGGCGGCCGCCGCGTCCCGGTGGGCGGGGTAGTCGGCCGGTGCGCAGTCCACCACCAGGAAGCGCGGCTGCGCCTCCTCGACCGGCAGGATCCGCTGCACCGGGACTCCCCCGGCCACCGGGAACACCGTGCGCAGGGCCTCGTGCCGGGCGACCACGTCCGCCGTCGCGGCGTGCAGCGCGGCGGTGTCGAGCTCGCCGCGCAGGCGCAGGGCGAACGGCAGGTTGTACAGCGCGGTGGGCCCCTCGATCTGGTCGATCAGCCAGAGACGCTGTTGGGCGTACGAAACCGGGATCACGGTGCTTCCTCTACTCACGTCTCGGCACGGGGTGTTCGGGGCCCTGGGGGGACGGGCGGCCAGGAACGGGGCGGTCAGACGGCGGCCAGGGTCGGCCGGACGCTGGGCCGGCAGTCCAGGACGTCGACGGGCTGCCCCATCGCGACGGCGATCCTGCGGTCGCCGCGGTACGGGTCCCGGCCGTGCGCGCAGAGCACGTTGTCGACCAGCATCACGTCGCCGGCCTGCCAGCGCTCGCGCACGGTCGCGGCGTGGTACGCCTCGTTGAGGGCGTCGACATCGGCGCGCCCGAGCGGTTCGGCGTCGCCGAACCCGGTGTTGAACGGCAGGCCGTCCGCGCCGAACTCGTCGATCATGGCCTCACGGATGTCCGGGTCGAGCGACCACTCGTTCCAGAACGCGAGGTGGTTGAACCAGACCTCTTCGCCGGTCGCCGGGTGGTGGATGGTGCCGGGGCGCAGCTGGCCGGTGCGCAGGTTGCCGTCGGGCCGCCACTCGCAGGTGATGCCGTTCTCCCGGCAGTAGGCCTCGACCTCGGCCCGGTCCTCGGTGGCGAAGGCGGTGCGCCAGCCGAGGGAGACGTAGTCCGAGTAGTTGCGGGTGAGCGTCCAGCCGGTGGTCCGCATCCGCTCGACCAGTCGGGCCGGCAGGTGGTCCAGCACCCGGCGGCAGTCGGCGGTCGGGGTGGCGCCGCCCTCCTCGGGGGCGATGAGGCAGGCGAAGAGCAGCCGGCCCGGGAAGGTGAGGGTGTAGCTGTTCTCGTTGTGCATCCGGATCGGCTGGGCCGGCGGGAGGTCGGTGGAGGAGAAGACGCCGTTGCCGTAGTCGCTGCGCGGGGTGGCCTTCTCGCGGTAGGGGGTGCGCTCGGGGATGAGGATGTCGCGCACGGCCGCGACGTCCTCGGTGCTCGCGACCGGCAGGCCGCGCAGGAAGATCGTGCCGTGGCGGTGCAGGGCGGCGGTGAGCTCGGTCTCGTTCTCGCGCAGCCACGCGCAGGCCTCGCCGAGGTCGGCGGTGCGCGGGGCGTGGGCGAGGGCCGGGCGGCCGGGGTTCAGTTCCCAGGTCGGCATGGTGGCGCTCACCGGCGGGCGAGGGAGGCGACCAGGCCGGCGGGCCTGATGTCGGTCCAGTTCGCCTCGATGTAGTCGAGGCAGCCCTGGCGGGTGTCCTCGCCGTGGACGGTGGTCCAGCCGCCGGGCACGTCGATCCAGACCGGCCACAGCGAGTGCTGGTTCTCGTCGTTGACCAGCACCAGGTAGCCGGCGTTGTCGTCCTCGAACGGGTTGCTCATGGTGTCCTCCTTGGGTTGATTCGAAGGTAGGGGCGGGCCGGGAGCGGGAAGGGCAGGAGTCCCGGCAGGAACGCGGCAGTTGGGCACCGCCGGTGGTCAGCGCGGGATGAGGCGGACCGGGAAGTGGTCCAGGCCGAAGTTGATGATCGAGCGGTTGTGGGTGACCGGGCCGGTCGGTTCGATCACGGCGACGCGCTCCAGCATCGCCGTGAACAGGGCGCCGAGTTCGGCCTTGGCCAGCGGTGCGCCGATGCAGTAGTGGGCGCCGAGGCCGAGGGCGAGGTGCTTGTTGGGGGCGCGGTCCAGCAGGATCTCCTCGGGCCGGTCGAAGGCCTCCGGGTCGCGGTTGGCGGACCACACCCAGACGGCGACCCGGTCGCCGCGCCGGATGGTGCGGCCGTCGAGTTCGGTGTCCCGGCTCGCGGTGCGCAGGGTGTGCAGCCCGACGGAGGTCCAGCGCAGGAGTTCGTCCAGCGCCGAGTCCATGCCGACCTCGCCCTGCTGCAACTTCCGCCACAGTTCGGGGTGTTGGACGAGGGTGTGGAGGCCCATGGCGGCGGTGTGGCGGACGGTCTGGACGCCGCCGACCACGATGTTGTCCAGGTTGAGGACGACGTCCTCGACCGGCAGCAGCTTGCCGCCGACCCGGTAGGTCGCCATCTTGCTGATCAGGTCGTCGCGCGGGTCGGTGCGGCGCAGCATCACCTGGTGCAGCAGGTACGGGATGAGCTGCTGGTGGCCGGCCCGGCGCTCCTCGGGGGTGTTGCCGAGGAAGGCGACGTCGCAGACCCGCTCGACCATCTCGCGGTCCTTCTCCGGGACGTCCAGGAGGTCGCACATGACGGACAGCGGGAGGGCGGAGACGGCGTCGACGAGGTCCACCTCGCCCCGTTCGACGGCCTGGTCGACGATCGAGGCGGCGAGTTCGCCGATGCCGCGGGCGGCGCCGCGCACCGGACCGGGGGCGAAGAACGGGTTGGCCGGGGCGCGGAGTTCGCGGTGCCGGGGCGGGTCGGTGAGGGCCATCATCCGGCCGGATCCGACCGGGACGTTGCCCTCGCCGGCGCCGAGCAGCGAGCCCTGCTCGGAGCTGTAGAGGGCGGCGTCGCGCAGCACCTCCGCGGAGTGGCGGTAGGAGAGCACCGACCAGACCGGCCCGTCGTCGACGGTGTCGGTGCGGTGGACGGCGGCCTCCCGGCGCAGCTCGGCGACCAGGCCGGGGGTGGAGGGGCGGGCCCACAGGTCCGGGTCGGTGAGGTCGACGGCGGTGGTGGTCAGCATGAGTACTCCGTCGTGGGCTGGGGGGCGGCGCCGGGCCGCGTGATGAGGGAGGTCAGCAGGTCGACCGGGCCGGGCCCGTCGACGGTGGCGAGCAGGTGGCCGCCGGGGACGACGTGGTGGCCGGATCGGCCGCGGGTGTGGGCGGCCCAGCCTTCGAGGCCGCCGGCGGCGAGGAGCGGGTCCTCGACGCCGACGACGGTGTGCAGGTCGGAGCCGATCGGCGGGTGCGGGCGGGGCCGGTAGGTGGCGACCACGGCCAGGTCGGTACGGATGCCGCGCAGCGCGTGTTCCTTCAGATCGGCTTCGCCCTCGACGAGTTCGCCCATGCCGGCGAGGCGGAGCAGGTCGTCGGCGTCGTACCGCGGGCGGTCCTGTCCGGCCCAGGCGGCCGGCGGCGAGGCGGAGGCGGCGACGACCAGTTCGGGTCGCCGCTCGGCGGGCAGTGCCCGGGCGACCTCGTAGCCGAGCAGGGCGCCGAAGCTCTGCCCGTAGAAGCCGAACCGCCCGGTCAGGTGCGGGGTGAGGGCCTCCACGACGGCGTCGACCAGCAGGTCGAAGCTCGCGGGCATCGGGTGGCCGAGGCGGCCGCCGCGCGCGGGCGGGCGCAGGGCCCAGACCTCGACGTCCGGGGCGAGGGCGCGGGCCAGGGGGGTGTAGGCGGTGGCGTCGCCGCCGGCGTGCGGGAAGCAGAACAGCCGGAACGGGCGGTGCGGTTGGGGTACGGGGACCAGCAGCCAGTCCCCCTCGGCGCGGGGTCGCACCCGCGTGGCGGTGGTCATGCGCCGCTCACCCGGGCGCGGGCGGTCAGGGCGGGCCGGGGGGCGGCGGTGCCGGCGTCGACGGCCCGCTCGACGGTGGCGGTGAAGGCGGCCAGGTCGGCCGAGTCGAGCAGGTGGCGCAGCTGGAGCTCGATGCCGAGCCGGCGGCGCAGCAGGTGGACGACGCGCAGCGCGGCGAGCGAGTGGCCGCCGAGCGAGAAGAAGTCGTCGGTGGGCGCGAGGCCGGCCACGCCGAGCACGGTGCTCCAGACCTCGGCGACCTGCGCCGCCAGGCCGGTGGCTTCCTCCGGCGCAGCCTCCGCGACGGCGGTGGGGACGGGGACGACGGCGGGGACGGGCAGCGCCGCCAGGTCGACCTTGCCGTTCGGGGTGAGCGGCATGGCGTCCAGCACGGTGATCACCGAGGGCACCAGGTGGGCGGGCAGGGTGGCCCGCAGCCGCTCAATCAGCTCGGCGGCGGTCGGCCCGGCGGTGGTCGACCCGGCGGCGGCCGGCCCGCCGGTGACGTAGCCGGCGAGCCGGCGGTCGCCGGGAGCGGGCTCGTACACCGTGACGGCGGCGGCCTGGACGCCGTCCAGCCGGGCCAGGGCGTGCTCGATCTCGCCGAGCTCGATCCGGTAGCCGCGCAGCTTGACCTGGCGGTCCACCCGGCCGACGTACTCCAGCCGCCCGCCCTCGCCGCGTCGGGCCTGGTCGCCGGTGCGGTACATCCGGGTGCCGGGCTCGCCGAAGGGGTCGGCGACGAAGCGCTCGGCGGTCAGTGCGGGCCGGCCGACGTAGCCGTGGGCGAGCCCGGGCCCGGCCACGTACAGCTCGCCGACGACGCCGGCGGCGACCGGGGAGAGCTTCTCGTCCAGCAGGTGGAGGCGCACGCCGGGCAGCGGCTCGCCCAGGTGCGGCCCGGGGCCGGTGATCGGCGCGGTGACGGCGTCGACGGTGCACTCGGTGGGCCCGTACATGTTGAGGGCGTCGATGCCGGTGTCGGCCAGTTCCCGCCAGGTGCGCTCGGGGACGGGCTCGCCGCCCATGAACAGCCGCGGTACCCGGGCCCCGGTGAGCGGCTCGCGCAGCAGCTCCCAGTGCGAGGGGGTCAGGTCGAGGTCGGTGACGGCGTGCTCGGCGAGCAGGCCGGCCAGCCGGGCCGGGTCGGCGCGGTGCTCGTCGCCGATGACCAGGACGGTGTCGCCGCGGCAGATCCGGGCCCACTGCTGGACGGAGGCGTCGAAGGAGACGCTGGCGTTCCAGCCGACCACCCCGGGCTCGGCGCGGTAGGCGCCGTCGGCCTCCAGGGCCGCCACCAGCGCGGCGACGGCGCCGCGCGGCACCTCGACGCCCTTGGGGCGGCCGGTGGAGCCGGAGGTGTAGATGACGTAGGCCGGGTCGAGCGGGTGGGCCTGCTCCGGCAGGTCGGGCAGCTCCGGCAGGTGGGTCCCGTCGGCGGTGGCGTCCGGGCGCAGCACCGGCACGTCCTGGGCCGCCGGGAGGCCGTCGGCGCTGATCAGGGCCGCGAGCCCGGCGTCGGAGGCCATGAAGGCCAGCCGCTCGGCGGGGTAGGCCGGGTCGAGCGGAACGTAGGCGGCGCCGGCCCGCCAGACGGCGAGCAGGGCGACCGGCAGGTCGGCGGTGCGGGCGAGGTGGACGCCGACCCGGTCGCCGCGGCCGACGCCGCGGGCGCGCAGGGCGCGGGCCAGGGCGGCGGTGCGGCGGTCGAGTTCGGCGTAGTCCAGGCGGGCCGTTCCGGTCTGCCCGGCGGAGGCGGCGGGGGCGAGGACGGCGGTGCGCTCGGGGTGGGCGGCGACGGTGGCGCGCAGGCGCTCCAGCAGGTCGGTCATGACGGCTCCTCAGGACTTTCGGACGGCGGTGGCCATGGCGTGCAGGGCGGCCGTGTAGGTGTCGATGAACTGCTCGGCGGTGCGGTCGGTGACCAGGGAGCGCTGGTGGTCCACGGCGAGCAGCACCCGCTGCGTGACCGGGTCCTGGATCACCGAGGCACCGAAGGCGAAGCTGTTGGGTTCGTGGCGCAGGGTCGGCTCGGTGCCGATCCGGCCGTCCACGATGCGGGCCGAGCTGAGCCGGCCCAGGGCGTGGAAGCGCAGGTAGCCGAACTGGCTGTCCAGCGCGGTGTCGGTCATCAGCCGGGCGAGGCGGGCGAAGGGCACCCGGCGGTGCGGCATCATGTCGAGCTCCTCCCGGTGGACCTCGCGGGCCAGGGCGAGCAGGTCGTCGGTGGGCTCGCAGCTCAGCGGGACGGTGTTGAGGAACAGCCCGTACACCTCGGTGCCGCCGAGCCGTTCCAGCCGGCCGTTGACGGCCAGGCCGGTGGTGACGCGCGGTCGCCCGGTGACGGCGGCGAGGGCGTGCAGGTGGGCGGCGAGCGCGACCGACTTGACGGGCACGGCCAGTGCGTCGGCAACCAGCCGCAGCTGTTCGGGCGCCTCGGGCAGCACCCGCTCGACGGTGCGCGGCGCCTCGTGCACGTCCTCGCTGCCGGGGAACAGCTGGCCGCTGGCGCCGGACAGCCGCTCGCGCCAGTAGGCGAGCGACCGCTCGTCCTGGGCGGCCTGCCGTTCGACGGCCACGAAGTCGCGGAAGGCGGTGCGCGGCGGCGGGGTGGGGGCGCCGAGCGGGTCGGCGGCGAGGGCGGTGTGGCGTTCCAGGATCTCGGTGAGCAGGGAGGTGAAGCTCCAGCCGTCGAGGATCGCGTGGTGTTCGGAGACGGTGAGCTGGAAGGCGTCCTCGGCGAGGCGCTGCACGGTGATCCGGAACAGCGGCGGCGCGGTGAGGTCGAAGGGCGTCCACCGGTGGGTGTCGAACACCTCGCGGATCGCGGTGTCCTGGTCCTGTTCCCCGCGCAGGTCGGCGAACTCGACGGGTGCGGGCAGCCGGCCGTGCACGAGCTGCAGCGGTTCGCCGTAGCCGGACAGGTCGAGGCCGGTGCGCAGCACGGCGTGGCGGTCCATCGCCTCGGCGACGGAGCGGCGGAAGGCCGGTTCGTCGAGGTCGCCGCAGATCCGGTAGGAGTTGACGTTGTGGTAGCTGTCGGTGCCGCCGGCGATCTCCATGTGGAAGACCATGGAGAGCTGCATGGACACCATCGGGTAGGCGTCGACGAGGCCGGGCGGCAGGTCGGCGCGGTCCTCCGGGGTGATCAGGGCGAAGGGCTCGTGGGCCGGCGGGCCCTCCGTGACGGGCTGCGCGAGCGGCAGCAGGGCGGCGACGGTGGGGGCGTTGAAGACGTCCCGCAGGCTCACGCCCCAGCCGCGCTCGTGCAGCGCGCCGGCGAGCTGGACGGCCCGGATGGAGTCGCCGCCGAGGTGGAAGAAGTCGTCGTGGACGCCGATGCCGTCCACCCCGAGGACCTCCGTCCAGACGGCGGCGAAGGCCTCCTCCTCCGGGCTGCGCGGCTCGACGTGGCGGCCGCCGGTGGCCGTGCTGCGCTGGCCGGGGGCGGGCAGCGCGGCGCGGTCCACCTTGCCGTTGACGGTGAGCGGCAGCGACTCCAGCACGGTGAAGCTCGCCGGGACCATGTACGGGGGCAGCGAGCGGCCGAGGAAGGCGCGGACGTCGGCGGGCTCGCGCCCGGTGACGTACGCGGCGAGGCGGTCCTCGTGCACGGTGACGACGCAGGCGTCGACGTCCGGGTGGGCGGCGAGCGCGTTCTCGATCTCGCCGAGTTCGATCCGGAAGCCGCGCAGTTTGACCTGGAGGTCGGCGCGTCCGATGTACTCGAGCCCGCCGCCGGGCAGTCGCCGGGCGACGTCGCCGGTGCGGTAGAGCCGGGCCCCGGGCGGGCCGTACGGGTCGGCGACGAAGCGGCCGGCGGTGAGGCCGGGGCGGCCCCAGTAGCCGTGGGCGAGGCTGCCGCCGCCGATGTACAGCTCGCCGGCCGCGCCGGGCGGGCAGGGCCGCAGCCAGTCGTCCAGGACCTGCACGCTCAGGTGCGGCATCGGCGCGCCGATCAGGCTGCGTTCGAATCCGGCGCTGTCGGCCAGGTCGTGGGTGGTGACGTGGACGGTCGTCTCGGTGATGCCGTACAGGTTGCAGAGGCGGGCCGGGGGCGGCGGCTCGAGTCCGAACCAGCGCTGGACGACGGCCGGGTCCAGCGCCTCCCCGCCGAGCATGATCCACTTCAGCGCGGGCAGGGCACGCGGGCGGCGGCGCAGCACGGGCTCCAGCTGGCGCAGCGCCGAGGGGGTGAGGCAGAGGAAGGAGACCCGCTCCTCCTCCAGCAGCTGGGCGAACTCCTCCGGCGAGCGGCTGGTCACGTACGGGACGACGACCAGGCGGGCGCCGTGCAGCAGGGCGCCCCACATCTCCCAGACCGTCCAGTCGAAGGCGTAGCTGTGGAAGAGCGTCCAGGTCTCCTCCGGGCCGAAGCCGAAGTGCTCCGCGCCGTCCGCCATGAGCCGGCTGACGTGCTCGTGGGCGACCGCGACGCCCTTGGGGCGGCCGGTGGAGCCGGAGGTGAAGATGATGTAGGCGACGTCGCCGGGGCGGCCGGCGGCCGGCGGGCGGGTGTCCGGCCGGGCGGCCAGGTCCGCGGAAGCGGTCAGGTCGTAGGCCTGCCAGGGGCCTTCGGGCACCCGGTCCGGGCGGTCGGTGACCACCAGGGTGACGTCGGTGTCGCCGAAGACGAGCGCGGCGCGGTCGGCGGGGGCGGCCAGGTCGACGGGCACGTACGCGGCGCCGGTCTTGAGTACGCCGAGGACGGTGACCAGGACGTCGGCCGTGCGGTCCAGCAGCAGGCCGATCCGGTCGCCGGGGCCGGCCCCGCGGGCGCGCAGGGCGTGCGCGAGGCGGTTGGCCCGGCGGTCGAGCTCGGCGTAGCTCAGGGTGCGGTCGGGGTCGCTGACGGCGGGCCGGTCGGGGTGGGCGTCGACGGCCCGCTCGAACAGGTGGTGCAGGCAGTGGCCGGGAGTGTCGGTGGCCCGGACCGCCTCGGCGGTGCGGGTGGTCAGCCGCAGCACGGTGGCGTCGGGGTCGTCGAGGGCCGCGGTGAGCAGGGCGTCGAACTCGGCGGCCAGCCGGCGGACGGTCTCCGGATCGAACAGCTCGCTGCGGTACTCGGCCTCGCCGCGCAGTTCGCCGCCGGTGCCGCCGCCGGTGCCGCTCTCGCCGCTGTCGAAGACGGACCAGGTGAGGTCGAACTTGCTGGTGCCGTTGGAGCGCACCCGGCTCTCGGCGGTGGCCGGGCCGAGCGCGAGCGGGGTGCGGTCCTCGGTGTGGGCGCCGAACACCACCTGGACCAGCGGCGGGTGCTGCGCGGTGCGGGCGGCACCGAGGTGGTCGACCAGCTGGTCGAAGGGCACGTCGAGGTAGCCGTAGGCGTCGAAGGCGACGTCCTGGACGTGCTCCAGCAGGTCCCGGAAGCTCAGCGCGGGCGCGAGCCGCAGCCGCAGCGGCAGCAGGTTGACGAAGTAGCCGAGCAGGTGCTCCAGTTCGGGGCGGTCGCGGGTGGTGACCGGGGTGCCGATCACCAGGTCGTCGGCGCCGGTCCAGCGGTTCAGCAGCAGCGCGAAAGCGGCCAGTTGGACGGTGAACGGGGTGACGCCCTCACTCTCGGCCAGGGCGCGGACCCGGGCCGCCGTCCCGGGCGCGAGGCCGAACTCCTCGGTCCGTCCGGCGGCGCCGCGCTCGGCGGGCCGGGGCCGGTCGGTGGGCAGCTCCAGCAGGCCGGGCGCGCCGTTCAACTGCTCTTTCCAGTAGGTCAGGTGCTCCTCGTAGGAGGTGCCGAGCTCCTCCTGTGCGTAGTCGGCGTACTGCGCGGTCAGCTCCGGCAGGACGGCCTCGCGGCCCTCCAGCGCCGCGCCGTACAGCTCGGCGAGCTCGCGACCGAAGACCTCGGCGGACCAGCCGTCCCAGACGATGTGGTGGACGGTGAACAGCACCGTGGTGCGCTCGTCCGCGAGCCGGAAGGCCTCGGCCCGCAGCAGCGGGCCCGCGGCCAGGTCGAAGGGCTCGGCGCAGCGGGCGGCGAGCAGTTCCTCGAGGCGCCCGGCCTGTCCGGGGCTCTCGGCCTGCCCGGGTTCGGCCTGCCCGGGGCCGGCCTGCGGGCGCAGGTCGGTCACCGCGAGCGGCACCCGCAGGTCGTGGTGCACCTGCTGGCGGGGGCCGTCGGGGTGCAGCGCGAAGGTGGTGCGCAGCGTCTCGTGCCGGGCCACCAAGGCGTCCAGCGCGCGCCGGAGCAGCGCGAGGTCGAGCGGGCCGGTGACGTCGACGGTCCAGGGGGTGCAGTAGGTGACGGCCTGCGGGTCGAGGCGGTCGAGGAACCAGAGGCCGCGCTGCAGCCCCGAGACGGGCGCGGTGCGCGCCGGGCGGTCGGACGGGCTCACGGCCTCGTTCCCTTCGTGTGCGGTACGGTCCGTCATCGGGCGGCCAGCCGTTCGGCGATGGCGCTCACGGTCCTGGCTCGGAAGACCAGTTGCGGGGGGACGCGGGTGCCGGTCTCCCGGGACAGCCGCATCGCGACCCGGACGGCGGCCAGCGAGTTGCCGCCGATCCGGAAGAAGTTGTCCTCGCGGCCGACCTCGGCGAGTTCGAGCACCTCGCGCATCGCCTCGGCGACCAGCCGTTCGGCCTCGGTCAGCGGGTCGGCGGCGGCGGCCCGGCGCCCGGCGGGGGCGGGCAGCGCCTTCCGGTCCGCCTTGCCGTTGTGGTTGAGCGGCAGGGCGTCCAGGACGTCGAGGGTGGCGGGCACCATGTGCTCGGGCAGCAGGGCGGCCAGGTGGTCGAGCAGGGCGTCCGGGGCGGGGGCGTCGGCGCCGACGGTGACGTAGGCGGCGAGTCGGCGGTCGCCCGGGGCGGGCTCGTGCACGGTGACGACGGCCTCCTGGACGGCCGGGTGGCGGGTGAGCGCGTCCTCGATCTCGCCGGGCTCGACCCGGAAGCCGCGGATCTTGATCTGGTCGTCGATCCGGCCGGTGACCTCCAGCAGGCCCTCGGCGTTGACGTAGCCGAGGTCGCCGGTGCGGTAGAGGCGCTCGCCGGGGGCGCCGAACGGGGAGGCGACGAAGCGTTCGGCGGTCAGGCCGGGCCGGCCGAGGTAGCCGTGGGCGAGGCCGCCGCCGGAGGCGTACAGCTCCCCCGTGACGCCGGGCTCGACGGGGCGCAGCAGCTCGTCCAGGACGTGGATGCCCTTGCCGCGCAGCGCGACGCCGATCGGCACGGAGCCGCCGGTGACGTCGGCGGGGGTGACCTCGTGGCAGGTGGTCAGGCCGAGGCTCTCGACCGGGCCGTAGCCGTTGGCGACCACCAGGCCCGGGTGGTTCTCCAGGGCCTTGGCCACGTGGGTGACCGAGGCCCGCTCGCCGGCGGTGAAGGCGAGCCCCAGGCCGTCGTAGGTCTCCGGGAACTCCTCCAGCAGGAAGTTGAACAGGCTCGCGGAGAGCTGGAGGCGGGTGACGCCGTGGCGGCGGGTCAGCTCGGCGATGGTCTGCGGGTCCGGCCGCTGGCCGGGCTGCAGGACGCAGGCCGCGCCGAAGCACAGGGCGCCGTACAGTTCCAGCGCGAAGGCGTCCCAGGAGACCGGCGAGCACTGCAGCCAGACCTCCTCCGGGCCGAAGCGGGCGTAGTCCTGGCCGAGGTAGGTGGTGGTGAGCGCCCGGTGCGGGACGGCCACGCCCTTGGGGCGGCCGGTGGAGCCGGAGGTGAACATCACGCAGGCGAGGTCGGCGCCGTCGACCGGCAGGCCGAGGTCGTGCGCCGGGTGGCGGGCGAGTTCGGCGGCCGAGGCGTCCAGGTCCACCTGACTGCGGACGGCGAACGGCACGGTGGCGTGCCGGTGGGTGATCACCGTGGCGGCGCCGGTGTCGGCGACCGCGCCGGCCAGCCGCTCGGCCGGGAAGTCCGGGTCGAGCAGGGTGTAGGCGGCGCCGGTCTTGAGTGCCGCCAGCAGTGCGGTGACCAGGTCGGGCCCGCGGTCGGCCAGCACGGCGACGGTGTCGCCGCGGCCGATGCCCAGGCCCGCCAGGTGGCGGGCGAGCCGGTTCGCGGCGGCGTTCAACTCGCCGTACCCGACGGTCCGTTCGCCGGATATCAGGGCGGTGGCCCGCGGGGTGCGGGCGGCCTGCGCCTCGAACAGGGCGTGCACCGGCACCTCGACGGCGGCGGCCAGGGTGCCCAGCCACTCCTCGCACAGGCCGGCCATCGTGGCGGCGCCGAAGAGGTCGCTGTCGTACTCGAAGCGGCCGGTGAAGCCGGTGCCGCGGTCGTCCACCGAGACGGAGAGGTCGAAGCGGGAGACCGGGTTGGAGTGCAGTGCGCGGGTGACCTCGTGGCCGCCGACCGTGAACGGCCGGCTGTCCAGCGGGTGCAGCTCCAGCAGGACCTGGCAGAGCGGGTTGCGGTCCTCGGGGCGTTCGTCGAGCACGGCGTTCGCGATGTCGTCGAAGGGCACCTCCTGGTGCCGGTAACCGCCGATCGACACCTCGCGCACGTGCCGGACCAGCTCGCGGAAGGACGCGCCCTCCTCCAGCTTCAGCCGCAGCGGCAGCAGGTTGACGAAGTAGCCGATCAGACCGTCGAGTTCGGCCCGGCCGCGGACGTTCACCGGCGAGCCGAGGACCAGGTCGCGCTGCCCGGAGCGGCGGTGCAGGGTGAGCGCCAGTCCGGCGAGCAGCACCATGAACGGGGTGGCGTCCTCGCTGCGGGCGAGCGCCCGGACGGCCTCGCCCACCGGGGCCGGCATCGCGAACCGGTGGAAGGCGCCGCGGAAGGCCTGCTCCTCGGGCCGGGGGTGCTCCGGCGCCAGCGCCGGGGCGGTCGGTGCGTCACGCAACTGCTCGCGCCAGTAGTCGAGTTGGCGATCGGCGGTGTCGTCCTGGTACTGCCAGGCGGCGTAGTCGGCGTACTGGACGGCGAGTTCCGGCAGCTCGGCCGGGCGGCCCTCGGCCAACGCGGCGTACAGCTCCTGAAGTTCGGCCTCCAGTACGGCCAGCGAGCCCTCGTCCCAGACGATGTGGTGGAGGAGCAGCAGCAGGGTGGTCGCCCCGCCGGCCCGGAAGACCCGCGCCCGCACCAGGGGCCCGGCCGCCAGGTCGAAGGGCTCCAGCGCGGCCTCGGCGACCAGGTCGTCCACCCGGTCGGCGGTGGTCTCGGTGAGCGTGAACGGCAGCTCCACGGCCGGGTGGACGACCTGGCGCGGTCCGTCCTCGGCGAGCTCGAAGGTCGTCCGCAGGCTCTCGTGCCGCTCGACCACCCCCGCCAGTGCCCGCCGCAGCAGCTCGGGGTCGACCGGCCCGGTGAAGCGGAACACCCAGGGCACGACATAGGTCGGCGCGTCCGGGTTCCACTGGTCGAGGAACCAGAGGCCGCGCTGGAACTTGGACAGCGGGGCCTCGACGGCACCCGACCTCGTCAGCTCCGGACGCTCGCCACCCGCCGAGGAGGTCACCGCGGCGGCGAACTCGGCCAGCGTCGGCGCGTCGAAGATGGTGTACGGCGAGATCATGCCGAAGACGTCGAAGACCCGGCCCACCACGCGTACGGCGGTCAGCGAATCGCCGCCCAGGTGGAAGAAGTTGTCGTCGGCCCCGACCTCCGGCACCCCGAGCACGTCCGACCACACCGCCGCGATCAGCTGCTCGGCGGGGGTGCGCGGCGGGCGGCCGGCCGGCTTGCCCTCCGGCGCGGCCTGCGGCTCGGGCAGCGCCCCGCGGTCCACCTTGCCGCCGGCGGTCAGCGGGAACGCCTCCAGGGCGGTGAGCGTCGCCGGGACCATGTGCTCCGGCAGCCGCTCGGCCAGCCAGGCCCGGGCCTCGGCGTACCGCGGCGCGGCGCCGGTCACGTACCCGGCCAGCCGGCCCTCGTACGCCACCACGACGCAGCCGGTGACGCCGGGATACCCGGACAGCACCTGCTCGATCTCGCCGGGCTCGACCCGGAAGCCGCGGATCTTCACCTGGTGGTCGCCGCGTCCGAGGAACTCCAGCGGTCCGTCCTCGGCCGTCCGGCGCACCACGTCGCCGGTGCGGTACATCCGTGCACCCGGGGTTCCGTCCGGGTCCGCGGACCGGTCCGCGAACGGGTCCGCGACGAAGCGGTCCGCGGTGAGGCCGGGACGGCCCAGGTAGCCGGACGCCAACAGCGGGCCGCCGACGTACAGTTCGCCCGACTCGCCGGGCGCCACCGGCCGCAGCCGCTCGTCCAGGACGTAGAGCCGCCGGGCGCCGAGCGCGGTGCCGATCGGCACCCGGGCCGCCGGCTGCTCCTGCTCGCCGGAGATCCGGTGGGTGGTGGCGGTGACGACGGTCTCGGTCGGCCCGTACGCGTTCAGCAAAGGCACCCCGGTCGCCGCCCACCAGGCGGCGGCGGTGGCGGGCTCCAGCTTGTCGCTGCCCGAGATCATCAGCCGCAGGGTGCGCGGCACCCGGCCGCCCAGGGCCGCCACCACGTCCTGGAAGTAGCCGGCGGCCAGGTTGGCGACCGTGACGCCCTCGGCGTCCAGCAGGTCCAACAGCTCGGCCGGGGAGAGTAGTTGCTGCTCGGGGAGGACCAGGCAGGCCCCGGCGGACAGGGCGCCGAGCACCTGCTCCACCGCCACGTCCACGGTCGGGCGGGCGAACTGCAGCACCACGTCCCGCTCGGTGAGGCCGAAGGCCTCCACCACGGCGTCCAGGTGGCCGGTGAGCGCGGCCGGCGGAACGTGCACGCCCTTGGGGCGGCCGGTGGTGCCGGAGGTGTAGATGACGTAGCCGGCGCCGGCGCCCGTCTCGCCGGTGAGCTCGGTCAGCTCCGTGAGTTCCTCGCCGGCGAGGGCGAGGGAGGCCCCGGCGTCCTCGGCGATCCAGCGGTTGCGCTCCTCGGGGGCGGTCCGGTCCAGCGGCAGGTAGGTGGCGTCGGCCCGCAGGACCGCCAGCAACGCGACCACGTGGTCCAGCCGGTCGCGGCCGGTGACGGCGACCGTCCGCCCGGGGGCGAGCCTGGCCGCGAGGGCGGCGGTCAAGCCGTCCAGCTCCCGGTAGCTGACGGTCCGGCCACCGGTCCGGACGGCCGGCCGCTCCGGGAAGCGGTGGACGGCGGAGGCGAACGGCGCGAATGCGGACGACGGGAATTCGGGCGTCTCGAATTCGGACGTCGCTAGTGCGGACGTCGTGGATTCGGGCATCGTGGATTCGGTGGGGAAACCGCGCGAGGACATCATCCAACCCCAGATCGTGAGAGAAATCGGCGACGAGAGCGACGATAGGGGGAATGCGACGGCCCTATCGGCAGAATGAGCGGAAGGAAATCGGCAGTTTCATCATGCCGCTTTCCGAGCAGGCCAGAGCTACCGGCCGGGGGTGATTCCAAAGCCCTCCGGGGACCATACGTCCTCCCGGTCGAGGGCGGCCGGAGCGTACTTTCCGAGCGCGCTGATCAGCAGCCGGAGTTCCAATGCCAGGCATTCCGTGAAACGTCGGAGCCCGGATTCCCGGTCCTCCGCGACGGCCAGCAGCGCCGCCCGTCCGAGGCCCACCGCCCGGGCGCCCAGCGCCAGGCTCTTGACCGCCCGGGCGCCTTCCCAGATCCGTCCGGAGACCAGCAGGGAGGGCGGCGGATCGGCCGTCAGCCGGCGCAGGCACTCCGCGAGCGGCAGCCCGACGTGCGGCAGGAACACCCCGGGCGCCCAGCCGGTGCCGCCCTCCGCGCCGTCCACCACGACGGCGTGCGCGCCGGCCTCGTGCGCCACCCGGGCGGCCTCGGCCACGTCCCGGCCGGGGTAGAGCTTCACCCAGATCCGCACCCGCGGGTAGTTGTTGCGCATCAGCCGGATCTGCTGGCGCAGGATCTCCGCGGTGAAGGTGCCCGGGGTCGCGGCGCGCAGCACCCGCCCGTCGCCGAACAACGGGTCCAGCCCGAAGCGGTCACCGAGCGCGGCAGCGGCCTCGGCCTCCAGCACGGTCATCCCGCCCAGGCCCGGCTTGGCGCCCTGCCCGACCTTCAACTCGAAGGCCAGGCGCCCGGATTCGAGCAGCGGCAGGGCGGCCGGGTCGCTGTGGACGAGGTTCCACACCTCGGCGTCGGCGTCCTCGGTGCTCTGCTGGACGGCCACACCGCCGAGCCCGTCCGGGAGTTCCTCGGTGTAGGCGCGCAGCCGGCCGAGCAGGGTGCGGTCGGCCGCCTCGCCGAGCCGGCCGTAGCCGTTGACCGGCACCACGTTCTCGCCGATCACCATCGGGATCCCGAGTGCCCCGGCCTGCCGGCTGAGGGCCAGCCCCAGGTCGCCGCCGGCCGCCCGGGTGGACCCGGTCGCGGAGACGTACACCGGCAGTGCGGAGGCGAACCCCCCGATGGTGGTGGCGAGTTCGACGTCCCGGTAGTCGGGCTCGCGGCCGAGGTCGATCAGCTTGGCGAGCCGCTGCGGCAGGAACAGCGGTGGGACGATCCGCAGCTCGTCCAGGGCGTCCGGCCGGGCGGGCCGGTCCGTCGCGTCGGGTTGACCGGCGCCGAACAGCACGTGCCCGTACTCCTCGGCGGGCGGGAACGCCGCGGCCGCCCCGGCGCGGGCCCGGCGCCGGACCTCCTCCTCCGGGAAGCCGGGTGCACTCAGGTCGCTCACGGGGACACCACCCCGGCGAGCTTGGGGAACGCACTGGCCTGCCAGACGGCGTCCAGCCCGGCAACGTAGCGGGTGAGCCGCTCGACGCCGATGCCGAAGCCCGCACTGGCCGGCACGCCCTCGCGCACCAGGTCCAGGTACCAGCGGTACTTCTGCGGGTTCTCGCCGGTCTCCCGCATCCGGGTGATGATCTCGGCGTAGTCGTTGGTGCGCTGGCTGCCGCTGCACAGCTCGCCGTAGCCCTCGGGTGCGAGCAGGTCGAAGTTGCGCAGCAGGCCCGGGTCGTCCGGGTGCTCGCGGTCGTAGAAGCCCCGCGAGCCCTTCGGGTAGTCGGTGACGAAGAACGGGCGGTCGCGCCGGGCGGACAGCAACGCCTCACCCTCCCAGTCGAGTTCGGCCTCGGCGCTCTGCGGGTGTCCGATGCCCCGCAGTTCGGCGACCGCCTCCGCGTGCCGGATCCGCCCGAAGGAGCCCTTCAGGAGTTCGGCGAACGCCTGCGGATCCCGGCCGAGTTCGGCGAACTCCTTGGGCAGCTCGCGCACCGCGCTGTCGACCATGTGCACCACCAGGTCCTCGGCCAGCTGGACGACGTCGTCCCGGCTCGCGCCGGCGACCTCCACGTCCAGCTGGTGGAACTCGGCCAGGTGCCGGCTTGTCCCGGCGGTCTCCAGCGGTTCCAGGCGGACGTTCGGGGCGATGCAGAAGATCTTGTCGAAGGCGAGCAGCGAGGCCTGCTTGTACAGGATCGCGCTGGTCATCAGCTTGTAGCGGTGGCCGTAGAAGTCGATGTCCACCTGCTTGGAACCGCGCGCGCCGGGATCGGTCACCGGGCCGATGATCGGCGGCAGCAGCTCGACGAAGCCCCGGCCGCGCAGGAACTCGCGGGCCGCGGTCAGCAGTTGCTGCTGGACGCGGAGCGCGCTGCGGGTGGCCGGCGCGGTCAGGTGGCGGCCCGGATCGGTCGGGGGCATGGGCGTGGAGTCGGGCAGAGGCGTGGAGTCGGGCATGGTCGGGGTCCTGTTCTCTCGCGGAGGGTCTGGTGTCGGGAAGCGTCGGTGCTCGGCCGGTTCAGCGCACGGCGGGAAGGCCCCGGGGTACGGGTGGCTCGGCCGCCCGCGGGTCCTGGCCGTCGTAGCGCCGCTGGACGTGGGAGAGGGCGGCCAGCAGTCCCGCCGAGCCGAGGATGGGCGGGCGCCCGCCCTCGACGAGTCCGGCGATCGGCATCGAGCCGACGGCGGACCACTGCAGCCGCCCGTCCGGGTCCAGCGAGCTGCGCGTCCGCCCGGCGTTGTCGGGGTGCAGGCAGTACGGCACGTCGAGGTAGCCGGCCGCGAACGCCCGCACCAGGGCCCGCCCGAGGTCGGCGTCCAGGTCGAGCACCGCGCCGATCAGCGCCCTGGCCTCCGCCTCGACCCCGGTGTCCGGCGGCTCGGTGGGCCGCGGGCGGGCGCGCTCCGCCGCGGCGGCCGCGGCGGCGGTCTCCAGCGCCCGGACGTTCTCGGCGACGGTCGGGATGCGGTGCGCCTCGGCGGAGGTCTTGACGATCAGCCGGGCGGCGCCGCCGCGCACGGCGAGCCGCGCGGCGTCCTCCAGCAGCAGCCGCGCGCCACCGGGCGAGCGCGGGTACACGCCCATGTACGCGTACACCACGAGGTGCCAGTCGACGTCCGCGAGCAGTTCGCCGGCGATCCGGCCGAGCGCGGCCAGCGCCTCCTCGTCCTGGCGGGCGTTGGTCTGCTGGGCGTAGCTGAGCGAGATGCTGCGCAGGCCGTGCTGGCGGAAGAACAGCGCCTCCAGCACGCTGATGGCGATCAGCAGCGAAGGCGGGCAGAGCTGGCCCATCATGCAGCCGCCGAAGGTCTCCAGGTGCGGTTCAGCGCCGAACTCCCGGGTGGTGGAGAGGAGTTCGCAGCTGCGCCGCCAGCAGGCCACCGCCTCGTGGAGCGGGGTGCGGCCGTACGGCAGGCAGTAGGAGACCGGTCCGCCCTCGGTGGCGTCCAGGCCGGCTGCCAGCAGTGCTTCGAAGATCCGTTCCGGCGAGGCCGAGCCGTGCCGGACCTGCACCGGGAAGCCCGCGTCCGCGACCCCGCGCAGGACCGCCCGGGTGACGGCGACCGGGTGGGTGGCGATCGGGTAGCCGTTGAGACCCGCCCCGACGGCCAGGGCGCGGCGCGCGGCGTCGAGGTCGCCGGTGCGGGTGTAGCTGTCCAGGGTGATGGTGCCGACGGTGACGGCGGACGCCCCCCGGGTGGCGAGCAGGCCCGCCCGCATCGAGGCCGCCGCCGCCATGCCCATCCGGGGCTGGACCACCAGGGCGCCGGCCTCCGCGGCCTGGGCCACGAACGCGCCGAAGCTCGTCACAGCAGGACCCGGGAGTGCAGGCCGTCGACGAACTCACGGAACCCGGCCACCGAGGAGCCCTCTTCGAAGACGGCGTCGAAGCCGGCCGCGAGCAGCGTCCGCTCGCGGTCGGGGTCGTCGGCTCCGGCGATGCCGAGCTTGCCGCCGATGACGGTCGGTGTGCGCCGCAGTTCCGGGCAGGCGCGCAGGGCCGGGATGACCCGCAGACCCTCCTGGTGGCCGTGCCCGTTGACGCTGCTGATCACGATCAGGTCCGGCTCGATCCGGCGGCATTCGGAGAGCAGCAGCGCGTCCGGGACGCATGCGCCCAGATTCGTCACCCGATGCCCCATTTCCTCCAGCAGGAACTGCAGGAACACCAGGTTCCAGGTGTGCGAATCCGAGGCCATCGTCGTCACGACGACGTCCAGTCCGCCCCGTTCGGCATTTCCGTGCACCACAACTCAGCCCTCATCGGTAGAGATCGTCGATGGAATTCCGCCGACGCCCCGGCCGGCGGCCCGGGAATTCCGGCGCGTCGTCGGCGACGGCCCAGCCCCACGGAGAACGTTAGGAACGACGGGGCCCGGCAAGCGGCAGCTCGTGCGGCAAAAAGCGGCAGAATCGACGCCGGCGGATGCCCGGCCGGGGAGTCACCGCATCGTCAGCCCGCCGGCCCATGGCGGTTCAGCCCAGGGCGGTTCAGCCCGCCGGCTCACGGCGGTTCAGCCCGCGACGGCCAGCAGTGGGACGTCCCCGGCCGTCGGAAGCCGGAGTCCGGGCTCCTCCCGGACGAGGCGCCGGCACAAGTTGAGCACCGTGAAGCGCACGCCGTCACGGGCGGGCACACTGCGGATCAGCCCGCGGGACAGCAGTTCGTGCACCGTCGCCAGGCAGGTCTGCAGCGCCCAGCCGCTGCGCGCCGCCGCGTCCTCCCCCGACCAGTCCCCGGGCTCGTCCACGAGCACCGCCAGCAGGGCGCGCTGACGCTCCGACAGTGTCCGGATGGCCGGCTCCACCTCGTCCCGCACGTCACCGCGCGCGCCGAACACCAGCGGCGGCGCCGCGAGCGTGAACGGGACGGCCCCCAGCCGGGCCACCAGCTGGGCCGTGGACTGCACCAGCGCCCACCCCGCCGCGCGCTCCAACGCGCCCGGCAGGCCGTCCAGGTGGCGGCAGAGCTCGGCGACGGCTGGCGCCTCGGAGCGCTCCAGGGTGTAGCCGGGGCGCAGCCGGCACAGGTGCGAGAGCAGCAGCCGGACGGCGCCGACCTGCGCCAACGCCTCCGGATCGGTGTCGAGTTCGGGGGCCGGGACGGGCAGCGGCGCGAGCGGGATGACCTGGCCTCCGGGCAGCGGCCGGGCCTCCCGGGCGGTGATCAGCACCCGCAGCCCGGGGCAGTGGTGGAACAGCCCGTCCAACTGCCCGGCGTCCACCCCGCCGTCGGCGCCGTCCAGCACCAGCAGGGCGGGCCGGTCGCCGATGTGCCGGACGATGTCGTCCAGCAGGCCGCGCCAGGGCTGCGGGCCGCCGCCGCAGTCCACCCACCGCACCGACCAGCGGGCGGACAGGTGCAGCCGGCGGGCCACCTCCAGCGCGAGCCGGGTCTTGCCCACCCCGCCGAGTCCCACCAGCGAGACCAGCCGGTCCCCGTGCACGGCGAAGGCGTCGGCCAGTACCTCGGTCTCCATCTCCCGGCCGACGATCGCCCCGCGCGGCACCGGCGGGGCGGCCGGCTCGGCCACCGACTCGGCGACGAGCGGGTGCCGGCGGGCGGCCTCCTCGAAGTCCGTCCGGCTGCGGCCTTCCAGCCGCAGCGCGTCCGCCAGCAGCCGGACGGTCTCGTTGCGGGGCCGGCGCACCCGGCCGCTCTCCATGTCCCGGATCGCCCGCACACTGAGGGTCGCGTGGTCGGCCAGGCACTGCTGCGTCAGCCCGATCCGCTCGCGCCGTAGCCGCAGCAGCTCGCCGAAGCCCGCCGCCGTTCTCACCGCTTGCACCGATTGCCCGCCGTCCATGCCTCGTCTGCCCTTCGTGGTCCGGACTGCTCCTGAGGTCGGGCCGGCGGCGGCAGCAGCACTGGGCACCGCGCGGCCCGTGGTTCGGCCGTACGAGCCCCGGTGGTCAGGCTGTGGCCTCCGAACCGGTTCCCTCCGGTTCCCGATGCTCCAGGCTCGCCGTCTACGCCCGATCAACGATCGATCACCGGCCCCACCCGCGACCTTCACCCCGGCCTCACATCCCGCCCGACTGTCAGTCCCTCCTTGTACGGTCGGTCCCGGTGACAACGCTGCCGATCCGAGAGTGTGACGCATGTTCAGGACAGACCCGGAGACGCCCGACCTCTTCATCACCCCGGTCGAGGACGTCTTCATCCGCAACCACCTCGGGCCGCACCCGCGGCTCGAGGCGGCGACCTTCTCGCTCACCGTCGAGGGTCTGGTCGAGCGGCCCCTGCGGCTCGACCTGCACGCGCTCCGGGGCCTGCCGCAGACCCGCTTCACCGCCGTCCACGAGTGCTTCGGCAACCCGCTGCGCCCCGACGTGCCGACCCGCGCCGTCACCAACGTGGAGTGGGTCGGCATCCCGCTCGCCGCCGTACTGGACCTCGCCGGTCCGCGCCCGGAGGCCCGGCACGTCTGGCTGGAGGGCGCCGACCACGGCGCCTTCGCGGGCGAGAGCGGCGTGAACTACCTCAAGGACCTGCCCCTCGACCAGGCGGGCTCCGAGGTGTTCCTCGCGCACACCATGAACGGCGAGCCGCTGCCCCCCGACCACGGGTACCCGCTGCGGGCGGTGGCGCCGCGGATGTTCGGCACCAACTCGGTCAAGTGGCTGACCAGGATCGTGCTGGCCGCCGACCGCCCCGAGCACCTCTTCACCACCCGCCTGTACGTCCGCACGCTGCCCGGCGAGAGCGAGGCTCGGCCGGTCCGCGAGAAGGACGTCAGCAGCAAGCTGCTCACCCTGCGGGACGGGCAGTCCGTTCCGGCCGGGAGCTGTGAAGTGGCGGGCTACGCCTGGAGTTCCACCGAGGTGACGGCCGTCGAGGTCGCCGTGGACGACGCCGACTGGCAGCCCGCCGCCCTGGACGGGCGCGGCCCCGACCCCACCTGGCAGCGCTTCCGCCTGCGGTGCGACCTCGCCCCGGGCCCGCACCGCGTCCGCTGCCGGGCCACCGACTCCGCCGGGCGGGTCCAGCCGCTCACCGGGGACCGGAACGCCGTCCACGAGGTG
Source organism: Kitasatospora sp. NPDC033851 (assembly GCF_055576085.1). Taxonomy (NCBI): domain Bacteria; kingdom Bacillati; phylum Actinomycetota; class Actinomycetes; order Kitasatosporales; family Streptomycetaceae; genus Kitasatospora; species Kitasatospora sp. NPDC033851. The sequence goes on along the minus strand of NZ_JBVIRL010000011.1, from coordinate 229,467 downwards.
CACGTGGTGGCCGAGGCGCGGGAGTCCGCCGGGGTCGGCGCGCGCCCGGCCGGGCGGTGATCGCCGGGGAAGCGAACAGACCGGGGCACAGGCGGACCGAACCGGGCGGGATGGGACGATACCTGCCATGTCTAGCAAGTCTCCATCGGTCCAGGGCGCCGGCGCCCCGCCCGACCCGCTCCTGCGTCTGCTGCTCGAACTGGGTGAGGCCCTGTTGGGCGGCGGTCTGCCCGTCCATGAGGTCGAGGAGGAGCTCCGCGGGCTGGGGCGGGCGCTGGGGGCTCCGCAGGCGCGGGTCGCGGCCCTGACCAACGGGCTGTTCGTCGCCCTGGGCGCGGACGAGGCCACCCGGTTCCAGCCGGTCGGCGCCGCGCTGCGGTTCGAGCAGACGGCCGCCGTCCTCCATCTGGTGCACCGGCTGCGCGCGGGTGAGCTCGACGGGCCCCGGGCGCTCGCCGAGCTGGACGGGATCCGGCGGGCGCCGGCCCGCTGGCCGGCGTGGGTGGCGGACCTCGGGGCGCTGCCGGTCGGGGTGGGGGTCTGCCTCTTCCTGCAGCCGGTCGCGGCGAACGTGCTGGCGGCCGGGCTCGGATCGTTGGTCGTGGCGGGGCTGACCGTGCTCGCACGGCGGTTGCCGTACCTGCGGCCGCTGCTGCCCGTCACGGCCGGGTTCCTGGTCGCGCTGCTGGTCCTGTCGCTGGCGCGGGCCTCTCTACTGGACGGCTCGTTGCGGACGATCGTGGCCACGCTGGCGATCCTGCTGCCGGGCGGGCTGCTGGTCACCGGGTTGTCGGAGATCGCCGCGGGTGCGGCCAGCGCGGGTACGGCCCGGCTGGTGTCCGGCGCGGTGCAGCTGGCGCTGTTCCTCGCCGGGGTGGCGGCGGCCGCGAGCGCGATCGGCATGCCGGCCACGGCGCTGGCCAATGTGCAGGTGGCCAAGCCGAGTTGGTGGGTGATCGGGCTGGGTCTGGCGATCGCCGTGGCCGGGGTGGTGGTCAACGTCAACACGCCGCCCTCGGCGATCCCGTGGATCGTCGCGGTGATCGCGGTCAGCGTCACCGTCCAGGTGGTGGTGGGATCGGTGCACGGCGCGGCGATCGGCGGCCTGGCCGGGGCGGTCTCCGCCGCGGTCGCGGCCACCCTGGTGCACTGGGTGCCGGGCGGTCCGCTCTGGCAGGTGCTCTACCTTCCGGCGTTCTGGATCGTGGTGCCGGGCTCCTTCGGCCTGTTGAACACCGCGCAGATCGAGGTCGGCAACGGCGCGCAGCCGGTGCTGGCGGCCGTGTCGGCGGTGTTCGGGGTGTCGATCGGCACCCTGATCGGCTCGGTGATCAGCCGGATCCCCCGCCCCTCCCTCCCCGTCCTGCAGCCTCGGGCGTGAGCCGGACGGCGGGAGAGGCGGCGGGAGGGACGGGGAGGAGCGGGGCGAGGAGGAGCGGCCGACGAACCCGGTCAGGAGTGGCGTAGCGCTTCGGTGAGGCGGTGCGCCGCCTCGGTGACGGCCTGGGAGAGCTGGGCACCGGGGTGGCGGGTGAGCCGTTCGATCGGGCCGGAGACCGAGACCGCGGCGACGACCCGGTTGGACGGGCCGCGGACGGGCGCGGACACGGAGGCGACCCCGAGTTCACGTTCGCCGATGGACTGGGCCCAGCCGCGGCGCCGTACGCCGCTGAGGGCGGTGGCGGTGAAGCGGGCGCCCTGCAGGCCGCGGTGGAGGCGTTCGGGTTCCTCCCAGGCGAGCAGGACCTGGGCGGCGGAGCCGACCTTCATGGGGAGGGTGATGCCCACCGGAACGGTGTCGCGCAGGCCGGAGAGCCGCTCGGCGGCGGCCACGCAGATCCGGACCTCGCCCTGTCTGCGGTAGAGCTGGGCGCTCTCGCCGGTGACGTCGCGCAGGTGGGTCAGGACCGAGCCGGCGGCGGCCAGCAGGCGGTCCTCGCCGGCGGCCGCCGACAGCTCGGAGACGCGCGGGCCGAGGATGAAGCGGCCCTGCATGTCCCTGGTGACCAGGCGGTGGTGTTCGAGTGCCACGGCGATCCGGTGGGCGGTGGGCCGCGCCAGGCCGGTGGCGGCGACGAGTCCGGCCAGGGTGGCGGGACCGGCCTCCAGGGTGGCGAGGATCGAGGTGACCTTGTCGAGCACACCGACGCCGCTCGTGTTGTCCATGGAATGGGTACTCCGTCTCAAATCCCGTGAGCGGCGGGTCGGCGCTGCTCACGGAGGCTCCGGGCGGGGAGCGGGGGTGGTCAGCGAGGACAGGCCGGAGAGGAAGTCGGCCGATTGCCTGCGCCGGGCACGAGACGGGTACGCGAAAGGGCCGGGGCGGGAAGCGCCCGGGCGAAGGACAGCACAGAGAGCACCGTGTCTCCTCATCTTTCCCGCGCCACAGTGGCGACAGGCCGGAGTTGGCACTGATCCCGGACGGCACGGCGCGTACTTCGGACGCCGGTCGACCGGGGAGTTGCCGGGGCTTCGTAGGGCCGGTCCCTCCACCCCTCTGGATGATTCGCGAAGAACCATACAAGACTCCCCGGGCAGCACGTCAAACCTCCACCCCTCACGCGCAGGCAGCGGCGGGCGGCCCGCCGGCCGGGCCTTCCCCGGTGGGCCCCCCGGTGGGCCCGATTCGTGGGAGAGTGGAGGAGTCGGGAGTTCCGGCCTGAGCGGTGGCCGACCTCCCCCCGGAGACACTCCAGAGGTCTCCCATGACACAGCTGAACGAGATCCGCTCCATCGCCCCGGAGGCCCTCGCCGTCGCGGGTGTGCTGGACCCGCCGGTCGCGGCCGGGGCGGGATCGCGGGGCTACGACGACTTCGTCGACCCAGGCGACCTGCCGGACTCCGCGCAACCGTGGCAGTGGCACTGGTCCCCCGACCTCCTGTCGCGGCTCGCGGAGGACAGCCGGCTGCAGGTGAAACTGGGCTACAGCTGGTTCGAGGCCGCGGGCAGCGCGGCCGGACCGGTGCGACTCACGCTGTACGGGGTGCCCCACCGGAGCCGGCACGCGCTGGCGACGCGCCTGGCCGAGGCCCGTCCCGCGGTCGGCGCGGTCTTCATCGCGGACGACACCCTGGAGCCGGAGCCCCGCTGGCAGTGGCCGCTGCGCCTCTGCGCCGTCACGACGGAGGCCGCCGAGGGCCTGTTCGCCGTGCTGGACCACGACGCGGAGGTAGCTCCGGTCATCGACGTGTACACCCTCGGCGAGCAGGACGGGGACTGCGACGTGCTGGCCGTCTCCGGCGCCGCCGAGCTCGACGCGCTGACGGCCGGCGGCGGCCTCAGCGCCGTCTGCCTGGCCTGGTGCGCCCCACAGCCGCCCGACCCGCACCAGCTGGCCCAACTCGACGCGGCCGCGCGCAGGCTCGACGCCTCCGGCTGGGTCGTCGCGGACCTCTCGGCGACCGGCGCGGTCGACTGGCTCGACCGGTTCGTCCGCCATCTCTCCGAGAACCTCGCCCTGGACGAGGCAGCCGGCCGCGCCGGCTCCTGGCTGACGGTGGCCCACCCCGGGCTCGCCGAGCACCACGCGGTGGCCGAGGGCCTGGCGGCCGCGGTCGAGCCACCCCCGGCCCCCGCGGTGCCGCCACCCCCGGTCGAGCCGGCCGAGCTGCCGGCCGGTGGCTCGGCCGAGCCGTACGCCGGTGGCCTCGGCGGGCAAGCGGCGGACGACCTCCGTCTCTCCGACCGGCGGCCGCCGCTCGCGGCCCTCACCGACCGGATCCGCCGCGCGGCCGCAGGCGTCCGGTTCAACGGGATGCGACTCGGCGGGGTCGTGGCCGACGCCGTCCGGGAGGTCCGCCAGGCCGGAGCGGCGCCCGGCGTGACCAACGACCGCTACCTCCAGGCACTCGTCAGCGACCAGCAGACGGGCAACCGGCTCCTGCACGCCTTCCACGCCGGCGCGGTGAACGAGATCCACCTCCGGGTGGGTCCGCACAGCGCCGAGTGGCACCAGATGGCGTCCGCGTTCCCCGAGCAGGGCCTGGAGTTCCGGGGCGGGGCGGCGCGCCTCACGGTCGCCTTCGACGAGGAGCGGGACCAGGCACTCCTCCACGAGCCCGTGGAGGTCTTCCTGCCCCGGCGGGGCGCCTCCAGCGAGGCCGTCTTCCCGGTGACGGTCGGCGCCCAGGAGCGGGAGATCCGGTGCACCGCGCGCGTCTACTACCGCAAGCGCCAGCTGCAGCGGCTGGTGATCAGCGGCCCGGTCGCGGCGTCCGACGACCCCGTGGACGGGCGGGAGATCGCGATCAACGGCGAAGCGTACGACTCGCTCGCCGAACCGCCGAGTCGGCACGACGACACCGACACCGGCGCGGGCGCGGGCGCGGGCGACGCGGCCGACAGCACGGCAACCGACGCCCGCTCGGCGACGATCCGGATCGTGAGCGACGAGGTCCTGGTGGTCGGCACCGGCGAGAACGGCCCGGTGCGGATCCCGGATCTCGACCGGTTCCGGGCCGGAATCCGGGGCCTGCTCAACCAGTCCGTGAACGAGGACGCCGCCGCCACCGGCGCCGGCCCCGGCCCCGGCTCACCCGCACCGGTCGGCCTGCTCCGCGGCCTCGCCCAGCAGGGCAGCTCCCTCTACCAGCAGTTGGAGCAGCAGGGGTGCGGCGGTTTGAAGGACGCCGCGTCGCTCCAGCTGGTGTCGGCCGAGACGGCCGAACTCTGGCCGCTGGAGTTCGTCTACGACTACGGGTATCCCGCCGACACCGCCAAGCTCTGCGACGGCTGGCAGCACGCCCTCGAAACCGGGATCTGCTCCTGCCGCCGCCCGGACCGCTCCGGCCTCCTCAGCCGCAGGACCATCTGCCCGCTCGGCTTCTGGGGCCTGCGCATGGTGATCGAGCGCCGGGTGGAGCGCGCCCAGCTCGACCGCAGCGTGGTCGAACAGGCCCCGCAGGGCACCCGCAGCACGCTGCGCCCGGTCGACGGCGCGCTCTTCGCGGCGAGCAGGATCGTCCGCAAGGCGGACCGGGACCACGCGGTCGGCACCCTGCTGGACTCGTTCGGACCCGACGCCCTGCACACGGCCGACAGCTGGAAACGCTGGCGGCAGGTGGTCAAGACCGAAGGTCCCCCGCTGCTGCTGGCCGTTCCCCACCACGGACACGACCAGGGGGCGACCCCGGTCCTGGAGATCGGCCGGGCGAGCAAACTGCCGTCGCTCCTGATCGACCGCCGGGACATCGTCTCCGACCTGCACGATCACGAGGTCGGCCCGGTCGTCATGCTGCTCGGCTGCAACACCGCCCAGGAGGACGTCAGTTGGCAGAACGTGGCAGCGAGGTTCCTGGAGAAGAGCGCCCCGGTCGTGGTGGGGACGCTGGTACCGACCCTCGGTCGCCAGGCGGCGGTGATGGCGGGCATCGCCGGCGTGATGCTCGCCGGGAACACCCGCGAGGACCTGACCATCGGCGAGTTGGTGCGCGACATCCGGCGGCAGCTGCTCCTCCGGGGTTGCACGCTGGCCATGGCAGTCGTGGCCTTCGGCGACGCCCGCTGGCTGGTCGGCAACCGACCGCCAGTGACCGACGACGGGCCGGCAGCGGTCGGTGGTGGGGGTGGAGGTGGGGGTGGGGGTGGTGGGGATGGTGGTGGGGGTGGTGGCACACCGGAAGCCGCACCGCAAGGCGCACCGGGAGGCGGATCGTGATCACCATCGAGATGCTGCCCGCCGCACACGGCGACGCACTGTGGGTCGAATGGCCCGGCAGCGGAACGGACGTCCACCGCATGCTGGTCGACGGCGGCCCGAGCCCCGTCTACCCGGCGGTCTTCGCCCGGGTGAAGGCACTGCCGGCCCGCAGCCGCCACCTGGACGTCCTGGTCGTGACCCATGTGGACGGCGACCACATCGAGGGCGTCGTCCGCCTCCTGCAGGACCGCGCCGCGCTGAACCTCGCGATCGACGACGTGTGGTTCAACGGCTGGCCGCAGGTCTCCGAACGGACCGACCTGCTCGGCGCCGCCCAGGGCGAGATGGTCCAGGCACTGATCGACCGTCAGAAGCTCTCCTGGAACGCCGCCTTCGGGCTTCCCCACGCGGGGAAGGCACCGCCCGCCCTCTGCCTCGCCGACCGGGGAGCGCTGCCGACCGCCGAACTGCCCGGCGGCGCCCGGGCGACCCTGCTCTCCCCCGGCCGGCCCGAGCTGGACGCGCTGCTGCGGGAGTGGGGGCGGACGGTGAGGAGCCTCGGCATGACCCCCGGCGACCCCGACCAGGCCCTCGCCCTCCTGGCCCAGCGGAAGAACCTGCGCGGCCTCGGCACCGACCTCCTCGGCGGCGAACGGCTCGACACCTCCGTGCCGAACGGTTCGAGCATCGCCTTCCTGCTGGAGCACGACGGACACCGGCTGCTGCTCACCGGCGACAGCCACGGGGACGTCCTCGGGCGCGGCCTGGACCGGCTGCTGAAGCAACTCGGCGGGACCAGGCTCACGGTCGGCGCCCTCAAGGTCCCGCACCACGGCAGTGCGGCCAACACCACGGACGGCCTGCTGTCCCGGCTGGACACCCGCCGCTTCCTCGTCTCGACCAACGGCGACAAGTTCCACCACCCCGACGCGGCCGCGATCGACCGCATGATCGCGGCGGTGGACCACCTCGACGCGGCGGACGGCGGCCCGGTGGACGGCAGCACGGCGGACGGCGGCGCCGCTCCGGCCGAACTCGTCTTCAACTACCGCAGCCGCACGACGGAACCGTGGGCCGACGCCGCGCAACAGCGCGAGCGCCACTACACCGCCGTCTACCCGGCGGCGCCCGCGACCGGCACGACCGTGGAGGTCTGATCATGGCCAGCATCGGTGTAGCCCTCTCCGGAGGCGGCTACCGCGCCACCATGTGGGGCATCGGCGCCCTGCTGTACCTCGCCGACAGCGGCCGACACCGGGACGTCGTGGCGATCTCCTCGGTGTCCGGCGGCTCGGTCGCCAACGGAGTAGTCGCCCACGAGACCGACTACCGGCAGGACCCGGGCGCGGACTTCGCCGAACGCGTCCGTCCGCTGATCCGCCACTGCGCCCGCGTCGGCCTGTTCTTCTGGGGGCCGTCCACCAACCGGTACGTGCGCTCGCTCTTCGCCCTCGCCGGCCTGGCCGTGCTGACCCTGCTCGCCGGGGTCGCCGCCACCGCCGTCGAGGGTCTGCGCCTGCTCTCCGGCGTGCTCCTGGGGGCAGGGCTGCTGCTCCTGGCCGGTGCGGTGGTGGTCTTCGAGCGGCGCAGCGCCGTCGTGGACCGGGCGCTGGCCCGCGAGTTCTTCCACGGCGACGGCGACGGCGCCGCGACGGACCTCTCCGCCGTGCGGCGCTCCGTCGACCACGTGTTCTGCACCACCGAGTTGCAGAGCGGCGACCACTTCTACTTCTCGCCGGCGTTCGTCTACGGGTTCCGGTTCGGCACCGGCGTTCCGGGCGGCCTCCCGCTCTCCACGGCGGTCCAGTCCTCGGCCTGTCTGCCGGGCGCGTTCGCCGCCCGGCGCCTCCCCACCGCCCGCCACCGCTTCCCGCCCCCGGGCGGTCCCACCGAGGCGGCGACCGATCTGGTGCTCACGGACGGCGGGGTGTACGACAACATGGCCGACGAGTGGCTGGTGGGGCTTCCCGAGCGGGCGCGGCGCCCCGACCACCCGCCGGCCGCCTACGACGTCGACGAGATCGTCGTGGTCAACGCCTCGGCCGGGATGACCTGGCAGCCGTTCCGCGCGTCGCGGGTTCCCGCGATCGGCGAACTTCTCGCGCTGGCCCGCATCAAGAGCGTGATGTACGACGTCACCACCAGCCACCGGCGCAGCGAGCTGGTCCAGTGGTCCGACCGGGCCGGACGGACCGGCGGCCCGGTCGGCGCGCTGGTCCACATCGCGCAGTCGCCGTACCGGGTGGCCGACGCCTACGCGGGCGCGGCCGACACGGGCGGCGGAAGCGGCGGGAGCGCCGGGAGCGGATCGGGTTCCGGCAGCGGGACGGCCACCGGCGGCGCGGCCGGCACCGGGTACGGCCCGGACCTCGCCGCCCGGGCCGCCCGGGCCAAGGAGGTGCTCGACCTGCTCGGCGACGACCCGGGGCGGCGCGCCGTCTGGGAGGAGCGGACGACCAGGAGCCGCACCACCAGGACCGTGCTGCGCAAGCTCGGCGCCGACACCACCGCGGACCTGCTCCTGCACGCCTACACGCTCACCGCGTGCAACCTGCACGTCCTGCTCGACTACCCGCTGCCGGCGGCCCTTCCGGACCGCGGGTACTTCCTCGGCCTCACCACCGGCCCAGGTACGCGGAGTTGACACCGGGGCGACACCGGGGCACGCCGAGGGCCACCGACGCCCGCCGGCCCGCCGCGGCCCGCGGCCGGGTCAGGGCACCGCCGTCACCAGCGGTCGTGCACCTGCGGCCGGATCCGGCGGTCGTAGAGTTCCCGCACGGCGTCCAGGGTGGCCGTCGGCAGCGGCGCCGACCCGGCAGCGGCCGCGTTCGCCCGGGCCTGCGCCACGTTGCGGGCGCCGGGGATCACCGTGGTCACGCCCGGCTGCTGGACGATCCAGCGCAGCGCCGTCTGCGCCGCGGTGGCGCCCTCCGGGGCGAGCGCGGCGAACTCAGCCGCCGCCTCGACGCCGGTCGCGAAGTCCACGCCGGAGAAGGTCTCGCCCTGGTCGAAGGCCTCGCCGTGGCGGTTGTAGGTGCGGTGGTCGTCCGGCGGGAAGACGGTGCGTTCGCTGTACCGGCCCGAGAGCAGGCCGGAGGCCAGCGGCACCCTGGCCAGGATCCCCACCCCGGCGGCCTCGGCGGCGGGCAGCACCTGTTCCAGCGGCTTGAGCCGGAACGCGTTGAGGATGATCTGCACGCTCGCGACGCCCGGGCGCGCGATCGCGGTCAACGCCTCCGCGCAGGTCTCCACGCTCACCCCGTACGCGGCGATCCGCTCCTCCGCGACCAGGGTGTCCAGCGCGTCGAAGACCTCGTCCGAGGAGTAGACGGGCGTCGGCGGGCAGTGCAGCTGCACCAGGTCGAGTCGCTCCACCCCCAGGTTGGCCCGTGAACGGTCCGCCCAGGCACGGAAGTTGGCGAGCTGGTAATGCTCGGGGCGCTGCTCGACCCGGCGCCCAAACTTGGTGGCGACGAACACGTCCGCGTCCGGGCGGTCCTTCAGGAAGCGGCCGATCAGCCGCTCGCTGCGGCCGTCGCCGTAGACGTCGGCGGTGTCGAAGAGCGTGACGCCTGCTTCCACGGAGGCCTCCAGCACGGCGAGGGCGTCCTCCTCCCGGACGTCACCCCAGTCCGCGCCGAGCTGCCAGGTGCCGAGTCCGATGATCGAGACGGGCCGACCGGTGCGGCCGAGTACGCGATGTTCCATGGGGCGAGCCTCTCACGCCGCTCACGTCCGCCCCCGCAGCCGTCGATCCGCGCGTCCGGCTCGCGGCCTTCCGATGGCGACTCCGTAGGCGCATGTACGCACCTGCGCACGGGAACGCCCTACGATGGGCGAATGAGCACCGGCAGCCACCTGGCAGATGCACACCGCTCGCAGCAGCGGGCCGAGCAGCGCCTGGACGTCGCCGCGTCCGTGCTGACGCTGTTGGCCGACCGGACCAGGCTCGCCCTGCTGGAGCGGCTCGGTCGGGGCGAGGCGGATGTCACCACGCTGACCGAGGCGACGGGCGCCGCCCGGCCGTCGGTCAGCCAGCACCTGGCCAAGCTCCGGCTCGCCGGTCTCGTCGCCACCCGCAAGGAGGGGCGGCGCGTCGTCTACTCGCTGCGCCACGGCCACCTGCGCCGGCTCGTCGACGAGGCGCTGAACGTCGCCGACCACCAGATCGGCCACCTGCCGCCCCACGACTGACCCGCACGGGCGGGCCGGACAGCGGGCGCGCCGGACAACCGGGGCGGGTCGGCTTCCGACGAATAGGTGCACACGTACGCACCTGTTCCTATGATGGGTTGACCACCCCACTGCCGACCGGGACGGGGCCCATGCTGTCCGTGCTGCGCAACCGCGCCTACCGCCACCTCTTCACCGCCCAGGCCGTAGCCCTGGTCGGCACCGGCCTGGCGACGGTGGCGCTGTCCCTGCTGGCGTACCGGATCGCCGGCAGCGACGCCTCGGCGGTCCTCGGTACCGCGCTGGCGATCAAGATGGTCGCCTACGTCGCCATCGCGCCGATCGCCGGCGCACTCGCCGGGCGACTGCCCCGACGGACGCTGATGGTCGCGATGGACCTCACCCGGGCCTGCGTCGCGCTCGCCCTGCCGTTCGTCGACCAGGTCTGGCAGATCTACGTCCTGGTCTTCCTGCTCCAGGCCGCCTCGGCCGCCTTCACCCCGACGTTCCAGGCCACCATCCCGGACGTCCTGCCCGCCGAGCGCGACTACACCAACGCCCTGTCGATGTCCCGGCTCGCCTACGACCTGGAGTCGCTGTTCAGCCCCGCGCTCGCCGCGCTGCTGCTGTCTGCGGTGTCGTACGACTGGCTGTTCGCCGGGACGGCGGTCGGCTTCCTCGCCTCCGCCGCCCTGGTGGTCTCCGCGGTCCTGCCCAAGCCCGCCCCGGTCGAACGCGCGGGCGGCGGCCACGCCAAGGCCGCCTTCGGCACCCGGCTGTTCCGGGCCACCCCCCGGTTGCGTGCCCTGCTCGCCCTCGACCTCACGGTCGCCGCCGCCGGCGCGATCGTGTTCGTCGACACGGTCAACGTCGTCCGCGACCACTTCCACCGCCCGGCCGGGGCCGTCTCGCTCGCGCTCGGCGCCTACGGCGTCGGCTCGATGCTCACCGCGCTCCTCCTGCCCCGCCTCCTCGCCCGCACCGGCGACCGGGCGATCATGCTGCCCGCCGCCTTCTCCCTGCCGGCCGTCCTCGCCGCCGTCACCGCGATCTCCGCCGTCCGGGCCGGCACCGGATCGTGGGTGGCCCTGCTCGCCGCCTGGGCCCTCGTCGGCGCCGGCAGCTCCGCCGTGCTCACCCCCGGCGGACGCCTCATCCGTCGCTCGGCCGCCGACGCCGACCTGCCGGCCGCGTTCGCCGCCCAGTTCTCCCTCTCGCACGCCTGCTGGCTGCTCACCTATCCCCTCGCCGGATGGCTCGCCGCCGGCGCCGGACTGCCCGTCACCGCCGCCGTCCTCGGCGTCGTCGCCCTGGCCGCCGCGACGGGAGCCGCCGCCCTGTGGCCGGCCCGCGACCCCGACGTGCTGGAGCACCTGCACACCGATCTGCCCACCGGCCACCCCCATCTCGCCGACGCGCACGCCACCGCCACCGGCGCCTGGCGGCACGGCCACCACTACGTCATCGACCGCCACCACCACGCCTGGCCCCACCCGACCGCCACCGGCACCCGCACCCGCACCCGCACGCGGGCCACGACCGGCTGACCCCACCCGGGGAAGCGGATCGTCAGAACCACTCGGGGCGGCACTCCCCCGCCGTCCGGTCGAGGCTGTCGAGCAGGTCGAACTGCGGCCCGGTGCGCGGTAGTTCGACCCGGAAGAAGTACCGGGCCGCCTGCCTCTTGCCCTGGCGGAAGGCGTCCGTGCCGGCGCCGAGCGCGAGGAACTGCTCCAGCCAGATCCAGGCCAGCACCACATGGCCGACGGCTTCCAGGTAGACGGTGGCATTGGCCAGCGCGGCCGCCGGGTCCCCGGCGGCCCACAGCGTGGCGGTGGTCCGTCCGATCCGGGCCGCCGCGGCGTCCAGGCGGGCGGCGAGGTCGGCCGCCTCGCCGCCGGCCGCCGCGGCCCGCGCGGTGGTCGCCGCGAGGGTGTCGAGGAGCAGCCGCAGTCCCGCGCCGCCGTCCATCACGACCTTGCGGCCGAGCAGGTCCAGTCCGTGGATGCCGTGGGTGCCCTCGTGGATGGGGTTGAGCCGGTTGTCCCGGTAGAACTGCTCGACGTCGTACTCGCGGGTGTAGCCGTAGCCGCCGTGCACCTGGATGGCGAGGTCGTTGGCGGCCAGGCACCACTGCGACGGCCAGCTCTTGGCGATCGGCGTCAGGACGTCCAGCAGCAGGTGGGCGCGGGCCCGGTCGGCCTCCTGCTCGGCGGTGGCCTCCTCGTCGAGCAGCCGGCTGCAGTACAGGCCGAGGGCGAGCGCGCCCTCCACGTAGCTCTTCTGCGCCAGCAGCATCCGACGTACGTCCGCGTGCTCGATGATCGGCACCTGCGGGGCGTGCGGGTCCCTGCCCCCGAGCGGGCGGCCCTGCGGGCGGGTGCGGGCGTAGTCGAGGGCGTGCAGGTAGCCGGTGTAGCCGAGCGCCGTGGCGCCCTGGCCGACGCCGATGCGTGCCTCGTTCATCATGTGGAACATGTACGCGAGCCCGTGGTGGGGCTCGCCGACCAGGTGGCCGACCGCGCCCGGGGCGCCGCCGGGGGTGTGCCGGCCCTCGCCGAAGTTGAGCAGGGCGTTGGTGGTGCCGCGGTAGCCCATCTTGTGGTTGAGACCGGCGAGCACCACGTCGTTGCGCTCCCCGAGCGTGCCGTCCGGCCCGACCAGGTACTTGGGCACGATGAACAGCGAGATGCCCTTCACGCCCGCCGGACCGCCGGGGATCTTGGCCAGCACCAGGTGGACGATGTTCTCGCTGAGCTCGTGGTCGCCGCCGGAGATCCACATCTTGGTGCCGGTGATCCGGTACGTGCCGTCGGCGGCCGGCACCGCCCGGGTGGTGATGTCGGCCAGCGAGGACCCGGCCTGCGGCTCCGACAGGCACACGGTGCCGAAGAAGCGGCCGTCGACCATGGGCCGCACATAGGTGTCGATCTGCTCCCGGCTGCCGTGCGCCAGGAGGAGGTTGGCGTTGCCGACGGTGAGCAGCGGGTAGGAGGCGGTGGCGATGTTGGCGGCCTGGAACCAGGCCCGGCAGGCGTTGGCGACCACGACGGGCAGCTGCTGACCGCCGAGGTCGTAGTCCATGGAGGCGCCGACCAGGCCGGCCTCGGCGTAGACCCGCAGGGCCTGCCCGACCTCCGGGATGAGGTGCACCCGCTCGCCGTCGAAGCGGGGCTCCTCGGCGTCGTTCTTCTTGTTGTGCGGGGCGAAGTGCCTCGTCGCGATGGACTCGCTGAGCTCCAGCACCGCGTCGAAGGTGTCCCGGTCGTGGTCGGCGTAGCGGGGGCGGCGGGTCAGGGCGGTGACGTCCAGCCAGTCGTGCAGCAGGAAGTCGAGGTCGCGGCGGGAAAGCAGGAGGGAGTCCAAACCAGGCATCCGATCGACAGCGGGACGGCGGGACAGGGGGACGGCGGGGCAAGGGGACGGCGGGACAGGGAGCCGACGTACGGGGCACCCGGCATCTTCCCGCCTGCCGCCCCACCGACACAACGGTCGGCGGCTGACCTGTTTCTCAGACGACGGGTCCGATCCTGTCGGTACGCACGGGTAAGGTGGTGGACCGTGGCCAGTCGTAAAACGTCGATCTTGGAAGCAGCTGCGCGGGTGATCGCCCGGCGCGGGGTGCGCGGGCTGCGGGTGGAGGAGCTCGCGGCGGAGGCCGGCGTGTCGACCGCACTCATCTACTACCACTTCAAGGACCGTACGGGGATCCTCCGTCAGACCCTGGAGTTCATCAACGACCGGGCGGAGCGCTACACGACCGAGCGCGCCGCGGACGCACCGCCGCTGACGCCGCGCGAGGAGCTGGAGCAGACGCTGCTGCTGGAGCTCCAGGACACCGTCGAGGTGCGGGAGAACAGCACCGCCTGGGGTGAGCTGCGGGCGAGCGCGGTGTTCGACGACACGCTGCGCGAAGACCTGGCGCGGGCGACCCGGATCTGGGTGCAGGAGATCGCCGAGCTGCTCGGCGTGGAGCGGCCGATGTCCTCGGCGGTCGTGCTGGCCGGAGCGGCGGAGCGGCTCACCGCACTGCTGGAGGGGCTGAGCACGCGCTGGCTCAGCGGCAGCCTGCCGCTGGCACACGCCCGGACGCTCATGGTCGACGCGATCGACGCCGAGGTGGCCCGGCTCGGCTCCTGAGCCGCCCGGATCCACACCGATCCGCCCGATCAGCCCCGATCCGCACCGGTCAGCACCCATCGGCACGGAGCGCCCCGGGCGCGTCACACTCCGCACGGCAGCCGTCAAGGATGCGTCAGGGCACGCCCACGCGTTTGACTGATTTTTCAGTCAGTGCGAGCCTGAAGCCGCAGGGCAGGGTGTCGGCCGTCGGCCCCGCTCCGTGGTGCGCCGGTGCGTCGCGGCGCGAAGAGTGGAGCCGGCGGCCCCGCGCACCCCTCCCGGCACCGTCGCACGATCTGGAGACCCTCATGACCCACGACCGCGATGACCGTTCCACCGGGCCGTACTGGGTGCCGGCGGACGACGTCCCGCACGCGCGGACCTGGATGTCCTGGCCCTCCCGCCGGGGTGTGTGGGGACTGCGCCTGGGCGGCGTCCAGGAGGACATCGCCCTGATCGCCCGCACGATCGCCGAGTTCGAGCCGGTGGTCATGTGCGCCCCCGACGACTGGACCGCGGGCAAGGCCCGGTCCCGGTGCGGCTCCGCGGTGGAGGTGATCACCGCCATCCCGACCGACGACCTGTGGATGCGCGACATCGCGCCGGTCTTCCGCCGCGACGGGTACGGCGGTCTGGACGCCGTGATCCTCAACTTCAACGGCTGGGGCAACAAGCAGGTGCACCACGACGACGCCCAGGTCGCCGAACTCCTGGCCACCCGCCGGGGCCTGCGCCACTCCTACGCGGACTTCGTCGGCGAGGGCGGCGCGATCGAGACCGACGGCGACGGCACGGTGATGGCCACCGAGAGCAGCCTGGTCAACAAGAACCGCAACCGCGGCATGAGCCGGGACGAGGTCGAGGAGGCCGTCCTGGAGACCTACGGCGCGGACACGATGATCTGGCTGCCCGGGATCAAGGGCCAGGACATCACCGACGACCACGTGGACGTCACCTCCCGGTTCATCCGGCCCGGCGTGGTGATGGTGCAGCTGCCGCCGGCGGACCGCAACGACGCCTGGGCGCGCGACGCCCGCGAGCAGTTCGCCATCCTGTCCGCCGCCACCGACGCCCGGGGGCGCCGTCTGCAGGTCCTCCCCGTGCACGGCCCGGACACCGTCCGCTCCCGCAGCTCCAAGTTCGTCGACTCCTACCTCAACTTCCACGTCGTCAACGGCGGCGTGATCACCGCCCAGTTCGGCGACGCGTACAAGGACGCCGCCGCCAGGGAGGCGCTCGCCGCGGCCTTCCCCGGCCGCGAGGTGGTGCAGATCGACGTCGACCGCCTGATGGCCGGGGGCGGCGGCATCCACTGCTCGACCATGCACGAGCCGCTGCCGTAGCCGTCGCGGCAGCCACAGCCACAGCCACAGCCACAGCCACAGCTACCGAAGCCCCCTCCACCGCCCAGACCCTCAGCTGGAGTTCCCGTATGTCCAACGCCCTGTCCCGCCGCACCCTGATGCGCTCCCTCGCCGGTGTCGGCGTCGGTGCCCTCACCCTCGGCCTCACCGCCTGCGACCCCAACGGCGTCGAGGACGTCGACCCCACCGTGCCGCCCCAGCAGCCCGGCGGCGCCCCCGGCGGCACCCCCGGGGTGCGCCGCTTCGGCGCCGAGTGGGACAAGCACCTGCGCACGGTGATGTCCTGGCCGGCCTCCGAGAACGTCTGGGGCGACCAGCTCCCGGACGTCCGCCGGGACGTCGCCGGCCTGGCCCAGGCCATCGCCGCCCGTGAACCGGTCGTCCTGATGGCCCGGCCCGAGCAGAAGGACGCCGCGCAGAAGGCCTGCGGCTCGGCCGTCGAGGTGGTGCCGATCGCCGTCGACGACCTGTGGGCCCGGGACACCCTGCCGGTGTTCGTCGAGGAGGGCGGCAGGGTCAAGGGGGTCGACTTCAACTTCAACGGCTGGGGCGGCAAGCAGCAGCGCGGCAACGACTCCAAGGTCGCCCGGGCGGTGCTGGCCAAGTACGGCGTCGAGGGGATCGAGACCCGGCTGGTCGCCGAGGGCGGCTCCTTCGAGACCGACGGGCAGGGCACCCTGATGGTCACCGAGAGCTCCGTCGTCAACGACAACCGCAACCCGGGTATGAGCCGGGACCAGGTCGAGGCCGAGCTGAAGAGGCTCCTCGGCGTGACCAAGGTGATCTGGCTGGCGGGTGTCAAGGGCAAGGACATCACCGACGCCCACGTCGACTGCCTGACCCGCTTCGCCGCCCCCGGCGTGGTCCTGCTCGACCAGGTCTTCCCTGGCAGCCCGGCGGACGTCTGGTCCCGCTCGGCCGACCAGGCGCGCGCCGTCTTCCGGGACGCCACCGACGCGACCGGCAGGAAGCTGCAGGTGGTGGAGCTCCAGCAGCCCGACCCGGACCGGATCACCGGCCGCGGCGACGCCTTCGTCTCCTCGTACATGAACTTCTACATCGGCTCGAAGGGCGTCTACCTGCCGAAGTTCGGCGACGCCAGGGCCGACGAACGGGCGCAGCAGATCCTGAAGCAGTACTTCCCGAGCCGGGAGATCGTCCCGGTGAAGATCGACGCGATCGCGGCCGGCGGCGGCGGCATCCACTGCGCCACCCACGACATCCCCGCTCTCGGCTGACCGGACGGGCCGGCCCGGGGGCGTGCGGACGGGCTCCGGGACCGGCCACCGTTCGGGGCAGGCTCCGGTCGGCGGACCGGACCCGGCCCCGTCGAACCGGCCCGGAGCGTCCCCCGTCACGGGCCGGAACCGGCCGCGCCCGCCGCCTCGGCCTCGGCCTCGGCGCGCTTGCGGCGCTCGACGCGGGTGCAGGCCACGACGGTGAACGTCAGGCACGCCGCGATGATGCCCTCAGCCCAGAAGAAGGCCAGGTAGTCGATGAGCGAACCGATCGGGGGCGAGCCGGGCGCGGCGTTGCGCATGCCGATGAGCGCGAAGAGGGTCGCGGCCATCCACCCGAGCGAGGGCCACACCATCCCCTGCCGCCCCCGGTAGAGCACCTCGGCCCCGGCCATCACCGCCAGGCCGAGCGCCCACATGGCCGCGATCATGAACCAGGCCAGGATGAAGGTGCTGCGCGCCCTGGTGACCGTGCCCTCCAGGACGATCGCTCCGGACGGGTGCGGGGTGCTGGTCGGGTGGACGACGAAGAACGGGTCGGCGTCCACGAAGACCACGCCGACGGGGATGCCGCCGGTGGTGTCCGCGGCCGCGAACGACAGCGCGAAGTGGTGGCGGTCGAAGGGGTAGTCGGTCACGGTGCCGTCGTAGAAGTTGGCCGGCACGGGCTGGGGCGTCGCCGCCTCCCCCGGCGCCGCCCGCAGCTCGGTGCGGACCGCCGACTGGACGGTGATCACGACCTGCCGGCTGAAGGCGGAGGTGCCCGGCCCCGCCGCGAGGCCACCGTGCGGGACGGGTACGACGAAGAGGGTGAGATCGCCCGTCCCGGGGTTGATGTCCTGGGAGGTGACGTCCAGTTCGATCCAGTCGCTGACGCCCGGGAGGGCCAGTTCATGGGCCTGCTGCCGGGTGTCGCGCTCGTTCAGGTACAGCGCGACGCCGGCCGAGCACAGCACCGCCACGATCAGCAGGGCGAGGAGGAGGCGGTTGCCGCGCCGCCGCGACGCGCTCACGCGCCGGTGGCCGGCTGCTGCTGGGTGGCGCAGTGGATGCCCCCGCCGCCGGCGGCGATGTGGTTGATGCCGACCAGGGTGACCTTGCGGCCCGGGTGGAGGTCGCCGATGATGCCGGCCGCCTGGTCGTCGGCGGCCTGGTCGCCGAAGCGCGGCACGATGACGCCGCCGTTGCAGACGTAGTAGTTGATGTAGGTGGCGAGGAAGTTCTTGCCCGCGCCCTGGATCAGGTCGACGTCGGGCTCGGGGAGGTCGACGACCTTGAGCGTGCGGCCCTTGGCGTCGGTCGCGGACCGGAGCACCTGGAGCGCCTGCGCGGAGGCGGCGGTCCAGACGTCCGGCGGGGTGTCGGCGGCGGGGCGGTGCAGGACAACGGTGCCGGCCTCGGCGAAGCGGGCGAGGGCGTCGACGTGGCAGTCGGTGATGTCCTGCCCGGCGACGCCCTTGAACCAGATCACCTTCTCGACGCCGAGCAGGTCCTTGAAGCTCGCCTCGATCTGCTCGCGGGACTTGCCGGGGTTGCGGTTGTCGTTGACCCAGGCGCTCTCGGTGGCCATCAGGGTGCCCTCGCCGTCCACCTCGATGCCGCCACCCTCACCGGTGATCGGCGCCTGGAGGCGGGTGATGCCGTAGTGGGCGAGGAGGTTGCGGGCGACCTGGCCGTCGTTGGCGTGGGTCTGCTTGTTCCCCCAGCCGTTGAAGTCGAAGTCGACCCCGGCGAGCCCCTGCGGGCCGGTGACGAAGGTCGGGCCGGTGTCCCGGGCCCACAGGTCGTCGACCGTCAACTCGAGCACCTCGACCGAGGATCCGCAGGCCTGCCGGGCCTGGTCGGCCTGGTCGGGGCGGGCCAGCAGGACCACCGGTTCGAAGCCGGCGACGGCCTGGGCCAGGCCCGCGATGTCCTGCCGGACGCCGGGCAGTTGGTCGCCCCACACCTCCTCCAGCGCGGGCCAGGCCATGAAGGTGCGGGTGTGCGGCTGCGACTCGGCCGGCATGGTCCGCCCGGCGGCGGCCGGGCTGCCCGCCGGGGCCGCGCCCGAGGCCGTGGCGCTCGGGCCGGGCTGCTCATCGCCGCCGCCGGAGGAGCAGCCGCCGAGCAGGGCCAACGCGGCGAGCGCGGCCCCGGATTGCAGGAGCGAGCGGCGGGACGGCCGGGGGTGAGCCATGAGTCCTCGTTCCGTTGAGTGCCGGCTTCGGCTCCGCACGCTACTGACAGGAAGGTCAGGATCCGGCGCGGCACGCATCCGCCGTTCGGGGGAATCCGCTCCCGGGGTGAACCAGGCGAGGACGGAGGTGTTGCGGGACCGGGACCGTTCTTCCGGGCCGTCCTTCCGGAGCCGTCGGGCCTGGTCACCCTCGACGGCACCCCGCTCCACTCCGAACCCGCCGACACCGTCCCGCTGAACCGCCTCTACTTCCTGTGAGGCGAACGCCTCCCACCGGGATCGAGGAGCCGCTCGGCGGCACCCGGCCGGCCGACTCCTCGAGCGAGGACCGTGCATCCTGTCCGCGCGGGCGGCCGGCCTACCCATCCCCGCCGCGAACCCGGCCGGAGGAAGCGGCGGCGGCCGGGCCGAACCCGAGAGGCGGTGGGCCCGGCCGCCGCCGATACTGGGGCCGCGACCCCCGGGAGGAACCATGGACTACGGGATCGGAGTACGGCTCGACCGGCCGTACGCACAGACGGTCGAGGCGGTCACCGCCGCCCTCAAGGAGCAGGGCTTCGGCATCCTGACCACCATCGACGTCCGGGCGACCCTGCGCGAGAAGATCGGCGCCGAGATCGAGGACTACCTGATCCTCGGCGCCTGCAACCCCGCCCTCGCCCACCGGGCGCTCGAGGCCGACCGCCGCATCGGACTGCTGCTGCCCTGCAACGTGGTCGTCCGCGCGGACGGCGACGCCACCGTGGTGGAGGCCGTCGACCCGAAGACGCTGGTCGCGCTGGCCGGCCCCGACGGCGGACTGGGCGAGGTCGCAGACGAGGCGGCCCGGCGGCTGGGCGCCGCCCTCGACACCCTGCGCGGCTGAGGGAACACATCATGACGCCGATGTAGGGAGCAGACCATGACCGGACCCGTCGTCGTCGGCTTCGACGGCTCACCCGAGAGCCTCACCGCCACCGCCTGGGCCGCCCGCGAGGCGCAACGCCGCGACTGCCCCCTGCGCCTCCTCCAGGCCTGGCCCTGGCCGCACCGGGACGTGGCCGGCAGCGAGCGGACGCACCAGCGATCGGTGGAGCAACTCGCCGCCCGAGAATCCGAGTTGCGCGCCGCCGTCGAAGTCCCGGTCAGCTCCTCGCACGTCCCCGCCGCCCCGGCCGAGGCCCTGGAGGACGCCGCGCGCGACGCCGTCCTGCTCGTGCTCGGCTCCCGCGGCCTGGGCGCCGTCCGCGGTTTCCTGGTCGGCTCGGTGAGCCAGGAGGTGCTGCGCCGGGCCGCCTGCCCGGTGGTGCTCGTCCGGGCCGGCGAGGACGAGCCGGACGGCCCCGTGCTGGTGGGCCTCGACCTCGCCCATCCGGCGGACGACGTGCTCGCCTTCGCCTTCGACGCCGCCGCCCGACGCTCGGCCCCGCTGCGCGTCGTGCACGTCTGGTCCCCGCCGGTCGGCACCGAGTACATGGCCTTCGACGCCATCGGCGGCCTCCAGGAGGAACTCTCCTCCGCCGAACGGACCCGCTTCACCGAGCTGCTGGAGCCCTGGCGGGCCCGCCGCCCCGAGGTGGAGGTGACGACCGACCTGATCCGCGGCAGCGCCGGCGTCGCCCTCGTGGACGCCGCCGCCACCGCCCGTCTGCTCGTCGTCGGGCGGCGCGTCCGGCGCACCCTGCTCGGCACCCACCTCGGCCCGGTCGCCCACTCGGCGATCCACCACGTGCACTGCCCGGTCGCTCTCGTCCCGCATGACTGACCCGACTGCGGGTAACCGGGCCGTGGGTCAACCGCACGGTGGGTCAACCGCACGGTGGGTCAACCGCGCGGTGGGTGAACCGAACCCTCGACCGGCCTGCCGACCGGCCCGCCCCGGGGCTCACCCGGGGCTCACCCGGACAGCCTGGCCGGAATGCCCGCCGTGACGGAAGTGCGCAGGCTGCTGACACGGACCGGGCTACGCGAAGAAGCCCGGGACACGGCTCAGGGAGGACGACATCGACGGGACACGGCAGGTGGGCTCCGACGGGGGCGGGACCGCGCGGGTGCTCGCGCGGTGCGCGCTGCTGGCCGCGGTCGGTGCCGTGGTCGTGCTGCTGCTCGCCCTGTGGGACGGCGGCCTGGAGGTGGTGGTGGCCGGGTTCGTGGAGCTGGTGGTCTGGGCGGCCGGCGTCTGGTGGTTCCTGGCGTACCGGGGCGCGGTGCGGGTGGTGGGCGCGCTGCTCGCGATCTCGGCGCCGATCGCCGTCGTGGTGCTGTTCGTCTACCACGACCTGTGGCCGACAGCGCTGCTGCTGATCTTCTGCTGGGGCACGGCGCTGGTCCTCGGCCGGGTGGCGCTGCGCCGCGCGCGCCCGACCGAGACGGCGCGGGCGGCCGCCGCGCCCCGGCCCCAGCGGCCGGTGCTCATCATGAACCCGAAGTCCGGGGGCGGGAAGGTCGGCCGTTTCGGGCTGGCCGAACGGGCGGAGCAACTCGGCGCCCGGGTGGTCCTGCTCGACCCCGACGCCCACGCCGACGTCGCCGCGCTCGCCCGCGAGGCGGTGGCCGGCGGTGCCGACCTGCTCGGCGTCGCGGGCGGCGACGGCACCCAGGCCCTGGTCGCGGCGGTCGCCGCCGAGCACGGACTGCCGTTCCTGGTGATCTCCGCCGGCACCCGCAACCACTTCGCCATGGACCTCGGCCTCGACCGGTCCGACCCGGCGCGCTGCCTCGACGCGCTGACCGACGGCGAGGAGCTGCGGATCGACCTCGGCGAGGTCGCGGGCCGGCCCTTCGTCAACACCGTCTCCTTCGGGGTGTACGCGGACGTCGTGCAGCACCCCGAGTACCGCGACGCCAAGGCGGGCACGGCGCTGAACCTCCTGCCGGACCTGCTGGTCGGCGAGGGCGTGCGGCGGGTCGACGCCCGGGCGGACGGCCCGGCGGACAGCCCGGCGGACGCCCCGGTGGACGGCACCGCGCCCACGGCGCTCTCGGACCAGCAGGCGCTGCTGGTCAGCAACAACCCGTACGGCTCCCCCGACGACCTGGACAGCGGCGGCCGCCGGCCCCGCCTCGACACCGGCGAGCTGGGCGTGGTGGGCCTGCGGGTGGAGGGCGCGGCGCAGGCCGCCGACCTGGCCGTACGGGGCTCGCAGTCCACCGGCCTGACCGTGCTGACCGCGCGTCGGGTCGAGGTGACCTCCGACGAGAAGGAGATCCCGGTGGCCGTCGACGGTGAGGCACTGCGGTTGCCCACGCCGGTGGTGTGCACGACGCGTCCCGGGGCGCTGCGGGTCCTGGTACCGCGCAACCGCCCCGGCGTCGTCCCCGTCACGCCTCGGGTGGACTGGCGGCAGCTGGCCACGCTCGCTTTCGGCCACGGCGAGCCGGACTCCGTGGGACGGGACGCCGAAGAACGGGACACGGCGGCACGGGACACGGTGGGACGGGGCGCCGAGGAGCGCGACGGCGAGGCGAGGTCCCGTGCCTGACCGGAACGCCTCTGCGGCGGGGGTGCTCACCGACCTCCGCGCGATCGACGGGGCCCTGTACGCGGCGGTGGCCGCCACCCCCACCCCGGCCCTGGACTCCGCGCTGCGGCGGCTGTCCCGCGCGGCCGACCACTCGAAGATCTCGCTGACCGTCGCCGCCGGCCTTGCCCTCCTGCCCGGCAGGCCCCGGCAGGCGGCCGTGGTCGGGGTCACCGCCGTCGCGCTGGCCTCCGTGGCGGCGAACCTGCTCGGCAAGCAGGTGGTCCACCGGCGCCGGCCCGACCGGGAGCGGGCCCAGGTGATCGTGGCACGGCAGGTGAGGATGCCGAAGTCGGCCTCCTTCCCGTCCGGGCACACGGCGTCGGCGACGGCCTTCGCCACCGCCGTCGGCGTGGTGCTGCCTCCGGCGGCGGTCCCGCTCGGGGCGCTGGCGGTCGCCGTCGGCTACTCCCGCGTGCACACGGGCGTGCACTACCCCGGCGATGTCGCGGCCGGCGCGGTCCTCGGCTTCGCGGCCGCGGCGGCGGCCCTGGCCGTCGTGCACGTGCCGCTGCGGCTCGCCGGCCAGTGAGCGACCCGCGCCCGGAGCCGTCCGACCGGGACGAACCGCCGTCCTGGCTCTCCGAGCGCCGCAGGTCCTCGGTGAGTGCGGCCGTCGCGGCGGGCGCGGCAGCGCTGCTCCTCGGCGTCGACAGCAGCTGGGACCTGCTGTCGGGAGCGGACACGGGCGTCCTGGTGCTGTTCGCCTACCTCCTGCCGTACCTCGTGCTCACGTCCACCGCCTTCTCGACCGCGTCGCCCGAGCGGGTGCGCGGCTGGGCCGGGGAGGAGCGGGGCACCGTACTGCAGCGCTACCTTCTGGGGACGGCGCCCGGGCCGGGCGTCTCGCTCTTCATCGCCACCGCCGCGCTGCTGGTCGCGGTGGCGTGGCTCCCCGGGCACCTCGGGTCCGGGCTCGGCCCGGTCCCCCGCGCCCTGGTGGCGCTCGCCCTGGTCGCCCTCGCCTGGGTCTGCGTGGCGGTGTCCTTCGCGGTCGCCTTCCAGGCCGACAACCTGGTGGAGGACGAGCGCGCCCTGGAGTTCCCGGACAGCTGGGAGGCCCAAGTCTGGAGCGACTACATCTACTTCGCGCTGGCGATCATGACGACCTTCGGCACGACCGACGTCACGGTGGCCTCCCGGGAGATGCGCCGCACCGTGGCCGCCAACTCGGTCATCGCCTTCGTCTTCAACACCGTCACGGTGGCCAGCCTGGTCTCCGCCCTGAACGGCCTCTGAGGCCGTCGCCCGGCGCCCCGTTCGCCCCGTTCGCCCCGTTCGCCCCATCGTCCTGTCGCCCTGTCGTCGTGTCGCCCCGACGCCGCAGCTGTCGGGCCGAAAGCCCGGTCACCCGCCCAGCGGCGCGGGCAGCGGCCGGGAGTGCAGGATGTCCAGCCGCGAGACCGCCCGGGTCACCACGACGTAGAGCCGGTGCAGGCCGCGCGGTTCGGCCTCGACGATCGCGGCCGGCTCCAGGACCACCACGTGGTCGTACTCGAGTCCCTTGACCAGCGAGGCGGGCAGCACCGTCACCCGGGCGGTGGTGCCGACCTGCTCGGCCGAGGCCGTCGGGATCCCGGCCGCCCGGAGTGCCTCAGCGGCCTGCGCCACCGCAGCGTCCGCCGCGATCACCGCGATCGAGCCCTCGCGCTCCGACGCGGCCCGCACCGCCTCCACCACCGCGCCGCCCAAGTCGGCGGCACCCCGCGGGCTCGCCGCACCGCCCGAGCCGGCCTCGCCGTCCTGGCTCACCCCGTCGACCCTGCGCACCGTCAACTCGCCGTCCCGCCGCAGCGAGACCGCCTGCGGCACGTCCACGTCCAGCGCGCCCAGCACCCGGTTGGCAAGCGCCATCACGGCGGCCGGCACCCGGAAGCCGGTGGTCAGCGCCACCACTGCGGCCTCCGGCTTGCCGAGGTGGGCGAGCTGCTCGGACCAGCTGCGCGCGGCCCAGGGAGCGGTCGCCTGGGCGAGGTCGCCGAGGACGGTGAGGGAGCCGAAGGCGCTGCGGCGGGCGATCGCCCGGCACTGCATCGGGGAGAGGTCCTGGGCCTCGTCCAGGACGACGTGGCCGAAGCCGGCCGGGCGCTCGATCAGGCCGGCCACCTCGTCCAGGAGCATCAGGTCGTGCTCGGACCACTTCGCGCTCTTCTCCGAACGCGGCGGCCGGCGCCACAGGATCGCCGCCTGCTCCTCGGGGCTGAGCACCCCGTCGGCGGCCTCGGCCAACACGGCGGGGTCGCCGAGCAGCCCGGCGACCACGGCCTCCGGGCGCAGGTTGGGCCAGGCCGCCTCCACGAAGGCCGCGACCGGCCTGCAGCGGCCGACCTTCCGCTGCCACACGCCGGACATCACGCCGGCCCGCCGTTCCGCCTGGTCCTGCAGCATCGCCACCACGCGGGTGCGGACGCTCTCCCGGCCGATCGCGTACGGCGGCGCCTGCTCGCGCAGCTCGGCGACCATCCGGTCGAGCCGCTCCGGCGACACCCGCCACCGGTAGGAGCCGTCCGGGACGACGAGCGGCTGCGCGCCCACCGTCCGGATCCGCCCGTACAGCGCCCGGCGCAGCACCGTCGCCATCCGCGCGTCCTGCTTGACCGCGGCGGCCCGCTCGTCGTCCACGGCGGTGACCGGCCGGGTGGCGACCAGGTCCTCGACCGTGCACTGGCCGACGTCGATCTCGCCGAGCGCGGGCAGGACCTCGGCGATGTAGCGCAGGAAGGTCCGGTTGGGGCCGATCACCAGCAGGCCGCCGCGCCGGATCCGCTGCGGGAAGCTGTAGAGCAGGTACGCGGCGCGGTGCAGGCCGACGGCGGTCTTGCCGCTGCCGGGCGCGCCCTGCACGCAGACGGACTCGCTCAGCCCGCCCCGCACCAGCTCGTCCTGCTCGGGCTGGATGGTGGCGACGATGTCCCGCATCGGGCCGGTGCGGGGCCGCTCGATCTCGGCGGCGAGGATGCCGGCCGGACCGCCCCCGGCCGCGCTCGCACCGCTCTCCGCCGTGCCCGTACCGCTGCCCTCCCCGCGCGGCCCGGCCCCGTCGAGGGGTTCGTCCTCCAGCCCGGTGAGCTCCTCCGGCCGGCCGACGCTCCACGGCGCCCAGCCGAACCGGCGGCGCCGCGCGAGCCCGAGCGGATCGTGCGCGCCGGCCTGGTAGAACGCCCGGGAGACCGGGGCCCGCCAGTCGACCACCAGGGGCGGCACCGTCGGGTCCTCGGAGATCCGCTGACGGCCCACGTAGTAGCGCTGCCGCCGGTGGTCCCCGGCCTCCGGGGTGTCCGCGAAGTCGAGGCGGCCGAAGAACGACGGGCTCTGCGGCAGCTCCTTCATCCGCTTGGCGCGCGTCCGCAGGTACCGGCCGAGCGCTTCCGCGCTGGCGCCGTCGCCGGAGACGTCCTCTCCGGCGACGACCTGGTGGCTCGCGTCCTCGACCTGCCGGGCCATCGCCGCCCGGCAGTCCTCGACGTA
Source organism: Kitasatospora sp. NPDC033851 (assembly GCF_055576085.1). Taxonomy (NCBI): domain Bacteria; kingdom Bacillati; phylum Actinomycetota; class Actinomycetes; order Kitasatosporales; family Streptomycetaceae; genus Kitasatospora; species Kitasatospora sp. NPDC033851. The sequence continues at coordinate 203,781 of NZ_JBVIRL010000011.1, read as the reverse complement.
GGCCCGTTCCCGCCGCAGCTCGCCGTCGAGGCCCTGGGCTTCCGGCGCCGCCTGCTGGACTTCCGAGGTCATCGTTCGCGTCCCTTCCCTCGCCACGGGCGCACCCGCTCGTTCGGAATCCAGCATAACTGAACTCAGTAAAGATACTGACTCAGTTATGGATTCGGCGGCGTTCGGGTGTCCGGCGTCCGGCCGTCCGGGTGTCCGGCGTCCGGATTCCGGGACGAGGGGCGGCGAGGCCGGTTCAGGACACCAGGGGCGCCTCCGCCAGCTCGGTCAGCGTCACGGTGCACAGGCCGCCGCGCTCGGCCCGGACGTCCGTGACCTCCAGCTGCGTGCCCGGCAGCAGAATGAACTCCTCCTCGCCGGTGAACGCCGAGAACCTCTGGATGCCCGCGGCCCGGGCGGGGCGCACCTCGAAGAGCGTCCGCTTGCCGCGGCTGCCGAGGAAGGCCTGCGCCACCCCGAGCTTGGACGTGCAGGAGGAGACGCCCCACCACGTCACCGTCTTGCCGAGCGGGTACTGCCGGCGCAGGTCCAGCGAGACGCCGCGCCAGAGCGGCTCGGTGCGGACGGGCAGCCGCGACACCGCCGCGAACAGCAGCCGCAGGTACGGGAGGTAGGGCACCAGCCGGCCGCGGTCCGGCGAGCGCAGGACGGCGTTGATCTCCCGGTAGAACGCGGACTCGCAGGTGTACAGGTACAGCGCGGCGATCTCGTCGGCGGACAGACCGGCGGCCGCCTCGTCCGCCCGCCGCTTGCCGAAGTCGTGCGACAGCGCCACATGCCGGTCCAGGCCGCGCAGCACCTCGGCGACCGGGGCCGCCGCCTCCCGGAAGCCCATCAGCGGGGTGTCGAACACACCGGTGATGGCGGGCAGGACGAGGCCTTCGTCCTTCACGCTCGCGAGGCGGTCCAGGTAGAGCTGGTGCAGCTCCATGGTGGAGGCGATGAAGGCGCCCATCCGCTCGGCGACCGCGCCGTCCGCCCCGCCACCGCCGTCGGCCGAGTGCGCGTTCCACCCGGTGCTGGGCAGCCAGTCCACCTCCTCGGCGCCGAGCGCGGCGAGGGCCGCGTTGACCGTCGCGAAGTGCTCGCCGTCGCAGAAGATGTCGCCCTGGGCGGCGGGGTTGGCGTGGTCGATGTGCCGGACCTCGACCTCGGGGTACTTCTTCTGCAGCCGCAGCACGACGTTCTTCAGGTTGCGCGCGTGGGCGCCCCACCACGCGAAGACCACGTAGCGGTCCTCCTCAGCGGCCTGCTGCTTGGCCCGGAGGATCTCCTCGACGATCCGCTCGGCGACCGGCCGCCAGAACGCGGTGTGCTGGTCCGGCCCCATCGCGCCGTCGCTGCTGGCGGTCAGCGCGGCGTTCAGCAGCAGCACGCCCTGGGTGAGCATCGCCTGGAACCACTCCGGCGGCTGGACGGTCTCCTGCTCCTTCAGCAGCGCCCGTATGTCGGCGATCGGCGTCTTCTTGGGGATGCCGTACTTCCACATCGCCGCGGCCTTGATGATGCAGCGGATGCTGACCACCCGGCCGAACTTGCTGTCCTTCCAGTCGTGGAAGGTGTTGTCGAACATCGCGATGCCGGTGGCGCTCTCCGGCCGCGGGTACGGGTTCTGACCGAAGACCACCACCTTCCACTTGTGGGGCGCGTGCGGCTTCAGCGCCTGGAAGGTCAGCTCGCGGACGGGGACGACGTCCGGACCGCGGCCCGGGCCGATGAACGAGGCCGCGCCGGACTGTGCCTCGATGACCGGCTTCAGCAACGGGAGCCACGGCTCGCCGCCGCCCGTGAACAGCTCCGCGAGGGCGAGCGGGTCGTTCGGGTCGGGCTGGGTGGCGGGGGTGTCGACAGCGCTCATGGTGGTGCCCTAAGGGTGTGAGGCGGCCCGGCTGGTCGGGGCCGTACGAATGACAGACGGGTGGCAGGCGAACGACAGATGACGATCCGTCAGGCTCCTGGCGGACACCACAGTCCTACCAGCCGGGAGTGACAATCCGGGCCGCCCGGGGCGGCGGCCGGGCGGGCGCCGACGGGCGCCGACGGATTGTCAGTGGCGCGCGCTAGCTTCGTCGACGTCAGCAGGAACCACCCCCGAACGACAGGAGCTTCAGCATGACCACGGACCGTGCGCAGTCGCCGCTCAAGGTGGTGTTGACCGACCTCAACGCGACGGTGGTCGAGTCCTGGCGGGCGGCCTTCGCCGACACCCCCGGGATAGAGATCCGGCACGCCTCGATCCTCGCCACCAAGGCCGACGCCTGGGTCAGCCCCACCAACTCCCGCGGCCGGATGGACGGCGGGACGGACGCGGCGATCAAGCGCCACCTGGGCGCGGGCATCCAGCTGCGGGTGCAGAAGGCGATCCGCGACGGGCACGCCGGCTCGCTGCCGGTCGGCAGCGCGGTGTGCGTCCCGTCCGGAGCCGTCAACCCGCGGTTCCTGATCTCGGCCCCGACGATGCAGACCTCCTCGCAGAACGTGAGCGAGACCTTGAACGTGGCGCTGGCCTGCGCCGCCGCCTTCCAGGCGGTCCACCGGCAGAACCGGCTGGAGCCGAGCTCCATCCGGTCGGTCGCGCTGGTCGGCCTGGGCGCCCAGACCGGCCGGGTGCCGGCCCGGATCTGCGCCAACCTGATGTGGACGGGCTACACCCTCTTCAACGACCACCACTTCGAGGACGACGACGACCTGCGCGCCACCATCCTCGCCCAGTTGGACGACATCGAGCGGGCCCCCGCCACCGAGCGGGTCCGCATCGCCCCGCCCGCACGCCGGAGTGCCTCGACCCGGACCTCCTAGACTCCGGGTTCGTCGACCCCGGTTCCTCGACTCCGGTTCCTCGACTCCGGGTTCCTCGACGCGAGTTCCGCTACCTGGGGGTGTCACGACCGGTCGGCCGGCGTCGATCCGGCGATTCCCGATCCGTCACGTGCCGAAGCCCAGACAAACCTCCCCAAGCCCACCCGGGCGGGTGTTGAATGGCCCTTTCTGAAAATTGCAGCCATCCGCTGGCAGACCGGAAGGAAGGCCTCCCATGCACCCGCCCCGCGACATCGCCTGGCACGAGGGCAGCTGGCTCAACCAGCCCGAGCAGGCGCGGACCGACGGGACCGACCTCCTGGTCACCGCCCGTGGCCGCAGCGACTTCTGGCGCACCACCAGCTACGGCTTCGTCCGCGACGACGGGCACGCGCTGCTCACCGGCTTCCCGCCGGGCAGCGCGACCGAGGTCACCTTCGTCGCCGACTTCGGCGCCCTCTACGACCAGGCCGGCCTGCTGGTCCGGGTCGACCCGCAGACCTGGATCAAGGCCGGGGTCGAGATGAGCGACGGCCTCCCGCACCTGGGCGCGGTCGTCACCCGCGGCGTCTCCGACTGGTCGCTCGCCCCCGTACCCGAGTGGCACGGCAGACGGGTCACCGTCAGAGCCAGCCGCAGCGGGGACGCCGTGACGGTCCGCGCCCGCTGCGAAGACGGCCCCTGGCGCCTGGTCCGGCTGGCGCCGCTGCCCCCGGGAGCAGCCGCGGCGGCCGGACCGTTCTGCGCCTCGCCCGAGCGGGACGGGCTGCAGGTCCGCTTCACCCGCTTCGCCCAGGGACCGGCGGACACGGCACTGCACCTGGCAGACTGACCGCCGATCAGCCAGCCCCAGCGCGGCCGGCCCCCTCCGCCCACCGGAGCCGCCCCCGTGACCACCCTCCAGCTCGGCGTCGACGCGGGCGGCAGCCGCACCCGCGCCGTCCTCCTCGACACCGTCGGCACGCCGCTCGGCCGGGGCGAGAGCGGCGGCGCCAACCCCGCCGGGCAGGACCCGGCCCGCACCGTCGAACACCTGGCCGCCGCCGTGTCGGCCGCACTCGGGCGCCGCGATCCGGCCCGGGTCGCGGCCTGCCTGGTCGGCCTGGCCGGGTACGGGGCGCTGGCCGACCAGGACGGTTTCGCCCGGCGGACCCGCGCCGCCCTCGGCCTCCACTGCCCGGTCCGGCTCGTCCCGGACACCGTCCCCGCCCTGGCCTCCGGCGGCGTCACCGACGGCCGGGGCGCCGTGCTGATCGCCGGGACGGGCACGATCTGCGTCCGCTTGGACGGCACCCGCACGCTCGCCCGCCACGGCGGGCTCGGCTGGCTGCTCGGCGACGAAGGCGGCGGCTTCTGGCTCGGCCGGGAGGCCCTTCGGCACGCGCACGCCGACCCGGACGGCCCGCTCGGCACCGCCGTCCGCGCCCACTGCGCCGCCGACTCCCCCGACGGGCTGCTGCGGTGGGCCTACGACGGCCCGCCGCGCCGGCTCGCCGACCTCGCCCCGCTGGTCTCCCGGCTGGCCGCCACCGGCGACGCCACCGCCCTCGCGATCGCCCGCACCTGCGCCGGCCACCTGGCCGCGCTGGTCCGCGCCACCGCCGTGCCCGCCGAACCGCTCGTCCTCACCGGCTCGGTGGCCACCTCACCCGGCCCGATCCGGCAGCACCTCCTCCACCACCTCGCCGACCTCGCCCCGCGCCTGCCGAGCACCGACGCGGCCACCGCCGCCGCCCGCCTCGCCGGCCGCCTGGCCCGCCGAACCCCCTGATTGCCCGCCCGCCGCTACTCCAGCAGGCTCCCCATGTGGCCGTCGTCGATCCGGATCGGCCAGAAGTGCGTCTCGGACGCGAACGCCTCCGGGTCCAGCGCGCGCAGGGCTTCCTCGGCCGCACAGTCCAGCAGTTCCCGCGGGTGGAAGGCCTCCCAGGGCACCGGTGCGTGCCCGCCGTCCCAGTGGCGCCGGTCGGCGCGCAGGCGCTCGTACGTCCAGACCACGTAGAGCATGGCCGAGACGTCGCGGTGCAGGTACGCGGCGGGCTCGCCGTCGTCGAACCAGGCCGGGAGTTCGAGGCGGCCGGTGGCGCCGTCGAGCGCGATGGTGAAGTCGTACGGCCAGTCGCCGAAGGCCAGGAACTCGCCCTGGTAGTCGCGGCGGTACTCCTCGCCGTACTCGGGGTCATCGGGTTCGAAGGAGTCCGGGAAGGTTTCCGCCATCGTGAACAGCGGCCCCACCGGGTCGATCCGGAAGATCCCCCGGGTGGAGACCGGCAGGCCGAGCCCGGTGAGCAGCCGCCGGGTCGGGGCGTGGCTGAGCACCGCCGGCAGGTCGTCCTCGTGGAAGCGCCGGACGGTGCCGTCGGTGAGCACCGCGAGGTCCTCGACCAGGGCCGCGTCGATGGCGTACCGCAGGCCGTCCGGCTCGCCCGGCAGCGCTCCCCAGGCGAGGGCCCGGACCCGCGTCGCCGTCTCCCAGTGCGCCGGCCGGTCGTCCGTCCGCCGGAACAGCTCCGGATCGGCCTGGCGCATCCGCTCCAGGGAGATCCGGACGGCCTCGGCGACCGTCTCCGGGCCGCGCGGCTCGAACTCCTCGCCGTCCTCGGGCTCGTACGGTTCGTCGGCGCCGGCCGTGACGGCCTCGACCTCGATCATCAGGGCGACCAGCGACTCCAGACCGCTGGCGAGCAGGTCTCGCCGCAGGGCACCGGAATGGTCCTGGCAGGCCAGGTACACCTCGCCGGTGGCCCCGTCGAGCAGCACATCCGCGAGGTTGCCCCCGTACCGGTCCTCGTACCGCGCCTCCCCCAGCACGATCAGGGTCTCGGCGCCTTCCTCCCGGAACTCGTCGTACCAGGTCGCGGCCGTCCGCAAGGGCTCGTACCAGGACGCCGCCAGGTCCAGGTACGCGAAGGAGCGGGGCAGGCCCCCGGCCGCCAGCCGCTCGCGGCTCGGCCCGTGGGTGAGCCCGGCGGGCAGCTCCCGAAGGCCCACCACGTCCGCACTCGCCTCCGCACTCCCCGCCGCGTTTGTCTCCACCACGGCACACCCCCTCCTCAACCGCGCTCCGACGGACGATCTTGCCTCCGACGCGCCCGACCATAGCCGACAGCACCGACAACCGGCCCGGCCGTCCTCGCCGCCCCCACCTGTGGCCCTGCGCAGCGGACCTCGAGGCAACGGTGAAGGGCAGCCCCACCTGTACGCCGTCACCAACGACCGGCACCTGCTGACCTTCAGCGGCGTCACCGCACGCGCGAGCGACGGTGCACCGCCACACCGCCCACGGCCCGTCAACTTCACGCCGCTCCAACGGAAATGGCATGCACGCCACTAGCCAACCGGTCAGTAGCACCCCTACCGTCGACTCCCCGTGGCTTCGACGGAGGAGTCCGCCTTGCGCCTACGCCCCCACCCCCTCCGATTCCCGGCCGCCGCCCTCGCGTCGGCCCTGCTCGTCACCGCTGCCCTGACCACCGCCCCCACCGCGGCGGCCGCCCCCACCACCCCCACGACAACGAGCGCCGCCGCCGGCGACTACTGCGGCGGCCACTGCGCCGACATCCTGCCGCCCGGTGAGAACGGCAACGCCACCCTCGCCGACATCCTGCTCAACCGGATGTTCGGCACCCGCCCCGCCCACACCGACGACCAGCTCGGCCCGTACGCTTCGCTCGCCTCCGGCTACCCCGGCCTCACCGACGCCAAGCTGCGCGACTTCTTCAACGACGCCTCCTTCGGCGTCCCCGCCGACCAGGTCGCGAGCAGCACCAGCCCCCGGTCGGACGTCACGATCGTGCGCGACAAGGCCACCGGCGTCCCGCACATCACCGGCACCACCCGCTACGGCACCGAGTTCGGCGCGGGCTACGCCGCCGCCCAGGACCGGCTCTGGGTGATGGACCTCTTCCGGCACGTCGGGCGCGGCCAGCTGTCCGGCTTCGCGGGCGGGGCAGCCGCCAACCGCCAGCTGGAGCAGAGTTTCTGGCAGGCCGCGCCGTACACCGAGGCGGAGCTGCAGCAGCAGATCGACGCGATCGCCGCCCGCGGCGGCCGGGCCACCCGGGCCCTCACCGATGCCAACGCCTACCTCGACGGCATCAACCAGTACGCCGAGGAGTCCTACAACTCCCGGACCTTCCCCGGCGAGTACGACCTGACCGGGCACATCGACCCGATCACCAACGCCGGGTCGATCGAGCCCTTCAAGCTGACCGACCTGGTCGCCCTCGCCTCCGTGGTCGGCGCCCTGTTCGGCTCCGGAGGCGGCAACGAACTCGCCTCCGCCCAGGTCAAGTCGGCCGCCGAGGCCCGCTACGGCACGGACGCCGGGGATGCGGTCTGGAAGTCGCTGCGCGAGGCCGACGACCCCGAGGCCGTCCAGACCCTGCACGACGGGCAGAGCTTCCCGTACGCGACCGTGCCCGACCAGCCGCAGGGCGAGGCGCTGCCCGACCCCGGCTCGGTGGTGCCCGAGCGGATGATCTACGACGCCGGCGGCTCGGCGAACACCGCCGCGACGAAGGCGGACGGGGTGCTCCCCGGCAATCTGCTCACCGCCAAGCACGGCATGTCCAACGCCCTGCTGGTCTCCGGCGCGCACACCGACGACGGCCACCCGGTCGCCGTGTTCGGCCCGCAGACCGGCTACTTCGCCCCGCAGCTGCTGATGCTCGAGGAGATCCAGGGCCCCGGGATCAGCGCGCGCGGCGCCGCCTTCGCCGGTCTGAGCTTCTACGTGCAGCTCGGCCGCGGCCAGGACTACGCCTGGAGCGCCACCTCCGCCGGCCAGGACATCACCGACAGCTACGCCGTCCCGCTCTGCACCACGGACGGCTCACCGGTCACCACGGCCGCCGGCTCCTACCTCTGGCACGGCCAGTGCCTGCCCTTCGACCGGCTGGAACGCAAGAACGCCTGGAGTCCGACCACCGCCGACTCCACCGCGGCCGGCTCCTACACCCTGGTGATGTACCGCTCGAAGTACGGCCTGGTCACGGCCCGCGGCACGGTCGGCGGCGCACCCGTCGCCTTCACCGCGCTGCGCTCCACCTACCGCCACGAGGCCGACTCCATCATCGGCTTCCAGGAGCTCAACGACCCCGGCGCGGTGCACGACGCGGCGAGCTTCCAGCAGGCCGCGCAGGACATCAACTACACCTTCAACTGGTTCTACGCCGACTCCCGCGACATCGCGTACTACAACTCCGGCAGCAATCCGGTGCGCGCGCCGGGGGTCGACGCCGGACTGCCGGTCCGCGCCGAACCCGGCTACGAGTGGGCGGACTTCGACCCCGCCACCAACACCGCCCGGTACACCCCGGCGGCCGAGCACCCGCAGTCCGTCGACCAGGACTACTACGTCTCCTGGAACAACAAGCAGGCGAACGGCTACACCTCGGCCGGTTTCGGCAACGGCTCGGTGCACCGCGGCAACCTGCTCGACGACCGGGTGAAAACACTGCTGCGGAGCGGCGGCAAGGTCAGCCGGGTCTCGCTCACCCAGGCCATGGAGGGCGCCGCGCTCGCCGACCTGCGGGCCGAGGACGTGCTGCCCGACCTGGTCCGGGTGCTGCGCAGCGCGCCGGTCACCGACCCGGCCACCCTCACCGCCCTGCAGCAGCTGGAGACCTGGCTCGCCGACGGCGCGCAGCGGAAGGAGACCTCACCCGGCAGCCACGCCTACGCGGACGCGGCCGCGATCCGGGTGCTGGACGCCTGGTGGCCGCTGGTGTCCGAAGGCGTCATGCGGCCCGGCCTCGGCGACCAGCTGTTCGCCGCGCTGACCGGCGCCCTGCAGATCAACGAGTCGCCCTCGGGCGGGCAGACCGGTCCCGGCGGCGGCCCGGTGAGCGCCAACGAGGGCATCCCCCACAAGGGTTCGGCCTTCCAGTACGGCTGGTGGAGCTACCTGGACAAGGACCTGCGCGCCGTCCTCGGCGACCAGGTGAAGGGCCCGCTGGCCCGCCCCTTCTGCGGCGGGGGCGACCTGACCGCCTGCCGGGGCGTCCTGCTGGACACCCTCAAGCGCGCGGCCGCCCAGACCCCGGCCCAGGTCTACCCGGGCGACGCGGACTGCTCGGCCGGCGACCAGTGGTGCGCCGACACCATCATCCAGCGCCCGCTGGGCGGCGTGACGGACACCAAGACCACCTGGCAGAACCGCCCCACCTACCAGCAGGTGGTGCAGTTCCCCAGCCACCGCTGAGCCACTGCTGGACCTGAACCAGCCCCGCATCACCCGACGGCCGCCGGCACCCCCACGGGGAACCGGCGGCCGTCACTTCACCCGATCGGCGGCGACCCTCGCGTCGCCCCGCAGGTTGTTCGCCTCGTCGCGCAGCCGCCGGCCCGCGACCGCGTACGTCCGACAGGTGGCGTTGGTGGTCATCCGTTCGGCCATCGCACCGACCAACTCCCCGGCACTGTCCACCAGCTCGGCGAGCGCGCCCAGCAGTGCCGCCTCCTCCGGCCCCGGCACCTTGTCCCGTACGCTCTCGCGGGCCTTCGGCTGCGCGTTCTCCCGCAGCTGCCGCCGCGCCTCGCCGATCGCCTCCACCATCGCCCGTACGCCGCTGTCCATCGTTCCCCCGATTCCTGTCCGACCCGACTCTCGACCGGCTCTCGACCTCGACCGGCCCGGTGAGTGTGCCCGCGCGCACCGGAATCACAAACCCCACCCGGTAGCACCTGAAACACCATTAGGCTGCTTACATGGCAACAGCAGACTCTCTCGCAACCGGCCAGCGCTCCCTCGGCGACCCCGACCTCGACTACCCGCTCTGGCCCCCGCTCACCGCGGGCTGCCCGCGCACGAGCACCGAGGACGTCTCCTACCCCGTCGAGGTCGACTACGCCTACGACAAGGCCGACCCGGCGAGCCTCTTCGCCCCCGCCCCGACCCGCGGCGGCCTGGAGCGCTGGGCCCCGCTGCTGCCGCCGCTGCTCGCGCCGGGCCTGGGCGAGGGCGCCACGCCGCTGGTCGAGATCGAGCCCGGGGTGTACGTCAAGGACGAGTCGCGCAACCCGACCTGGAGCCACAAGGACCGGCTGAACCGCTGCACCGTCAGCGCCGCCGTGGGTGTCGGCGCGCCCGGCATCGCGGTCGCCTCCTCCGGCAACCACGGCGCCTCGGCCGCCGCCTACGCCGCCCGCGCCGGGCTGCGCTGCGTCGTGTTCACCGGCCCCGACCTCCCGCCGAACGTCGCCGCCTTCCTCAACGCCTACGGCGCGGTGGTCCTCCCGGTGCCGTGGGAGGCGCGCTGGCCGCTGCTGCGCCAGGTCGTCGACCGGCTCGGCCTGCACCCGGTCAGCAACCTGACCACCACCCACACCGGGCACACGTACGGCCCCGAGGGCTACAAGACCGTCGCGTACGAGATCTTCCAGGACGTCGGCGTGCCCAGCGCCGTGTTCGTCCCGACCGGGTACGGCGAGCTGCTCTTCGGCGTCTGGAAGGGCTTCGCCGAGCTGCGCCGCCTGGGCCTGACCGACCGGGTGCCGCGCATCCACTCCTGTGAGGCGGCGGCCTCCGGCCCGCTGGCCCGGGCCCTCGAGCAGGGTCTCCCGGCCGCCCGCGTGACGGTCAGTCCGAGCAACGCCTACTCGATCGCCTCCCCGGTGAGCGGCTACCGCGGGGTGGTCGCGGTCCGGGAGAGCGGTGGCCGGGCGCTGACGCTGGACGATCACAGCCTCGCCGACGCGCAGCGCGAGCTGGCCCGCGCCGGCCTGTGGACCGAGCTGTCCGCGGCGGCCGGCCTGGCCGGGCTGCGCAGCCTCGGTGAGCCGGATCTGTCGGACGGCCCGGTGGTGTGCGTGTCGACCTCCAGCGGCTTCAAGGACCGGGGCGTCGGCACCCGGCGGACCGAGCCGGTCGCCCCGGAGTGGGAGGCGGTCCTCCGGCGCCTGCGGGCCGCCGGGGTCACGAGCGAGAACACCTAGTCCTTCACCGCGCGCCCGAGGTAGGTGACCTGGGGCCGGGCGGCCGGGGAGAGCACGAAGTCGACCAGCGGCGGGATCTCCTCGTCGGTGATCCGGCCGCCGCGGCGGGCCAGGACCGCCCGGACCAGGTTGAGCGGGTTCCGCGGCTTGAACTCGCGGACGTCCTGGTTGCGCAGCCCGTGCCGGGCGAGCGCGGCGGCGACCTCGGCGGGGGTGCGCAGCCGGTCGGCGCGGTAGCGGCCGGGCGGCATGATCCGGGTCATCGGGATGGCCTGGAAGGCGCCGAGGTAGACCAGCCGGGCGAGGGCGGTGCGGCTGACGGTGTCGTAGACCAGGGTGGCGCCGGGGGCGAGCACCCGGCCCGCCTCGCCGAGGACCCCGTCCAGGTCGCCGGTCACCTCGAGGGTGTCGGCGCAGTAGACCAGCTCGAACTCGCCGTCACCGAAGGGCAGTTCCTCGGGCTGTGCGACCAGGTCGGTGATCGTGAGGCCGTCCCGCCGATGGGCGGCCCGGGCGTGTCCGGTGGCCACCGGGGACGGGTCGACGGCGGCCACCCGGAAGCCGAGCCGGGCCAGTCCGGCCGCCGGGAGTCCGCGCCCGCCGCCGATCACCAGGGCGGGGCGGCCTTCGCCGCGGGGGGCGACTTCGGCGAGGTACTCCATCCGGACGGCCTGGAAGGACAGGGCGCGGATGTGCCGGCCGTCGATCGCCTCCGGGGACGCCGCGTCGAGCTCGATGTGCGGGGTGGTGCCCATGGCTGAACTCCCTCGGGACGCTCACGAAACATTCAGGTTCCCTGAGGGAACTTATCAGGGATGGGTTTCCTCGGGGAACCCAACTACCCTGGTCGCCATGACCCGCACCTCGCTCGCCGACGTCGCCTGCTCCATCGCCCGCGCCACCGACCTGTTCGGCGACGCCTGGACGGCGCTGATCATGCGGGACGTCCTGACCGGCATCCACCGCTTCGACGACCTCGCCCACGACCTGGGCATCTCCCGCAAGGTCCTGGCCGCCCGGCTGGCCCGACTCGTCGAGGAGGGCGTACTGGTCCGCGAGCAGTACCAGGAGCACCCGCCGCGCGAGGAGTACCGGGCCACCGAGAAGGGCGCCGAGCTGCACTCCGTGCTGATGGCACTGATGGCCTGGGGCGACCGCTGGTACGCGGGCGAGGCCGGCCCGCCGGCCCGGATCCGCCACCTGGACTGCGGGCACGACACCACGCCCGTGACGGCCTGCGGCCACTGCGGCGGGCCGGTCACCGCCGCCAACACCACCGAACTGCCCGGCCCCGGCGGCCGGATCGGCCCCGGCACCCGGGTCCTCGGCCCGCTCCTCGTCGCCCGCGCCAGGCCGTAGGGCCGCCGCCCGCGCCAGGCCGTACGGCCACCGCCGGCGCCAGGCCGCGACGAACGATGCGCCCCGACCGGCGGCCGCCCGGGGCCTGCTGTTCGCCGGGCCGTCCGCCGACGTAGGGCCGACGTAGGGTCGGCGTTCGCCGAGCGCCCGCAGGCTGGCAACCCTCCGCCAACTCCCCCCACCCGTGGAAGGGTTGCCACCGTGTCGCGTTCCCCCCGCCGCCTGCTGCCGCTGGCCGTCGCCGTCGCGGCGGTGCCCGTGCTCGCCCTGCCCGCCGTCCCGGCCGCAGCGGTGACGTACGGCACCCCGACGATCACCCTCTCGGCCGGTTACCTCTCCGGCGCGGTCGGCGCCACCGGCGACCCGACCGTGACCGTGACGGTCGCGCAGAGCGGCGCCTCGGCCTCGGCGCTGGCCGTCGCCGCCTCGGCCACCACCCGCAGCACCGTGGCCCGCACCGGCGACGTCACGGTCACCGGCACCGGCGGCGCCCGCACCCTGGCGGTCGCCGCCCAGGGCGTCGGCTACACCGACCTGACCATCAAGGTCACCGGCCTGGGCGGCAAGAGCGCCACCCGCACCCTGCACTACGCGGCCTCCGCCGCCGTCCAGTACTCCGCCACCAGCCGCTACCTCACCGGCTCCAGCGACGCCTCGGCCGCCGTGGACGCGGGCGGCGGCTACATCGTGGTCGGCGACGACGAGTCCAACACCCTGCGCCTGTACGACCGCAACAACTCCGGTGCCCCGGTGCGCACCTGGGACTTCAGCACCGCCCTCGGCGTCTCCAAGGAGATCGACATCGAGGCCGCCACCCGGGTCGGCAACACCATCTACTGGACCGGCTCGCTCGGCAACAACAAGGACGGCGTGGTCAAGCCCGACCGGCAGACCGTCTTCGCCACCACGATCACCGGCTCCGGCGCCACCACCCAGCTCTCGCTGGCCGGCCAGTACCACGGCCTGCGCGACGACCTGATCGACTGGGACTCCGCCAACGGCGACCGCTACGGCTTCGCGGCCGGCGCCGCCGACGGCCAGGTGCCCAAGCAGATCGACGGGTTCAACGTCGAGGGCCTGGAGTTCGCCCCCGGCAGCACCAGCACCGCCTACGTCGGCTTCCGCGCGCCGCTCACCCCGGCGGTCACCGGCGGCCGGGCGCTGCTGGTGCCGGTCACCAACTTCCCGTCCCTGCTGAACGGTTCGGCCGCGCACGCGGCCTTCGGCGACCCGATCGAACTGGACCTCGGCGGGCTCTCGGTCCGCGACATCCGCCGCAACGACCTCGGCCAGTACCTGATCGTGGCCGGCTCCTGGGCCGCCGAGGACAACTCCGCCCCGTACGCGCTCTACCGCTGGGACGGCCGGGCCGGCTCCCAGCCGGTCAAGCTGATCGACCTGCCGACCGGCGACTACGGCGCCTGGGAGGCCGTCCCGGACGTCCCGAACCTGGACACCCCGGGCGCCGCCGCGCAGCTGATCACCGACGACGGCTCCGCCGACCTCTACCAGGACGGCACCAACGCCAAGGACCTCACCCACCCCGAGTGGAAGAAGTCCCGCAGCACCTGGTTCACGCTCAACTGACGCCGCCCCGGGCCCCTCGGCATCCACACCGAGGGGCCACGCCAAGATCCTCATGCCGAGGGCCCCGCAGCGAGGGGCCGGCCCGCATCGGACCAGGCTCGGACCTTGTGCCAGGACGGCACCCAGGCCCCGTCCTCCACCGCGTAGGCACCGAACAGAGCGGGCGCCTCGGCCCGCATCGGCTCGCCGATCCGCCCGACTCCGCCCCCTGCCCCTCCCCCGGCCCCTCCCCCGGCCCCCGCTACACCGTGGTCCGGGCCCGGCGCACCAGCCACCAGGTCACCGCCAGGGCGACCACGAACAGCCCGAGGTTCAGCCCGTTCTCGATCAGGTGGAAGGTGCCCAGCCGGCTCGCCGGCTGCAGGCTCTGCTGGATGCCGGTCAGCCCGTGCTCCCGGAGGCAGGAGGTGAAGGCCGCGGCCCGCCCGTCGAGGATGTTGCCGCACCACTGCCCCATCACCTCGTTGTACGGGTGGAGGTGCCCGGCCGCGTCGACGAACGGCGGCTTGCCGCCGTCCAGCAGCAGTTCGTTGGCCACCGGCGCGAACGGGTCGATGCCCTCGCCCCGCTCGGCCGCGAGCGAGATCGTCCGGGTCGCCGGGTCCATCAGGTGCGGCCGCAGCTGCTCCATCAGCATCGTGCGTGCGCCGAAGGCCCCGAGCACCACCACGAACGCGGGCAGCAGCCGGCGCAGCGCCGCCCCCACCGCCACGCCGACCATCCCCCAGGCGAGGGCGAGGGTGAGCGGCAGCCAGCCGCCGGCCTGGAACAGTGTCCCTTCGAACAGGCTGCGCCGGGCACCGAGGTGGACGAGGTTCGCCACGTGCAGGCACTCGGCGGCGAGCACGGCGGTCAGCACGCCGAGGACGGTGCCGAGCACGGCGAGCTTGCCGAACAGCCACCGCAGCGGGCTGATGTCCTGGGACCAGGCGAGCAGTACGGTGCGGTGCTCGTACTCCCTGGCCAGCAGCGGCACCCCGACGAACATGCCGAGCATCGCGGGCAGGAAGACGACCAGGTTGAGCTGGTAGCCGGCGATGTCGGCGCCGTGGTTGATCCTGGCGAGCCGGTCGTCGGCGACGGCCTTGGCGCAGTCCGGCCCGTGGCACAGGTCGAGCGCGTGCTGCAGGTCGGCGGCGTTGACGACCATCCAGGCGAGGACGGCGGCCGTGAGGAGGGCGGCGCCGATCAGCTGCCCGCGGTGCTGGCGCCAGGTGAGCCAGAGGATGCCGCGCCACAGGTTCCCCCGGGCGGCGGGCGCGGGCCGGGTGGCGGCGGCGGGCGGCGGGGTGGTGGCGGGGGCGCTCACCGTCCGGTCTCCCCGAGGGAGGTCTTGAGGTAGCCGAGCACGATGTCCTCCAGGGTGACGGGGTGGCCGGTCCAGCCGGGCGCGTCGAGCGGGGTCGCCGCGCCGAGCAGGGTGCGCACCACGAAGGTGGACTGCCGGGCGGTGTGGTTCTCGTGGACGGTCTCCCCCTCGACGGGCGGCCGTTCGGCCCGCGGGCCGCTCAGCCGGACGTGCTGGGCGAGGAGGTCCTCGACGTCGCCGTCCAGGATGTTCCGGCCGTGCGAGAGGAGCAGCAAGTGGTCTCCCACGCCCGCGAGTTCGGCGACGACGTGGGTGGACAGCAGCACCGTCATGCCGGTCTCGGCGACCTCGCCGAGCAGTTCGCCGGTGACGGCCTTGCGGGCGACCGGGTCGAGGTTGGCCAGCGGCTCGTCCAGCAGGAGCAGCGACGGGCAGGCGCCGAGCGCGACGGCCAGCGCGACCTGCGCCTGCTGGCCGCCGGAGAGCTTGTCGCAGCGCCGGTCCAGCGGGATGTCGAACCGCTCCAGCCAGCCCAGCGCGCGGGCCTGGTCCCAGACGTGGTTGGTGTGGCGGCCGAAGTTCAGCATGTCGGTGACCTTGAAGTCGCGGTAGAGCGGCTTGTCCTGCGAGAGCAGCACCACCCGGCCGTCCGTCCGGTACTCGCCCGCGGTGGGTTCGAGCATGCCGCTGACGATGCCCAGCAGGGTGGACTTGCCCGCGCCGTTGGCGCCGACCAGCGCGACCACCCCGCCGGCCGGGAGCGTGAAGCTGCAGTCGTCCAGGGCGGTCACGCCCCGGTACCGCTTGGTCAGCCCGCGTACCTCCAGGGCCGCGGTCACGCCTTCGCCCCCTGGTGCGCGGCCGCCTGGCGTGCGTCGCGCTCGGCGGCGGCCGACTCCTCGGCGAGCACGGCGGTGACCAGGGCCTTGACGTCCTCGTCCTCCAGCCCAGCCGTGCGGGCCTCCGCGACCCAGCGGGCGAGCCCGGTGCGCAGCCGCGCCATGTCGTGGGGTTCGACGGCGCCGAGCGAGCCGGTGACGAAGGTGCCGGAGCCCTGCCGGGCCTCGACCAGGCCGCCGTGCTCCAGCTCGCGGTAGGCCTTGAGCACGGTGTTGGCGTTGACCGTGCACGAGACGACGACGTCGCGGACGGCCGGAAGGCGGTCACCGGGCTTGAGCAGTCCCAGCCTGAGCGCTTCCCGTACTTGCTTTACGAGTTGCGCATAGGCCGGGAGGCTGTCCGTCCGGTCCACATGGAATTCGATCACGGGGCGTCTCCTCGGTGGATGAGGTCCTGAGGCCTGCCCCTGAATTGTTATGGTCTAGTAGAACACCAGTCAACCACTACAGCGAAACACTTTCCGATCAGTGCCGAGCAGTGCCGTGCAGCGCCGAGCAGTCGGGCGCGGCCGCTCAGAGCTCGACCAGCACCTTCCCCCGGCTCGCCGAGCGGTCCTGGTAGAGGCTGCGGTACGCGGCGGGGATGCCGTCGAAGCCCCGGTGGACGGTCTGCTGGTACGTCAGGTCGCCGCTGCGGACCAGCGCGCCGACGTCCCGCCGCAGCGCCGCCCAGTTCTCCTCGGTGAACCACTCCAGCGAGAAGATGCCGCGGATCGTGGTGCGCGGGTACATGATCATCGGCAGCAGCCGGGGGCCGGCCCAGCCGCCGCCGACCTGGCTCCCCCACTGCCAGCAGACCGCCACCCGGCTCTCCACCGCGAGCATGCCGAAGACCACGTCGGTCAGCACCCCGCCGAGGCTGTCGAAGTAGCGGTCGATGCCGTCCGGGGCGAGCTCGGCGAGTTCCTTCTCCAGTCGCTCCGGAGCGTCGCCGTCGCGGTACAGCACCACCCCGTCGAAGCCCAGCTCCCACAGCCGTTCGGCCTTCTCCGGCGTCGCCGTGGTGCCGATCACCCGTGCACCCCGGTGCTTGGCCAACTGCCCGACCACCGAACCCACCGCCCCGGAGGCCCCGCTGACCAGCACGGTCGCACCGGCGCGGACATCGAGGAACTTCTCGACCGTGCCCCAGGCCGTCATCCCCGGCCCGCCCAGGACGCCGAGCGCGGTGGAGAGCGGCAGCGCCTCGTCGTAGTGGGCGGGGTCCAGCCGGCGGAAGGCCGGGAAGACCATCGGGAAGGTGCCGGTCTGCCACAGCCTGGGTGCGCCGTTGCTGATCAGGTGGCTGCGCCAGCCGCCGAAACCCTGCACCAGGTCACCGGCCGCGAACCGCGCGGCCGGCCCGGCGTCCAGCACCTCCATGATCGAGTCGGCGCCCATGTGGTCGCCGATCGGGGTGTCCAGCGCGATGCCCTGGAGGTACGGGTCGACCGAGACGTACCGGGTGCGCAGCAGCATCTCGTCGGCGGCGAGCCGGACGTCCAGCTCCTCCACGACCTTGCGGTACATCCGCTCGATGTCCGGCACACCGTCCACGTGCTCCCGGACGGTCCACTTCTCGATCCTCACGAGGTGACTCCAAACTGCCGGTCGACGGGTCCGACCGGTTCGATGAGCAGGGTGGGCGGCGGCGCGTGGTCGTCGATCTCCGCGGTGAACGGCTTGCGGTCGTCCCGGCAGATGAACTGGACGACGTGTCGGCCGGCCGCCGCCGCCCGGATCAGACCGCCGGTGGTCGCCCACACACCGGAGAGGTAGAAGTTCGCGAGGCCCGGCAGCCCGGGGCCGTTGCGCTTGATCTCCTCCTCCAGGATCTCGCCGCTCTCCACGAAGGGCTGCCAACCCAGCACCGTGCCGTCGTAGTTGCCCGTGTAGCGGACCTGGGTGAGCGGGGTGGAGACGTCCTTGACCGCCACCGCGTCCTTCAGGCCCGGGTGGTGGCCGTCCAGGAACTCGATCACGGCGTCCCGCACCCGGCGCTTCTCGCGCTGGTACTCCCGGCCCCGGCCGACCGGCAGGGTGTGCAGCTCCTCGCCGCGCCGCAGCCGGGGCGACTGCTCGGGGCCGGTGCTCAGCTCCCGCCAGGGGGCGATGTCGCAGAAGTAGCTGGCGTACACCACGGTGGTCCCGGCCGGGGACAGCTCCGGGTAGTGCCGGCTGCGGAACTGGACGTTGATGCTGGGGTGCCGGATGCCGGTGAGCCGGGCGGCGAGCTCGTCCTCCAGCAGGTAGGTGGTGCACGGGTCGCCGGCCGGGAAGGGGCGGCGCAGGCCGAGGAAGACGGTGAGGTACCCGGGGAAGACCATGCCGGGCTCGGTGATGGTCCTGGTGTACAGCCGGCGGTAGGTGTCGTTCAGGTAGCGGCCCTTGAGCAGGTCCAGCATGGTCGTCCGGCCGTCGCAGGCGGCCACCACGATGTCCGCCCGCACCTCCCGGCCGTCGCTCAGCCGCACCCCGACCGCCCGGTCCTGCTCGACCAGGATCTCGGTCACCTTGGCGTTGTACGTGATCTCGCCGCCGAGCCGCCGGTAGCGCTCCTCGATCGAGTGCGCCAGGCCGAGCGAGCCGCCCTCCGGCACGCCGGCCGACTGCCCGGCGTGCGAGGCGAGTTGGAAGTAGGTCGGCAGCACCGGGAAGTTGGGGTGCTTCTCGTACAGGACGAAGTTGAACGCCTCGCGCAGCAGCGGGCTGCGGAACCGCGCCGCGTAGTCGCTCATCAGCACGGTGATCGAGCGGCGGATCACGTTGAAGTACGGCAGGAAGGAGGCGAGCATCCGCCACCGCTCCCGCCGGCCCATCAGCCCGACCGGCTTGAGGAAGGGGTAACGGGCCAGCGCCAGGCGGAACTTGCGCAGCCCGGCGCAGAACTGCCGGATCTGCCGGGCGTCCTCCGGGGCCAGCTCCAGCAGGTGGGCCTCCAGCCGGTCCGGGTCGGAGTAGAAGTAGACCGCCCGGCCGTCCCGGGTGCGCACCACGTTGAAGACGTCGAAGTTGCGCATCAGCTTGCCCTGCAGGGCGCCGAGCTCCAGCCAGATCCGGTGCATCTCGTTGCCCGGACCGCTGCCCAGCAGCCAGCTGACGCAGCAGTCGAAGGTGAACTCGCCGCGGTCCCAGCCGGTGCAGCAGCCGCCGGGGATCTCGTGCATCTCCAGGATCCGGGTGCGGTAGCCGTTCATCTGCGCGTAGCAGCCGGTGGACAGGCCGCCGAGGCCGCCGCCGATGATGACCACGGTCTGCCTGCTGCCGGTGGCCGTCCCGCCGGTGGTCGTCCCGCTCACTCCGCCACTCCCACTTCCACGTCCGCGACGCCCACGTCCGGCACTCCCACGGCCGGTACGCCCACGGTGGCCCGGTCGAGTTGCGGCAGGTGGCCCCACTTGCCCGCGTGCCAGGGTTCCCGGTTGTCGCTGGGCCAGGCCCGGAACGGCCGGCCGAGTTCCCGGCAGAGGTACTGCGCGGCGTACCGTCCGCTGGTGGCGGCCCGGATCAGCCCGCCCAGGGCGGTCCACTGCCCGGCCATGGAGAAGCCGCTGAGGCCGGGCAGCCGCATCCGGTCCCGGTTGACCAGCCGGTTGGCGACGTCCTCGGCCTCGGAGAAGGCCTGCCAGGCCAGGATGCTGCCGTAGGTGTTGCCGGTGAACCGCTCGGCGGTCACCGGCGAGGCAACGTCGACGAGTTCGATCCGCGGGCCGAGCCCGGGGTAGGTCCGGTCCAGGAAGACGCGGACGAACGCGGCGACCTCCTGCTTGCGCGCCCGGTACGCCCGGCGGTCCCGGACCCGCAGGTCCTTCCAGGAGCGGTAGTCGCTGAAGTAGGTGCAGTGCAGCACCGACTTGCCGGGCGGCGCGAAGCCCTCCGCGTAGGCCGAGCGCAGTTGCACCACCAGGCTGTGCTGCAGCGAGCCGGGCAGCCGGGCGCTGTCCTCGGGCGTCAACAGATAGGTGGTGCTGTGCGGTTCGCCCTCCGGCAGCGGGCCGTCGATGCCGACGAAGGCGGAGACCACGGCCGGGTACAGGTTGCCCGGCTTGTCGATCAGTTCGCCGTACAGCCGGTCGGTGACGGGGCTGGAGTAGCGGCCCTCCAGCAAGCGGTCGAGTACCGTCGGACCGTCGCAGGCGGCGACCACGTGGTCGGCGAAGTGCCGTGATCCGTCCCGGAGTTCGATGCCGATGGCGCGTCCGTCCTCGATCAGGATCCGCTCCACCCGGCAGCGGTAGCCGATCACCCCGCCGAGCGAGGTGTACCGCTCCTCCACCGAGCGGGCCAGCCCCAGCGAACCGCCCTGCGGGAAACCGGCGTTGCCGTTGTGCGCGGCGGCCAGTGTGTACAGGTACGGCAACAGCGGGAAGCCCGCGGGCTCCTGGAGGAACATGGTGGGGAAGGCCCGGCGCAGCAGCGGGTCCTGGAAGCGCTCGGCGAAGCCGCTCATCGGGGTGGTCGCGGTGCGCCAGAACAGCCGGAAGGCGGGCAGGACGGCGCGCAGGGTGCGCAGCCGCTCCGCCGTGGTGCGCAGCGGCGGCGGGGTGAGGTCCCAGGGCAGGTCGACGGCGACGAAGCGGCGCAGGTCCCGGCAGAAGGCCCGGATCGGCTTGGCGTCGTCGGGGGCGAGGGCGAGCAGGTGCTGTTCCAGCCGGTCCGGGTCGCCGTAGAAGGTGACGGCGCGGCCGTGTTCGTCGACGACCCGGTTGAAGATGTCGAAGCGGGTCACCGATTTGCCGTCCAGGGCGCCGAGTTCCTGCCAGACCTGGTGCGCTCCGGTGCCTTCGGCGGTGCCGATCAGCCAGTCGATGCAGTAGTCGAACAGGTAGCCGTGCCGGGACCAGGCGGTGCAGCAACCGCCGGGTAGCACGTGTTTCTCGAAGATCCGGGTCTCCAGGCCGCTCATCTGCGCGTAGCAGCCGGTGGCGAGGCCGGCCAGGCCGGCCCCGATCACGATGACCCGGGGCGGGCCGCCGGGGGCCCGCTCCCTCGTGGACCAGTCCGGTCCGCGGTCAGCCGCGGCCATCGGCGGTGCCTCCGGCCAGGATGGCGCCCGCCAGTTCGGCGTTGCGGGCGGCGTACTCGCCGTCGAGCATCTCGGCGTGGCTGCCGTGGCCGGCGTACACGGCGGTGCCGGTGGTGGAGGCGCCGTGCCAGGAGCCTTCCTCGCCGCCGACGTGCACGCTCAGCCGCTCGCGTTCGCAGACCACGTCGAGTTGGGCGCGTACGGTGCCCGTGTTGGGGGTGCGGCTGGAGAACTCCAGGTAGTCCCGGGCCTGTTCGAGGGTTTCCCGGGCGACGATCCGCGAGCCGGTGTGGCGGTGCAGGTGCTCGTGGAGTTCGCGCTCGAAGACGGCCACGTGTTCCTCGCCGAGGTCGAAGGCGTCCAGGACCCGGTAGGCGTCGACCAGCAGCACCGAACCCACCGTGCGGCCCCGGCGTTCCAGCTCCTTGGCAACCTCGAAGGCGAGGTTGCCGCCGAGGGAGTAGCCGAGCAGGACGTACGGTCCGGCCGGGTGCAGTTCCTCGACCAGGTCGGCGTACCGGGCGGTCTTGTCGTCGCCGGTCAGGTAGTTGAAGGCGGCGATCCGGTGCTCGGGCAGGTGCGCGGCGAGCTGCCGGTAGACCAGTCCGTGGCCGCCGGCCGGCGGGAGGCAGAAGACCGTACGGCCTTCGGTCGCCGTGGCGTTGAACCAGAGGTAGGGCTGGCCGCCGGACACCTCGCCGGTGATGATCTGCTCGACGGTGCGGGCCATGCCGTGCAGGGTGGTGACCTTGAACAGCAGGCCGACCGGGATCCCGATGTTGAACTCGGTCTGCAGGTGGTGGATCAGCTCGATGAGCCGGATCGAGCTGCCGCCGAGTTCGAAGAAGTCGTGCTGCAGGCCGACTTCGTCCAGGCCGAGCAGGTTGCGCCAGTGCTCGGCGACCCTGGTCTCGTAGAGGGTGACGGGGGGTTCGTGCTGGGCTCCGCCGGTGTCGGCCTTCGGCTCCGGAAGGGCGGCGAGGTCGACCTTGCCGTTCGGGGTGAGGGGCAGGGCGGGCAGTTCGGTGAGGTAGGAGGGGATCATCACGGTGGGCAGGTGCTCGGCCAGGTGGCGGCGCAGTTCACGGCGGTCCAGCACGGTGCCTTCGGCGGGGACCACGTAGGCGGCCAGGACGGCTTCGCCCGAGGCGTCCTGGCGGACCGCGACGCAGGCCTGGGCGAGTTCGGGGCGGGCGGTGAGGTGGGCCTCGATCTCGCCCGGCTCGATCCGGTGGCCGCGGACCTTGACCTGGTTGTCGATCCGGCCGAGCAGGTGCGCGGTGCCGGTGGTGTCCCAGTGCCCGAGGTCGCCGGTGCGGTAGAGCCGTACGGGCGTGCCGTCGAGCTCCAGGGTGGCGAAGCGGTGGGCGCTCTGCTCCGGGTCGTTGGGGTAGCCGGCCGCGACACCCGCGCCGCCGATCCACAGCTCGCCGGGCACGCCGGCCGGGACGGGCTCGCCGTACGGGTCGAGGATGTACAGCGCGCTGTTCGGGAAGGGCCGGCCGATCGGCACCATCCGGCCGGGTTCGAGTTCCTCGGCCGCGCCCTCGTAGTAGGTGCTGTCGACGGTGGCCTCGGTCAGGCCGTAGGAGTTGACCAGCCGGGTCCGTTCGCCGCACAGGGCGCGCAGCCGGCGGTGCTCGGCGGCCTTCCAGGAGTCGGAGCCGACGATGACCAGTTTGAGGAAGTCCAGCCGCAGGCCGTCGCGTTCGCAGTGGGTCAGCAGGGCGCGGGCCACGGCGGGCACGAACTCGCCGCAGTCCACGGCTTCTTCGCGCATCACCCGGTGCAGCCGCGCGGTGTCGAAGAGCAGCTCGCGGTCGACCAGAACGAGGGTGCCGCCGCTGCCGAGCGCCCGGGCGAGGTCGCCGGAGAAGACGTCGAAGGCGGTCCCGGCCATCTGCAGGTGGACCCGGGCCTCGGTGTCCAGCCGGTACTCCGCGCGCCAGCCGGCGGTGACGGCGGCCAGGTTGCGGTGGTCGACCCGGACCGCCTTCGGGCGGCCGGTGGAGCCCGAGGTGTGGATCACGTAGGCGGCCCGGTCCGGGTCGGCGGCGGGCAGCGGCCCGGCGGCGTCGGCGGGCCGGTCCAGGTCCTCCAGGGTGACCGGCTCGGCGGGCAGGTCGGCGGCGGGCGGGCGCCGCTCGTCGACCACGACCAGGGCGGCCCCGGCGTCGGCCACCTGGTAGGCCAGCCGGTCCGCCGGGTGCCCGGGGTCGAGCGGGAGGTAGGCGGCGCCGGCCCGCCAGATGCCCAGCAGGGTGGTGATCAGCTCGGGTGACTTGTCCAGGCAGACAGCCACCACCGAGCCCTCCCCGACGCCCAGTTCGCGCAGCCGTACGGCCGTGCGCTGGGAGCGCCGGTCGAGTTCGCCGTAGGTGAGGCGCCGGACCCCGTCGCGGCCGGGCGCGACCACGGCGACGGCCTCCGGGTGCTCGGCGGCGGCCTTGGCGATCAGCTCCGGCACCGGGGTGTCGTGGTCGATCCGGCGTTCGGCGCCGCTGAACCCGGTGAGGATCTCCCGGCGTTCGGCCGCGTCCAGCATCCGCAGCCGGCCGACCGGCTCGCCGTCGGCGGCGCGGGTCATGGCGTCCAACAGGTTGCGGTAGTGCGCCGCGAGCCGCCGGACGGTGGCGGGCTCGAAGAGGTCGGAGTTGTACTTGAAGACGCAGTGGAAGCAGCCGTCCGCGCGGTCCTCGTAGGCGGACAGCGTCAGGTCGAACTGCCCTTCTTCCTCCGGGAGTTCGATGTACTCCAGGCGGTAGCCGAAGCGTTCCACGGCGACCTTGTGGGTGAGCAGGATGAACATCGCCTGGAACACCGCGGAGCGGCTCGGGTCGTGCTGCAGCCCCAACTGCTCGACCAGCAGCGGGAAGGGGTACTCCTGGTTGTCCAGTCCGCCGAGCACGCTCTCCCGCACCCGGGCCAGCAGCTCGGCCACGGTCGGTTCCCCGGCCAGGCTCACGTGCAGCGGCAGCGGGTTGACGAAGTAGCCGTAGACGGAGGCGAACTCCTCCTGGGTGCGGCCGGTGACCGGGCTGCCGACCACGATGTCCGGCTGCCCGGACCAGCGGTGCAGCAGCAGGTAGTAGGCGCCGAGCAGCACCATGAACGGGGTGACGTTGTGCGCACGGGCCAACTCGTGGACCCGGTCGGTGAGTTCGGTGTCCAGCCGGAAGAACTCGGAGGCGCCGTTGTGGGTCTGCACGGCCGGCCGGGGCTTGTCGGTGGGCAGCGCCAGCACCGGCATCTCGGCGGGCAGGTGCCCGCGCCAGTAGTCGAGCATCCGCTGCGCCCCGGGCCCGGCCAGGAAGCGGTTCTGCTGGTTGAGGAAGTCCAGGTAGCGGGCGGCGACCGGGGGCAGTTCGGGGGTGCGCCCCTGGCGCAGCGCCTCGTAGACCTCGAACAGCTCCTCGATGAAGGTGAAGGTGGAGATCGCGTCCGAGACGATGTGGTGGACGGCCTTCATCAGCACCCAGCGGTCCGGCCCGCGCCGGAACAGCCGCAGCCGTACCAGCGGGTCCGCGTCGAGGTCGTACGGCCGCCGGTACTCGCGGACGATCAGCTCGTGGATCTCCTCCCACGGGCGGCCCTCGACGTCGAACAGCCCGGTGTCGGCCGCGGCCTCCTCACGGATGCGCTGGAGGGGCCGGCCCTCCTCGGCCGTGACGTTGGCGCGCAGTGCGGGGTGGCGGGCGACCAGGTGGCGGAACGCGGCGAACACCAGCTCCGGGTCGAGCACCGCGCGCACCTCGACGGCGCCGCCGATGTTGTACGCGAAGCCGTCCGGGTGCAGCTGGCGCAGGAACCAGAGCGCCTGCTGGTTGTGGGTGAGCGGGTAGCGGGACTCGTCGGTGTGGAGTTCGATCTCGGCCCGGTCCGGGCCGCCGTCGGTGTCGAGCCGCTCGGCCAGGCCCGTGGTGAGCAGGTCGACCAGGTCGCCGACGGAGCCGTTGCTGAGCAGGGCCACCACCGGCAGGGCGACGCCCAGTTCGCCGTGCACCCGGGCGCGCAGCTCCATCGCGAGCAGCGAGTCGAGGCCGTGCGCGCCGAGCCTGGTGTCGGTGCCGATCCGCTCGGAGCCGATCCGCAGCACGGCCGCGGCGGCGGCGGTGAGCCGTTCGGTGACCAGTTCGAGCCGGGTCTGCGGGTCGGCCGCCCGGTAGGCGTCCAGGAAGCCGCCGGTCTCGGCCGGGGCCTGCTCGGCGGCGCTCGCCGCCAGGTCGGCGACCAGCGGCGGCGGCGCGGGGTACCAGGCGAGGAAGGTCGGCCAGTCGACCACGGTGGCGACCAGCAGCTGGGCGCGGTCCTGGCCGAGGACGCGTTCCAGGACGGCCGTTCCGGCGTCCGGGGGCAGCGAGCTCATGCCGCGGGCGTCGCGGTAGTGGGCGACCAGGCCCAGTTCCTCGATCATGCCGGTGGCCCAGGGGCCCCAGTCCAGGCTGAGCGCGGGCAGGCCGTCGGCCCGGCGGTGGTGGGCGAGGGCGTCCAGGAAGGCGTTGCCGGCCGCGTAGTTGGTCTGGCCGGCGGTGGTGAGCAGCGAGGCGACGGAGGCGAACAGCACGAAGTGGTCGAGCGGTTCGTCGCGCAGCAGCCGGTGCAGCAGGTGGCCGCCGGCCACCTTGGGGGCGTATCCGGCGTCGAAGGCCATGCGGTCCATCTGTGCCAGCAGGGTGTCCCTGACCTGGCCGGCGAGGTGGAACACGCCCCGGATCGGCGGGCGTTGGTGCTCCCGGTAGTCGGCGAGCCAGGCGGCGAGCGCGGTTTCGTCGGTGACGTCGACCGGGGCGAGCAGCGGTTCGGCGCCGAGCGCCTGGAGTTCGCGCAGGAAGGCGATCCGCTCCCCGGCGGGGCTGCCCGGGTCGGTGGAAGCCCACTGGGAGCGCTCGGGCAGGGCGGTGCGGCCGACCAGGATCAGCCGCCGGGCGCCGCGCTTGACCAGGGTGCGGCAGAGCAGTCGGCCGAGGGCGCCGAAGGCGCCGGTGACGAGGTAGCTGCCGTCGGGGCGCAGGACCGGCGGCAGCGGCCGGGTGAGGCCCTCGGCCTGCCGCAGTCGGCTGGTCAGGCGGCGGCCGGCCCGCAGCGCGATCTCCTGCTCGTCCCGGGCGGCGAGTTCGGCGAGCAGTGCCCCGGCCTGGTCGGTCGCGGTGACGGCCGGGTCGAGGTCGATCAGGCTGCCGCGCTGAGTGACGAGTTCCTGCTGCCACAGCACGCGTCCGATGCCCCAGGCGGGGGCGCCGAGCGGTTCGACCCGGTCGCCGGGGGCGGCGGGCTGGGTGCCCCGGGTGACGATGTGCAGCCGCCCGTCCGGGAGGGCGGCGGGCAGGGCCTGGGCGAGGGCGATCACGGAGTAGGCGCCGAGGGTGGCGAGCCCGTCGAGCCGGTCGGCCGTGGTGGCGTCGAGGGCGGGCAGGTCGAGGTTCCAGAGGTGGACGACGGTGTCGTAGCCGGGTTCCAGGGAGGCGAGCAGCCGCCGGACGTCCTCGGCGGAGTCGGGCCGGACGGTCGAGTGTCCGTCGCCGTGGTGGTACTGCTCGGCGGGCCGGACGAGGTGGCAGCGGGCGCCGCGCTCGGCGGCGAGCGCGGCCAGCCGCTCGGCGAGGCCGCCTTCGTCGGCGAAGAGCAGCAGGTCGCCGGGGGTCTCCTCGGCGGTCGGCGCGGGCGCCTCCACCCAGGCGACCTCGGTGAGCCAGCCGTCGATGGTGGCCAGGCCGACCGAGGCCGGGGCCTGGGCGACGTCGGCGACCCGGAACCCGGTGATCCGGCCGAGCGGGGTGCCGTCCTCGGCGTGCAGGGCGATGTCGCCGACGAGTTCCTCGCCGCTGTCCCGGGTGACGGTGGCCTGCGCCCAGAGCGGCCGGTCGCCGATCTCGTCGAGCCGGACCTCCTCGATGGCGACCGGCAGCCGGACGCTGCCGCCCTCGGGCGTGTGCAGCGTGGTGGTGAGCAGGGTCTGGAAGCAGGCGTCCAGCAGCACCGGGTGCAGGTGGTGGTCGGCCGCGCCGGGGCCGAGTCCGGCGGTCGGCCGGATCCGGGCCAGCGCCTCGCCGGGGCCCGCCCACACCTCCTCGATGGCGCGGAAGGCGGGCCCGTAGTCGTAGCCGCGCTCGGCCAGCAGCCGGTAGCAGTCCGGCCCGTCGAGGTGCTGCCCGTGGGCGTCCGGGGCCGAGACGTCCAGCGCGGGCCCGTACGAGCGCCGCTGGCCGGTGCGGACCCGGCCGCAGGCGTGCACGGTCGGCTCGCCGCCGGCCGGGGTGGCGGCGACGGTGAAGCGGGCGTCCTCGGGCGCGTAGCCGAGCTGGACGGGGACGGGTTCGGTCTCGGAGAGGAAGAGCGCCCGGTTGAGCTCGACCTCGGCCAGCACCACCTCGGTGCGGCCGGTCAGGGCGCGGACGGCCTGCGCGGCCATCTCCAGGTACCCGGCGGCCGGGAACACCACCTGGCCCTCGATCCGGTGGTCGGTCAGGTACGGCAGCCGCTCGGGGTCGAGCGCGGTGGTCCAGCCGGGCTGGGCGCTCGCGGTGCGGCGGCCCAGGAGCGGGTGGTCGACCCGGCCGAGCCGGACCTGCTCGACCGGCTTGGGCTCGATCCAGTACCGGTCGCGCCGCCAGGGGTAGGCGGGCAGCGGCACCGGGCGGCCGGCCGGGTGCAGCGCGTCCCAGCTCAATTCGACGCCGAGGGTGTGCAGTTCGGCCAGGCTGCGGGCGAAGCGCTCGGGCTCGTCCTGGCGGCGGCGGATCGACGGCAGGGTGTGCGTCCGCTCGGCGCACTCGCGGATCGCATGCCCGAGGACGGGGTGCGGGCCGAGTTCCAGGAACAGTCCGTGCCCGTCCTCGGCCATCCGCTCGACGGCGGCCCGGAACCGCACCGGGTTGCGGACGTTCTCCCACCAGTACCCGCCGTCCAGCTCCGGCCCCCGGGCGAGTCCTTCCCGCGCGGTCAGGTAGAGCGGCAGCCGCGCCTCCTGTGGCTTGATCGCGGCGAGCGCGGCGATCAGCTCGTCCCGGATCGGGTCCATCCGCACGCTGTGGTAGGGGACTTCGACGTCCAGCAGGCGGGCGAAGACGCCCTGCTGCTTCAGTTCCTCGGCCAGCTCGCCGAGGGCTTCGGTGTCCCCGGCCAGGGTCACCGCGGACGGGCTGTTGACCGCCCCGAGCGAGATCCGGGTGCGGTACGGCCGGATCCGGCGCTCCGCCTCCGCCTCCGGCAGACCGACCGCGAGCATGCTGCCGGTGCCGGCCAGCCGCTGCTGGAGCCGGCTGCGGGCCAGCACCACCCGGACGGCGTCGGCGAGGTCGTACACCCCGGCCTCGTGAAACGCGGCGACCTCGCCGGTGCTGTGGCCCACCACCGCGTCGGGGCGCAGGCCGTGGCTCCGCCAGAGCGCCGAAAGTCCCACCTGGACGGCGAAGTTGGCGGGCTGGGCCACCCAGGTCTCGGCCATCCGGGAGTCCGTCTCGTCCCGGTCCAGTTCCGTCAGCAGTGACCAGCCGGCCTGCTCGCGGATCTCCCGGTCGACGGCCCGCACGGCCTCCCGGTACACCGGCTCGCTCTCGTACAGGCCCCGGCCCATCCCCCACCACTGCGGGCCCATGCCGGTGAACACCCAGGCCAGACGGCGCTGTCTGCGCTCCCGGGCCCGGCCCTGGACCACCCGCGGGTGCTCCTCGCCGCGCTCGCAGGCGGCCAGCGCCTCGTCCAGGTCCTGCCGCGACGAGTACGTGACCGCGAGCCGCTCGGGCAGGTGCTGGCGGCGGTGCGCCAGGGTGTGGCCGAGGTCGGTGAGCGAGGCCCCGGTGGCGAGCTCCTGCCGTACGGCGGCGGCGAGTTCGGGCAGTCCGGCGGTGTCCTTGGTGCTCAGCGGCAGGACCGTGAAGACGGGCTCCGCGACCGCCGCGGCGGGCCCGGGGCGGGGCGGCTCCTCCAGCAGGACGTGCGCGTTGGTGCCGCCGAAGCCGAAGGAGTTGACGCCCGCGCGGGCCGGGCCGCGGCGCTCGGGCCAGTCGACCGGCTCGGTCGGGATCTCGAAGGGCAGCGCGGCCAGGTCGATGCCGGGGTTGGGCCGCTCCAGGTTGAGGTGCGGCGGGATGCGGCGGTGCTTGAGGGCGAGGGCGGTCTTGATCAGCCCGGCGACGCCGGCGGCGGCCTCGGTGTGCCCGATGTTGGTCTTGACCGAGCCGACGTAGCAGTGGTCGCCGGAGCGGCGGCCGATGCCGAGCACCCGGCCGAGCGCGGCGGCTTCGATCGGGTCGCCGACCGGGGTGGAGGTGCCGTGCGCCTCGACGTACTGCAGGCTGCCGGGCAGCACCCCGGCCTCGGCGCAGACCCGCTCGATCAGGGTGACCTGGGCGTCGGCGCTGGGGACGGTGATGCCGTTGGTGCGGCCGTCCTGGTTGACGCCGCTGCCGAGGATCACGGCGTGCACCGGGTCCCCGTCGCGCTGCGCGTCGGAGAGGCGCTTGAGCACGACCACGCCGACGCCCTCGGCCCGGACGTAGCCGTCGGCGGAGGCGTCGAAGGCGCGCGATCGGCCGTCCGCGGAGAGGAAGCCGCCCTTGGTCTCGGCGATCGTGTACTGCGGCGCCATGTGCAGCAACGCGCCGCCGGCCAGGGCGAGTTCGGTTTCGCCGCGGAGCAGGCTCTGGCAGGCCAGGTGGACCGCGACCAGCGAGGAGCTGCAGGCGGTGTCGATCGAGACGCTGGGGCCGCGGAAGTCGAAGCAGTGCGAGATCCGGTTGGAGACCATCGTCATCATGGTGCCGGTGGCGGTGTGCGCGGCGATGGTGGCGAAGTCGAGGTCGGCGAACTGCAGGATCTTCCAGTCGAGGGTGAAGGCGCCCATGTAGACGCCCACGTCCCGGCCGGCCAGCTCGCCGGGGCGCAGGCCGCCGTCCTCCAGGGCCTCCCAGCTGACCTCCAGGAGCTTGCGCTGCTGCGGGTCCATGTGCTCGGCCTCGCGCGGGCTGATCCCGAAGAAGTCCGGGTCGAAGGTGTCGAAGCCGTCGATGTAGCCGCCCCGGCCGCCGATCAGCCGCCCCGGCTTCGCCCGGTCCCGGCTGCCCAGGGTGCCGGTGTCGTACCGGTCGGCGGGCGTGTCGGTGAGACAGTCCCGACCCTCGATCAGGTTGCGCCAGTAGGTCCGGTGGTCGTTGGCGTGTCCCGGCAGGCGGCAGCCGATACCGGTGATCGCGATGGACTCGCGGGGCACGGCGAAGGGCGAGGAAGTCATGATCCAATCCGAGGGTGATGGCGTGACGCCGGGGACACGGGCTAGGGGGCGGCTGCGCGGACCGGAGTCAGACGGACTGCTCGGTGGTCTTCGCCCGGCGCCAGGGGTGCAACAGGCTGGCGCCGAGCTCGCCGGTCGTGGGGAACGCGGTCGGGTCGGTGAGGCCGACGGCGGTGGGCACTCGGCCGGGCCGCCAGGTGAAGCTCCCGAACACGTGGTCCCACAGCGAGAGGTCGGAAGAGTAGTGGCCGGCTTCGGCGAGGTCGGTGCTGTGGTGCAGGCGGTGGAGTTCCGGGCCGGCCAGGACGTGGCCGAGCGACCCGAGGTGGACGTCGATGTTCGCGTGGACGAAATACCCCTGAGCCAGAACGAATATTCCGACCACGAACACTGAATCCGCCGAGAATCCGATCAGCGCCAACGAAATCTGGACCACGGACTGTGCGACGAAGACGTCCAGGAAATGATTCACGCCGTTGTTCGCGACGTTCACCTTCTCCGGGACGTGGTGCACGCCGTGCAGCCGCCAGAGCCACCGGTTGCGGTGGGACCAGCGGTGCACGAGGTAGTCGCCGAGCGAGCCGACCAGCAGCGCGAGTGGAATCTCCGCCGCGAAGGGCAGCGCCGGGTGCGCCGGACCGAGCAGTTCGACCAGCGCCGTCACGAACCCCTGGGCCAGTGCGCCGCCGATCATGCTCAGCACGAAATAGACGCTGTACCAGCCGAGTTCACGCCGGTTCGGGTGCCAGTCGGTCCGGTACGGGATCAGCCGCTCCAGCACCGCCAGGTATCCGATGACGGCCACCAGGACGAGCGGGGAGACCCGGTCGGGCGCCCAGTGGAAGTGCAGGGTCGCGACGGCGACGCACAGCACACCCAGGAGCAGGAGCGGATGGGCGAGCCGGCGGGCAATGGCGTGCAGCACGCGCCCCCCGTTCTTCGCGGACTAACGACTGGAAACGTCAGAGACTCTAGCGGGACCCGATGGCCGGGGCAGTCATTCGACGTGTTAACGCCATGAATGACCCGATCGGCGGACCATACGCGCACGAAGTTGACGCTCGGACGGCGTGAAGGGGGCGCATTGCGCGGCAGAAACGGGAGTTGTCGGGGTGCGGCACCGTCACACCGCCGGGTGAGCGCCGTCGAGCGCCCTGCCCGTGACAGCCGCCGGTGACGCCCGCCCGCGCCGGCCACCCGCCGCCCTCAGGCCCGTACCAGCTCCGCCAGCCGCCTGGCGGCGCGCGGTTCGTACGCCGCCAGGCGGTCGCGCAGGCCGCGCAACTCGTGCGCGACCAGCGCGGGGAGGGCGGCCGCCGCAGTGGCCTCCAGGGCGGGGCCGAGGAGTTCGACGGCCGCGCGCGGATCGTGCGCGCAGACCAGGCAGTCCGCCGCCCGGACGACGAACAGCAGTCGGCTGGCCGGGAGTTGGGTCGGGCCGAGCAGGCCCAGCGCGGTCTCGGTGGCGCTCAGCGCCCGGCGGGCCAGCCGGGGGTCGTCCCCCGCCGCCGCGAGGTCGCGCAGCGCGGCGGCCGCGGCGGACTCGACCCGCATCCGCATCGAGGCGATGGAGAGCCAGGGCACGTCGACCTCGTCCTCGGCCCCGATGTGGTCCAGCTGTGCCCGGGCCAGGCCGATCTGCCGTACGGTCGCCGGGACGTCGCCGGTCAGGGCGTGCGCGCGGGCCCGGCTGATCCGGCCCATCGCGCCGGCCCAGGGCCGGCCGGGGGCGACCCGGTCGATCTCGCGGGCGTAGCCGAGGGCGGCTTCCGGGTCGCCGTCCAGCCGGCCCAGGATGCTCAGGTCGCTGAGCGTGCCGACCTGGGTGGCCTGGTCCCCGGCGAGCCCGGCCCAGATGAGCGCGCGGTCGTAGCAGGCCATCGCGGTGGCGTTGCGGCCGTCCTGCATGCGCAGCGCGCCGGCCGCGTGGGCGTGCTCGGCGGCCAGTCTGGCGAGCGGACGGCGCTGCGCGGCGGGAGCGCCGGCGAGTCGGGCGAGCACGGCGTGCAGGGTGCGTTCGACGGCGCCGGCCAGGCCCGGCCGGTCACCGGTCTCGCCGGAGCGCAGGTGGGCGGCGAGCAGTCCGGTCAGGGCGTGCGCGGTGGCCGCGTCCAGCGGCGGGGCGGCGGCCGGATCGGCGAGCGCCGCGGGGGCGCAGAACTCGGCGTGCAGTGCGGCCAGTTCGGCGGGCGCGGGGACGTCACAGCCCTCTGCGTCGTGCAGCGGGCAGAGCAGGCCGTAGTCGGGCAGCCGCGCCGGGGCGGGCGCGGCGGGGGCCGGGCCGACCAGGGCGACGCCCGGCAGCGGGGGCCGCAGCAGGGCGGGTGAGAAGGAGTCGAGGGCGCAGAGTTCGGAGGTCTCGGCGCGCAGGCAGGCGGCGCTCACCTCACCGCCCGCGCCGAGGAGTTCGTCGATCCGGTCGGCGACCCTGGGGGTGACCCGGCGGGCCCCGTGCTCGATCTTGCTGACCGCGGTGTGGTCGTAGCCGATCCCGACGCCGAGCTGCGCCTGGGTGAGGCCGGCCCGGCGCCGCCAGTGCCGCAGCCGGGCTCCGAACTCCCGCCAGGCGCCTCGGCCCTGGCCGGTCGGCGGTGCCGGAATCCCCGCCGAAGGGGCCACTCGGTTCCGCTCCACGGCTGCCTCCCCGGGGGCGTGGCGCCGTCCCCGGCCGATCGCGGGGCCCGCCGACGATTCCAGTGGTTCCGACGACTCCGCCGGCTCCGACGGCTCGGATGACACCGGCGACTCCGGCGACTCCGATGACCAGGACGGTACTCGATGGCCACCCGCGCCGTACATGACGTGGTCTCAACCACTCGAAGAAGACCGCAGCTTGACGCAAAGCCGAGCGGCGGGCTTGACGGAATTTGCCAACCCTATGCATCGCCCGCACCATCCATTGACCCGAGCATGACGCCATGTGAGGGTTCGGGCACCCGAGCGCGGACGGCCCGCACGGCCGTCCCCCGGACGCGGCCTGCGGTGCACCACCAGCCCATGCCGTCCGCGGTCGAGGACCCCCACATGCGAGGAGCCTCGATGCAACGCAGAGTTTCCACCGGCCGGTTGCTCACCACGGCGACCACCCTGACCGTACTGGCCGGCCTGATCGCCGCCACCGCGGGGCCGGCCACCGCCGCACCCACCCCCTCCCCGGCACCGCCGAGCGCCCTGGCCGCCGCCGTCAACGCCGCCGACGCCGCTGCCGCGGCCGGCCTGGACGCCCTGGCCAAGGGCCCCGGCGAGACCTACGAACGCAAGGCCGTCACCCCCTGGGTCGGCGGCCTCTACTCCGTCGCGTACGAGCGCAGCTACCGCGGCCTGCCGGTGGTCGGCGGCGACGCGGTGGTGCTCGCCGACGGGCAGGGCAAGGTCCGCGGCCTGCAGTCCGCCGTCACCGGCCCGGTCGGCGGCTCCGTCACCCCGCGGATCGGCGCGGACCAGGCGGAGAGGACCGCCCGCACCCAGCTGCCCGCCGTGGACGCCGTGGCGTCGAACCGGCTGGTCGTCCGGGTCAAGGACGGCAGCGGCGGCCGGCTCGCCTGGGAGACCGTGCTGAGCGGCCACCGGGGGAACGCCCCGAGCCGGCTGCACGTCTTCGTGGACGCCGCGACCGGCGAGGCCATCGACCACTACGACGAGGTCCACGCCGGCACCGTCACCAGCAAGTGGAACGGCCCGGCCCCGGTCACCATCAGCACCACCGGCTCGGGCGGCTCGTACTCGCTGCGCGACCCCAACCGGCCCGGCCTGACCTGCTCCGACTACAGCACCGGCCAGGTGTTCTCCAAGTCCGGCGACTCCTGGGGCAACGGCAGCCCGTCCACCAAGGAGACCGGCTGCGGCGACGCGATGTTCGCGGCCCAGAAGGAATGGGACATGCTCCGCGACTGGCTGGGTCGCAACGGGCACAACGGCAACGGCGGCAGCTGGCCGGTGAAGGTCGGCCTCAACGACGTCAACGCCTACTGGGACGGCAGCTCGATATCCATCGGCCACAGCCAGGCCAACGAGTGGATCGCCTCCATCGACGTGGTCGGCCACGAGTTCGGCCACGGCATCGACCAGTACACCCCGGGCGGCGCCAACAACGAGTCCGGCCTGGGCGAGGCCACCGGCGACATCATGGGTGCCCTCACCGAGGCCTACGCCAACGAGCCCGCGCCGTACGACAGCCCGGACTACACCGTCGGCGAGATGATCAACCTGGTCGGCAGCGGGCCGATCCGCAACATGTCCAACCCCTCGCAGGTCAACAACGACCCGAACTGCTACTCCTCCTCCATCCCGAACACCGAGGAGCACGCGGCGGCCGGTCCGCTGAACCACTGGTTCTACCTGCTGGCCGAGGGCTCCAACCCGGGCGGCGGCAAGCCCACCAGCCCGACCTGCAACAACTCGACGGTCACCGGCGTCGGGATCAAGGACGCCGGCCGGGTCTTCTACGGCGGCATGCTGCTCAAGACCAGCGGCATGACCTACAAGCGCTACCGCACCGCCACCCTGACGGCGGCGAAGAACCTGGACCCGTCCTGTACCTTCTTCAACCGGGCCAAAGCCGCCTGGGACGCGGTCAGCGTGCCCGCGCAGAGCGGTGACCCGACCTGCACGCCGTCCGGCACCAACGACTTCTCGCTGTCGCTCGGCCCGGCGTCCGGCTCGGTCCAGCCCGGCTCCACGACCACGGCGACGGTCGGCACCGCCCTCACCTCGGGCACCGCGCAGTCCGTCAACCTGAGCGTCTCCGGCGCCCCCGCCGGGGTCACCGCGACGGTCAGCCCCTCGTCCGTGCAGACCGGTTCGTCCGCCACGCTGACCCTGTCGGCCTCCTCGGGCGCCCCGGCCGGGACGTACGTGATCACCGTCACCGGCACCGCCGGCCCGGCCACCCACACCGCCCAGTACACCCTGACCGTCGGCGGCGGAGGCACCCCCGGCGGGCCCGTACCCGACATCGACGTCGCCAAGGTCCAGGCCCACCTGTCGCAGCTGAACAGCATCGCCAACCAGAACGGCGGCAACCGCCGGGCGGGCACCGCCGGGCACAGCCAGTCGGTGGCCTACCTCAAGGCCAAACTGCAGGCCGCCGGATACACCGTCAGCGAGCAGACGTGCACCTCCTGCACCTACCGGTCCGACAACCTGATCGCCGACTGGCCCGGCGGCCCCGCCGACCAGGTCACCATGTTCGGCGCCCACCTGGACAGCGTCGGCGCCGGCCCCGGCATCAACGACAACGGCTCCGGCTCGGCCACCCTGCTGGAGAACGCCCTGGTGCTCGCCCAGCAGAACCCGTCGCTGACCCGGCACGTCCGGTTCGCCTGGTGGACCGGCGAGGAGCAGGGCCTCCAGGGCTCCCAGTACTACGTCGGCCAGCTCGGCTCGAGCCAGCGCTCCGCGATCAAGGCCTACTACAACTTCGACATGGTCGGCTCCCCCAACGCCGGCTACTTCATCAACAACATCTCCTCCTCGGCCTCCGCGCCGATGAAGGCCTACTGGGACTCGCTCAACCTCCAGCCCGAGGAGAACGTCGAGGGCCAGGGCCGCTCGGACGACTACTCCTTCCAGCAGGCCGGCGTCCCCACCTCCGGCTACGCGGCCGGCGCCGACGCCGTCAAGACCTCGGCACAGGCCGCCAAGTGGGGCGGAACGGGCGGCCGTTCGTACGACTCCTGCTACCACCAGTCCTGCGACACCACGAGCAACGTCGACGCGACGGTGCTCAACCGCAGCGCCGACGGCGTGGCCTACACCATCTGGAAGACCTCGGTCGGCGGCAGCACGCCCGCCAACGACTTCTCCCTCGCGGTGAACCCGGCCACCGCCACCGTCAAGCCCGGTGACAGCGCCACGGCGACGGTCGCCACCGCCACCACCTCCGGTTCGGCCCAGACCGTCAACCTGACCGCCTCGGGCGCCCCGGCCGGCGTCACCGTCGCCTTCAGCCCGTCCTCGGTGCAGTCCGGCGGCTCCGCGACGGTCACCCTCGCGACCACCACCGCCACCCCGGCCGGCACCTACAGCATCACCCTCACCGGGACCGGCACCGCCAACCACAGCACCAGCTTCTCCCTGGTCGTGGGCAACGGGAACCCCAACCCCGGCGGCACCTGGACGCCCGGCACCACGTACAAGGCGGGCGACACCGTGACCTACAACGGGGTCACCTACGTCTGCCTCCAGGGCCACACCGCCCAGGTCGGCTGGGAGCCGCCGATCGTCCCGGCCCTGTGGCAGCCGGTGTGACCGGGGCGGCGCCCTGAGGCCGTCGTCACCTGACGCCCTGTGAAGCCGCTGCGCCGCGGTCCGTCGAGGGGGACGGACCGCGGCGCAGCCGTGTGCGGGGAGGGCGGGGCCGGGCCCTCAGCCGGGATGAAAGGCGACCCGGACGGAGGAGTCGAAGGGCAGGATCAGCCCGTTGCCGGTCTCCCAGGTCCAGTCGCGCGGGATCAGGAACATCCGGCCGCCGGAGTGGGCCAGCAGCCGCAGGCCCTCGTAGCGGTACCGGAACCGCGCCCCCTGCTCCACGTCGGGCAGCACCGTCTCCCGCACCCCCGCCCACCCCAGGTGCAGGCGCTCCGAGGTGTCGAGGACGACCGCCGGACGCCGGTAGAGGTGCTGGGCGAGCTGCTCGGCGTCCGCCGTCCCCTTCTGCTGGGCGTAGCCGTCGACCGCCCAGTACGAGCAGAGCACGATGATCGCCACGCTGATGCCCAGCGCCGCGCGCTCCCCGGTCAGCGGGTAGTCCGCGCCGGTGCCGCGCACGTACATCAGCCGGGCCAGCACCCCGAGCAGCAGCGCGCCGCCGATCAGCAGCGGGGTGCCCATGGGGCCGGCGTCGATCACCTCGAAACCGGCCAGGAGGCCGAACAGCAGCAGCGGGACGACCAGCGCGGTGACGGCCAGGCAGACCCACCGGAGGGCTCGGACGCCGCTCCCGTCCCTGCCCCCCTCGCCGCCGACCGCCCTGGTCGCGAGGTGGTAGCCCAGCGCACCGAGCAGCGCACCGCACAGCGCCACCCCGGCCGGGACGTAGAGCGCGGGGGAACTGCGCAGCAGCAGGTCCTGGGTGGCGAAGCCGATCGTGCCGGCGTCGATGCCGAAGTAGCTGTAGAGCGAACTGGTGTAGGCGTAGCCGAAGAAGAAGAGCAGCGCGGTGAGGAGGGTGGTCGGGGCTACCCAGGTGGCGAGCTTGGCGATCCAGTCGGTCCAGGGCTTGACCTCCGGCTGCTTGACCTCCGGCTGCTTCGGCTCGGCCGGGGCCTCCTCCTCGGCAGGGCTCAGGGGTTGCTCCCGGCGCCTGTGGAGGCACCGCCGTTGTCCGGGGTACCGCCGTTGTCCGGGGTACCGCCGTTGTCCGGGGTACCGCCGTTGTCCGGGGTACCGCCGTTGTCGGGGGTGCCGCCGTTGTCGGGGGTGATGATCGCCACGGTGCCCATGGCCTGGATCCGCTCGCTGGCGCCGTCGACCGTCACCGTGAGGCAGATCGTGCGCTTCTCCGTGCCCGGCTGCCAGGCCGGAAGGGTGAACGTGACGTCCTTGCCCACACCGTCGGTCACCGGGACCGGCTGCGAGTCGGGATGGGTGGCGTACCGCGAACTGCCGCAGTCCGCCACCTTGCTGACCGTCGCCTGGAAGCTGGTCTTCGCCGTGAAGGACAGCGTGATCCGGGCGGTGTTGTCCGTGCCCTGGACGTTCGCCGACGGCTCGCCGGCCGTCCGGAACCCGCCCTGGTTCCCGGTGTCCCTGGTCCGCTGGTCGTCCGGCTGCCCCTGAGCGGTGGTCTGGCCGTTCTGTCCGGCTTGGGTCGCCGAGCCGGAGTCGCCGCCACCACCGCCGCAGGCCACCAGGGCCGGTACGAACAGGACGGCCGCCAGCCACCGGGCCGCTCGACCGCTCCTGCCGCCTCCGATGTGCCGGGTCCCGGGCATGCGTTCTCCCATCCGCGCAGCGAGCAGGGCCGGTTGGCCCCGCCGCACGGTACCCGTTCGCATACGGCGGGGCGGTCCGCCACGCGGGCCCCGGCCCGGCCCGCCACCCGGTCGGCGCAACCCGG
This sequence comes from Kitasatospora sp. NPDC033851, assembly GCF_055576085.1. NCBI lineage: Bacteria > Bacillati > Actinomycetota > Actinomycetes > Kitasatosporales > Streptomycetaceae > Kitasatospora > Kitasatospora sp. NPDC033851. Next base: position 165,588 of record NZ_JBVIRL010000011.1, on the reverse strand, counting down.
TCGGCCCTCGGCCTGGCATAGAGTCTGAACCGACGAACCGTCAGCAGGCCGTCAGCGGAGTGGCAGGACGGCAGGCCCGCAGCAACCCGGAAGGAACCCACCCGTGAGCACGGACACCCGCCCGGTACCGGAGCTGGCCCCCGAGGCCGTCGAGCAGTGGCGGGCCGAGGAGGCCGAACTCGTCGAGTTGCTGGCCCGGGTGCAACGCGGCGTCGGCGGCGTCGCCGCGTTCCGGCTCGGCCCGACGCCCACCGTCCTGGTCACCGACGCGGCGGCGGTGCAGCACGTCCTGGGCCGCCACCCGGACCGGTACGTCAAGCGCTCGCACCGCGCCCGGATGCTCGTCGGGGACGGCGTGCTGTCCGCCACCGGGGACGCCTGGAAGCGCCAACGGCGCTTGCTGCAATCGCAGTTCACCGGCACCGGGATGCGCAGGTACGAGCAGCGGATCGCGGCGGCGGCGCGCCGGACCGCCGAGCGCTGGGAGGGGTACCGGCGCAGCGGGGAGACCTTCGACGTGGGCGAGGAGATGCGCCGCTTCGCCCTGGACACGGTCTGGCGGGCGCTCACCGGGCTGCCGCTGGACGATCGCACGGACCGCGAACTCCGCGCGGTGGAGCGGGTGGTGGCCGCCATGCCGAAACTGCCGACCGACGCGACGGACGCCCGGGACGCGGTCGCCGAGGACCTGGCGCTGGTCGACGCCGTGGCGCACGCCGCGATCGAGGCGGCGCGGTCGGCCGGTCCGGCGGAGGAGCCGGGCGTGCTCCGGGTCCTGCTGGACGCGGGCGGGCAATTCCCCGAGTACACCGACCGGTTGATCCGCGACGAGCTCGTCACGCTGCTCGTCGCCGGACACGAGACCACGGCCACCACCCTGACCTGGCTCTTCCTGCTCCTCGACCGCCACCCCGAGGCCCGGACAGCCGACCCGCAGGCCCTGGTGAGCGAGACGCTGCGGCTCTACCCCTCCGCCTGGCTGCTCCCCCGGCACGCCGTCGAGGACGACGTCATCGCCGGCCACCACATCGCCGCCGGAACGGACGTGCTGGTCTGCCCGTACCTCACCCACCGCGACCCGGCCCTGTGGCCCGACCCCGAGCGCTTCGACCCGACCCGCTTCGCCCCGGGCTCGGACCGCCCCGGCCACCTCGGCGCCTACCTCCCCTTCGGCCTCGGCGCCCGCGCCTGCCTGGGCACCCAGTTCGCCCTCCGGGAGACCACCACCCTGCTGGAACTCCTGCTGCCGATGGGCGAGTTGGAGTTCCGCGCCAAACCGACGGGCGCCGCCTACAGCATCACCGTACGACCGGCCGGGCCGACGCCCGCGGTCCTGCGCTGACCGCCCCGGGAATGTGCGCGGGCCTCGGTGTCACAACGCCGCGTCGAGATCCGTCGGGACAGTGACAGCACCGCTGATCGCACCGATCACCCCGATCGCGCCGATCACCCTGCTGACGCTGATCACCCTGCCGGCACCGATCACGATGATCCCGCCGCTCCCGAGAGGAACACGATGTCGACCACCCGATCGATCACCACCGAGATCCCGCAGCGCCCCCGCATGACCCAGGACCCGGTCCAGCTCATCCCCGAACTCGCCGAGGTCTCGGCCGCGTTGTTCAAGGCCACCGGCAACCGCTCGGTGCCCCGCGCCACCATCAGCCTGGTCCAGCTGCGCGCCGGCCAGATCGCCGGGAACACCTACCTGACCGTCCTGCACACCGGCTTCCTCCGCAAGGCCGGCGAGAGCGAGGAGCGGATCACCTCGGTGGCCTCCTGGCAGGACTCGCCGTACTTCACCGCCCCCGAGCGCGCCGCGCTCGCCCTCGCCGAGGCCGCCCTCCAGCCCAACCCGCACGGCGAACGCGTCTCCGACGCGCTGTACGCCGAGGCCTCCGAGCACTACGACGAGAAGTCCCTCGCCATCCTGATGATCGCCATCGGCCAGGTCAACTTCTTCACCGCCATCGCCCTCATCGCCAAGCCCGTCCCGGGCCGCTCCTTCACCGACCCCTGGGCCTGACACCCCAGCGCCGTACCGGACGACCCGCCAGGCACCCGCGCCCGGCGGGTCGTCCCGCTGTCGACCGATCACCCCGATCCGCTTAGGCTGGTCCGCGCCCGAACGGATGCACGAACCGGCCGGGCCGCGGACCGGAAGCCGGAGGGGGCGGGTCCGCGCGACACGAAGCACCGCGAAGCACCACGAAGTCCACAGGGGGGACGAAGACATGCGCGAGGAACAGGAGCCCGACGGGCACGACCGGCACGACGGGCACGCCGCGTACCACGGGTATGGCGGGTACGACGGGTACGACGAACTCGACGAGAACCAGGTCGGGTTCGAGAGCGCGGACGAGGACGAGGACGAAGCCCCGCGCCGCTCGGGCGCGCGGCGGGCCGTGCTGGTGGCGGCGGGCGGGGTGTTCGCCGCGCTGCTCGCGGTCGGCGGGTACGGCGCCTACAACGTGATGAACGCCGTGACTGGCGGCGCGTCCTCGGGTGGAAGCGGCCAACAGGGGTCAGACAGCGCGGCGAAGGCCCCGCAGGAGCCGCCGACCGCCGCGCAGGCCGAGACGGTGGCGAAGGACTTCCTGGCAGCCTGGGGCCGCGGGGACATGACGGCCGCCTCCGCCCTCACCGACCAGCCGGACACCGCCCGCGCCGCGCTGACCGTGTTCCACGAGAACGTGCCGGCCCGCTCACTCGCACTGACCGGAACGGGCGCGGCGCCGTCCGGCGCAGGCCCGGCGTCGTCCGGCGCCCCGAGCGGGCCGTCGCTCGGCTTCCGGGTGAAGGCCGAGTTCGAGGGCGCGACGGGCGCCTGGGAGTACGACAGCGCGCTCAGCGTCGTCCGCGCCCAGGACGGCCGGGCCGTCGTCCACTGGGCGCCGACCGTGATCCACCCCCACCTCGGCCCGGGCCGGACGATCGCCGTGAAGCCGCTGCCCGACCCGGTGTCCAAGCCGACCGACCGCAACGGCAAGCCGCTCGAGGGCTTCCCGTCGCTGAACGCCGTGCTGCCCCAGATCGCGCCCGGTGACGGCGCGACCGCCGTCACCGGACGGGCCGTCGTGCTCTCGGGCGGTTCCGGGAAGGATCCCGAGCAGCTGTTCGTGCTGACCCCGCCGAGCGCGCCGCAGGTCAAGCTCACCCTCGACGCCGACCTCCAGCAGGTCGCCGAGGAGGCCGTCAAGCAGCAGTCGGCGGGCGGCAAACCGGCCTCGCTGGTGGCCGTCCAGCCGAGCACCGGCCACATCCTCGCGATGGCCTACTCGCCGAGCGGGTTCAACCGCGCCGTCGCGGGCGGCCAGCCGCCCGGCTCCACGATGAAGGTCATCACCTCGGCCGCACTGCTGGAGGCCGGGGTGTCCCCGGACACCCCGGCGCCGTGCAAGGACACCACCTACTCCCCGCGTGCCTGGCACAACGACGAGCCCGGCGACTTCCCCTCGTACACGCTCACCGACGACTTCACCCACTCCTGCAACACCGGCTTCATCGACAAGGGCCTGGAGAAGCTGCAGCCCGGCACGCTCACCAAGGTCGCCCGCGACCAGTTCGGCCTCGGCCTGGAATGGCACATCGGCATCCCGAGCCGGGACGCCACCATCCCGCTGCCGGGCAGCAAGGACGAGGCCGCCGCCGAGTACATCGGCCAGGGCCAGATCCAGGTCAACTCGCTGCTGATGGCCTCGGTCGCCGCCACCGTGCAGAGCGGAACGTTCCGCCAGCCCGTCCTGCGGGAGGACGCCAAGCGCGCCACGGCGCCCGGGAAGCTGCCCGCCGACGTCGCCCGCGACCTGCGCACGATGATGGCCAAGACCGCCACCCAGGGCACCGCCCGCGCCCCGATGTCCGGCCTGTCCGGCCAGATCGGCGCCAAGACCGGCACCGTCGAAGCCGGCAGCCAGGCCACCAACAGCTGGTTCATCGCCTACCGCGGCGACCTCGCCGTCGCCGCCGAGGTCGAAGGCGGCGGCCACGGCAACAGCGCGGCCGGCGTGGCGGCGGCCCAGGTCCTGAAGGCCGGCGGCAAGGGCTGACGACTGCCCCCGCCGACCGCGGCCACGCGGCCGGCGGGGGCCGGACCCTCTCAAGGAGCTCGGGCATGGGAATGACCCTGCGGCGCTACCCCCGTGCCGCCACCGTCCTGGCAGCCCAAGCCCGCCACGCCGGCGACCTGCCGCCGACCGTCGAGCGCTACTGCCTCGTCGCCGCGCCGGCACTGCACCTGGCCGCCGAATCCGCCGAGTACTCCGGCTGCACCGAGGCAGAGCGCGACGCGATCCTCGCCGCCCACTTCTCGCTCCTCGACCGCGAGGACTGGTACCGGACGGCCCGCACCGCCCTGACCGCGCGGAACACGTGGCTCCTCTGGTTCGCGGACTTCAGCGGCTCCCGGCTGCGCCTCCGGGTGTTCGAGGAGTGGAAGTCGGCGGCCGACGGGGCCGGGAAGGAAGGCTGATGGCCGTGGCAGGGGCTCGGGGAGCGCCCGAGCTGATCGATCCCACCGTCCGGTTGCGGGCGTCGTTCCTCGCGGCGGTGGCCGAGTACCGCGCGGATCGCGGCCACCCCCTCCCGTGGTTCGTCACCGATGTCGACCCGTCGGCGTTGACCGACACCACCGCTTTCGGCACCTACGTCGCCCGGGTGCTCGCCGAACGCACCGAGGCCGGCGCACGCCGGGACGCGGGTGTGCCGATGACGACGCTGTGGTGGGCCGACGCCGACGAGCTACTGGGCAGGATCGCGATCCGGCACCGGCTGACCCCGAACCTGGCGCGGGTCGGCGGCCACATCGGCTACGACGTGCGGCCGGGCGCCCGGCGCAAGGGGCACGCGACCACGATGCTCGCCGCCGCCCTGCCGGTCGCCGCCACACTCGGCATCACGGAGGCGCTGCTGACCTGCGACGAGGCGAACCCCGCGTCCCGGCACGTGATCGAGGCCAACGGGGGCCGCCTCACCGGCACGGACGGCGGCAAGCTCCGCTACCTGGTGCCGACGGCCTGACTCCCTCACACCCCCGAAGCGGCCGGTTACGGGCGAGGGTGTCGAGGGGGCGGCAGCGGGCTGTGTTCAGGACGGGTCCTCGCCGCGGATCAGCGTCAGGGCGGGCCGCGGCGGTGTGTGCTCCGCCTCCTGCTCCGCCATCAGTTCGGCCAGCATCCGGGCGCCCATTTCGCGGAACCGGGCCTTGCGCTCCTCGTCGGCCTCCTCCTCGCCCGGGTAGAAGGCCAGGTGGACAGCGCCGTTCTCCGCGTCCCAGCTGTAGCTGCGGTACGGGGGCAACGGCTCGTGGTCGTGTCCGCACTCGCACTCGTGCTCGTGATCGTGCTCGCCCGTCATGGGGAACCTCCGGTGCTCGTCGTCGAGGGGGCCTCACATGGGTAACGAGCCCGCCCCGGGAAGGGCGCGCGGCGTGTCAGCTGCCGACGATGCGGAAGACCGGGCACCCCGCCCGCAGGGGGAGGTCAGCCGGAGGCCGGCGAGACGTCAGCGGGAGGTCAGTCGGAGTTCTCCCGAGTCCGGGTTCCGGCTCGGGTGCGTCATCGGGTCCGTCATCGGGTCACTCTCCAGTGTGAGTCGGTGCTGATCGCTGACAGAATGCCCCCCATGCCCTCCTCCCCCCGTACGGACCCCGCTCCTTCAGCCTCCCCTCTCGCCGAGGCCCGGCTGCGCGGCGTCGCGGCCAACCCGGGTGCGCCGTCCGGAGTCCTGCTGCGCCTGCTGGACCCGTCGGCGCGCTCGGCGTGGACGGTCCTGTGCGAGGGACGCGCCCTTCCGGCGGAGGTCGTCGAGGCGGTGCTCGTGCACCCCCAGCGGGCGGTGCGCGTCGCGTTCGCCCGCAACCGGTACGTGGCGCCCGCGCAGCGCGGCCGGCTCGTCGACGATCCCGACGCGCTGGTCCGCGAAAGGCTGGCAGGCGGACCGCGTCCACGGTTCGGCGCCCTCGAGGCACTGCCCGACGACGTGTTGGAAGCCCTGATGACCGCGCGGGACGACGACCGCCCGGACCAGCTGCTGACCGCCGCCGAGATCGCCACCGAGCTGGTGTGCTCCGAGCAGATCCCGCAGTCCTTCCGGCGCGGGCTGATTCGTCACCCGAACCCCGAGCTGCGGGCGAAGGCCGTCGGCCTGTGGCTGTCGCTCACCACCGAGCAGCGCGACGCGCTGCTGGCCGACCCGGTGCCCGCCGTGGCCGAGGCCGCGCGCCTGAGCAGCCGGAATCTGGACCCGGAGGCGATGGAAGCGGACCTGCCGGACCGCGACTGCCATGGCCGGAACATGATCCTCTTCAACTACGCCGTCTCCCCCGCGATGGCGCAACGGTGCCTCGCGGCGGGCCGTGACCTGCAGTCGCTGGCCCAGAACCCCTACACGCCCGTCGAGTTCCTCCCCCGCCTCGCCCGCGAACCCGATCCGGAGGTGCGCGCGCGTGTCGCCGCCCGGGCCGACACGGACCCGGCGCTGCTCGCCGAGTTGGCGCAGGATCCGGAGGACACCGTACGGATCCGGGCCGTGCTGCACCCGCTCCCCCGCACCTGGCCGGAGCGACGCGCCATCGACCGGGTCATCGGCCGGCCGGCCGAGCAGGTCGGCCCGGTCCGCGAGATGTTCCAGGAGCCGGAGACGAGCTGGTACGAGGCGTGCGCGGTCTCCCCGGAACCGGTCCTCCGGCGGGTCGCCGCGACCTGCGCGCGGCTGCCGCAGGAGCTGGTGCACCGTCTGGCCGAGGACGCCGACCCGGACGTGCGCCACCTCCTGGCCTACAACCACCCGCTGGCCCCGCCCGCGACCGTCCTCGACGCCTTCATCGCCACACCCCGGCAGCGCCCCTACCTGCTCACCCTGTCCCGGCTCCCCCGCACCGGGCTCACGCACCTCCTCGACCACGAGGACGCCGAGGTCCGCGCCCTGGCCGCCGCCGACACCGGCCTCGCGCAGCCGCCCGTCCGGCACCTGGCCGACCCGGATCCGCGCGTCCGACGGGCCGCGGCGGCGAACCCGCTCCTGCCCCTCGACCTGGTCGAGTCGATCCTGAACGCGTCGTTCCTGGACGCATCGATCCCGGACGCATCGATCCTGGGCGATTCGCTTCCGGAGGCGTCGGAGTCGGCCGACCCGGACCTCGTCGAGGGCGCGTCCGCCAACCCGGCCCTGTCCGCCGAACGCCTCCATGCGCTGCTCGACCGCGGCGGGCTGCCGGCGGTCGGCGGCGAATAGACTGCCGCACCATGTTCGAGTACCACGGGTGGATCAACGTCCTGGAAACGGCCGAAGCCGAGGACGACGACATCACTCTCGTCGACGCCCGCCTGCGGGAGATCGCCGACGGCATCCAGCGCCGGATCGACGAACTCGCCGACCCGTACCTCCTCGACCTGCGGTGGATGAACGGCGTGCTCTTCCTCCACCTCGGCGGCCAACCGAACCACCGGAACCCGGACATCCTCGACCTCTTCCGCGAGGTCGGCGAGCGCGCGCCCGGGTCGTACGGCCTGCTGCACGTGCGCGACGACGAGGACCGCGCTCACGAGAACGACATCCGTGTCCTCAGGATGGTCCGCGGCCGGGTCACCGAGCACACCGAGCCGCTGCTGTCGCCGTGCGTCCCGGTGCTGGAGGACCCGTTCGAAGGCTGAGCGGTGGCCCGTCCCCGTTCGGTGGCCCGTCCCCGTTCGGTGGCCCGTCCCTGTTCGTGGCCTCTCCGCACGCAGTGGCCCTCCTCCCCTCATGGTCCCTCAGTAGTCGGGCAGGTCGAAGACCGTGGCGGCACGGAAGGCCGCGTCCATCTCCGGCCCGGGCCGGTCGAAACCCGGCCCGCCCACGGCGGACGCGCCGTCGCCTCCGTAGAGGGTGGCGGTCAGTTCGAGGATGGCCTGGTTGGCCGCCACGTGGTCGCGCAGCCGCCGCTCGTAGGCGGGGTAGGCGGTCCGGTGGTCGCCGTCCGCCGTGTGCAGTTCCCCGGCCAGGACGTAGGCGGCGGTCAGGGCCACGCTGGTGCCCTGGCCGGTGAACGGGGAGCAGCAGTAGCCTGCGTCGCCGAGCAGGGCGACACGGTCGTTGGACCAGCGGTCCATCCGGATCTGGGCGACGACGTCGTAGTGGAAGGCCTCCGTCTCCCACATCCCCCGGAGGAATCGCGGCATCTCCCAGCCCAGGTGGGCGCAGCGCTCGGCGACCACCCGGCGCTGCGCGGCGCGGTCGCGCGGCAGCATGCGGTCGAGCGGTTCGTCGGAGGCGAAGCCGGCGAAGACCCGCAGCTCGGTGTTGTCTCGGACGGTCATCACCAGGCAGTCCCAGCCGGTGTCGGACTGCTGGATGACCTCCCAGCGGTCGAGGCCGAGGTGGTTGGGAACGCTCCAGCCGGCGACGTACGTGCCGATGGGGTGCAGGTAGTCGGCTTCGGGGCCGAAGACGAGACGGCGGGTGTTCGAGTGCAGGCCGTCGGCGCCCACGACCAGGTCGAAGGACTGCTCGGTGCCGCTGCGGAACCGGACCTGGACGCCGTCCCCGTACTGCACGAGGGTGTCGATCGAGTCGTCGAACCGGTACTCGACGCCCGGTCCGGCCGCTCCCGCGATCAGCTCCGCGAGTTCGTCCCGCAGGATCTCCACGTCGGGGCCGCCGACCGGGCCGCCACTGGCCGTCCACTCGGTGGTACGGCTCAGCTCACGCCCGTCCCCGTCGACCACCGACATCCCGCGCAGACCGGTCGTCCGGGCCCGGACCTCCTTCAGCAGGCCCATCCGCTCGACGACCTCCAGGGCGTTGCCGCGGATGTCCACCGCCTGGCCGCCGCCGCGCAGCGCCGGTGCGCGCTCGACGAGGGTGACGCGGAAGCCGTAGCGCTCCAGCCAGTAGGCCAGTGCGGTACCGGCGATCCCGCCGCCGGAGACCAGGACCGAGGCCCGGCGCGCGCTGCTGTTCGACACGGTGTTGCTCAACGCGCTGTTGCTCGACACGGTGCTGTTCGAAGCGGTGTCGCTCGACACGGTGTCGCTCGACACGGTGTCGCTCGACACGGTGCTGTTCGGCACGGTGGACCTCCCGTGGGTCGGTGATGCTGCCGTGAACCAGCCTGTGGCGGGCCACCCACAGGACACGGACAGCCCGCTCACAGCACCGGCACGCCACCAGCAGGGCGCTGACAGGGCGTCGTCAGCGGAAGCCGGAAGCCCCTGAAGGGAGGGCAGTTGGCACCCCGCCCACACGCCACCCCGCCCGAGGTCACCGTCGGCCGCCGGGGCGAACCCGCCATCCGTGACCCTGCCCGGCGGGGCGACCGGCGGCGGTGCGATCATCCTCGGATGCGCGCGATCGACGAACTGACCGAAGTGGACGATCCGGCGTGGCCGGAGCTGGCGGAGGTGCTCGCGGCGGGCCAGGTGTCCGCCCGGGTGCTGCCCGCCGACCGCGAGGAGGGGCGCCGCTGTCTGCTGCAGTTGCAGGTCACGGCACGCTCCACGCTCGGCGCCCTGGTACTGAACACCGGCGGGCTGCTCCTGGACCACGGCTGGGTGCGTGTCTTCGGCGGCGGCCCGGCCGCGGACGGCGGCCTGCCGAGCCTGGGACGGGTCAACCGCTTCCCCGCCGCGTTCGACCCGGCCTGGCAGCCGGCCGCCGGCCTGGTCGTCGGTCATGACGTCGTGGGCGGCGTCTTCGCGCTCAACGGCCACGATCCGGCCGCCGCGGGCCGCCCGGGGCTGCCGGGGCAGATGACCTACTTCGCCCCGGACACGCTGGAGTGGGAGGCCCTGGACATGGGCCACTCCGCGTGGGTCTCCTGGCTCCTCTCGGGCCACCCGGAGGCCTTCTACGACGCCCTGCGCTGGCCCGGCTGGCGCGCGGAGGCCGAGGAACTCGCCCTGTCCCAGGGGATCGCGGTGTTCCCGTTCCTGTGGTCGGAGGAGGCGCAGACGGACCCGTCCGCCACGTCCCGGCGAGCGGTTCCGATGCGCGAAGTCCTCGGGGTGGCGGCCGACTTCGCGCGCCGCCTGGGGCCGTGCGACCCCGGGTTCCTCGGCGAGGTGTAGGGCGGCCCGGGCATCGGATGGCGTAGTACTTCTCGCGCCGCCCATGGGTGTTGAGAAGACTGACCAGCGTGTCCTCCACCGTGAACGCCGGAACCTCCCGCCACGAGCAGGTCCTTGTCGGCGCGCTGCGGGCGAGGGCCTCGCGCGGCGCGCTGACCGCCGAGGCCGTGGTCCTCGCCCAGGGGCGCCTCCAGACCCCGTCCCCCTGGCCGACCGGCATGCCCCGCCGAGGCAACGGCGGCGCCTGCTTCCCCAACGCGTCGCGCATCGCCGGTAGATCACCCGCCCTGGCGTACGTCGAGGGCTACGTGATCGAGGACGACGGCACCGTCTCCCGCCACGCCTGGTGCGCCGACGAGCACGGCCACGCCCTCGACCCGACCTGGCCCGACGGACGCGCCCGCGCCTATGCGGGCATCGGCATGGCCCTGGCCTGGGTCACCGCCGTCCAACGGCGCACCTGCACCCAGACGCGCTTCCCTGGTGTGCTGGACGCCGCCGTCCAGCACACCAGGGACGCCGACCGGGTCCTGACCTACGGAATTCCGCCGGAGGCACTCCTCACCCTCGGCCGCGACCTGCCGGAAGGAGCGCCGCACCACCCGTGGGAGGCCCGGCTGCCCGACCTGGTCGCCTGACGAGCCCAGCGGCTGCGCCGGTAGGCTTCCGCAGCAGTGCCGTCGACGGGGGAGGAAACGGACCATGCTCGGCTGGTGGATCGGCATCACGGAACTGGGGCCTCAGGAATACGACCACGCCGCCCGTGAGGAGCGCGGTGCGGCCCTCCTCGCGAAGTGGGAGATCGGGGTGGCAGGGCTCGACTGGGTCCAGGAGCTGGTGGCCGCGGGCCAGGCCGAGCAGCTGCTGCGCGGCGGCTACCCGAACCGCTACAGCGCCCGCGCCGAACACGTCCTGCCCCTGCTCACCGCCGGCACGGTGCCCGGCGCCGGTACCGGGCCGTTCTCCCGGGTCCTCACCGTGGAGACGCATCCGGAGCGGATCGCCGCGTGCCCGGCCGACCGGCTGTTGACGATCGAGGCCTGGGACCAGTCCTGAGGGCCCCCGTCCGTTCTCGAGTGCGCGTGCTCGGGTGACGCCCCGAGGGGACGTCACCCGACCTCCCAGGAAGCGGAGTTCCCGTGCCGGCAGCGGGCTGAGCGGGACGTAGCGGGTGGCGGGGTCCTCGCAGGGAGGACCCCGCCGGGTGCTCTCAGCCCGCGACGCCCGCCACGCCCGCGGTGCCCGCGATGCCCGCGAGCCGTTGCGCCACCGCGGCCGGGCTCGGCATCGCCGCGATTTCGGCGCTGACCTCGCGGGCCGTCCCGGCCAGGGCGGTGTCGGTGAGGAGGCGGTTCAGCAGGGCCGGGCCGATCTCCTCGGCGCCCGCGCTGAGGCCGGCGCCGCGGTCGCGGACCGCGTGGGCGTTGATGTAGCGGTCGGAGCCGTCGGGCAGGGCGAGTTGCGGGATGCCCGCGTCGAGGGCGGCGAGTGCGGTGCCGCTGCCGCCGTGGTGGATCGCGGCGGCGCAGGTGTCGAGCAGGGCCCGCCAGGGCACCCAGCCGTACGGGTGGACGTTGTCGGGCAGGGTGCCGAGGGCGGCGAGGTCGAGTTCGCCGGTGGCCAGGACGAAGTCGGCGTCGACGTCGGCGGCAGCCGCGATCACCCGCTCGATCCTGGTCAGGCCGTCGGTCTTGGGCGGTACGGTGCCGAGCGTGACGGCGACGCGCGGGCGGTGGGCGGGTGCGGCCAGGGTTTCGGGGAGGGCGCCTTCACCGTTGTAGGCGACGGGCCGCAGCGTGCAGCCGTACCGTTCGTCGCCGGCCGTGCTCGGCGGGGCGAGGTCGAGGGTGGCGGCCGGCTGGGGCAGCGGGTCAGCTCCGTGCCGGGTGAAGGTGTCCGTCATCTCCGCGAGCATCAGTTCGCGCAGCCTGGGGGTGCGGACGAAGCCCAGGTCGTGTTGGACGGCGGGCACGCCCAGGGTGGTCGCCGCGAGGAGGGCCACCGGGAACAGGTACTCGTAGACCACCAGGTCCGGCCGCCACTGCGCGGCGAGTTCGACGGTGGCGTCGGCCACCGTGCTGTTGACGTGGGCGGCCAGCGGGACGAAGGCCTCGCGGTCGGCCGCGTTGGTCTCGACGACCCGCCGCATCAGGTCGGGCCGCCGGGTGCGGCCGGCCTCCCGGATCTCCCGGCGCCAGTCCACGCCCGGGGCGAGTGGCAGGTACGGCAGCCCGGACGCGGCGACCGGCTCGCCGCCGTCCATCGAGGCCACCGCGACCTCGTGGCCGAGTTCGCGCATCGCCCGGGCCAGCGGGACCAGCGGGAAGAGATGGCCGACGCCGGGTGCGCCGGCGAACAGTACACGCATCGAAGAACCTCGGTAAGTGACGATCGGGATCAGCCGGCGGCGCGGTGCAGGGCGGCTTCCATGCCGTTCAGCACCGCGTTGCAGTCGCGCTGCAGGGTGTCGGCGTCGACGGCGCTGAGCAGGTAGACCCCGAGCCAGTTGCGCGACCCCGCGAAGGGGTCGAAGGCGGGTACCGGCTGTCCGGCCGGCATGGCGAAGGCGGGGACGGCTTCGATGGTGCTGCCCGGGGACAGCAGGCTCTGCCAGTCCACGGCCTGCGGGTTCCAGACCGGCCGGGTGCGCCAGGGCACTCCGGACGCGTCGGCCGGGACGACGGCCACCGAGGCGGCGGCCCGGATCCCGTCGGTGGGCATGGCCTCGGGGTAGTCGACCCGCTCGCCCAGCAGCTGCCGGACCAGCATGCCGATCGGGTCGAACCCGAACACCTCGTGGACCTGCCGGGTCGTCAGCAGTCCGCCGAAGCGGGCCGCGGTCTCGATGACCACCAGCTCGCCGTCCTTCATCAGCTTGAGCTCGGTGTGGGTGCCGCAGTTCTCCAGCCCGAGCGCGTCGACGGCCTGCCGCGAGACCTCCTCGATCCGGCGCTGCAGCGGTACCGCCATGACGGAGGGCGAGGTGCTGGCCACCTCGACGAAGGAGGGGACGGTCGGCAGTTTGGCGGTGATGGCCAGCGGACGGTAGACGCCGTCCGCGACGATCCCCTCCACGCTCACGTAGTCGCCGTAGCCGGGCTTCTCGTACCAGCCGTCGGTGGAGCCCTGGGCGATCTCCTCGACCAGCCGGTCCCGGTCGGTGTCCGGGGCGTAGAGCTCGTTCATGCCGACTCGGCTGCCGGCCTGGAGTCCGCGCTCGATCTCGCCCCACGCGGGGGCGGCGTCCGCGGCCGACTCCAGCACGATCTGGGCGACCGAGCCGGCGCCCCAGGCCGGCTTGAGCAGCAGCGGGGGCGTGAACTCGGCGAGCGCGGCGTCCAGGTCCGCGAGGCTGTCGACCCGGCGGAACCCGGGGATCGGCACCCCGGCGGCGGCCCACGCCTCCCGCATCAGCCGCTTGTCCCGGGCGCGGACGATCCCCTCGCCCGCGCCGGCCAGGCCGAGCCGTCTGGCGGCGTGCGCGACGGCCAGCACCGCGAACTCCGAGAGCGTGAGCACCGCGTCGGCCCCGATGGCCTTCGCGTGCTCCACGATCAGTTCGACCAGTTCGTCGCCGCGCGGCGCCTCGGCCACCGTTTCGATGCCGGTACAGCTGGGCCGCCACACCTCCTCGGCGGTGGTGGGCAGCGGCGCCAGCGCGAGGACGTGCAGTTCCCCGCAGGCGGCGATGCGTGGGAAGGCGTACTCGAGCGGGGCTCCGCCCTTGACGTAGACGTACAGGATCCGGTTCAACGTGCTTTCTCCTGAGGGAAGTTCACTCGGCCCGGGGCGGTGTCCGGCCCGGGGCGCGCTCGGCCGGCGCCGTCGCGCGGCGCGGCCGTGGCGTCGCGCGTGGTCGCGCACGGCCGCGCCGCACACGGCGGCGTCGTTCGCGGCCGCATCGCGCACGGCCGCGTCGTTCGCGGCCGGTGTCAAGCCGGCGGTGTCAGCCGGCGGTGTGGAAGGGGCGCAGCTGCAGCAGGTTGATCTGGTCGCCCTCGATCGCCCACTCGATGTCGACCGGGTCGGCGTAGCTCTCGTCGGGCGAGAAGTGCGACTGCAGCAGCCGGCTGATCAGGGCGAGCCGGCCCACGAGGTCCTTGGTCGCGGCGTCCAGGTCGGTGGCGGCGGTGCCCAGCGAGACCGTACGGCTGCCGCCCTCCATGGTGTTGCAGAGGTACTGGAGCGGGGCGCCCTCGCCGGTGACCACCTCGGTCACCGAGCGCGGCGAGATGTTGAGGTAGACGCTGCGGAAGTCCTGCGGGCTCAGCGGGTTGCAGGTGACGAGGACGCCGCCGACGGTGGCGCCGACCTGCTCCTGGACGACCACCGCCATCCGGCAGTGGTCCAGCGGGATGCCCGCCTGGTGCCGCAGCCGTACGGCGCGCGGCGACACCAGCGAGGCCCACACCTCCCGGACCGCGTCGAGGACCGCGTCCGTGCCGCTGACGTGCGCGACCGACTCGTAGAGTCCGGCGGCGGAGAAGCCGGACAGGTCCTCGGCGTTGGAGGAACTGCGGACGACGAGCTCGGATGCGCCGTACAGGTGCCGGTCGAGCGCCCGGTCGATCTCGGTGCGGATCGGGTCGGGCAGCGGGGTGGTGCGGATCAGCCGCTGCGCCTCGAGGCACAGCTCGTCGGCCGCCGAAGTACCGTGCCGGAGCGCGGAGTCGAGCCGGTCGAGGGCGTTCCGGAGCTCCGTCGAGGAGTCGAGGAAGCGCTGCTGGAGGGAGAACGGCAGCACGATGCCGCGCGGCACCTGGGCGTGCTCCTTGACCAGGCGTAGCGCCGACTCGGTCAGTTCGGTGTCGTCCGCGTCCTCCGGGAGGCCGAGTTGCCGGGCGAGGTAGCGCAGCAGGTTGTCCCGGGGCGGGCGCGGCACGCGGTAGAAGCCGAGCCAGCGCGGTGAGCCGTGCTGCAGCAGGTGGGTGAGTTCGCCGAGGTTCGCGGCCTTGGTGCCGAACCGGACGTGGTCGCCCGCGCGCAGTTCGGTCAGCGGGGTGATGGGGGTGGGCGTGAGGTCGGGCCGGTCCACGGTGACGCGTTCGGCCTGCGGCGCCGGCGTCGGCCGGTCGCCGTCGGGGCGCGGTGGCGCGGGTTCGAGGTGGAGGTCGGTGCCGTCGGCGTCGACCCGGTAGCGGACCCATTCGCCGGCGAGCCCGGCCCGTTCGATCCGGTCGGCCGCTCCGATGCCGACCGAATTGGGGATCCGCCACCCGGTGGCCATCACGTTGATGTGGGAGAGCGGGGTGGTGTGCTCGGTGTGGATGATGCCGGACACCCGGGGGACGTCCTCCGGGACCCGGGGCATCACCACGATGTCGTGCCACCGCAGCGGCTCGGCGTCGGCCCGGTACTCCTCCTCCGAGCGGAACACCCGCAGCCGCCCGTGGGCCTCCCCGGTGTTCAGCGGCACGAACGCGGCCGTCGAGTAGAGCTCGTGGGACAGGACGCGCGGTATCTCGGTCTCCGGGATCCCGGCGACGTAGCCCTCCTGCCGGTGGTTGGCCGGCTTGAGGAGCAGCGGCAGCGACGGGTCGATGTGGTCGCGCACCCGGTGGTAGAAGAAGCGCAGCATGTCCTGGGACATGGTGTCGACGTCGACGGTCTCCAGGGACAGGAAGGGGCCGACTGCTCGGCTGTTCTCCTGCGTACTGCTCTGCTGCGTACTGCTCTCCTGCGTTCCGCTGCGGGTGTGCAGGGCGAGGGTGCCGAGATAGAAACGGCGGCCCGGATTCCGGTAGACATCGTCATTGAACGAATCAAGCACGCGGGCGAGTTCGTCGATCGACATGCCGAGTATCTCGCACGCGATGTAGCGGACGTGGAGAGTTCCGTCCGCGCTGTCGATGAAGTGGAGCACCTCGTCGGTGCGGTCGAAAACGATCTTCACATAGGGGTAGCCGCCGACGTTGCCGGCGAGCTGGGAGAACTCCTGGATGGTGAGCTTTTCGCCAGCGAGGCGGGTCCGCGTGGTCGCTTCGTTGCGATCCGAACGGGTCATGCGCACAGTTCAGCCATTCGTCATCGTGTACACGATCGATGTGCACCAGGTCAGAAGGTGGTACGGCTAAACACACACTGCCATCAAATCCGAACTTCTGACGAATAGTCAGGCGAGATCAAGCCACTGCGCATTGTTTCGGCCACAAACACTTCGCCGCGGAAAGCATGACTGCACGTCGAACTGTGGCGGGGGTCACAAGATAAAGACATCCGGCCGATCGAAGGGCTTGAAATACGCCCGAAATGTTGATTCCTGCACGACCTCCGGCGTCGAAGGCGGCCCCATCCGACACCCTGTCATGTCCAGCACCATATTGGCGGGCCAGCAAGGGATCGGTCAGGCCGCGAACTGTCCGTAAAGCGCCTCGAGCGCCGCTCCGAGGCGGGCAGGAGCGGGCGGGCATTACTGCTTGACAGGGTGCGTAATACTGTAACGCGCGCGGCCCGGGACGGCGGTGGAGCGGGCGGCGCGGCCTCCTCTTCCAGCAGCTCGGAGCACGACATGCACGCCTTCCTCGACCATCCGGGGCCGCTGGCCTTCGCACACCGGGGCGGCGACCTCGGGCATCCCGAGAACTCGCTGGCGGCCTTCGAGGCCGCCGTCGCGCTCGGGTACCGCTACCTGGAGACGGATGTGCACGCCACCCG
The DNA here is from genome assembly GCF_055576085.1 of Kitasatospora sp. NPDC033851. Lineage (NCBI taxonomy): Bacteria > Bacillati > Actinomycetota > Actinomycetes > Kitasatosporales > Streptomycetaceae > Kitasatospora > Kitasatospora sp. NPDC033851. Next base: position 148,888 of record NZ_JBVIRL010000011.1, on the reverse strand, counting down.
GGACGGCGTCCTGGTGGCGTTCCACGACTCCCGGCTCGACCGGGTCACCGACCGCACGGGGGCGGTGGCGGAGCTGCCCTGGGAGAGCGTCAGGCAGGCCCGGATCGGGGGGACCGAGCCGGTGCCACTGCTGGAGGACCTGCTCGGTGCGTTCCCCGAGGCCCGCTTCAACATCGACGTCAAGGCGGTGCCGGCCATCGCGCCGCTGGTCGAGGCGGTCCGCCGGACCGACGCCTGGGACCGGGTCTGCGTCGGCGGCTTCTCCGACAGCCGGCTGGCCGCCGTCCGCGCCGCCGCCGGCCCCCGGCTGGCCACCTCGCTCGGCCCGCGCGAGGTGGCCCGGCTGCGGCTGCGCTCGCTCGCCGGGCCGCTGGTGCGGGGGCGCGGGGCGCCGTTCGCCGGAGTGTGCGCGCAGGTGCCCGAGCGGCACCGGGGCGTGCGGGTGGTCGACCGGGCCTTCGTCCGGGCCGCCCACCGCCTCGGCCTGCAGGTCCACGTCTGGACTGTGGACGATCCCACACGGATCAGGGCTCTCCTCGACCTCGGTGTGGATGGCATCATGGCCGATCGCATCGACGTCCTGCGGGACGTCCTCGGCGAGCGCGGCTGCTGGACGGACGGCAGTACCGGCTCCAGCACGGTGATGGGGACCCCATGAGCACCACGAACTCCGCGACGCACCCGCCGGACGATCCACCGACCGCCCCGGCGACCGGCCAGGCAGGTGCCCCGGCAGCCGGCCAGGCCGATTCCCCGGCAACCGCCACCGCCGCCACGGCCGCCACCGCCGCCACCGCCACCGCCGGACAGGCGCTGCGGCGGATGCAGTTCGGCTGGTACATCAACGACTGGGCCAACGCCGCCTTCTCGGCGACCGTCCTGACGGTGTTCCTCGGGCCGTACCTCACCACGGTGGCCAAGAACGCCGCCGACGCGTCCGGCGACGTGCACCCGCTCGGCCTGTCGATACGCGCGGGCTCGTACTTCCCGTACACGGTCTCCTTCTCCGTGCTGCTCTCGGTCGCGGTGATGCTGCTCACCGGCACGGTCGCGGACCGCACCGGGCGGCACAAGGAGCTGATGTGCGGCTTCGCGTACGTCGGCGCGCTCGCCACCATGGGCATGTTCTTCCTCGACGGCGACCGCTACCTGCTCGGCGGCGCGCTGCTGGTCGTCGCCAACATCGCGTACGCGGTGTCGGTTGCACTGTCCTACGCCTACCTCCCCGGCCTCGCCGCCCCGAACGAGCGCGACGCGGTCTCCTCCAAGGGTTGGGCGTACGGCTACGCGGGCGGCGGGCTGCTGCTGATCGCCAACCTGGCGCTGTTCGAGGGCCACGACGCGCTCGGCCTGTCCTCCGGCACCGCCGTGCGGATCTGCCTGGCCTCGGCCGGGCTGTGGTGGGCGCTGTTCACGATCGTCCCGCTGCTGCGGCTGCCCTCCCGGGCCGGGGTGACACCCGAACGGGCCGCGGCCAGGGCCGCCGAGAAGGCCGACGAGCCCGCCGCGGGCAGTCTGCGCGAACTTGGCCGCACCCTCAAGGGCATGCGCAAGCACCCGCTCACGCTGCTCTACCTCGCCGCCTTCCTCTGCTACAACGACGGCATCCAGACCGTCGTCTCCCAGGCCTCGCTCTACGGCAGCGAGGAACTCGGCATGGAACAGACCTCGCTGGTCACCGCCGTGCTCCTGGTCCAGGTCGTGGCGATCTGCGGCGCCCTGCTGCTCGGCCGGATCGCCCAGCGGTACGGCGCCAAGCGGACCATCCTCGGCTCCCTCGTCGGCTGGGTCGTCACCCTCGCCCTCGGGTACTTCATGCCCGCCCACCAGCCCGCCTGGTTCTACGCCCTGGCCTGCATGATCGGCCTGGTGCTCGGCGGCAGCCAGGCACTCTCCCGCTCGCTCTTCTCCCACCTCATCCCGGCCGGGCGGGAGGCCGAGTACTTCAGCGTCTACAAGGTCAGCGACCGCGGCACCAGCTGGATGGGACCGCTGGTGTTCGGCCTCGCGTACCAGCTCACCGGCAGCTACCGGTCGGCGATCATCTCGCTGCTGGTGTTCTTCGTGATCGGCTTCGCGGTGCTCGTCAAGGTCCCGGTCCGCCGCGCCATCGAGGCCGTCGGCAACCCGGTGCCCGAGCGGCTCTGACGGGCGGGGCCCTGCCGCTCGTCGGTCAGGAGAGCAGCAGGGCCCGGTCCCAACCCGGCGGCACGGGCGTCGACGCCGCCAGCAGGGCCAGCAGTACGCCCGCGGCACCGTCGAGCAACCCGGGGGCGGCCGAGCCGCCCGATCCGTACCGGTCGGCCGAGAGGTCGATCAGGCGGGCCGCCACCTCGCGGACCGCCGGCCGGAAGGCCGGGTCCGCGGTGTCCCGGGCGAAGCGGAGGGTGATCAGCAGCAGGCCGGCCAGGCCGTGACAGAGCCCCGGCCGCAGGTCGATCCGGCGCAGCTCGGGCGGGCGGCGCAGCGCGGCCAGCAGGGTCTCGCGGCCGAGGTCGCGCAGGGGCGCGTCGTCGAGGGCGGTGCCGGCCAGCCAGAGCGCTCGGGCGATGCCCGGACCGCCGTGGCACCAGGAGGCGGGCAGAGGCCGCCGGTCGGAGCCTGATGAGCCCGAGCCGTGGTGCCAGGCCTGGTCCGAGCCGTGGTCCGAGGCCTGGTCCGAGCCGTGCTGCGAGGCCCGGTGCGTGGCCTGGTCCGAGCCTTCGGCCAAGGCCCAGTCCGGGCCCCAGTCGTCGTCCCGGCGGTGCACCAGGAGGCGGTCCACCGCCCGGTGGACCGCCGCGACCTGCCCCGGCACCTCGACGCCCGCCGACAGCGCCAGCGCGAGCAGGGCCAGCGGACCGGCCGGACCGTGCGCCATCCCCGGTGACTCGCCCGGGAACGCCGCCACCTGACGGCCGAGCGCGGTCAGGACCGTCTCCAGCCGGGCGACGGCGGCCGGGTCTTCCGGGTGGTCGAGGAGGACGGCGCCGAGTCCGGTCAGGCCGGAGCCCAGGTCGAGTGCGCGACGACGGTCAAGGGTGTGCAGGTCGACGGTGCGCAGGTCAACGGTGTACCGGTCGACGGTGCGCCAGTCCACGCCGAGCGTGTCCGGACCACCCGACCGCTCGGGTCCGAACAGGTCCGGGTACCCGAGCCGACCCGCCGCGAAGGCGAGTCCGCCGAGGCCGCCGAGCAGTCCCGGGGCCCGTCCACGCATCCGTTCCGCGCCCCGGACCGCCGCCTCCAGGTGGCCGGCGGCCATCGCGTGCCAGCCTTCGCCGGGGCGGCAGAGGTCGAGCTGGTGGTAGGCGAGGGCGAGGCCCGCGCCGCCGGCCGCGAGGTCGGGCCGGACCGCCCGGGGTGTCGCGCGCGGTCGGCCGGCGATGGTGTCGACCAGTTGCCGGGCCGTGTCCGCCGTGGGGCCGTCGAGCAGGACGGGCCAGGGGATGTCGCAGCCGTCGCCGGTCATCGGTCCCCCTGTGCTCGGTCCTCCTGTGTTCGGTCCGGCGTTCAGTCCCCGTGCTCGGTCCCCCGGTGTGTGGTGGGTGCTGTGAGGCGCCGTCGGCGGTTCTCACAGCACCACGGGGGTCGACCGTCAGTCGACCGGGCTCAGACAGATCTCGGTGGGCAGGTAGCTGCGGTGGCCGGTGTCGCAGCACATCATCGGCTCCAGCGGCTGCTCCTCGGTCTCGGGCAGTTCCTGCAGTTCCAGGACGGTGCTCTCCATCGTCATTCCCCCTTTCCGGGGCTCGGGTGGTGGTGCGGGTCCGCGGCCGGCCGGTCGACCAGCCACGATCGGGGGCCGCCGTGGCGGCGGCGGAGCAGGAGGTCGAGCACTCCGCCGTAGCCCACGTTGTAGGCGGCGGTGACCTCGCGGAGGGTGTCGTCGGGGATCAGGTACCGGCCGTCGCGGCGTGCGGCGCGCAGGGCGATGCCGTGGACGAGCTCGTCGGCCCGGGCCCGGTGGCGGTCGTCGCCGGTGGCGGCGTCCAGGTCGAGAAGCAGCTCGGCGTTGCCCGCCAGGCCGTGGCAGGTGCCGGGGCCGAGGCGGTGGCGGTCGCGGTGCACGGCGAGGGCGGCGCCCTGGGCGTGGGCGAGGTGGCGCTGGTCGCCGGTCTCCTGCCACAGCCTCAGCAGGAAGGTGCCGATGCCCGAGGAGCCGTGGCACCAGTAGTTCAGGCCCGGACGGTCGGTCCGGCCGGGGCCCTTGGGCCAGTACGCGGCGCCGTGGCGCCAGTCGGTGAGCGCGCACAGGGCCTCGCCGCCGCCGAGCGCGATGTCGGTCAGCTCGGGCTGCCGCAGGTCGCGGCCGGCGGCCAGCAGGAAGGCCGCGTTGCCCGCGACGCCGTGGGCGAAGCCGTAGTGGGTGGAGCCGGCCAGTTCGGCGCGGAACTCCGGGCCGAGCGGCCAGTCCACCCCGATGCGGGATTTCAGCAGGTGCAGCAGCCCGTCCGCGCACTCCTGGGCCCGGTCGGCGAAGCGCCGGTCGCCGGTGCGGAGCCACAGGTGGAGTTGCGCGAGCCCGGCACCGGCCAGGCCGTGGCACACGTCGGTGCTGCCGGAGTCGAGCGGGATGCGCAGGGCGTAGGCGAGGGCGCGGTCGGCGAGGCGCCGGTCGTCCAGGGCGGTGGCGGCGTCGTGCAGGGCCCAGGCGGTGCCGGATCGGCCGAAGTGGAGGCCGGGCAGGATCCGCCCGGGCTCGGTGAGCCGTCCGTCCAGCCAGTCGGCGGCCGTGCGCAGCGTGGGCCGGGCGCCCTCGTATCCGCAGCGGACGGCCCGGGCGAGGACGGCGAGCACCCCGGCCGCGCCGAGTTGCACGTTGCAGGGGTCGCCGTCCGGCAGGGAGCGCGGGGCCGGCCAGAGGTACTCGGCGGAGGGGGTCATGGTGGCGGCGAGGTGGGCGAGGCCGTCCTCGATCAGCCGCGTGGCGGTCGGCGGTTCGGTGAGGTGCTCGCGGCCGGCCGGGTGCAGCCCGGTGTGCAGGTAGGACTCCGCGCGGGGCAGTGTCCAGCGCTGTGGCGCCTCCGCCGTGAGCCCGGTGACCAGGGGCGCGAGGGCGTGCAGCGCGGGCAGGTCCGGGGCGGCGCCGACCAGGGCGGCAGCGACCAGGGCGGCGAGCCGTTCGCCGGGCGGCCGGGCCGGTGTGCCGTCGTCGGCGAGTACGGGGCTGATGCCGCTGGTGACGTGCAGCAGGGTCGCGCCGAGACTGAAGCAGTCCGCCTCGGGGCCGGGCGCGGGCGCCGGGCGGAGCGCGGGACCACCGCCCCGTCGTGCCGCGGCACCGAGGTACGCGGGGTCGAGGTACGCGGGGTCGAGGTACGCGGGGTCGAGGTACGCGGGGTCGGTGAAGCCGCGGGTGCCCGCCGGGTGGGTGTCGGAGCCGAACCGGACGGCGAGCTCCAGGTCGACCAGGACCGGCCGCTCCTCCGGGGTCACGAGGACGTTGCCGGGCTTGAAGTCACGCAGGACCAGCCCGGCGGCGTGCACCTCCCCGATCAGCCGGACGAGCGCGCGGGCGAGCCCGAGGGCCGCCGCGACGGGGATCCGGCCGTCGCCCCGCTCCAGGTGCTCGGCGGCCCACTGCTGCAGGTTCCGGCCCGGGACCAGGTCCTCGACCAGGAAGAGGTGCCCGCCGGACTCGAACAGCTCCCGCACCCGGGGGGTGATGCCCCGGGGCGCGAGTTCGTCCAGGATCGCCGCCTCGTGGCGCAGCCGGTCGCGGGCGTCCCGGCCGTCCGGGTCGGCGCCGACGTGCGGCCGGGCCTCCTTGAGCAGGACCGTCTCGCCGCTGCGGGTGTCCTCGGCGCGGTAGACCCCGCCGCGGTTGGAGTGCCGGATCGCCTCCTTGACCAGGTACCGCCCGTCCAGCAGGACCGGCTCGCCCCGGCGGCGGGGCGCGGCCGACCGCGTCGCCCGCGCGGCCGTCGCGGACTCCGCAGCCGTCGCCGACTCCTCGGCCGGCTGCACGGCGGGCTGCACGACCGGCTGCACGGCGGGCTGCACGGCGGGCGCCGGTTCCGGCCGGGCGAACGGGTCCTCGGCCCAAGGGGGCGGCGAGAACCAGGGGTTGCGCTGGTCGGTGCTGAGGCTCCCGTCCGGCGCCACCAGCCGGCCCTCGTAGAACCCCTCGTCGTTGAGCACCCGGGAGCGGACGAAGCACCCGTAGCGGTAATGCACCACGCTGTCCGGCCGGTAGCGGCGGTCGGACAGGATCGCGGGGCCTGGCAGGCCGACGGTCGCCTCGTGCAACTCCTCGGCGATGAGTCGGAGTTGGTCGTCATCGGCAGGGTAGGCGGTGAGGAACTTGCCGGACTGCCCGCGAGGCGCCCGGGTGCCGGTCAGTTCGGCCGTGACCCGCGGCCCGGCCGCGAACTTGAAGGCGCACCCGCGCGCGACGAGCACCCGACCGGCCCGCTCCAACACCTGCGGCGCCGAGGCCAGGGTCGCCGACACGTGGAGCTTCCAGCCCTGCCGGCGCGGCAGGTGGCCCGGCGGGGTCACGGTCCACCACGGCTCGAGGTGGCGTACGCGCCAGCCGGCGGCCTGATCGGATGGCGTCAGGAATTCCGCGAGAATGGACCGGTAGGGCAGGGTCACACGGCGAAGCTAGCAACGGCGAAATCGCCAACACAAGTGTGCTGCAAGGGATTTGGTAAGTCATAGAAGAGGATCTCCCGACTATCGAGCGGGCCGTGCTACGGATCGGCTGCCCCGAACAGCCGCATGCCTCCGTGCGCGCACTGTCCGACCCTGCCGCCAGCGCGGACACATGATCGACCGCGCCCCACTGCCGCCCGGCCTGCGGCGACGACAGCGCCCCGGTCATGTGGCTGAGCAGCGGTACGGCACCCGCCTCGTCCAAGTCGGCTTCGACGGCCTGCGATTGAGCACAACGGCCCAGCCGGCCGACCTGGACGAGGCCCTGCCGGCCGCGGCCGAGCACGTCGCGTTCTACCCCGACAACGTCTTCCGGGGCACCGAGAGCCTGACCGACTACGCACAGGAGCTCGTCATCGAGAACTGCTGGTCGTTCTGGTGGAACTGACGGTGTTCAACGGAACCGGCGCGGCGGCCCGTTGCGTCCGCCAGTTCCAGTGTCAGCAGCCGATGTAGCGCATCGTGACGCTGGTGAAGTGCGTGCCCGAGGGGGCATAGAGGGTGATGGCCCGGGACTTGCCCTTGCCGCCCGCCCAATCGCTGTCCACGACACCTCCGTTGGACAGGTTGCCGCGCACGAACGGACAGCGGCCGTCCGCCTTGGTGTCGTGCACCGTCCCGACGACCTTGGTGTTGTAGTTGCACCACTTCCCGTTCGCGTAGCCCTCGGCGGAGCTGACGCTCCAGTTCTGGGTGCAGGAGTCGGCGGCCGGAGCGGCATGGGCGCCCGCGACCGGGAACAGCAGCGAGCCGAGCGTCAGAGCGGCGACGGCGGCTCCGGGGACGGCGAGGCGGCGAATGGACATGGCGGTACCTCCAGACAGGGCGTTCACGGTGAACATCCGAGCCGGAGGCGGCCTCAGGACGCACGGCAGAACCCACACGCCACCCGCCCCCGACAGTCCGCCGAGCCTGACGCACCTGAACGGGCACCGTCAACGGCGCCGCCGGGCGCACGGCAGCGCACACCGCCCCCGGCGCACCAGAACGATCCGCGCACCCCACGGGCCTGCCCCGCACCACGGGGACGACGCCCGGAGGTCGATCGCCTGAGCGAGTGCGGATTGGGAGTTCGAGACGCGCCTACCCGGGGGTGGCTGACGGGTCGTCCGGGGTGTCGGCAGTGGGTTCGGCGCCGGTCCAGCCCTGGTTGGCGTCGACGGTGCTGAGAGGGGCGACGGAGGTCGGCCCGGCGGTGCCGAAGGCAGCGCAGACGGGGTCGGCGGTGTCGACGGTGACGAGGGGGTCGCGCAGGCTGGTGTCGAGTTTGGTGTAGAGGAGGAGGGTGCCGCCGGTGGTCTGGGCCGGGGTGCCGGGTTGGACGGTCACCGGATGCTGCCAGCGCCAGGCGCCCCAGGTGAGGGTGACGGCGGTGTCGGCGGGCTTGCCGTCGGGGCGGGCGAGCAGGGCGTAGACCTGGCCCTGGTAGGCGTGGTCGTACTGGTAGACCCAGTGGGTGCGGGCGTCGCAGCCGGAGCCGGCGGCCGGCCAGGGCGGGGGTACCGGCGGCGGGACGACCACGACGGTCGGCAGCGCCCGGGACGGCGTGGACTGCGGGTCGGCCGTGGCCGACGGGGTGCCGCGCGGGAGCTGGAAGCCCGCCAGCAGACCGGCGGTGAGGCCGACGACGAGTGCGGCGGCCGCGGTGGCGGGGCGCGAGGACCACCAGCGCGGGGCGGACGGTAACGGGGCAGGGCGCGCGGATCGGTACGGCCGTACGGTGGCCGGACCGTCGGGCGGGCTGTCGGGCGGGCCGTCCGGAGGGCTGTCGGGCCGGCTGCTTGCCGGGCTGTCGGGCGGTCCGTCCGGAGGGCTGTCGGACGGGGGCACGGGCTCCCCCAGTGCGTCGCGGGCGCGCTCCCAGTGCTCGCGCCACGGCCCGGTGTCGGTCTCGCCGCAGGCTTCCAGGAACGCCTCGACCGTGGCCCAGGTCGGCAGATCGACCCCACCGGCGGCCTCCGAGAGGACCGTCGTCGAGCGGTGGACCCGTCGGCTCATGGCGGCGAAGGTCGGGGTGCCGGCCCGCTCGCGCAGGGTGCGCAGCCGCAGGGCGAACTCCGCGACCGGCCCCGCGTCGGGGTCCAGGCTCCGTTGTCTGCGGCCCACCCGCGCCCTCCCCCGTGCTGCGACTTCGCGCCGATTGATTGTCCGAACGAGATTGTCCGCACCGTCTCGCTTGGCGACCAGGAGTTGATCGTTTTCCGTAATTGTTTGTCCGAGTCCCGATGGTGTTGGCCACGACCGACCGGCCCGCCAGTGTGGTGGGCGCACCGGGACCGCCGGACTCACAGGTGCACCACCAACCCCGTCCACCCGAACCAGCCGACCCGGCTGACCCGGCTGACCCGGCTGACCAACCGTCCACCCCTTCGGGAACCCGTCCACCCTCCGGGAAACCGTCCACCCCTCCGGGAGACCGCATGAAACCCATCGCACACTGGCTCGGGCGCGTCGTCGCCGTACTGGCCGTCCTCGCGGGCGGGCTCGTGGCGTTCGCCGCTCCCGCCTCGGCCGCCACGATCTGCGGCAACTCGCCCGTCCCGCCCGGCCAGGTGATCACCGCCGAGCGCACGAGCAACAGCTGCGGCGGCTACCTGGAACTCACCGTCCAGCCGCCGTACAACGGCGTCAACATCTGCGGCGACTCCCCGATCCCGGCCGGTTACGTGATCACCTCGGAGTCGACCGGCAACGGCTGCGGCGGCCACCTCGTCGCCGTGATCAGCATCGCCGCCTCGCGCATGGGCATCTGTATGGACTCCCCCATCCCGCCGGGCTACGTGATCCTCTCCGAGCAGCAGACGAACAGCTGCGGCGGCCGCATGGGCGGGTACATCAGCAACGAGCTCTTCCCCGGCATCAACGTCTGCGCCGACTCCACCGTCCCGGCGGGCTGGGTGATCACCTCCGAGTACCAGACCAACAGCTGCGGCGGGCACCTGGGCGAGGTCATCAACGTGCCGTTCCCGGGCATCAACACCTGTGGTGACTCGCCGATCCCGCCCGGCTACGTGATCACCTCCGCGTACCAGACCAACGGCTGCGGCGGGCACCTGGGCGAGATCATCACCAACAACCTCTTCAACGGCATCAACGTGTGCGCCAACTCGGCGCTCCCGGGCGGGTGGTGGGTCTCCTCGATGTACACCACCAACGGCTGCGGCGGCTACCTGGCCGAGATCCTGCAGCACTGACGCAGCACGCTGACGCAGCACCGACGCAGCACTCACGCAGCACCGACGCTGACGCGTCCCCCCTGAACCCCCGGCCCCGGTCGCCCGCACCCCCGCAGGGCGGCCGGGGCCGGGTCATGCGCGCGGCCGACCAGGTATGGACGGTCCGGGGCCCTGCCGATCGGCACCCTTCACCGGCCCGCAGGCTGCGGAAATGTGCCGATCGGCAACTGCCGGGCGGCCGTGGTGGGGTGGCACGCTGAGGGACATCGGAGGCCGCCACCGGGTGGCCCGAAGGAGGTCCTGCCATGACTGCCGTGCCCGCCACCGCGTCCTCGTCCGCGCCCTCGTCGATCGCCGTCATTCCCTCGCCCGTGGGCGCCGGCTACACCCACCGCACCCTGCGCCGAAGGCCCCGCGCTACACCGGGGTCGAAGCGGCCGCCGCCGTCGATCAGCTGGCGTCCGGGGCTCAGCGCACCCGGCCGTCCCAGGTCCACCCGTCGGCCGGCAGGCGCGGGTGGCCCGGGAGGGCGGTACGGCCGGTGCACCACAGCAGGGTGTCGGCACGGCCGTGGCCGGTCGGCGCCTCCGGGAACAGCCGGCCACGGCCGAGCCCGCGAGGTGCTCGGGTGGCTGCCAGCCGAGCCCGAAGGCCCCGGCCAGGTCCCAGCCGTGGACCAGGGGTTCGACCACCCCCATGGCCGCGAAGCCCGGGACCGTCCGATGCGCCCCACGGGTGCCAGGCCCTGGCGTCCGGCGGGGTGTCGCGCAGGGTGGCGGCGAGCAGGCCGGCGGCGATGCGCAGGCCCTCCAGGCAGTGGGCGATCAGGGCAACGGGGTCCAGCGAACCGAACAGAGTGATGTAGCGGTCGGTGGGGCGGGCGGTCAGCAGGCCGACGTAGCCCAGCCCGCCGAGGGCGAGGTGGTCCAGCGTGGCCCTGGCGGTCCAGTCGCTTCCGGCGAGGCGGCGGGACCAATCGGCGTCGGCCGCCCGTTCGAGGATGCCGGTGGTCGCTGCGGCGGCCTCGACCACCAGCGCGGGCCAGTTGGGCCAGTCGGGCCGAGAGAAAAGCGAGGCAAGGGAATGTGAGGGTGTGGTGGACATCGGAGCAGTGGAAGGGGCGCTCACCGCTCGATCACCTCGATCAGGCGCGCGTAGCTGTCGGCCCCGTGGCCGGCGGCGATGGCCTGGCGGGCCTGGCTGGCGAAGACCTCCGGCAGGGCGGTGTCGACGCCGCGTGCCCGGCTCGCACGCAGCAGGTGCTCCATCGCGGCCAGGTGGATGTCCAGGCTGGCGTCGTCGCCCGGGTAGTTGCGGGCGTCGGCGTGCGCCGCGTAGCGGTCGATGAACCCAGCCACCGCGCCGGACAGCCAGCGGGTGGCCACCGGCGTGAACTCGGCCGCCCTGACGCCGTCCGCGCCGACCAGCGCGACGCCGTGCAGCCAGCCGCTCAGGGCGGACCACATCAGGCCGAGCAGCGCCGTGTCGTACAGTCCGGCGATCCCGGCGTCCGGGCCGAGCTCCACCGGCTCGCCGAGGGCGGCGAGCGTCGAGCGGTGGCGGGTCAGGACGTCCGGTGCACCGCTGTAGAGCACCGTTACATCCGGGCTTCCGATACCGGGAGGGTGATCATGATCGCGCCGTCCAGGTAGGTCAGGCCGATCCCGGCGGCCCAGTCGGCCAGCTCTCGGGCCTCGCCGAGCGCTGGTACGAACTACGCCTGTGCGCCGAGACGCCGGACGCCCCGGCGCCGCCCCGCACTCCCGGCGGCTTCGGCTTCTCCCTGCGCGCCGAGTACGGCTGGGACGCGCTCGCCGGGGCCGACACCGTGATCGTCACCTCCGTCCCGGACAGCTGTGTGACCGGCGAGCGCGAGCTGCCGCCCGCGCTGGTGGCCGAACTCCGACGCGCCGCCCGGGCCGGGGCGCGGATGGTGTCCCTGTGCACTGGCTCCTTCGCGCTCGCCGAAGCCGGTCTGCTGGACGGTCGCCGAGCCACCGCACACTGGTCCCACACCGCCGACCTGGCCCGCCGGTACCCGGCCGTCACCGTAGACGACGGCGTGCTCTACGTCGACGACGGCGACGTACTCACCAGCGCCGGCGTCGCCGCCGGACTCGACCTGTGCCTGCACCTCGTCCGGCGCGACCTCGGCGCCCACGTCGCCAACCAGCTGGCGCGCAAACTGGTGGTACCCGCCCACCGCCCGGGCGGGCAAGCCCAGTTCGTCGACCTCGCGGTACCCGTGGCCGACGACGACAGCCTCGCCCCCGTCCTCTCCTGGGCCACCAAGAACCTCGAACGCCCGATCACCACAGGTGAGTTGGCACACCGGGCCAGGATGAGTCCACGCACCTTCTTCCGCCGCCTCCAGGCCGCCACCGGCACCACCCCGCTCCAGTGGCTCCTCAACCAGCGCCTCGCCCACGCCCAATCGCTCCTCGAAGCCACCGACCTGCCCGTGGAGCAGATCGGCGAGCGCAGCGGCCTCGGCAGCGCCTCCAACCTCCGCCGCCACTTCACCGCCCGCGTCGGCGTCACCCCCACCGACTACCGTGCGCGGACGAGCTGCTGCTGACAGCGGCCTACCGCTCGACGGCGGTCCCGAGCGACCCGACAGCCGATCCGACAGCCGACCCGACAGTCGACTCGGCAGTCGACCCACAGGCCCTCGCCCGCCCTCCGCTGGACCCCGAGCGCGAGCACCCGGACGGCGTGCCCGGCACCCGGCTCCTCCACCTGCGGCTCGCCGGCCCGCCCGGGCCCGCGTCTACCCTGGACCTGGTCGGGCCAGGCTTCACCCTGCTGGCACCCCCACGGAGACTGCCTTGCAGTGGCAGGCGGACACCGCCGCGGCGGCCGGCCTGCCCGTCGCCGTCCGTCCGCTGCCGACGGCGCTCCTCGGGAACGACTCGCCGACCGAAGCGATCCTCGTCCGCCCAGACGGCCACATCGCCTGGCGGGCCCCGCACCGGCCCACCGCCGCCGACGGCGCGCAGCTGCTCAGCGCCCTGCGCCGGATCCTGTCCGCGGGCGAAGGCCACCGGTGAGGACCACCGCAGGCGTCCCGGCTCAGGTCACCAGACCGCGCCGGAACGCCTCGCCGACCGCCCCCGCCCGGTCGCGCACCCCGAGCTTGTCGTAGATGCGCAGCAGGTGCGTCTTCACGCTGGCCTCGCTGACGAACAGCTCCTTCAGTCGGTTCGAGGTGCTCATGGGTCATCGGCCGGGGTGGTCGAACCGGCGCCCGGTCAGCGCGAGGAACGCGTCCTCCAGCCCGGCCGGTTCGGCCCGCAGGTCCACCGCCACGATCCGGTGGCGGGCCAGGGCCGAGGCGACCGCGTACACCAGGTTGCCGGTGCCGGTGACCACCACCTGCGAGCCGTGCCGCTCGACCGAGGCCACCTCCGGCACGCGCAGGTTCGATGTCACATTGGCTCGCACGGTACTGGTCTCCGTCCGCCCGGTTTCGCCCAGTCTCCGGCGGACGCCCCGGCCCGCGGACCCATGGCCCTCCCCTTGCGCACAAAGCAAGTGTCAAAACTCGGTCAACACCTCATACTGACAACTGATCTGACGTTCTGTAAGAATTTCCGGTCGGGGGGTGAGGCTGATGGGATCAGGCAGCGCGGCACCGAGTGACGCCTCGGTCGTGAGGATCCTCGGCCCGGACGGCCGACCGGAGGGGGCCGGGTTCCTCGCCGGGCAGCGCGAGGTGATCACCTGTGCGCACGTGGTCGCCAAGGCACTCGGCGTACCGTCCGATGCGGCGGATCCGCCGGTCGGGCGATTGGAGATCGACTTCCCGCTGGCCGCGCCCGGCCGGCGGATCGCGGTGGAGATCGGCTCGTGGACCCCGATCCGGCCGGACGGGTCCGGGGACGTCGCGGTTCTGCGGCTCCTCTCCCCCGCGCCCGCCAAGGCGACTGTGGGCAGGCTGGTGGAGCACGTGGCAGGTCCGGACCGCCGAGTGCGCACCTTCGGATTCCCGGACACCCATGACGACGGCGCCTGGAGCGTCGGCTGGTTGCGCGGCCGCACCGGCGCCGGGTGGTTCCAGTACGACACCGACCCGGCCAGCGAGCACCGGGTGGAGTCCGGGTTCTCCGGTGCGCCGGTGTGGGACGTCACCGAGGGCGGCGTGGTCGGGATGGTCGTGGCGGCCGACAGCAGACCGGACGTGCGCACGGCGTACCTGATCCCGACCGAGACCCTGCGCGGGAGCTGGCCTGCTCTCGGCGAAGCAGCGCTGCCTGCCTGCCCGTTCCGGTCGCTGGAACCCTTCGAGGAGCGCCACGCCGGTCTGTTCCACGGCAGGGAGGAGCCCGCCCGCCGGATCGCCGACCTGCTCGGCTGGGCACCGACGATCAACCTGGTCGGCCCGTCGGGCTGCGGAAAGTCGTCGTTGCTGTACGCCGGTGTGCTGCCGAGGCTGCGGGACCGCGAGGATCTGGAGATCGTCGTTTTCCGCCCGGGGCAGCTGGGCCGCAGCCCGCTCGCCGCCCTGGCGCTGGCGCTGCTCCCCCGGCTCGAACCCGACCTGACCGAGACCGCCCGCCTGGCCGAACTCCCCGGGCTCACCGATCTGTTGCGTGACGGCCAGCTGCCGGCGATCGTCGACCGGATACTCGCCCGGCAGCGCAAGGACCGGCTGCTGCTGGTCGCCGACCAGTTCGAGGAGGTCCTCATCGGCACGGAGCGCGCGGACGTGGACGCCCTGGCGTCCGCGCTCGGCGCCGCCCTGCTTCCCGGGGCCCGGCTGCGCGTGGTGACGACCCTGCGCAGCGACTTCCTTACCGCCGCCCTCACCCACCCGGGGCTGGCCCCGTTGCTCAGCGGGGAGCGCCTGGTCACGGTGGGTGCCATGACCGACGTCGAGCTCCGCGCGGCCGTCGTCCGGCCCCTGGAGCACACCGGCGTGGCGTACGAGCCGGGGCTGGTGGACCGGATCCTGGGTGACCTCGGGAGCGATCCGGGCCGCCTGCCGTTGCTGGAGTTCGCCCTCACCAAGCTCTGGGAGCGCCAGCACCGGGGCGTCATCGGCCATGCCGCGTACGAGGCACTCGGCAGGGTCAGCGACGCGCTGGTGACCCACGCGGAGCAGATCTGGACCGGCAGCCTGACCGAGGAGGAGCACCTGGCGGCCCGCGGGCTGCTCGTCCAGCTCGTCCACCCCGGCGGCGACGGCACGGCACCCACCCGCCGCACCGTCGCCCGCTCCGAGCTGAGTGCCGGGCAGTGGCGGATCGCCCAGCGCCTGCTGACCACTCGGCTGATCGTTCCCGGTGAGGAGTTCCGTCCGGCCGACGGGCCGCCCGAGGAGACCATCGAACTGGCCCACGAGGTGCTGCTGACGCACTGGGGCCGGCTGCGCGACTTCTTCGCCGCGGACCGCGACTTCCGGGTCTGGCAGGAGGACCTGCGGCGGCGGGTCGCGCTCTGGAAGGGGGACGATCGCTCCGGCCGTCGCCTGCTGCGGGGGGCCGAGCTGCGTGACGCCCGGGACTGGCTCACCCGTCGTCGGGACGAACTGCGCCCCGACGAAGTGGAGTTCGTCGAAGCCAGTGCCCGCGGCTCACGCCGCCGCCGGCGCACCCTCATCTCGCTCGCCGTCGCGCTCAGTCTCGTCACGGGCCTGGGCGCCTGGGCGTGGCGGAACGACATCAGCCAGGACGCGGCCACCACCGCCTCGCAGGTGCTGGTCCAGCAGTCGCGGGACGCCGAGCAGATGCGCGACGCGCAGGACACGGGCTTCTCGTACACCGCGTTGCTGCTGGCGCTGCGGGCCTACCGCACCCAGGACACCGAGCAGACCCGAACGCGGCTCGGCGAGATGTACGCCCGGTACGGCTTCGCCGACCTGATCGCCCCCCGGTACGGCAGCGTCGACTCGCTCCTGACCGACCCGCTGGGGAAGCCGACCGCTTCGGCGATCGCCGACTCCGAAGGCCGGGTGATCGCGGCGCGGGCCGCCGACGGCACGATCGTGGTCGTCCGTGTCGACGCTTCCGGGGTGCACCGGGATCCGACCGATCAGCCGGCGGGTGTCACGGCGGTGAGCCCGGACGGTTCCCTGGTGGCCATGGGACGGCCGACCATTCCCGTGTCTGTCGAGGAGGCTCCGACGGCGCTGCCGGACCCCCGCGGGCTGCCGGCGGCCCTGTACGACGTACGGACCGGGAAGGTCCGGGAGCTGGATCGCCCCCGGGAGGGCGACCCGTTCCCGGACCCGAACTCCCTGCCGAGCGTTCCCGGCCTGGAACTGCCCAAGCTCCCCGACCTCTCCGACCTGCCGGGGGCGGCCATGCCGACGCAGTACGCGCGGCTCTCCTTCGCCCCCGACGGATCGGCGCTGCTGGGGCAGACGGGCCTCTACGGCAGGGGAGGCCGGCTCGTCCTCTGGGACACGGCCGACGGTCGGATCAGGAAGGTGATGCCCACCGTCGCGGAGCCCGTCGACCAAATCTGGCTGGGTCCCGGCGGGGACAGCATGCTCACCCTCATGGACGCCTCCGCGCTGAGCGGATCGGGCACCGCGTCGGTGAAACTGTGGGACCTGCGCGGCGAAGTCCCGGTCGCGCGGGAGCTGTTCCACTGGAGCGGCACGGACACGATGACGCTCCATGTGGACGTGAGCCCGGACCTGAGTCGGCTGGCGGTCGTCGAGACACGGCAGACCGACCTGGCGGTGAGCCACCGGCTGGTGGTCCAGGAACTTCCGAGCGGCAAGGTCCTGAGTGACAGCACGACCGCTCAGCAGGTGACGGTGACCGGCGTCGCGGTGCCGGCCAGGAGTTCGCGCATAGTGGTCTTCGGGACGCCAGATGGGGAGCTGTCCGGTGACGTCCCCTTCGTCCCGCTGCCCGGCGAGTGGACGGCGGACCTCCTCGGCTCGGACGAGGCGCTGTCCGTGATCATGGCCGACATGGGGGTGATCGCCGTCGTGGGCCCGACGGGCGGTGATCCGGTGCGCAGACTTCCCGCTCGGCGCCAGAACACCGAAAAGGTTCCCTCCGTCGCCGAGGCCGAGCACTGGCTGTCCGAGCTGTGCCGGGTCATGGGTGACGAGACACTGCCGTCCACCGCCTCGAAGAAGCTGCCTCCCGGTGCCTACCGGGGATCGTTGTGCACGTGGAAGAAGGAGAAGCATGGCTGACGCGACCCAGCTCATCCGGGTACCCCTGGGCGGCTCGGACACCGCTGGGCAGGTGGTACTGGAGGTCGACACCGCCGCCTCGGGCATCGTGCGCGCCGCCCGGCCGGGCGAGATCGTCGGGACCGCCACCCGGACCCTCACCGAGAGCTTCGACCAGGTCCGGGGCGCGGCCGCAGCCCTGCTGGACCGGCTGACCACGCTGCCCAGTCCGCCGAGCAGCGTGGAGGTGGAACTCGGTGTGAAGATCAACGCCGAGGCGGGCGCGGTCATCGCCAAGACGGCGGCCGAGGGCAACTTCGTGATCAAGCTGATCTGGCAGCGGACCGACACCCCCGGCCCGGACGCAGAGCAATAGGGGAACTCAGCCCACTGCCGGCTCCTCCTTCCAACGGCCCCAGAGCAGCAATTTCTGCGCGAACGCGCCGAATTCGGTGACGACCGAGTCCGGGACGCGGATGTGACCAAGAGGCAGGAAACTGGTCAGCCAGGGCGGCATGGAAGCAGGCGCCGCCCTTAACGAGGCCAGAAGACAGGAGCAGATACAGCGCCGGATCCGGATTGGGATCCCGACAGTCCTGGCCGTGATCCTGAATGTCTGGGCGCTCTTTGTCGCGTCACCTCCTGAACGACATGCGCGCCCCGACCAGCCCGTTGGATCCACGGAGCACCGTACCCCCCGGCCAGACGGACACCCAGGCGGCCTCTCTGGCGGCCTCGCGGCGACCGGACAACGGGTGAGGTCGTTCACGCGGGGCATCAAGCCGGTGACTAGGCTCCCGGCATGTCCGGACCGACGTTGGTGATCGATCTCGCGGAGCCCCTCTCCCCCACTGTGCTGCGGGAGTTCCGTGAGCTGGTGGTGGGGCTCTCCTGCCGCTTCGAGGAGAAGCGCCCCGGTTGCTACGACGTCAACGTGCCCGCGGAACGGCTGGGTGTCGAGGACACCCGGGACGCGGACTGGCGACAGCCGAACCCGCTGCCGCTGCTCGGTGGGCAGCCGGCGGACGATCGGCTCGCGGCGCTGGTGGGGTTCAACCCGCAGCGCGAGGACTGGCGTCGGCCGTTCGACGTCTACCTGATGGGAGCGGGGGTCGGTGACGAGTCCGTCTTCGAAGCCGAGCACGAGGAGGAGGACGAGATCGAGGCCCTCCTGGGGTTCCGACCGGTGCAGGCCGTCAACGTCAGCGCCGCCTGCAATCGCCCGATCGACCACATCGCGACGGCCCTGCTGACCGCCGCCGTCCTGGACGTCACCGGCGGTGTCGGCAAGGCCGAGCTGGCGCCCGGGCAGGAGGCGGTGATCGCCGGGCTCCCCGGGCTGCTGGGGATCGCCGACGACGGGTGGGACACCGCGCTGGTGACGGCCGAGTTCCTGCGGGCCTGGGCCTGGCGGCCGGGCTTCCGGCTGGTCAAGTAACGACTCACCTCACCGCATCGCCTGCATATTCATGCACCATGCACCGACCTCGGCGGCTGAATTGACCACACCTTGATGGCTGATGTATTCAATACTTTGCAAATCTATTCGCGATCACCCAGGGAGGAATCAGCCATGCAGCCTGTGGCACCCCGCGGCTTCCGGGCCGTCACGGCGAACCTCGGCCTCAAGGACGTCGAGGACGACTTCGCGGCGGTCATCTCCGAAGTGCCGTGCCGATCGGCGGCCGTCTTCACCCGGTCGCGGTTCGCCGGCCCGAGCGTCATCCTCAGCCGCGAGGCAGCCGCACTCCACCACAGCCGCGGAATGGTCGTCCTGGCCCGCAACGCCAACGTCGCCACCGGGCGGGCCGGGGCGGAGAACGCCGCCGAAGTACGCCGCCGGGTCGCCGAGATCGCCGGCGTCTCGCCGGACGAACTCGTCATCGGCTCCACGGGCATGATCGGGCGCCCGTACCCCATGGAAAGCATCCGTGCCGGACTCGACGCCATGACCTGGCCGTTCCCCGAGACCGACTACCGGGCGGCCGCCAAGGCGATCATGACGACGGACACCCGCCCCAAGCACGTCCACGTGCGCTGCGGCGACGCCGTACTCGTCGGCATCGCCAAGGGCGTCGGCATGATCGAACCCAACATGGCGACCCTGCTGACGTTCTTCTTCACCGACGCGGACATCCCCACCGCCGAGCTCGACGCCCTCTTCCGCCGCGTGATGGACAAGACGTTCAATGCGCTGAGCATCGACACCGACACCTCCACCAGCGACACCGCCGCGATCTTCGCCAACGGGCTCGCCGGCCCGGTCGACCCGGCTGCCTTCGAACAGGCACTGTACGAGTGTGCGCTGCACCTCGTCCGCGACATCGCCTCGGACGGCGAAGGCGCGTCGAAACTGATCGAGGTCCAGGTGACCGGCGCCCGCGACACGGCGCAGGCCAAGCGCGTCGGCAAGACCGTCGTCAACTCCCCGCTCGTCAAGACGGCCGTCCACGGCTCCGACCCGAACTGGGGCCGCATCGCCATGGCCATTGGCAAACTCGAAGACGACACCGACATCGACCCCGCCACCGTCCACATCCGATTCGGCGACCTCACCATGTACCCCGACGAGCCGAGCGACGCACTCCTCGAACAGGCGGGCCGGTACCTGAGCGGCGACGAGGTGATCATCCGCGTCGACCTGGGCATCGCCGACGGCACGTTCACCGTGTACGGCTGCGACCTCACCGAGGGCTACGTGAAGATCAACGCGGACTACACGACCTGAGGGTCTCCCCGACCAGGTAGATTGCGGGAGATCCAGAGAGAAGAATCCGCATGGACTCCCGCGTCACCCGCATACGACGCAAGCTGGCCAAGGTGCCCTACGCCCCGCTCCGGAGCCACTCCTTCGGCGAGGAGAAGCACGGTTTCCGCCTCGCTCCCCCACTGCCCACCGCCAGTGTGGCCGAGTTCGAGGCCGACCACGGCATCCGGCTACCCATCGCCTACCGTAACTTCCTGACCACCATCGGCGGCAGCGGCGCCGCGCCCTCCTACGGTCTCCTGCCGCTGCGGTCGTGCCGGCTGTTCACGATGAATCCCCTGGAGAAGGCCGGATCGCCTCGGGGATTCACCTGCGCAGACCCTCCGGCACGCCCAGGCGACCTGTTCCTGAACATCATCGAAGCCGGGTGCAGCGACCTGCTTCTCCTCGGCATCACCGGCCCGCTGACCGGCCGGGTCGTCACCGGAAACGCCGACGGATTCTGGGGCCCCAACGTCTCCTCGGCCACCGACTTCCTGGCCTGGTACGAACGCTGGCTGAACCACATGCTCGACGGCCGCGACAACCGTGCCCTGCACCTGACCTCGCCCGCCCTTCGGGCACCTCTCGACCGTGTCGAGCGGGAGCACCGCCGTCGCCGCGAGGACCAGTCCCCGTAGCCCAGGGCCCGCCGCGTTCGATGGGTCGAGCGCGGCGGGCCGACGGGATCGTGCCTCCGTGGCGGTGGTGGTTGTCCGATCGCCGGTTCGCGGGATCACAGCTCCCGTCGCATGAGGACGCACATCGTCTCGTAGCGGCGGATCGTGCCGTCCGGCGCCTCCTCGTCCCAGGAGTCGGGTTCGCGGCCGTACGCGACGTAGCCGAGGCGTTCGTACAGGGCGCGGGCCCGGGGGTTGTCCTCCTCGACGGCGAGTTCGCTGCGGGTCAGGCCGCGCTCCCTGATCCGCTGTTCGGCCGCGCGGATCAGCAGTGTGCCCAGGCCGCAGGACTGGAGTGCCGGGTGGACGCCGAGCTGCCACACGGTGCCGGCGCCGTCGGCGACCTGGTAGTCGATGCCGCCGATCGCCACCGGCAGGTCGGCTGGTGTGCAGACCGCCAGGTAGTCCACCTCGCCGGCCGCCGCGCGCACCAACTCGTGTTCCACGCAGCGCAGATGGGTGGCCGAGCCGGACCAGGTGCAGGTCGGCAGGTCCTCGTGGCGCAGGTTCCGCACGGTGACGGGCAGGGTGACGGCGGTGTGGGACCGGGCGGTGGGCCCCGTGGACGGCCGGAGCAGCGTCAGGTCGTCGCCCCACGCGTCCAGCGTCGCCGCGTGGCCCGCTTCCCGGGCCCTCACCTCGACCTGCGCGAACAGCCCCTGTTGGGCGGACACGTCGCCCGTCCGCTGGATCCGCTCGATCGTGTCGAGCAGCACGCGGCCCTCCCAGCCCGGCAGCGGGTGCCGCTCCAGTTCCCAGGACAGGTACTTGTTGTAGGGGCGTGGCCGCCGGTCCAGCGCGAACAGGAGTTCCAGCAGGTGGCCGATGCTCTCGGCAGCATCGAGGAGGGACGGCAGGGCGAGGCCGTCGCGGGCGTTCTTGACCGAGCGGTACAGCCAGTTGACGTAGGCGTCCAGCCGGGCGGCGGCGACGGCACGCGCCTCCTCCGTACCGAGCCGGCCCTTCGCCGCGATGATCGCAGCGAGCTCGCCGCCGGTCCGGTCCAGCACGACGCGGGCCCGGGCGAGGGCGTACCGCTCCAGGCCGCCGAACGCGCGCAACCCGTCCAGCGTGGTCACCACCACGTCCAGCGCGGCGGAGCGATAGCCGTCCAGGGCCGCCAGTCCGGTCGTGGCCCGGTCCGCGAGGACGACGTACACGTCGTGGTCGGAATGCTCGGTGGGCATGTCCTCGTGCGCGTGCGACCCCTTGAGGATCAGCCCGACCACGTCGTCGTCGGCGGTGGCGCGATCGATGAACTCTTGATATTCGGACGGCAGTTGCTGCGGAGTTGCGGGCCGATGAACCGTCACTTCTCCTCCATGCGGACCGGTTTGTGTTACCTCGGCAAGCTAGCTGCGCCACCCCACCGACCGCACGCCGTTTTCCGTCGGCTCGCCCGGGCCGGGGCGGCGTCGCCGCCTCCCCGGGGGCGCGCTCAGTGACGGTGGTGGTTGTCGGGTTGGGCGGGGTCGCCGGGGTGTTCGAGGCCTTCGACGAGCGTGAGGCGTCGGGCGCGTTCCCGGTCGAGCCAGCGGACGAAGGCGGCCCGGCGGGCGGCGTCGCGGAGGGCGGGGGTGGGGTCGGGCGTCTCCGATGGCATGACGGTGGAGAGGAGGGCAGCCGCCCAGGGGCCTGCGGTGACCCACTCGCCGACCGGGGCCGCGCGGAGGGCTTCGGCGAGAGCTGTCGGCAGGGTGTCGGGGTTGGCCTCCAACTCGCCGTCGGGGAGGGAGAGGTGCCAGCGTTCCACTGGCGCTCGGGTGGTCATGGTGCGGTAGTGGGCAATGTCCTCGGCCGAGGGCTCGATGTCGGCTGTCACCCAGACATAGGCGGCCCGGACGGCTGCGCTGCCCTCGTAGGCGGCCGCCGTGATGGAGCCGAGTTCGACGGCGGCTTGTTGGTCGAGCTGGGCGGGGCCGGACAGGGCGACGGGCAGGTTGCGTTCGGCGGCCACCGCCTCGCACAGTGCCTCCGTGAGCAGCACCTGGGCGACCCATCGGGTCAGCTGCCGGTCCTCCGAACTTCCGGGTTGCGGCAGGGCGGTGGCGCGCGGGCCGTTCCGGAGGACGGCGAGCCGCTGATCGAGGCCGGTGCGCGCGAGGGGCCGACCGTCGAGCAGGCCGAGGGTCATGCTTCCACCACCAGGGCGACGGTCGGTGCGTACTGGCAGCGGCCGAACCACATCACCTTGGCGAGGGCCCAGTACGAGCCGGGGTCCGCGGATTCGGGGACGGCAATGGCGAAGTCGACCACCGTGGACGTACCGGCCGGGACGGTGAAGCCGCGTACGGGGTCGGCGATGGCCTCCCAGGTGCCCCATGGCGAGACCAGTTGCAGCTCGCCCCTGATCTCACCGCGCGTGCGGTTGGTGAGCGTGAGGCCGAGGGTGGCGTGGCCGCCCGGGTTCAGGCGCAGGGTCTGGTGCGGGACCTCCACGTTCAGTCCGGTGTCCCGACCCGAGGCCGCCTTGGTGCCCTGGGCGGCGGTCCAGTCTTCGGGCGTGTCGCCGGGGACGGGCAGGAGAGCGGGGAGGTCGCCGACGGCGATCGTCACCACGTCCTCGATCTGCTGGCCGTCGTGGTCGATCCGGACGGCCGCGAAGTACAGCCCGGCTTCGGCGTCGGCGGGCGGGGTGAGGGTGACCGGGAAGCGCAGGTGGCCGCCCGCCTCCAGTCGGTACGGGCGGCTGCCGAGGCTGGTGGCCCAGCCTTCGGGCGGCAGGACGACGGCCGTGCCCTCGACCGCCGCGTCCCGCAGCTGCGAGGAGAGGGCGACCGAGAGCGTCACCGGCTCTCCTGCTGTCCGCAGCAGTCCGGGCGAGGCGCCGACGGATACCGGCAGGTAGCCGAGCGGTGCCGGGCCTCGGTTGTGCAGCCAGTAGCGGGCGTGGACGGGCTGGGCGGGTTCGGCGACCGGGCCGAGGACCGGGCCGTCCGCCGAGGCGGAGACCTCGGGGGCGGCCAGCAGGGTGGCGATCTGCGAACCCGCGAGGTCCAGGCCCGACGTGGCGGAAGCGAGCGGCCGTTCCAGCAGGTCGGCGGGCCGTACGTCGCCCAGCCCGAGCGCGCCCGCGAGTGCGGCGGTTCGCCCGAGGCCCGTGGACTCGACCAGCCGGACGGCCAGTTCGGGTCCGCTTTCCGCCGCCGATCCCTTCGCGATCGGGTTCCCGGCCGGCTTGAGCGCGCCGAGCAGGACCTCGCGCTGCGGTTCGACGCGTAGCCAGGACAGGGTGGCCGGCAGTGGGCCCTCCTGCGCGGCCGTGACGCGGGCGTACAGCGGGTGGTTGAACTCCTGGCCGTGCGCGGGCAGCGTCTGCTCCCGCCAGTCGCCGTTCCCGCCGACCAGCGCGTAGCGGAACTCGTGGGTCCAGTGCTGGAGTTGGAAGGATGCACCGTCGGGCAGGGTGCGCCGGGGCGGGTCGATCCAGATGCCCGAGGGCCAGCCGGTGCACGACCGCATCAGGGACAGGTGCAGTGCGCCCGTGGTGTCGACGGCGAAGCCGGGCAGGCCGAAGCTGAGCAATGCCACGGTGTGGTCCGCGAGTTGATCGGAGACAGCGGCCGGGCAGACGGCGGTGATCCGGGCGTCGGCGAGGTCCTCGGCCAGCGCCGCGAGGTCGGTGACGACCAGCGCGGGCAGGGCCCGCAGGTCGCGCAGGTCGGCGTCCGGCCGCCAGACCTCGGCGAGCGGGGTCAGCGCCGGCACCCACACCGCGCCGTGTGCCTTCAGGGCGGCCGCGTACTCCTCGCCCACCTGTGCCATCAACTCGCGTGCGGCGTCGTTGACTTCGGGCGAGCCGACGACGATGCGGAAGTCCGGCAGGTTGGAGTCCACGTCCAGCCAGCCGTACCGCGCCCAGTCGGCGCCCGAGGTGGTGGCCGTCACACCAACCCGGGCGAGCGCGACGACCAGGGGGCGGGCGTCGGCGGCGTCGTCCAAGGTGGGCACGACGACTTCCGCCACACCCAGGGCCCGGGAGCCGATGACCGTACCGGCCGGGTCCGCGAGGTCGACACGCGCTGTGGCGCCGAGCCCGAACCAGGTGTTCGCCGGGTTGTCCAGGGTCCACGGCGCCTCCGCCGAGTCCACGTCGGGCATGGCGAAGCCGCGCCCGACGACCGCCCCCGCGACCTCGCTGACGGGCAGCCCGCCGGGGACGTCCACGGGGAAGCGCAGCCGCAGCAGCCGGTCGGCGCCGGAGTAGTCCACGATCCGGGTGCGGCAGTCGACCCGGTCGAGGCCGCGCCACAGGGTGACGGTCTGCTCGTATCGAAGAGCGGAGACCGTGCCCTCGATCACCAGGCGTTCGCCGAGCGGCCCGGTCTCCCGGCGGACCGACGCGGCGCCGTCACCGGAGCCGACCACCGGGCCGCTGGGCACCAGATGCCAGGGGCCCTCGCCGAAGTCGGGGTGCTGCGGGTACTCCTCGTAGACGCGCAGTTCGTTGCCGATCCGGCCGTCCTGGAGCAACTCCCTTTCGTGCCGCAGGTCCCAGACCGAGGTGAGGCCGCCGCCGCGTGCCGGGTCGGCGGTGACCCGGTAGCGTCCGTTGGCGATGCCCAGGCCTTCGGTCGCCGTCCACGGCTCCTCGGCGGTGCCTTCCGCCAGTCGCCAGGTGCGCCAGCCGAGGGCGGGCACGTCCTCGGCGAGGAACCGTAGCGTCCCCCGGTCGACGAAGCTCGGCACCGCCTCGCCCCGGTCGTCCAGCACCCGCACCGACCGTACGCCGGAAGGCAGTTCGACCGAGACGAGATCGGTCCGGTCGAAGGACAGCGTGTTGGTCACCACGACCGCCGAACCGGCCCCCGCCGTGGAGATCCGGCCCGTGAGCGCGTCCAGCGCCGCGTCCCGTACACCGCTCGCCAGGTCGTACGCCTCCCGCCAGCCGCCGAGCAGGTCCAGGTACACCTGGTCGGACTCGGAGCCGGTGATCGCGTCGTGGTGGGCGCCGTAGGCGAGTTGGCGCCAGACCTTGTCCAGCGCGGCGGCCGGGTAGCGGCCGAGTCCGTGGACGACGGCGAGCGTGGCGAGCTTCTCGGCGTCCACCGCCGCGACCTCGCCGGCCCGTTGGGCTTGCTTGGTGTCGATGTACGAGACGTCCTTGCCGGTGTACACCGGGTTCATGTCGCGGGTTTGCGGGCTGGGTCGCCGTCCGGTGGCGGCGAGTTCGGCCCGGACGGCGTCGAGGAAGTCGCGCGGGGTGGCGCAGACGAACCGGGGCCAGAGGTATTTGGCGGCCCAGGAGCGGTGGATCTCGGTGACCCACTTGTTGGGCGGAGTGTAGTCCGTCCCGACCGGCAGCAGCAGGTTCTTCGTCGCGCCGACCGGCTTGAGCTTGCGGTACAGCTCGTGGACGGCTTCCTCGGCGGTGGCGAGGTCGGGCGAGGAGTCCATCCACCAGCCGGCCGAGTAGTGGTGCGGCATGTAGTGGGTGAGCACACCCTCGCCGCCGGGGGCGATCCATTCGAACTCGCTCGGGAACTGCATCACCCGGGCGTCGTCCTTGGCCTCGCGGAAGTTCTTCTGGATCGGGCCCCACTGGTGGAACGGGCCGCGTGCCCAGGCGCTGCCGGTGAGACCGGCTGCGGCGAGGTGGCCGGGGAACTGCGGGTCGTGTCCGAACACGTCGAGTTGCCAGGCGGTTCGGGGGTCCCCGCCGAGGATGTCGCGCTGGTAGCCGATGCCGTGGACGATGTTGCGGATGGTGGTCTCGGCGCCGGTGAGGTTGGTGTTCGGCTCGTTGTAGGTGCCGCCGACGAGTTCGACCTGGCCGCGTTCCAGCAGTAGTCGCAGCGTCTCACGCCGTTCCGGGTGCTGGTCGAAGTAGGGCTTCAGGTAGTCGACTTCGGCGAGCACGAACTTGTACACCGGGTCCCGCAGGGCGAGGTCCAGGTGTGCGTCGACGAGCGCGAAGCCGTTGCGCTCCCAGAGCGGCCGGGTGGTGGCGTCGGCGGAGAGCAGTTCCCAGGGGGAGGTGTAGGCGGCCTGGGTGTTCCACCAGACCGGGTCGTAGTGGAAGTGCGAGACCAGGAACATCGTCCAGCCGGGCTCGGCGATGTCCAACCGCCCTTCCGTGACCGCGTCTTCGGACCGGACGGTGACCGGGATCCGATCGCCCGGCCGGGCATCGGCGGTGATCTCCAGGGGGACTTCGACCAGTCCCGTGCCGGTCGCCTCGCCGTGGACGCCCGGGCCGCTGACGGTGATCCGGGCGGCCGGGCCCTCGGTCGTCACACGCAGGATCTGGCGCGGGGCGTCCTCCGGTCCGACGAACAGGTCGGTGCTCTCGACGGCGGTGATGGTGACCGGCACGGGGGCTTCCTTTCCTCAGGTGCGAGCGGCGCGGGACTACGCGCCCCAGGCCTCGAACTCGTAGATGCGGGCGGCCTGGTCGGTGGTCTGGGTGGGCTTGGTGACCACCAGGCGGACGTAGCGGGCGGTGGTGGTCACCGGGTGGGTGGTGGTGCCGGCCGTGTTGCCCGTGACGGCGGCGACCGTCGTCCAGGGATCGCTGGTGCCGGACCGGACCTGGATGGTGAAGTCGCGGGTGTTGTACGAGCTGCTCTCGCCGCCCGCCGACGCGTGCTTGACGACGAACTTGGACAGGTGCTTCGCCGAACCGAGGTCCACCTCCAGCCACTTGGCGGAGCTCAGAGTGCACCACTTGTCGCTGTTGCCGCCGCTGACACTGCCGTTGACGGCCTTGGCCGGCGTCTCGTTGGCGTTGCACTGGCCGGAGGCGGTGGCCGGGCGGTTCCGTGCCAGGTTGGTGGAGGTCGGCGGCGTGCTGGTCCAACTCACCGTCGCCGACGCGGCGTTCGAGCGCCCGTACGTAGTGGACACGGCCTCGACGTCCAGTGTGGTGGCGGCTTCGCCGCCGGCCCGGTCGAGGCGCCCGACGAAGTACGCGTCGTTGGGCGTGGCGCCGAGGAAGGTCCGGGTGCCGTCCGCGTTGCGCCGGTACACCTCGTAGTGGTGGACGTTGCTGCCGGGCGCCGCCGCCCAGGACAGCCGCAGCGACTGGCTGGAGCCCGGCGTCACGTCGCTCGCGCCGAGGACGGTGAGGCCGCTCGGCGCCGCCGGGGTCTCCACCGTGCCGTCGTAGACGGCGACTTGGCCGACCCGAAGGTCGTACGCGGGGTCGGATCCCTCGACCCGGAGCGCGATCTGGGCGATGGTGCGGCCCGCGTACGGGGAGAGGTCGAGGGTGTGGCGCTCCCACCCGGTCCCGGAGTCCGCGCCGACGTCGATCGTGGTGAAGCTGTTCGGTGCGTCGGTGAAGGTGACGGCGGCCTTGAGCTTGGTGGGCCCGGCGGCCGGGGTCTTCACCACCAGGTCCAGCTTGGTGGTCGCCGCGACCGGCAGCTTGGCCTGGTACAGCCGGACGGTGTTGGCGGCGTCCAGGGTGCCGGTCAGCCGCAGCGAGGAGCCGCCCTGGTAGGCGTCGGTGAAGTCGACGGACGGGGTCAGCCTGCTGCCGGTGGAGTCGACCATCCAGCGGTAGGTGGGCGGGACGTCCTGGAGCGAGAGGTTGTTCCAGCCGCCGGTGGCGACCCGGGTGCCGCCCGCGTTGTAGAAGTCGCCCTGCCCGGTGTCGAAGTTGGTGACGAAGGGCTTGGCGGTGATCGGCGAGGATTCGGCGACGTAGCCGGCCAGGCCGGGCCAGCTCGACGAAAGGTCCGTTCGGGACGGGTCGTTGTTGGCGCCGACCCAGTAGCGGGCGTCCTTGTCGTAGAAGTCGGCGCGGTCGGTGGCGGACTTCCAGGTCCACTCCGGGCGGTAGAGGCCGAGCGAGGTGGTGTGCGGTGTGCCGGACGGGAAGAGGGTGTTCCAGTCCACGCTCGTGTTGTAGCCGTTGGCCTCGGTGTCGATGCCGGAGTAGAGGTCGTACTCGCTGCGGCCGAGCTGCCGGGCCAGCGTCCGGGAGGAGTTCAGGCCGCTCGCGGACCAGTCGAAGTTCAGGAACATCGAGTCCGAGGTGCGCTTCGAACCATCCTGCAGGAACGGGGAGTTGGCAGAGGTCAGGGCGTTCTGCCAGTCGACCGCACCGGAGGTGGTCATCGCGTCGTACCACATGAACTCGGTGCCGCTCTGCGCCTTGGTGTACTGCATCAGGTTCTGCAGCTCGCCGGCGAGAGCCGAATCGCCGCCGCCGGTCTCCTGGTTGATGAACCAGCCGTCGAAGCCGTAGTACTGCGCGGCCTGGGCGAGCTTGTCGGCGACGGGGTAGCGGCTGCCGGACTTCTGGACGAAGTCGCGCACCCACTGGATCTGGCCGCCGTACGCGCCGGGCGGGAAGAAGACGGTGCCGTAGACCTTGACGCCGTTGCGGTGGGCGGCGTCGATGACGGTCGGGTTGGGGGCGAGGATCAGGCCCTCGCCGGCCGAGCCGCCCCAGAACACCAGCTTGTCGACGTACTGCCAGTAGCCGAAGGCGTAGTAGTTGGGGTCGGCGGAGCCCTGGGAGGGGTTGTTGGAGGTGGGGCCGAAGGAGACCAGGGAGGCGATCTTCCCTTCGCCGGTACGGGCGTTGGGGTTCGCCTTGAGCGCCGGGTCACTGGTGCGCGGTTGCAGCGGGACGCGGGAGCGGTTGAAGCGGGCGTCCGGGTCGGTGGCCGGGTCCCAGTTCAGGATGGTGCTGGGGTACCAGTACGAGGCAAAGGGCTGGCTGCCCGGGCCGGCGGTGGCGGCGGGTGCCGAGCCTGGCGTTCCGGCGGGTGCCGAACCGGCCGTGCCGACGGGTGCCGCGACCGGTCTCGGCTCGGCCCAGGCCGAGGGGGTGGCGGTCAGCGCGGCCGTCGCGAGGGCGGCGCTGAGCAGCAGGGGGAGGCGTCGTGACATGCGGTGGCTCCGATCGAGCGGAGGAGGTGGGGGCGGGCCCGCCGTCGCGTACGGGGGCCGGGTGCATGCGGGCGTGCCAGTGCTGGAACGGGTGGCGCCGGAACGGGTAGAGCCGGAGCAGGTGGCGCCGGAGCTGGTGGCGGCGGAACGCGTGGCGCCGGAACGGGTGGGGGTCGTCGCCGCTGCGGCGGTTGCTCGACGTACGGGCGCAGCGGGAGCCGGACGAAGTGCGGCAGCGTGCGGCGGAGCGCGCCGGGCGGGAGCCGCTCGGCGCTGCGAGGCTAAACCGGTTCAGAACCGCTGTCAACGACTCGCGCAGCAACCACTCCGGGGAGCGAATCGCCGACGGAACCGGCCTCGGACTCGACGAGGGAAGCGGCCTCGGACTCGCCGGACGAACCGGCCGCGGACTCGACGAGGGAACCCGCCGCGGACTCGCCGGCACGACCGGGCGGCGAGGTGGACTCCCGTACGGTCAGCCGTGGCGTCGGCATCTGCAGGTCCCGCCCGGGCCCGGCCTCGTCGAGGGCGGCCAGCAGGCTGCGGGCGACCTGCTCGCCGAGCGCGAAGGTGTCCCGGCTGAGCGCGGTCAGCGGCGGGTGGACGATCCGGGCGAGCACCGAGTCGTCGAAGGAGACAATGGACAGCTCGCCGGGCACCGCGACACCCATCTCGCCCGCCACGCCGAGCCCGGCGACGGCCATCACGTCGCTGTCGTAGACGATCGCGGTGGGACGCCTGGCCCGGGAGAGCAGCGTGCGGGTGGTGGCGGCGCCCTCGGCGTCGCTGAAGTCGGTGGGCACCGACACGGCTTCCTCCAGGCCGAGCCGGCGCGAGGCGTCGCGCAGCGCACGGATCCGCCGCTGGGTGTGCTGGAAGTGCGGCAGCCCGGCGAGGTGGGCGATCCGGCGGTGCCCGATGGCGGCCAGGTAGTCGACGATCGAGAGCATCGCCTCCCGGTCGTCGGCCCAGATCCGCAGCTGGTTGCCGCCCTTGCCGGGCCCGCCGAGGACGACGGCGGGCAGCCCGAGCTCGTCCAGTACCGGCAGTCGCGGGTCCTTGACCTGCAGGTCGACCACGATGAAGCCGTCGACGCGGTGCTCGGAGGCCCAGCGGCGGTAGACCTCGATCTCGGCGGCGGTGTCCTCGACGACCATCAGGTGCAGCGCGACGGAGCTGGCCGAGAGCACGGCCTGGAGGCCGGAGAGCAGCTGACTGAAGAACGGCTCGACACCGATGGTGCGGGCGGGGCGGGCGATCACCAGGCCGACGGCGTCGGCCCGGGCACCGCCGAGGGCGCGTGCGGCGCTGTGCGGGCGCCAGTTCATCTCCTCCGCGACCCGCAGGATCCGGGCCCGGGTCGCCTCGCTCACGCCCGGGCGGCCGTTGAGCGCGAAGGACACCGCGCCCTTGGAGACACCGGCCTGGCGGGCGATGTCGGCGATCGTCGGTCTGCCCACAGGACCCGACTCCTCTCTTGACAGCCAAGTTTAGGCGGGAGCATAGTCCCTGGCATAGCTAGACCGGTTTAGTTGGTTAGTGAGTCAGGTTCCGGGATTCGCCACAACCCCCTGTCGACGGAACTCCCGTTGACAGAAACCCCCGTTGACGGAGAACCCCCGGAACATCCCCGGGAAGCACCCCGAGCTCAGCACGATCCCCCACCCACCCCCAGGACCGGGAGACCCTCATGCGAAGAATCTGGGCGGCACTGACGACTACGGCCCTCACCGCGGCCGCACTCACCGGCTGCGGACTCGGCTCCGGTGACACCAAGGACAGCGACAGCGTGGCGAGTGCGGCCGCCACCGGCGAGGTCAAGGGCAAGGTCTCGCTGCAGACCTGGGCGCTCAAGCCGAAGTTCACCGACTACATGCAGGGCGTGATCGACGGTTTCAAGAAGAAGTACCCCGGCGTCGAGGTCGACTGGCTCGACCAGCCCGGCGAGGGTTACTCCGACAAGGTGCTCAGCCAGGCCGCCGCCGGCACCCTGCCCGACGTGGTGAACCTGCCGCCCGACTTCGCCCTCCCGCTCGCGCGGAAGGACCTCCTGCTGGACGTCGCCAAGGCCGACCCGAAGCTCGCCGACGAGTACGTCGCCGGCGGCGTCGATGCCTACCGCTTCGCCGGCCACCCGGGCACCTTCGGCTACCCCTGGTACCTCAACACCGATGTGAACTACTGGAGTTCGGAACTCCTCACGAAGAACGGCCTGGACCCGAAGAAGCCCCCGACCAGTCTGGACGAACTGATCGCCCAGGCCCGGGTGATGAAGGAGAAGTCCGGCGGCCAGACCTACCTGATGAGCCGCAAGCCGGGCCTCGGCGACCTCTACAACGCCGGCGTGAAACTCATGTCCGACGACGGCAGGACTTTCACCTTCAACACCCCCGAGGCCGCCGCGCTGCTCGACAGGTACCGCGACGCCTTCAAGGAGGGCCTGCTCCCCAAGGACGTGCTGACCAACACCTACGCCGGCAACACCAAGCTGTTCAACGCCGGCACCGCCGCCTGGACCACCGCCGGCGCCAACTACATCACCAGCCTCGCCACCGACAACCCGACGCTCGCCCCGAAGGTCGTCCCGTCCGCCGCACTGGCCACCCCTCCGCTGTACGTCCAGGGCGTGTCCATCCCGAAGAGCACCAAGAACCCGGCCGCCGCGGTCGCCCTCGCCCGCTGGGTCACCAGCGCCGAGAACCAGGCCGCCTTCGCCCACCTGACCAGCATCTTCCCGTCCACCAAGGCCTCGTCGGACGACCCCTTCTTCAGCAAGAGCGACGGCACCAACGCGGGCGACGCCAAGGTGATCGCGTTCAACTCGCTCGCCAAGGCCAAGCTGATCCAGCCCGTCCAGGTCGACGACGCGATGAGCACCATCGTCAACCAGCAGATCGCGCTCGCGATCAGCGGCGACGCGAGCTCCAAGCAGGCGCTGGACACCGCCGTCGAGCAGTGCAACAAGCTGCTCAAGGGCTGACCCCGACCAGCAGCCCCGCGCAACGTCACCGACCACAGCCCCGACCAGCGTCACCCACCAACAGCCCCGACCAACAGCCCCGACCGTACCGGCCGAGCGGCGGGTTCCGGGTACCCTCCCGCCCCCCCAACCCGCCGCTCCCGGGAATGACCCGCACCGCCCGCAGGCCCAGGCTCCAGGAAGGCAAACCGCATGACCCACCGGCGTTGGTTCACCCCCTGGCTGCTCGCCGGGCCCGCGATAGTCTGGCTGGCCGTCTTCAACCTCTGGCCGGCCGTCAACACGGTGATCCTGTCCTTCACCAACGCCAAGCCGCTGGGCGGCGGGCAGTTCACCGGCCTGGAGAACTACGGCCGCCTGCTGGACGACGAGCAGCTCGCCGACGCCCTGCTCAACAGCATCGTCTTCATGCTGGTCTGCCTGCCCCTGCTGACCATCCTGCCGCTGCTGCTCGCGCTGCTCGTCCAGCGCAGGATCCCCGGCATCACCTTCTTCCGGACCGCCTTCTACACCCCGGTGATCGCCTCCGCCGTCGTGGTGGCGCTGATCTGGGGCTGGGTGCTGAACGATCGCGGGCTGGTCAACGGCGTGCTCCAGCAGACCGGACTGGCCGACTCCCCGGTCGACTTCCTGACCGACCGCTGGCTGCTGCTGTTCAGCGCGATCGCCCTGACCGTCTGGAAGGGCCTCGGCTACTACATGGTCATCTACCTGTCCGCCCTCGCCAACGTCCCGCGCGAGCTGCACGAGGCGGCGGCCGTGGACGGCGCCGGGCCGGTCAGCCGGTTCTGGCACGTCACCCTGCCCGGGGTGCGGCCGACCATGGTCCTGATCTCCGCGCTGATCTCGGTGAGCTCGCTGCGCGTCTTCTCCGAGCTGTACGTGCTCTCCAACGGCCAGGGCGGCCCCGGCGGACGGGACATGTCGGTGGTGATGCTGATCCAGATGTACAGCCGCGGCTTCAACGGCCACCTCGGCTACGCCTCGGCGCTCAGCCTGCTGCTGTTCGTCGTCACCCTCGCCCCGATGCTGTTCCTGATGCGCCTGAACCGGAAGGCGGCCTGAACCCGTGACCACCCGCCCGATGAAGGCCGCCAAGGGCTCCCGGGGCTTCGACACCCCCTCCCCCGCCCGGACCGTCGCCCGCTACCTGCTCCTGGTGCTCGTCCTGCTCCTGGTCATCGGCCCGTTCCTGTGGCAGCTGTCCACCTCCCTCAAGGGCCCCGCCGAGGACGTCTTCACCCGCACCCCGACCTTCCTGCCCGAGCAGCCCACCCTCGGCAACTACGGCAAGGTCGCCGACACCATCCCGGTGTGGACCTACGCGCTCAACTCGGTGATCGTCGCCGCGGTCTGCATCACCGGCAACGTGGTCGGCTGCACCCTGGCCGGCTACGCGTTCGCCCGGCTGCGCTTCCGCGGCGCCAAGCTCGTCCTCGGCCTCTTCCTCGCCACGCTCGTCCTGCCGGGCGAGGTCACCATCGTCTCCCAGTACGTGCTGGTGCGCGGCCTCGGCCTGGCCGACACCCTGGCGGGCGTCGCGCTGCCGGGCTCGATCGCGATGCTCAACGTGCTGCTGATGCGCACCGCCTTCGCGGCCGTCCCGCTCGAGCTGGACCAGGCCGCGCTGGTGGACGGCGCCAACGTCTGGCAGCGGCTGTGGCACATCGGCCTGCCGAACGTGCGCGGCATGATCAGCGTGATCGTGATCTTCACCTTCATCGGCGCCTGGGACGACTTCCTCTGGCCGCTGATCGTGCTCAACGACCCGCAGAAGTACACCCTCACCGTCGGGCTGCAGTACCTCAACGGCACCTTCTCCGCCAACCCCCGGCTGATCGCGGCCGGCACCATGATCGCCTTCCTGCCGATCGTCGTGGTGTTCGGCGTCTGCCAGCGCTTCTTCTTCAAGGGCGTCGAGGAGGGAGCCGTCAAGGGCTAGCGCCACCGTCCGTACGCCCCGAACCCAGTCGAGGAAGCTCTCCGATGACCACCGCCCCCCGCTTCGGCGTCAACTACACCCCCAGTGTCGGCTGGTTCCACCACTGGCTCGACTTCGACCTCGACGCCGTGCGCGCCGACTTCGACTCCATCGCCGCCCTCGGCCTGGACCACGTCCGGGTCTTCCCGCTGTGGCCGCTGTTCCAGCCCAACCGCACCCTGATCCGCCCGCGCGCCGTCGACCAGCTGACCGCCCTGGTGGACGCGGCCGGCGAACGCGGGCTGGACGTCGCGGTGGACGGCCTGCAGGGCCACCTGTCCAGCTTCGACTTCCTGCCGGCCTGGACCCGGACCTGGCACCGGCGCAACCTCTTCACCGACCCCGAGGTCGGCGACGGCCAGGCCGCCTACCTGCGCACCCTCGCCGAGGCGCTGCGCGAACGGCCCAACTTCCTCGGGATGACGCTCGGCAACGAGATCAACCAGTTCTCCGGCGACCCGCACCCCGACCCGGACCGGGCCACCCCCGCCGAGGCCGAGGCCTGGCTGCGCCGGATGCTCGACGCCTGCGAGACCGGCGCCCCCGGCCGGCTGCACCTGCACGCCTCGTACGACGCCGCCTGGTACCTGGACGACCACCCGTTCACGCCCTGGCACTCGGCCCGGATCGGCGCCGCCACCGCCGTGCACTCCTGGGTGTTCAACGGCACCGCCCAGCGCTACGGCGCCCACTCCACCGCCACCGCCCAGCACGCCGCGTACCTGGTCGAACTGTCCAAGGCCTGGGCGGACGACCCGGCCCGCCCGGTCTGGCTGCAGGAGGTCGGCGCGCCCGCCCCGCACATCGGCCCCGAGGACGCGGCGCGCTTCACCGGCGCCACCGTCGAGGCCGTCCTGGACTGCCCGGACCTGTGGGGCGTCACCTGGTGGTGCTCGCACGACGTGAACCGCTCGCTCGCCGACTTCCCCGAACTCGAGTACAGCCTAGGCCTGTTGACCACCGACCGGACGGTCAAACCGGCCGGCGCCCGGCTCGCCGAGGCCGCCGCCGAGGCCCGCCGCTCCTGGCAGCCCCCGAAGCCGCGCAGCACCGCCGTGGTGGTCACCACCGGCGACGAGGTCACCTCCCCGAAACGCTCGGCCTGCGGCCCCGGCGGCCCGGTGTACGAGGCGTTCATGCGCCTCGCCGAGGCGGGCGCCCGCCCGACCGCCGTCCTCGCCGAACGCGCCGGGGACCGCGAGCACCTGGCCGCGCGCGGTATCACCGAGGTGGTCCACCCCGACGACGTATCTTCCCTCTAGCCCGTTCCCGTCCGACCCTCAGCCACACACCACGCAGTCACGCAGCCCTCAGTCACGCATCACGCAGCCACGCATCACTGCCACGCACCCCTCAGCCACGCAACGGAGCCCGCTGACATGCACGATGACCGCACCCTGGTCGAGTCCCGCCTCAAGCGCGTCCTGGACGAGCGCATCCGCCCGGCCGTGTACCCCGAGTCCATCCCGCTGGAGGTCGGCATCTGGACGGCGCCAGGTGAGCCCGTCCCGGTCGCCGAGGGCCTGGCCGCGCCGCGCACGCCGATCGCGGTCGGCGACGCCTGGGGCGCGCCCTGGGGCACCAGCTGGATCACCGTGACCGGTACGGTGCCCGAGGCCTGGGCGGGCCGGACCGTCGAGGCGCTGATCGACCTCGGCTTCGACGCCAACATGCCCGGCTTCCAGTGCGAGGGCCTGGTCTACCGCCCCGACGGCACCCCGGTGAAGGGCCTCAACCCGCAGAACCAGTGGGTGCGGATCGCCGCCCCGGCGGCCGGCGGCGAGCCGGTGCTGCTGCACGTCGAGGCCGCTTCCAACCCGGTCATCCTGGACTACCACCCCTTTCTGCCCACGGAGTTGGGCGACCAGGAGACGGCGGGCGACCGGCCGCAGTACAAGCTGGCCCGGATGGACCTCGCCGTCTTCGACGAGACGGTCTGGCAGCTGGTGCTGGACCTGGAGGTGCTCGGCGAACTGATGGCGGAGCTGCCGGTGGAGAGCGCCCGCCGCTGGGACCTGCTGCGCGCCATCGACCGGGCCCTGGACGCCGTCGACCTGCAGGACGTCAACGGCACGGCGGCGGCCGCCCGTTCACAGCTCGAAGGGGTGCTGGCCGCGCCCGCCGCGCCGTCCGCGCACCGGATCAGCGCGATCGGCCACGCGCACATCGACTCGGCCTGGCTGTGGCCGCTGCGCGAGACCGTCCGCAAGGTGGCCCGCACCACCGCCAACATGACCGCGCTGTTGGAGGACGAGCCGGACTTCCTCTACACCATGTCGCAGGCGCAGCAGTTCGCCTGGATCAAGGAGCACCGACCCGAGGTGTACGCGCGGGTCCGGAAGGCGGTGGCCGAGGGCCGGTTCGTCCCGGCCGGCGGCATGTGGGTGGAGTCGGACACCAACATGCCCGGTTCGGAGGCGATGGCCCGGCAGTTCGTGCACGGCAAGCGGTTCTTCCTGGACGAGTTCGGGGTGGAGAACCACGAGGCCTGGCTGCCGGACACCTTCGGCTTCACCGGCGGCCTGCCGCAGATCATCCGCAACGCCGGCTCCAAGTGGCTGCTGACGCAGAAGATCTCGTGGAGCCAGGTCAACAAGTTCCCGCACCACACCTTCCTGTGGGAGGGCATCGACGGGACCCGGATCTTCACCCACTTCCCGCCCGTGGACACCTACAACTGCTCCATGAAGGGCAGCGAAATCGCCCACGCGGCAAGGAACTTCAAGGACAAGGGGGTGGCCAGGCACTCGCTCGCACCGACCGGCTGGGGCGACGGCGGCGGCGGCACGACCCGCGAGATGGTCGCCAAGGCGGCCCGGATGAAGAACCTGGAGGGCTCGGCCACCGTCCGCTGGGAGAAGCCCGCCGAGTTCTTCGCCAAGGCCGAGGCCGAGTACCCGAACCCGCCGGTCTGGGTCGGCGAGCTCTACCTGGAGCTGCACCGGGCCACCCTGACCAGCCAGGCCAAGACCAAGCAGGGCAACCGGCGCAGCGAGAACCTGCTGCGCGAGGCCGAACTCTGGTGCACCACCGCCACGTTGCGCACCGGAGCGGCGTACCCGTACGAGCAGCTGGACCGGATCTGGAAGACCGTGCTGCTGCACCAGTTCCACGACATCCTGCCCGGCTCGTCCATCGCCTGGGTGCACCGCGAGGCCGAGGCCACGTACGCGACGCTGGCCGGGGAGCTGGGGGAGCTGATCGGACGGGCCCAGCGGGCCCTCGCCGGGGATCCCTCGGGTGGACGCGAGCTGGTGTTCAACGCGGCGCCGCACGCGCGCTCCACCGTCGCGGCGGGCGGGGCCGGCGTGGTGGCTCCGCCGGTGGACGGCTGCACGGTGGTCGAGCGGCCCGAGGGCGGCTACCTCCTGCGCAACGGCCTGCTGGACGTCGTGGTGGACGCGGACGGCCTGGTGGCCTCGGTGGTCGAGGTGGCGAGCGGTCGGGAGTCCGTCGCCCCCGGCACCCGCGCCAACCTGCTCCAGTTGCACCCCGACTTCCCCAACATGTGGGACGCCTGGGACGTCGACCAGTTCTACCGCAACACCGTCACCGACCTGACCGGCGTGGACTCGCTCACCGTCCTCTCGGAGACGGCCGAGCGGGTCTCCGTCCGGGTCGTGCGTTCCTTCGGCTCGTCCACCGCCGTCCAGGATCTGACCCTGCGCGCGGGCGAGCAGCGCCTCGACATCGAGACCCTGGTCGACTGGCACGAGACCGAGAAGTTCCTCAAGGCCGCGTTCCCGCTGGACATCCACACCGAGCGCTACGCCGCCGAGACCCAGTTCGGCCACCTCTACCGGCCCACCCACACCAACACCAGTTGGGACGCCGCCAAGTTCGAGGCCTGCAACCACCGCTTCGTCCACCTCGACGAGCCCGGCTGGGGCGTCGCCCTGGTCACCGCCTCGACCTACGGCCACGACGTCACCCGCACGGTGCGCTCCGGCGACGGCGGCACCACCACCACGGTCCGCTTCTCGCTGCTGCGCGCCCCGCGCTTCCCCGACCCGAAGACCGACCAGGGCCTGCACCGCTTCCGGCACGCCCTGGTCCCGGGCGCGGCGATCGGCGACGCCGTCCGCGAGGGGTACCGGATCGGCCTGCCCGAGCGGCGGGTCACCGGCAGCGCCGAGCGGGTCGCACCGCTGGTGGAGCTGGACAACGACGCGCTCGTGGTGAGCGCGGTCAAGCTCGCCGACGACCGCAGCGGGGACCTGATCGTCCGGGTCTACGAGGCGGGCGGCGGCCGCGCCCGGGGCCGGCTGACCACCTCCCTCCCGTTGGCCGACGCCGTCCCCTGCGACCTGCTGGAGCGGCCCTGGGACGGCACCCGCGGCGAGGTGGCGGTCGAGGACGGCGCGGTGCGGCTCGCGCTGCGCCCGTTCGAGCTGGTCACCCTGCGGCTCCGGGCGGCCGGCTAGCCCCTGCGCTGCGCTGCGCAGTGCGGCTGCTCTGCGCCGTCCGGCTGCTCCGGGCTGTGCGGCTGCTCTGCGCCGTCCGGCTGCTCCGGGCTGTGCGGCTGATCTACGCTGTGCGGCGCCCCGGCTCCCACCGGCCGGGGCGCCGCCCCTCCCGACCCTCCTGGAGTCCACCGTGCCGCTCACCCCGCTGTTCGCCGCCGTCGACATCGGCGGCACCAAGATCGCCGGAGCACTGGTCGACGGCGACGGACGGCTGCGGCACCGGCTCCAGCTGCCCACCCCGGCGACGGAACCGGGCACGGCCGTGCTCGCCGTCGTGCACAAGGTGCTGGACCAGCTCGCCGGGACGGCCGACTGGGCCGCCGTGACCGCCGTCGGGATCGGCAGCGCCGGTCCGGTCGACCTCGCCGCCGGCACCGTCAGCCCGGTCAACATCCCCGGCTGGCGCGGTTTCCCGCTGGTCGCCGAGGTCGCCGCGCACCCGGCGGTGGCAGCGCGCGCACTGCCCGTGCGCCTCGCCGGCGACGGCGTCGCGATGGCCGCCGCCGAGCACTGGCAGGGCGCGGCCCGGGGCGCCGCCAACGCGCTCTGCCTGGTGGTGTCGACCGGCGTCGGCGCCGGGCTGGTGCTCGACGGCGTGGTGCGGCCCGGCCCCAGCGGCAACGCCGGGCACCTCGGCCACATCACCGTCGACCTGGACGGAGATCCCTGCCCGTGCGGCTCGCGCGGCTGCCTGGAGGGCCTCGCCAGCGGCACCGCGATCGCCCGCCGAGCGCTCGCCGAAGGCTGGCGGCCGCCGGGCGACGACCGGACGGCCCGCGCCGTCGCCGCCTCCGCCACCGCGGGCGACCCGGTCGCGCTCGCCTCCTTCGACCGCTCCGCCCAGGCCCTGGCCGCCGGCATCGCCGCCACGGCCGCCCTGGTCGACCTCGACCGCGTCGTCGTCGGCGGCGGCGTGGCCACCGCCGGGGACGTGCTGTTCGCCCCGCTCGCCCGCCACCTGGACCGCTACGCGGCCCTCTCCTACATCCGCGGCCTCGACGTGCGCCGCGCCGAACTCGGCACCGACGCCGGGCTGATCGGCGCGGCCGCGCTCTGCCGCTGAACCGTCCCGGAGCCCCCCGCATGCCGCCCTCCACACTGCCTCCGTTCACGCGGCCTCC
The DNA here is from genome assembly GCF_055576085.1 of Kitasatospora sp. NPDC033851. NCBI lineage: Bacteria > Bacillati > Actinomycetota > Actinomycetes > Kitasatosporales > Streptomycetaceae > Kitasatospora > Kitasatospora sp. NPDC033851. The sequence goes on along the minus strand of NZ_JBVIRL010000011.1, from coordinate 109,120 downwards.
CTTCGCCCTGCTTCACAACCCGGTCCGCCGGTACGCCTGGGACTCGCCCACCGCCATCCCCGCGCTCACCGGCACCGAGCCCGACGGCACCCCGCAGGCCGAACTGTGGCTGGGCGCGCACCCGTCGGCACCGTCGTCCGTCCTGGGACCGGACGGCCCGCAGCCGCTGGACGAACTGATCCGCGCGCACCCGGACGGCATGCTCGGGCCGGACACCATACGGCGGTTCGGCCCGGAGCTGCCGTTCCTGTTCAAGGTGCTGGCCGCCGACCGGGCGCTCTCCCTGCAGGTCCACCCGAACCGTGCGCAGGCCGAGGCCGGGTACGCGGCCGAGGAGGCCCGGGGTGTCCCGCCGGACGCGCCGGAGCGGGTGTTCAAGGACCGTGGACACAAGCCCGAACTGCTCTGCGCGCTCGGAGAGTTCGAGGCGCTCTGCGGCTTCCGTCCAGCTGCCGACACGGCCGGACTGCTGGACGCGCTCGACGTGCCGCTGCTGGCACCGTGGGCTGCGGCGCTACGCGCACGGCCTTCCTCCGAGGTGCTGCCGGAGCTGCTGCGGAGCGCGCTGGCGTCCGCCCGCCCCTCGGCCGCCCAACTCTCGCTCACCGCGAGGGCCTTGGAGCGGGTCGCGGCCTCCGGGGGACCGTACGCGGAGGCCTGCGCCGGCTACGCCCGGGTCGCCGGGCAGTACCCCGGCGACCCCGGCCTGATCGCCGCGCTGCTGCTCAACCACGTCCGGCTCGCCTGCGGGCAGGCGCTCTACCTGGACGCCGGGGTGCCGCACGCCTATCTCCGGGGCCTGGGAGTCGAGTTGATGGCCAACTCGGACAACGTGCTGCGCTGCGGGCTCACCCCCAAGCACGTGGACGTCGACGGACTGCTGGCGGTCACGTCCTTCCGCACCGGGGTGCCCGACATCCTCGCACCGCGCCCCGCCGATGGCGGCATCGAGGAGGAATTCCCTTCGCCCGCCGAGGAGTTCATGCTCTCCCGGCTGCGCCCCGGCACCACCGCGACCCGCATCGAACTGCCCACCCCGCAGATCCTGCTCTGCGTCTCGGGGCATGCCCGGCTGCACGCTCCCGACGGAGCCGAACTCGCCCTTCCTGCTGGGGCGTCCGCCTACCTGCGCCCGGGCGCCGGACCGGTCGGGCTGACCGGCCCGGGCGCGGAGCTGTTCCGGGCTACCACGGGATAGCGGCCGGTAGCGGTCGGCTGCGGCAGGTTGCGGCCGGTAGCGGCCGACAGCGGTAGGTTGCGGGCCGGCCGGACCGCTCACGCCGGTGTGGGATGCCCGAACAGCAGGTCGTAGCCCTCCGGGAGCTGCTCGATCACCTGGTCGATCAGCTCCCCCGGAACCAGGTCGGCCAGCGTGCTCAGCACCGCCCCGATGTCCCACTGCGCCGTCGTGGTGGTCGCCCCGTCGATCCACCCGACCACGCCCTGGACGAAGCGCTCGGCGGTCAGCGGCTCGGCCGCGGGCTTGGCGTCGCGCAGCAGGGAGGCGTACGTCACGGGCAGCGCGTCGGCGAGTTCGAGCCGCTCGGACCCCACCAGGTGCTCGCCGAGCAGGGCGAGCACCACCCGGGCGGCGTGGTCCGCCTCGGCCTCACCCCGGTACTCGCCGCGCTCCACGACGCGGGCGAGGAAGTCCTCCCAGGAGATGGTCATCGCGTCCTCCTTCCGGTCGGCGGGATCCGGCAGGACCGACGGCGCTCTGCGCCCCGGGCCGGGGAGGGAGGTCGCAGCTGGTGACCGCCGTGGGACGTACCGGTGCCCGTGCTGCTCAGCGTAACTCGGCCCGCTGCCCTCGGGAACCGGCCCCTTGCCCTCGGGAACCGGCCCACTGCCCGCAGGCTCGACCAGGCAACCGGCCGGGCGCCGGAAATCCGGTCTGGCGGATCGACGCCGTTGTCGATCACGCCGCCGGCCCGGGGCGTCGGCCCCGGGGATCGCGCCGCGCCCGGGGCCGCTCTCAGCCCGCCGAGGCGCGGCAGCGCCTGCGCGGCCGGCGCGAGGAGGAGACCGCGCCGGCGGCGGCCCCGGGCGACACCCGCTGCGCCGGCGCCGTCGCCGTCGGGGTGGCCAGGGCGGCCTCGGCACGCGCCGTGTCCGGCATAAACGCCGAGAGAAAGCGTCGCTCGTCCGGGTTCAGGGTGCGCGAGCGGCCGGTTTCGCGGTCCCGCGCGACCACCACGGTCCGCGCCCGCATAAAGGTGAGCGGGTCCCGGCAGACATTCACCTCGACATGCGCGGAACTCCGTCCGAGCCGTTCCACGGTGAGCCGCACCGACAATGGCTCGGGGCGGTGGTGCAACTGCTCCAGATAATCGATCTCGTGCCGCGCGATAATGAAGCCGGACGGGAACAGCGATTCCCGGACGGCGGTCGCGTGGTGGCAGAACAGGTCGTAAATCCCCTCCTGGATGTAGCCGACCAGCCGGGCGTTGTTGATGTGCCCGTTCTCGTCGACGTCGCTCCACCGGGTGGGGCAGGCCAGCACGTGCGCGCCCAGGTGCACCGCGCTCACTGCTGCGCCGGCCCGGCACCGGCCCCGGCGGGGAGCAGCGCGCGCTGCAACCTGGCATAGTACCCGGAGTGTTCGACCGCCATCCGGGCCGCGGTCCACCCCTCCTCGGCGGCCTCCGCGGCAGCCTGGACGACCAGGCTGTCGAGCACCGCGTCGACCGAGCGGCACAACTCGGCTACCGCCGCGAGCCGCTCGGTCACGACCGACCCGCCCGCCACATTCCGGGACGGAAACGCGGCCAGCGAGTCCACCGCGAGCTGCAGATCGTCGAGTGTCTCCGGCTGGTTTTCCGAAGGGAAATTTCGCACGTTTTTCTCCAGGACTCAATCGGCCTCTACGGCCCGGTAGCTAGCGTTCGAATACACCGGATCGGTGTCGACCCCCCGACGCCTTCGACGCTATCCCAGTCGACGGGGGTCGGCAGATGGTTTTCGGACCGCGACGGGAAACTGACTTCCATCGGAGTAGTTTGCCGGGGTACACAATATGCCCTGTCAGCCGAACGCTGTCCGCAATTCGAGTGGTATCGCCGACGCGACGCCCAAGATCAACTACCTGGCGTCACGGATCTGCTAATAGCCTCCCCACCCCCTCGCCTCGGAGGGGCGACGACGCTCCTCACATCCCGCTCTGCCGCCCGATCCGCCAGGTGGACGGGCATGAAACCGTCGGCGGACGGGCCGATTCCGCTGGACGGCGCGTCCGAACGACCGTGGACCGTCCGGGGCCCAGCGCCGTCAGCGCCCGGACCCCAGCGCCGCTACCGTCCGGGGCCCAGCGCCGGTAGCGTCCGGACCCCCGCGCCGCTACCGCCCGGAGACCAGGTCCGCGACCCGGGCGATCGGCGAGGTGGTCGCCCGGCCGGACGCCTCCTGCCGGTCGGCGGCGTGGTACGCGGCATACATCGCGTGCACCCCCAGCCAGCGCAGCGGCTCCGGCTCCCAACGCCGCACCGTGTGGCCCACCCAGGGCAGCCGGGTCAGCTCGGTGTCACGCCGCAGCACCAGGTCGCACAGGGTCCGCCCGGCCAGATTGGTCGTGGTCACCCCGCTGCCGACGTACCCGCCCGCCCAGCCGAGCCCGCTCACCCGGTCCAGCTCCACGGTGGCGCACCAATCCCGGGGGACGCCGAGCACACCCGCCCAGGCGTGATCGATCCGGGCCTGCGCGGCAACCGGGAAGAACCGGTCCAGGATCGCGCGCAGTTGGACCACCGTCTCCACCTGGGTGCTGCCGTCCGAATCCGTCCGCGAGCCGAACCGGTACGGCACGCCGCGCCCGCCGAGCGCGATCCGGTCGTCGGCGGTGCGCTGCGCGTACATGTACGCGTGGGCGAAGTCCCCCAGCACCTCCCGGCCCTGCCAGCCCGCGTCCGCCCAGAACTCGGCAGGCAGCGGCTCGGTGGCGACCATCGCCGAGTTCATCGGCAGCCATGTGCGCCGCTCCCCGCGCAGCCCGGCGGTGAACCCCTCGGTGGCGCGCAGCACACGATCGGCGGTGACGGTGCCGAACGGGGTGACGGCACGCGGCTTCCGGTAGGCGGTGCCGGGCAGGATCGCAGTGACCGCCGTGCCCTCGTACACCTCCACCCCGAGGTCCCGGACGACCCGGGCCAGGCCGCGCACGAGCTTCGCGGGCTGGATGCGGGCGCCGTACGGGGTCCACGAGCCGCCGAGGGTGCCGGCGACAGTGACGCGGTCTGTGGCCTCCCTGGCACTCAGCAGCTCGAAGCGGCCCTCACCGTACGCGCGCTCGGCCTCGACGAAGGCCCGCAGGCGCTCCAACTGCGGCTTGCTCCTGGCGACTTCGAGGACTCCGCCGCGCACGACATCCGCGTCGATCCCCTCGGCCGTCGCCACATCGACGACCTCCCCGACGGCATCGTCCATCGCCCGCTGCATCGCCGCCGCACGCTGCTGCCCGTACCGCTTGGCGAAGGCGGAACGGCCCGCGAAGCCGTTGTACAGCCAGCCACCGTTGCGCCCGGAGGCGCCGTAGCCGCAGAACCGCCGTTCCAGCAGGGCGATCCGCAGCGAGGGGTCGGCCTTCTTCAGGTAGTACGCCGTCCACAGGCCGGTGTACCCGCCCCCGACGACACACACGTCGACGTCCCTGTCCCCCGGCAGCCCGGGCCCCGCCTGCGGCACCCCGCCCGCCGCGTACCAGAACGACACCTCGCCGTTGACCGCCGCCACCGGAAACCTCCCACACCCTCGCTGACCTGCCCGGACGCTACCCCGGCCCAGCCGACGCGAACCACCCCTCACACTGCCAGGAACGCCCTCCCCGACCAGCCACCCTGTCAGTCCCGCAGCAGCTCCAGAGCCCGCGTCCAGTTGTACGAGCCCGGCACGAAGTCCGCGACCCGCACCCCCATCCGCCGCAGCTTCGCCAGGCTCTCGCCGTAGGCGGGGTGAGCAGCCTGCGCGGCACTCAGGCACGGCTGCACGGCCACCGGGATGCCCCAGCCGTAGGACTCGCAGAGAATCCCGAGCGCAAGCGTGTCCGAGATGCCCGCCACCCACTTGTTGATCGTGTTGAACGTCGCAGGCGACACGACGATGGCGTCCGGATCCGGCAGCGGCCGAGGATCCCCCGGCTTCCGCCAGGCCGAGCGAATCGGATACCCCGTCTGCGCGGCGATCGCGTCAACGTCAATGAACCCGATGGCGTGGGGAGTCGCGACCACCCCCACATCCCACCCCTGCGCCTGCGCGGCCGAGATCAGCTCCCCCACCCCACCAGCCACCCCCGCCGCACACACCACGACATACAGCATCGGCTTCGTCGTCATTCCCAGCGCTCCCCTCTCCCGTCACCGCCGACTCACCACAAGATCGGCATGCACCACCTTCCCAAACGGCTCCGCCACTGCACCCCAACGCCCCTTCGTCAGCTCGTGGACCAGAGCCAACCCCCGATGCCCTTCCTCGTCCTCCCCCGCCACCATCAACGTCGGCATCACCCGCGACCCGTCCCGCACCGCCACCCGGACGGTCCGGTCGGTGACACGGCGGATCGTGACGGTCATCCTCGTCAGGCAGCCGGTCTTGGTGGCGTTCGTGACCAGCTCACTGACGATCGACTCCCCCATGTCGATCAGCTCCGCCAATTCCCACTCCACCAACTTCTCCCGCACCAACCGACGCGCCACAGAAGCCGATTCCGGCAGGTAGGGAAGGCGGGCCGTGGGCCGGAAGGGGACTCCGGTCGGGCCGACCAACCAACGACAGCTGCAGATGTTGGACGGTCGTCGCACGCTTCGCCTCGGCGGGCTGGCTCATCGCGGGTCACTCCTCAGTCGGGTCGGGGGGCCGAGCGGCTCGCGCTCACCCAATCCCCTTCAGAACCACCCCAAGGACTCCGACCCAGTGACTCCAAGTTGAGGTCAGCACACTCTCTGTGGCCGTACGATCGGATCACGCGTTCAAGGGAGCGAGTAGTGGACCGTCAACCGAACCCGCACCAGGTCATCGCGGGGCTCCTCGACGACCAGCGCTTCCTGGCGGCGTGCGCGGCACGCGACATGGGAGCCCTCTTCCGTCTCCTGAACTCCCGTGGCATCAGTACCCGTCGGCTGGCCGCAACCGTCGACATCACCCAAGGCCGGCTCTACGACTACATGAACGGCAAGACCCGCGTGGAGAAACTCGCATTGTTCGAACAGATCTCCGATGCGCTCCACATCCCCGGTCATCTGTCGGGTCTCGCCCGACGGCCGTGGGAGCCACAAGCCTCCGCTGCCAGGCCGCCGGCTCCCGTGTCCCCATGCGCGGCGGCCGACGACGACCTCTCCGCCGTGGAAGCCTTCCGCGTCGCCGACCGGCAAACCGGAGGTGGTCGGCTCTATTCCGCCGTCGTCCGGCACCTGTCCGCGAACGTGGCTCCGCGGCTGGTCGACATCGGCAGCAGCCCTCAGGTGTTCGCCACCGCCTCCGCGCTCACCGAGATGGCAGGGTGGATGGCACACGACTCGGGGCGCGACCGCCTCGCCGCGCACCACTTCACCCGTGCATTCACTCTGGCCCGAGCGGCGAGCGACCTGCCGCTCGCCGCTCACATCGCCGCCAGTACAAGCCACCTGGCCCTGCATGACGGCGATCCGTCCCTGGCCTCGTACTGGGCCACGATCGGCATCGATCTGGCCCGCCAGGGACCTCACCTGCCGAGCTTGGTGGCCCGGCTGCATGTCATGCGCGCCCGCGCCCTCGCCGCCGCCGGACAGTTCGGCCCCGCCATCCGCTCGCTCGAACTCGCCCAAGCAGCTCTCGCAGCCCCGGCCGACGAGTCGCATCCGTGGTTGAGCCCGTTCGACCACGCCACTCTCGCCAGCGATTCCGCGCTGATCTTCGCCGACCTGGGACGGCACTCCGACGCCCTCCGATGTGCTGAACAGGCCGTAGCGCTCCGCGAGGAGGGCCGCACGCGTTCGATGGCCTTCAGTCGGATCGCGCTTGCCCGTGCCCACATCCAGTGCGGCAATCTGGACGCTGCGGTCTCGGTCGGCGCCGACCTACTCGCCACCAGCCCCACACTCGGGTCCGTACGAGTCGTCAACCAACTCGACGATCTGGCCGGGCTCCTCGGCAGGCACCGCGACTACAGTCCCGTACAGGAGTACCTGGCACGATTCGATGAAGCGAGCCGGCCCCGGCTGCTCCTGCTCGCCGACATCATCCCGGAGCCACGGGGAGGTTCATCGTGAGGCCCGTACCCACCGATACAGAAGCCTGGAACGCCTACCTCGCCGAGGGCAATGCGAAGCAGGCCCGCAAGCGCGTCTCGGCCGATGTCATCCTGCGCGACGAGCGCGGCCGCGTCCTCACCGTCAACCCGACCTACAAGGACGGCTGGGACCTGCCCGGCGGCATGGCGGAGTCCAACGAGCCGCCCGACCAGGCCGCCGTACGCGAACTGCGCGAGGAACTGGGCCTCGCCATCGTGATCCACGGCCTGCTCGTCGTGGACTGGGTTGCTCCGCACGGGCCTTGGGACGACCAACTCGCCTTCATCTTCGACGCGGGCACCCTATCCCCCGCCCTCGCAGCCGCCGTCCGCCCACACGACGATGAGCTCTCCGAAGCCCTCTTCCTCCCGGCCCCCGACGCCGCCGCTCGCCTCCGCCCGCGCCAGCGCCGGCGCCTACGCGCCGCCCTGCGGGCACTCGCCGACAACCGGACCCGCTACCTGCACAACGGAGCAGAGCCATGGCAGATCTGAACCGGCCGATGCCGCGCTGACGATGACGTCGTCGGAGTGGCAGAAGGTGTACCTCCCGACCGAAGGGTGACAACCATGACCGATGATGGCGGCCGGATCTTCCGTGAGGCGTGGATCGCCGGGGTGCGCAAGCACTTCCCCGGCGATCCGAAGCCCGGCTACACCACCCCCTGGGACCAAACGCCCAACTGGGAACGCGCCTCCGCAGCAGCGGTGTTCGGGCAGGTCCGCGACTTCGTCGCCGTCAGCGCGGGCACCACCGCCAAGCTCACCCGCGAGCAGAAGGGCCGCTTCGTCGCCACCTGCTGGATCGCCCAGATCCACAAACACATCGACGACCCCAAGCCCGCCTACGTCGCCGACTGGGACGACCTGCCGAAGTGGCAGCAGGAAACCGATGCCGACATCTTCGAGACCATCGAGCGCGCCGTCTGAACCCCTTCGCCGCGCCGCCCGTAGGTAATTCGTTTGACCTCGGAACGCTGCAGCGCTGCACTGTGGCAGGGGCACTGCAAGCCGTGGTGCCGGTTCCGGGGGAGGCAGCGGCAGCAATGCGCATTCGTTCCACGACCGACCAGGACCTCGGTGTCTTCGTCGACACACTGCATGCCGCGTTCGGGCGGTTCCCCGAGACTGCGGCCGAGGACGGCAGCGGGGTCTGGTGGTCGGCGCTCGAGATCGACCGCGGCCTGCTCGCCGTCGCGCCGGACGGGAAGCCCGTGGGTACCGCCTGTGCGTACTCCTTCGAGCTCACGCTGCCCGGTGAGGCCGTCGTCCCGGCCGCGGGCATCAGCTGTGTCGGTGTCCTGCCGTCGCACCGGCGTCAGGGCGTGCTCACCGCGATGATGCGTCACCAGCTCGGGGAGCTGCGGGAGCGGGGGGAGTTCCTGTCCGTCCTGCTGGCGTCGGAGGCGCCGATCTACGGCAGGTTCGGTTACGGCCCGGCGACCTACACGGAGCGGTTGACGGTGTCGCGCCGGCAGGGCGACTTCACTCTCCCTCGGGCGCGTGGGGCAGCCGAGGTGCCTGCGTCCGGCTCGGTCGAGGTGCTGCGGCGTTCGGAGTGCGGCGAGATCCTGGAGGAGGTCTACGACCGGTACCGCCGCGCGCAGCCGGGCGCGTTGTCGCGGCCGCACCGCTGGTGGGCTTCGGGTGCGGGGCAGCCCCCGGTCGCCCGGGCGCCGCGCTACGTCGCCGTCCACCGTGATGTCGACGGCGTTGCGGACGGGTACGCCAGCTACTCGCTCGGCGATGACGCCCTGACGGTCGACGAGACCATCGCCACCGACGACACCGTCCGCACGGCCCTGGCCCGGTTCGTCCTCGACCACGATCTGGTCACCCAGGTGGTGTTCAAACACTTCGCGCCCGAGAACCCGCTGCGCTGGCAGCTGGCGGACTTCAACGCCGGCCAGCTGGGCAACAGCACCGACTGGCTCTGGGTGCGGATCCTGGATGTGCCGCGCGCGCTGACCTCGCGCGGCTGGTTCGGTGACGGGGAGTTGGTCCTCGACGTCGACGACCCGTTCCTCGGCGAGCGGGGCCGCTACCTGCTGACCGTCCGGGACGGCAAGGCCGAGTGCGTTGCGACGGACCGCGAGCCCGATCTGTCCCTGGATGTCCGCGACTTGGGCTCGGTCTATCTCGGCGGCACCGCCCCGAGCACGCTGGTGCGCGCCGGCCACATCCGGGCCAACCGCCCGGGTGCGGTCGCGCTCGCCGACGCCCTCTTCCGCGCCGAGCGACCGCCGCACTGCCTGCACTGGTTCTGATCCGGCACACGCCCGCCGGCCCCCGCCCGCACCAGGGCGGGGCCCGGCGGGCGTGCGGGCGAAGCGGGGGGCTCGTTCGACCGGGCGTTCACGCGTGGGCGCTGATCTGGCCGCCGGCCGAGAGCACGATGTAGACGCCGTTGGCGTCGACTCCGACGTCGTGCCCGTTGGTCTCCAGCGTGCCGTACACCGCGTTGTCGATGCCGAGGATGTCCGCGCGGTACTTGAGCTCGCCGGTCTTGGTGACCTTGACCGTCCAGTCGCCCGCGAGCTTGAACGTGCCCGGGCCCTGGTGCCCGCCGCCCATCCAGGCGTGGACCGTGCCGTCCAGCGAGAGCACGATGAACATGTCGTTGGCGTCGAGTCCGGCGTCGGTGTCCTTCGCGTCCAGCGTGGCGAGGACGTCACCACCGTGGACGATCTTGGCGACGAAGTGCTGGGGGGCGACTTCCCGGATCTCGGCCGTGCTGCCGTCCGGCAGGGTCTGGGTGTGGGCGCCGGGCGCCGGCTTGCCCGGGGCGGTCGCCGTGCCGGTGGGCCGCGCGTCGGGCTTGGCGGCCGTGGTGCCGGTGCCGGGCTTGGCGGCCGGAGGGGCGGTCGGCGCGCTGGGCGCTCCGGGCGTCGTGGCCGTGGCGGCCGGGGACGCCGGGGCGCTGGGCGCGCCGGTTGCCGCGGCCGTGGCGACGGGGGAGGCCGCGCTCGCTGCGCCGGAGCTGCTGCTGCAGGCCGTTGCGGCGGGTACCAGCAGCGCGACGGTCAGGACGGTGCCGGCCAGCGTGCGGGCAGTGGTCGCGCGGCGGGTCGTCGAGAGGGACATGCTGGTTCTCCTGAACGAAGTACGGCTGGGGACGGGCACGTTGCCCGTTCCGTGCCCTGCGGAGATCGGCCGGCGGGCGACGGAGCGGCGTGCACGATCGAAACTAGTCCGAACAGTCGACGGAATGACACATTCCGTGTCACCGGACTGCAACGCCCGGGCTGCGAACGCCTGAGCTACAACGCCCGGGCTGCGATGCCCGGGGAAGGCCGCACCGATGATCCGGCCTGCCACGCGAACCGGCCGTGCCCGCCCCCGTCATGCTGCGGGGGCGGGCACGGGCCTGTCGGACCGGTCGGTCTCAGCCGATGCTGGAGCCGGTGACGGGGGCGGAGAGTTCGACGGTCTCGCCCTTCAGGCCGGTCTTGACGAACTGCCAGGTGAGGCCGCTGATGACGCCCTTGTCCAGCGGGGCCAGCTTGGCGAACGCCGGCTTGCTGAGGTCGATGTGGGTGGAGTCGCAGGAGGGACACTGGTCCTTCACCGGGACGGTGATGGTCTTGCCCTGGTAGGTCACCTTGACCGAAATGCCCTTGCAGACGGGGTCGTTGTTCGGGTTGGCGGTGGTCCACCAGGAACGCGGGACGGCCACCAGCATCTGCGACGAGGCGTTGATCTGGGTGCCGCACGCACCGTAGCCCGAGTCGGTGTAGTAGGTGGCCTTGCCGGTCATGGGCTTGTTGATCGGGATCGCGGCGCTGGCGGAGCCGGCCGTGAGGGCGATGAGAGCGGCTGCGGCGAGCGGGGCGCCCGCGAGGATCCTGAGGTTCTTGCCAATGGCGCGCATGGTTCGTTCCCTCCGGTTGCAGTGCTGGGAAAGCCTGGCTGCTTGTTTTTCTGGCGTTCTCTTCATGGGCATGACAGGTCGAAGTCGCCATGTCTGCGTGGCAGTTCGGCGACCCGATGCCCGCCCTTGCGAAGGGAACGTATGCGCTCCTCCTCGGCGTGGTCCAGACCTCCACAATGTTGGCATGAACACAAGGCAAGGATCTTTACGAATGCGGCCGAAGGGGCGAAGATGCGTGACCACTCCGCCACGCAGGGTGTTGACAGGCCGTCACCCACCTGACTGTCCCGTACACAGCCGCCCCGGAGGTCCCGTCACATGCGCACCGCTCTCGCCGCCCTGCTCCTCGGCGTCGCCCTGGCCCCGGCCGTCCTGGCCCCGGCCGCCATTGCCGCCGGCGCGCCCCGCGAGGTGAACCAGGGCTACAGCATCCGGTCGGCGGCGTGACCGACCTCGGTGCGCTGCCCGTCCTCGGCGGCCTCGGGCTGGACTTCGCCCGACTCCTCGGACAGTGACCGCCGGCAGTCACCGAAGGTAACTTCCGTACGGCTCCGGGCAGGCGTCAGCCCCGGCGCGGGAACCGCCCGCGCCGGCCCGGATCACTTCCGCTCCGCACCTGGGCACCTCCCGCACCGGCACCACAGGGCCGACCTCCCGCCCACGGCGCGCCCGCCATCCGTCATCCTCCGCAACGGGCGGCAATGGGCCGCAACAGGCCGCAAGGAACCGCAAGCAGCCGCAATGAAGCGGCAACACCCGTTCCCACCAGCCAAGATGGTGATTGACAGCGGCCTGCGCGCTTCAGCACGATGAGCACCGAGCCCACTCGCAGCGAGCCGGAAAGGAGGGGCCGATGCACACCGTCGTCCGCCCCGTTCCCCGCCGCTGCCCGCGCCGTTGTTGTCGCGGCGCGCTCGCGTTCTGACCGTCCGCCAGTCCGGACCGGCCCCTCCCGCACTCCTCGCCCCGCGCTGCGCCGTGCGACCGTGCCTGCCGCGCCAGGCACCACCACACATCACTCTCAGTCACCACACTCCCCGAAAGGGCTCCGCCATGACCACCACCGCCCACACCACCGCCCAAACCACCCCCACCACCGCCCACACCGCCCCCAGCCTCACCCCCGTCGCCGGCCGCATCGGCGCGATCGTGCACGGCATACTCCTCGGCGGCGACCTCCCCGCCGAGACCGTCGCCGCCCTCGAGGCCGCCCTGTACGAGCACAAGGTGCTCTTCTTCCGCGGCCAGCAGCACCTGGACGACGCCGGGCAGGAGGCCTTCGCCCGGCTCCTCGGCCACCCGGTCGGCCACCCCACCGTGCCCAGCGCGGACGGGCGTTACATCTTCGAGCTGGACGCCACCAAGGGCGTGCGCGCCAACAACTGGCACACCGATGTCACCTTCGTCCCGTCGTACCCGAAGGCCTCCATCCTGCGCGCCCTGGAGGTCCCGGCGGCCGGCGGCAGCACCGTCTGGGCCAACACGGCGGCTGCCTACCAGGACCTGCCGGCGCCGTTGAAGGCGCTCGCCGAGAGCCTGCGCGCCGTCCACACCAACGACTACGACTACGCCGCCCGGCTCGCCCTGCGCCCGGAGCTGGCGGACAACGCCGAGGTCGCGAAGCTGTTCCGGGACGTCTTCGTCTCCACGGCCTTCAAGACCGAGCACCCGGTGGTCCGGGTCCACCCGGTGACCGGCGAGAAGACCCTCTTGCTGGGCGCGTTCGCGCAGCGCATTCAACTTCTCTCGGGCGACGACAGCAAGGCGCTGATCGACCTCTTCCAGCGCTACGTCGAGCGGCTGGAGAACACCGTCCGCTGGGACTGGCAGGTCGGCGACGTGGCGATCTGGGACAACCGCGCCACCCAGCACTACGCGGTCGCGGACTACGGCGACGAGCCGCGGCTGGTGCGCCGGATCACGCTGGACGGCGACCTGCCGGTCGGCGTGGACGGCGTCCCGAGCCGTCTGCTGGAGCCGGCCGACCCGCCGCGGGTGCCGGGCCTGGTGCCCGCCGAGTCGCTTGAATCCAACTGATCTGCGGCACAAGGGCAGCGGCCTAGCCACCCCGCTGCCCACCGGCGACGACCGCCGGGATGCCGACGCCGCCACCGTCCTGCGCACGGTGCTCGACCGCAGGCCGATCGCCCGCACGCTGGTGGCCGTCGGCACCCCGGTGCTCGGCGAGCCGTACGCGCGGCCGGTCCACGCGCCGGCCCGCCACCTCTGACCGCCTCACCACTCCCAGGGACCGCCATGACCGCGCTCACCCGTCCCCCCGCCCCGAGCCGCCGCGCCCTGTTGCGCGCGGGCCTCGCCGGTGCCGGCCTGCTGACGCTCGCGGCCTGCCGGTCCGCCGTCGACGAGGCCGCGAACGCCGCCAGTGCCGGCGACGCGGCCGACGCCGTGGACACCCCCCGCAAGGGCGGCGTCCTCTCCGTCGCCACCGGCATCGACTTCACGCCGAGCCTGCTCTTCGCCCAGAGCGCCAACACCCTCGTCCAGCGCCTCGTCTTCAACACCCTCACCAGATACGACGACCGGCTCCGGCCGCAGCCCGAACTCGCCACCGCCTGGGAGGTCGCGCCGGACGGCACCAGCGTCACGCTCAAGCTCCGCGAGGACGTCACCTTCCACAGCGGCCGCCGGTTCACCGCCGACGACGTGGTCTTCGCGGTCAGGAACCTCCAGAACCCAGCCCGCTCGGCCCAGTTGCGCTCGACCGCCGCCACCGTCACCGATTTCCGCAAGAACGGCGACTTCGAGCTGACCCTGGTGCTCGCCCACCCGGTCAGCAATCTCTTCGACCTCTTCGAGTTCATGATCATCCCGGACTCCGGCACCGTCGAGGACGCCGTCTCCGGCACCAGGCTGATCGGCACCGGCCCGTTCACCCTCACCGACCGCAAGCCCGGCTCCTCGCTCACCTTCGCCCGCAACGACGCGTACTGGAACCCCGGCCGGCCGTACCTCGACGGCGTGGAGATCCGGATCGTCCCGCAGGCCGAGTCCCTGCTGTCCTCACTCAAGACCGGCCAGACCCACCTGTCGTACAACGTCCGCGGCCAGGACGTCGCCGGCCTCCGCGGCGACCCGCGGTTCCGGATCAAGCAGTACGACACCGGTTCCGGCGCCTCCTACATCGGCGTCAACGTCAGCGCCGAGCACGTCGGCGACAAGCACGTGCGCCAGGCCATCGCCTGGGCCGTCGACCGCGAGCGCTTCGTCCAGCAGGCCCTCGGCGGCTACGGCAGCGTCTCCTCCGTGCCCTGGCCCCCGTCCTCCCCCGCCTACACCGAGGCCGGCGCCACCCACTACCGCCACGATCCACAGAAGGCGCGCGCCCTGCTCAAGGAGGCCGGCCTGGAGCGGATCACCCTGCCCTTCGCCCACTCCAGCGAGCCCGGTGCGACGGCCGTCGCCCAGATCCTGCAGTACGACCTCCAGCAGGTCGGCATCGACACGGTGCTCCAGCCCACCGACTCACCGACCATGCAGAAGCAGCTCATCTCCCAGTCCATGCCCGCCCTGTGGACGCTCAGCCACGGCTTCGCCCAGCTCCACCCGGCCACCCTCGCGGTGAGCGCCTACCCGTTCAACGAGGCCAAGAACAGCTCGCGTTTCGCCTCCCCCGCCTACACCGACGTGGTGCAGCGGGCCTGGAACCGCGGCGACAGCGACAGTCCCGAGGCCAAGGCCCTCTACCAGCAGATCACCGACGTGCTGCTGGACGAGGAGTTCGTGATCGACCTCGCCATCGCCGGACTGGTCGAGGTCGCGGGCCGCAAGGTCCGCGGCGCCACGCTCAACAAGTTCGGCTACCTCAACCTCGACGACGCCCAACTGACGGCCTGAGCAGGACGGCCCGGTACCCGACCCATGCGCACCTTCCTCCTCAAACGCCTCCCCAGCGGACTGCTGGTCCTGGCCCTCGCCTCCTTCCTCGTCTTCCTCATCCTCCGCCTCATCCCCGGCGACCCGGCCACCTCGCTCGCCGGTCCCGACGCCTCCGCCGCCTCCGTCGAGGCGATCCGCTCCCAACTCGGCCTGGACCGACCGCTGTTCGGCCAGTACGTCAGCTGGCTCGGCCACCTGCTGAGCGGCGACCTCGGGCCGAGCTACGCGATCGGCGGCCAGGTCGCCGACCTGATCGGCGACGGACTCGGCGCCACCACCCAACTCTCCCTTGCCGCGCTGCTGTTGGTGGTGCTGATCGCGCTGCCGCTGGCGGTGGCCGGCGCGACCGCCCGGAGCCGTCCGGTCGCCGCCGCCATCCAGGCGGTCACCACGGCCGTGCTCGCCGTCCCGCCCTTCGTCACCGGCGTCGTGCTGGTCCTGGTGTTCGCCGTCTCGCTCAGGCTGCTCCCGGCCGGCGGCCACGAATCCCTGCTGGACGCCCCGGACCTCGCCGTCCAGTACCTGGCGATGCCCGCGCTCTGCCTCGCCCTGCCCAGCGCCGCCGTGCTCGCCCGCTACCTCAAGGACGGCATCGAACGCGCCCTCGCCGAGGACTACGTCCGCACCGCGACCGCGCTCGGCGTCTCCCGGCGGCGGATCGTCTGGCGGCACGCACTGCCCAACGCCCTGCCCTCCGCCGTCACCGTCCTCGGCCTGCAGATCGGCCATCTCATCGCCGGGGCCGTCCTGGTGGAGCGGATCTTCGCCTGGCCGGGCCTCGGCCGGCTGATCGAGCAGGGCGTCGCCCGCCGCGACTACCCGGTGGTACAGGACCTGCTGCTGCTCGTGGTGGCGGTCTACGTCGCCGTCCAACTGCTCACCGACCTCGCGTACGCCTGGCTCGACCCCCGGATCCGTTGGGAGTGACCCGATGACCACCGCCACCCTTCCCCTCACGTCCCCCGCGACGCAGCGCCGTCACCTCTCCGCCCTGCGCACCTGGCGCGGTCTGACCGGCCTCGCCCTGGTCGGCGTGGTCGCGCTCGGCGGGCTGCTCGCACCACTGCTCACCGGCACCGACCCGAACGCCCAGAGCGCGCTCGCCCTGGCCGGCCCGAGCGCCGATCACCCCTTCGGCACCGACGACCTCGGCCGCGACCTGTTCAGCCGGGTGCTGCACGGCATCGGCACCGACCTGGCACTGATCGTCACCGCCGTCCCGGTCGGCGCGCTGCTCGGCTGCTCGGCGGCGCTGCTCGCGGCCACCTCCCGGTGGGCCGACCTCGCCGTCCAGCGGTCCTTCGACCTGCTGCTCGCCTTCCCCGGGCTGATCCTCGCCCTCGCCGTGACCGCCGTCCTCGGCCCGGGCCGCTGGCCGGTGGTGATCGTCGTCGCCCTGGCCGAAATCCCGGGCTTCGGACGCCAGTTGCGGGCCGGGATCCTGGTCCAGCGGGAGCGCGAGTACGCCCTGGCGGCCCGCGTCGGCGGCGCCTCCCGGGCCCGGGTGCTGCTGCGGCACGTGGTGCCCAACGCCGTCGACCCGCTGATCGTGCAGACCGCCGTGGCGCTCTCGCTGGGCGTGTTCATCGAGGGTGCGATGAGCTTCCTGGGCCTCGGGGTCCGTCCGCCGGAGCCCACCCTGGGCAGCATCCTCAGCCAGTCCGTCGCCTACCTGGCCACCGACCCGACCTTCGCGGCCGCCCCGCTGGCCGCCACCACCGCGCTGGTGCTCGGCTTCACGCTGATCGCCGAGGCCCTGAACCGGGGGATCCGCCGATGACCGCCACGCTCCGCGAACCGGACCGCATTCCGGACTTCACCCCGGAGCCCACCCCGGACCGCGCTGTGCTCCAAGTCTCCGGCCTCACCGTCCGGTTCGGCGCCGCCGCTGCCACAGCCGACAGCGCCACCACCGCCGTCGACGCCGTCGACTTCGAGCTCGCGGCGGGCGACACCCTGGGCATCGTCGGCGAGTCCGGCTCCGGCAAGTCCACCACGGCCCTCGCCCTGCTGCGGATGCTGCCGCCCGGCGGCGCGATCACCGCAGGATCGGTCCGACTCGCCGGGCAGGACCTCGCTGCCCTCCCAGAGGAGGCGCTGCGCGCCCTGCGCGGCCGGCGGATCGCCATGGTCTTCCAGGACCCGATGTCCTCACTCAACCCGGTCCTCACCATCGGCCGGCAGCTGGACGAGGCGCTGCGTGCCCACGGCAGCCGGTCACGGAAGGCCGAACGGCTGGCGCGTGCCGCCGAGTTGCTCGACCTGGTCGGCATCCCGGACGCCGCCCGACGGCTGCGCGACCACCCACACCAGTTCTCCGGCGGCCAGCGCCAGCGCATCATGATCGCCCTCGCACTGGCCCACGACGCCGAGGTGCTGGTCGCCGACGAGCCGACCACCGCCCTCGACCCGACCGTCCAGCGGCAGATCCTCGGCCTGCTCACCCGGATCAACCGGGAGAGCGGCACCGCGCTGGTGGTGATCAGCCACGACCTCGGCGTGATCGCCCGGACCTGCCGTCGACTGCTGGTCATGCGCCACGGCCGGGTGGTCGAGCGCGGCCTCACCGCCGACCTCCTCACCGCGCCCCGGCACCCGTACACCCGCGAGCTGCTGGCCGCCGTCCCGCGCCTGGACGAACCCTCCCGGGCCGCCGCCAACAGCACCCCTGGCGCCCGACCCCTGCTCACCGTCCGGGGCTTGACCAAGATCTACGGATCCCGGAAGAGCAGTCGGACCGCCCTGCACGGCGTCGACCTCGACCTGCACCCCGGCGAGACGCTGGGCCTGGTCGGCGAGTCCGGCTCCGGGAAGTCCACCCTCGCCCGGGCGCTGGTCCAGGTGCACGCACCCTCGGCGGGCAGCATCCGCTTCCGTGGCGAGGAACCGGGCCGACGGCCGCACCGCGAGGTCCAACTGGTCTTCCAGGACCCGTACTCCTCGCTCAACCCCCGGATGACGGCCGGGCAGATCATCGCCGAGCCGCTGATCGCCCACGGCCTCGGCGATCGCGCCCAACGGGCCGCCCGGGTCGCCGAGTTGTTGACCCAGGTCGGGCTGGATCCGGCCACCGCCGACCGTCTCCCACGCGCCTTCTCCGGCGGCCAGCGCCAACGCATCGGCATCGCCCGGGCGTTGGCGCCCGAGCCGAGCGTACTGATCTGCGACGAGCCGGTCTCCGCCCTCGACGTCTCGGTCCAGGCCCAGGTGATCGACCTGCTCGCCCGGCTGCAGCGCGAACTCGGCCTGGCCATCCTCTTCATCGCCCACGACCTGGCCGTCGTCCGCCGGGTCAGCCACCGGATCGCGGTGATGCACCGCGGCCGGATCGTCGAGACCGGCCCGGCCGACCGCGTCGTCACCGCGCCCGAACACCCGTACACCGCCGAGCTCCTGGCCGCCGTCCCGCGCCTGGAGCCCCTACCGGCCGCCACCCGCGCCACCACCCGGAGCAGCATATGACCACCGCACCCGAAGCGAACCCGCACCGCCGCGACCCGTACGCCGGCTTCCCCGGCACCGTCGGCCGCACCTTCCGCGAGTCCACCCCCGCCTGGCCGCAGCGGGTCCGCCCGCGCGAGGGCGCGCCCAACATCGTCGTCGTCCTGATCGACGACATGGGCTACAGCGACATCGGCCCGTTCGGCTCCGAGATCCCCACCCCGACCCTGGACCGGCTCGCCGCCACCGGCGTCAAGCTCGCCAACTACCACACCATGCCGCTCTGCTCCCCCGCCCGGGCCGCCCTGCTCACCGGCCTCAACCCGCACCGGGTCGGCTACTCCTTCGTCGCCAACGCCGACCCGGGCTTCCCCGGCTACGGCATGGAAGTCGCCGGGGACATCCCCACCCTCGCCGAACTGCTCCACGACGCCGGCTACGCCACCTACGCCGTCGGCAAGTGGCACCTCACCCGCGACTCCGCCTCCAACGCCGCCGACGACCGCGCCAACTGGCCGCTACAGAAGGGCTTCGACCAGTACTACGGCGTCCTGGAAGGCCTCACCGGCCTCTTCCACCCGCACCAACTCGTCCGTGACAACAGCCCGTTGGACATCGACGAGTTCCCCGACGACTACTACTACACCGACGACATCACCGACCAGGCCATCAAGATGGTCAAGTCGCTGCGCGCCCACGACGCCGACAAGCCCTTCTTCCTCTACCTCGCCCACAACGCCGTACACGGCCCGCTGCAGGCCAAGCCCGCGGACCTGGCCCGCCACCAGGGCCGCTACGACGACGGCTGGGACGAGCTGCGCCGCGCCCGTTTCGCCCGCCAGCTCGCCGCCGGCCACTTCCCGGCCGGCACCGAACTGCCCGAGCGCAACTCCGAGGCCGGCTACGAGGTCGACCCCTGGGACGAACTCACCGACGTGCAGAAGAAGTTGTACGCCCGCTACATGGAGGTGTACGCGGCGATGGTCGACAACGTCGACCAGAACCTCGGCCGCCTCACCGACACCCTGGCCGCCCTCGGCGAACTCGACAACACCGTCATCGTGTTCACCAGCGACAACGGCGGCACCGGCGAGGGCGGCGCCGAGGGCACCCGCAGCTACTTCAGCCGCTTCGTCCACCACCCGAACCTCCCCGACGACTGGAACCCGGACGTCGGGCGCGAGATCGACCTCATCGGCGGGCCGCAGAGCCTGGTCCACTATCCGCGCGGCTGGGGCATGGCCTCCAACACCCCGTTCCGCCTCTACAAGGGCCAGACCTACGCGGGCGGCGTCCGCGTACCCTTCGTGCTCTCCTGGCCGGCCGGCCTGCCGCGCGCCGAGGGCGACAGCGGCGTCCGCGCCCAGTACCAGTACGTCACCGACATCCTCCCCACCCTGCTCGAACTCGCGGACCTGGAACGGCCGTCGGAGCGGCGGGAGCGTCCCGTCCAGGAACTCGACGGCATCAGCTTCGCCGCCGTCCTGCGCGACGGCACGACCCCCAGCACCCACCACGAGCAGTACTGCGAGATGACCGGCAACCGCAGCTACTACCGCGACGGCTGGAAGCTGGTCACCCTGCACCGCCCCGGCACCCCGTACGACGACGGCGAGTGGGCGCTGTACGACCTGCGCACCGACCCGACCGAGATCCACGACGTCGCCGACGAACACCCCGACCTGGTCAAGGAGTTGTCCACCGCCTGGGAGGACGCCGCCTGGCGCGACGGCGTCTTCCCGCTCGCCGACGGCAGCGGCGCCCTCGCCCTGCGCGGCCCCGAGGCGGACCGGCTGCGCCGCCCGGTCACCCTGCTGCCCGGCACTCCCGAGCTGGAGCGCTACCGCTCCTCCCGGCTGATCTCCTTCCGCTCCTTCACCGTCGAGGTCGCGCTCGACGGCTACCGGGCGGGCGACCAGGGCGTCCTGGTCTCGCACGGCGACCAGGGTGGCGGCTACAGCCTCTACGTCGAGGACGGCCGGCTGCGCCTGGCCTACAACCAGTACGGCGAACTGCTGGAGGCCGACGGCGGTCCCCTGCCGGAAGGCACCCGGCTGGTCACCCTGGAAGCCACCGCGGTCGCCGGCCTCGCGTGGGAGTTCCGACTGCTCGTGGACGGCGACGAGGCCGGAACCGAGACCGGCACCGAGGCCGGAACCGGGGCCGGCCGCCTCGGCCCGGTGCACCAGCTGATCGGCATGGCACCGTTCCAGGGCATCAGCGTCGGCATCGACCGCAAGTCCCCGGTCTCCTGGCCGGTGTACGAGCGCCACCGCTCCTTCTGCTACACCGGCGCGCTGAAGTCCGTCACCTACCTGCCCGGCGACCCGGCGCCGTACGACCCGGAGACGGTCGCCCGGGCGCTGCGCGAGGCGGCGGCCGCCTTCGAATAGCACGCGGCAGGACGGATCCCCGGCAGCAGTCCCGGTTCCGCCCACCAAGATCCCCCGATCGGGTTACGCTCGTCCCGCGCGGCGACGACCCCGCGCGACCGACCGAGGGGGGAACGGGTGATCGGGGACCTGCTGCCGGACGTCGTGGCGACCGAGGTGGCGTACGACGACCCGCCGAAGGCCCGGCTGGAGCCGGCGGAGGAGGCGGTCATCGCCAAGGCCGTCGACAAGCGGCGCCGCGAGTTCACCACCGTCCGGCACTGCGCCCGGACCGCCCTCGCCCGGCTCGGCGTCCCCTACCGCCCGCTCGTCCCGGGCCTGCGCGGCGCGCCGAGCTGGCCGGACGGCGTGGTCGGCAGCCTCACCCACTGCGACGGCTTCCGCGGGGCGGCCGTGGCCCGGGCCGGCACCCTCGCCTCCGTCGGCATCGACGCCGAGCCCGCGCTGCCGCTGCCGGAAGGCGTCCTGGACGCCATAGCGCTGCCCGTCGAGCAGCGGCGACTCGCCGACCTGGCCGCCGCCCACCCGGGCACCCCGTGGGACCGGATGCTGTTCAGCGCCAAGGAGTCGGTGTACAAGGCGTGGTTCCCGCTGACCGGGCTCTTCCTGGAGTTCAGCGAGGCCGAGCTGGACCTCTCCCCCGACGGCACCTTCACCGCCCGCCTGCTGGTCCCCGGCCCGGTGGTCGGCGGGCGGCGGCTCGACGGCTTCGACGGCCGCTGGGCCGTCCGGGACGGGCTGATCGCCACCGCCATCGCCGTGGAGCCGTAACCCTTCGTCGACCGTCCGTTCACCACCCGGGCATATCCTCGACCCGTGACGGTGACTTACGTGATCGACGGCAGCAGGATCGGCACCCTGGAGGACTTCTGGGACGCCGTCGGGCAGGAGATCGGCGTGGACGGCTACTTCGGCCGCAACCTCGACGCCTTCGCCGACTGCCTGCGCGGCGGCTACGGCACGCCCGACGACGGGGACTGGGTCATCGAGTGGCGCGACCACGAGGTCTCCCGCCGCAACCTCGGCCACCCGGAGACCGCCCGCCAACTGGAGCTGCGGCTGGGCCGCTGCCACCCCACCAACCGCGAGGACGTCGCCGCCGAGCTGGCCGCCGCCCGGGCGGGCAAGGGGCCGACGGTCTTCGACTGGCTGGTGCGGATCATCGAGGAGGAGCACCCGGGCGGCCTGCGGCTCACGTAGCGCGGCCCGAGGCCCGAGTGCCGAGCGCCCGGCCTACAGCACGTCCGAGAGCCGGACGAACCGCCGCCCCGCCGCCAGCATCCCCGGCACCGCCGCCGCCACGCCGGGGGCGGTGCCGCCGCCGGGGTGGTTCAGGTGGCCGATCACGATCGCGCCCGGCGGTGCCGACCCGACCTCCTGCCGCACCTGGGAGGCGCTGAGCGTCGCGCCGCCGTCCCCGTTCACGGTGAAGCCGGCGACGCGCTCGCCCAGGTCGGCGACGACCCGGGTGGCGACGTCGTCGTAGTGCGCGGTGCCGGAGCGGAAGAAGCGGGGCGGGTGCCCGAGCAGGTCGGCGAGCTTCCGCGCGTTGCCCGCCACCTCGTCGTACACCGCGCCGACGTCGCGGGTGCCGGCGATGCCGTAGGCGGAGCGGCCGGTGACCGACAGCGGCCGGTGGACGGTGCCGTGGTTGCCGATCTCGAACAGCGGGTCGGCGGCGAGCTGCTCGAACTCGTCCGGGTTGGCGTCGATCCAGCGGGCGTTCAGGAAGAGCGTGGCCGGGACGGCGTTCGCGCGCAGGAAGCCGATCAGCTCGGCGTCGTAGCCGTTGCCGCCGGGGCCGCCGCAGGCATCGAAGGTGAGCGCCGTCGCGCGTTCGCCCTCGGGCAGCTCGGTGATCACCCCGGCGACCTCCAGCCCCCAGTCCGTCGGGGTCACGGCCCCGTACCGGTCGACGACCTCCGCCCGGGTCGGCTCCTTCGCCGGAGCCGGGGTCAGTGCCGGGGTCAGAGCCGGAGTCGGCGCGGGTGTGGGCGCATCGGTGGGCGTGGCGGTCGCGGCGGCCGTCGGCGCGGCGCCGGCCTCCACGGGTATGCCGCCCGCCGTGGCAGCCGCCGTCGCCGAAGCGGAGGCCGGACCTGAGACCTCCCCGGCGGGGGAGGTCGAGGCCGACCGCGTCCCGCACCCCGCCAGTACGCTTCCGGCCATTACCACGAGCAGCGTCCGCCGACTCACCGCCACGCCCGCCTCCCGACCCATCTGTACTCCTATCAACCGATTACATGACTATGAACCGACCATTCGTCACTCCCCGCAACTCGCCCCGGCCCCCGCCCGGCCCCTCTTCACCGACCCGCCCCGTCCCCGTGGGCCCCGACTCACCCCCGGTTCACTCACCCGGGTAGGCACGCGAGCGACCCGCCCCGCCCCGATCCGGAGACCTCGATGCCGACCGAACCCAGCACCCCGCACCCCGCCCGCCGCGACCTGCTCCGTACCGGCCTCGCCACCGGTGCCGCCACCGCACTCGGCCTCGCCACCACCACCGGCGAGGCCGTCGCCGCACCCGCCGCAGCCCCTACCGCAGCCCCCGACCGCACCCTCACCCTCACCGGCCATCTCGCCACCGGCGCCCCCGACTTCGTCTACCTC
This sequence comes from Kitasatospora sp. NPDC033851, assembly GCF_055576085.1. Lineage (NCBI taxonomy): Bacteria > Bacillati > Actinomycetota > Actinomycetes > Kitasatosporales > Streptomycetaceae > Kitasatospora > Kitasatospora sp. NPDC033851. Next base: position 85,650 of record NZ_JBVIRL010000011.1, on the reverse strand, counting down.
CCGGTCGAAGTCCCCGAAGGCGTCCGCGAGATGGCCGTCTCCTACAGCTACGACAAGCCTCCGGTCCCGGCCGGCACCCCAGGCAACTCCTGCGACATCGGCGTCTTCGACGAGCGCGGCACCGACCTCGGCGGCCCCGGCTTCCGCGGTTGGTCCGGCGGCTTCCGCACCGAGTTCAGCCTCTCCCGCTCCGCCGCCACGCCGGGCTACCTCCCCGGCCCGGTCAACCCCGGCACCTGGCACGTCGTCCTGGGCCCGTACCAGATCGCCCCGCAGGGTCTGGACTACCGCGTCCAGGTCACCCTCCGGTTCGGCGCGCCCGGGCCGCAGTTCACCCCGCACTACCCGGCAGAGCGGGCCCGCGGCCGCGGCCGGGCCTGGTACCGGGGCGACTGCCACCTGCACACCGTCCACTCCGACGGGCGGCGCCTGCCCGAGGAGGTCGCGACCGGGGCCCGCGCGGCCGGCCTGGACTTCATCGTCTCCACCGACCACAACACCAGTTCCTCGCACGCCGTCTGGGGCCCACTGGCCGGCCCGGACCTGCTGATCGTCCCGGGCGAGGAGATCACCACCCGCAATGGCCACTGGCTGGCCCTCGGCCTGGAAGGCGGGCAGTTCGTCGACTGGCGCTACCGCTCGCGCGACGAGGAGTTCCCGCGCTTCGTCCGCCAGGTCCACCGCTCCGGCGGCCTGGTCGTGCCCGCGCACCCGTACTGCCCGTACGTCGCCTGCCAGTGGAAGTTCGGCTACGAGCAGGCCGACGCCGTCGAGGTGTGGAACGGCCCCTGGACGTACGACGACGAGTCCGCTGTGGACACCTGGGACGGCCGGCTCGCCGTCGCCCTGCGCGAGGGCCGCTCCTGGCTGCCCGCCCTGGGCAACAGTGACGCACACAGCGAGCCGCAGGTGATCGGCTCCCCGCACAACGTGGTGCTGGCCGAGGACCTCACCCGGGACGCGATCCTCGACGGGCTGCGCGACGGGCGCAGCTGGCTCGCCGAATCCCGGGCCGTCCAACTGGAGTTCACCGTCACCGGGCACGGCCGCCAGGCGGGCATCGGCGAGGAGCTGACCGTCCCGGCCGACGCTCCGCTGGACGTCCGGCTCACCGTCTCCGGGGTGCCCGGCGGGACGGTCCGGCTGGTCACCGACGAGGGGCAGATGCACCAGGAGTCACTGCCCGCGGCCGGCTCCGGCACGGTGGTGTGGCGCACGACGGCCTCGCTCGCCGCGTACGTCCGGGCCGAGGTGCGCCATCCGAAGCCGGACGGCACGCCGGGCAGGGGCAACGCGATGGGCCCGGACCTGCCCTGGGGCCCGATGGCGGCGCTCACCAACCCGATCGTCCTGCGCGCCGAGGAGCACTGACCGCACCGACGGTCGCAGCCACCGGAGCAGCCACCGGAGCACCGGGGCAGGAGCACCGGCAGGGGCACCCGCGGGGGCACCGGAACGACGCGGGCGGGCCACCGCCCGGTCACCGGGCGGCCACCGAGCGCCCGCGGTGCCCGTCCGCGGACCGGGTGGGGGACGACTCGGGGCACCCGTTTGGACTAGGTTGATCTCCGAAACGCATCAGTCGTAGGGACGAGGCGGTCGGCTGTCCGGATATGGACCGACCAGCTCCTTCGCACTCCGACCGCCTCGCCCCGGCTACCCGACCGTCCCCGGCCCGCGAAGGGATCAGCAGCTGTGAACCGTACGACCGAAGGTGGGCCGGAGCTCGGGGGCGGCCGGGGCGCCGGGGGCGTCCTCGTCCTTGTCGACCCGTCCGTGGCCGGGAACAGCCCGGTCGCGGAGCTGCTCGCGCGGGAACTGCGCCTGAGCGTCCACCTGCGGACGGACGACTTCCTGCGGGTCATCCGCAGCGGCCGGCTCCCGCCCCACCTGCCGGAGGCCGGCCGCCAGAACGCCACCGCTCTGGCCGCCGCGGCCCAGGCCGCCTTCGCCTACGCCACCCGCGGCTACCAGGTCGTGGTGGAGTGCCCGGCCGTCCCGGCCGCACTGGACACCTTCCGCCGCGAGAGCCGCGCCACCGGCACCGCGCTCCACTACGTCGTCCTCCATGCCGGCCCGGCCCCGGACGACGCCCCGCACACCCTCGACACCAGCGACCTCACCGACGAGACTGCCGCCGAGACCGTGCTCACCGCCCTCACCCGCCGCACCCACCTCCTCGGCTGGTAGCGCCGCGCCCCGGGTGCCGGCGGCAGTCTCGGCTGGTAACGGCATCCCCGGCGGGTGGCGCCGTGCCCCGCGTGACTCCGCTACGCCCCCACCACCCCGTCGATCGCCTCCCGCAGGAAGTCGGCGTGCCCGTTGTGCCGGGCGTACTCGTGGATCAGGTGCAGCATCACCAGCCGCAGTGACACGTCGGCGTCCCATCGGGCCTGGTAGCCCGTGACGTCGAGGGTCTCGGCGGCGAGCTCGATGCGGCGGGAGTGCTCGACCTCGGCCTGCCAGCCGGCGAAGGCCTCGGCCCGGGTGGCGTCGGCGGCGTCGTACGAGGCCTGGTAGTCGCTGTCCGACCAGACCAGCGGGAGGTCCTCGCCGTTGATCACCCGGCGGAACCAGGTGCGCTCCACATCCGCCATGTGCCGCACCAGTCCGAGGAGGGACAGCGTGGACGGCGGGCTGGAGCGCTGCCGCAGCTGTTCGTCGCTCAGGCCCTCGCACTTCATGGCGAGGGTCGCCCGGTGGAAGTCCAGGAAGCCGCGCAGCATCTCGCGTTCTCCGCCGGTCAGCGGCGGTACGGGGCGTTCGTCGGGGGTCTTCACGGTGTCGTTCTCCTCATGTCTCGTCAAGATCGCGGGAATCCTCGCGGACTGTAGCGAACCCGGCGCCCGACCGGCAGGGATTTATCTCCCGCCGGTCACAGCCGACCCAACCGACCCAACCGACGCGGCTGCCCCGGCTCGACGAGCCGGCCGACCTCACCCGTCGCCGCCCCCGGTCGCGCGGCGGTGTTCCGAGCCCCCTCGGAACACCGCCGCGCCCCTTTCCCGCCAAGCACACCGGCCCATCACGTACCGTGTTCGGACCACCACCGGTTTGGGTACGTACCTCGGCGCGCCCGACGCCCGGGCGCCCACCGAGCAGGAGATCCAGCGGCCCATGGACCACAACCGCATCCCCCCGACCGTGCGCCAGACTTACGGCGCCGGCGATCTGTCCAAAGCCGCCAGTTTCGCAGGCGGATTCATCAACTTCGGCGACTGGCACGGCATCGACCTCACCGCTCCCACCCCCGAGGACCGGGTGCACAGCCAGGAGCAGCTCTACCGACGCGTCCTGGGGGCCTTCCCTGAGCCGCGCGAGCAGCAGCGCCTCGCCGAGGTCGGCTGCGGGCGCGGGCTGGGCGCCGCCCTCGCACTGCGCGAGTTCCGCTTCGCTGCCGTCACCGGCGTCGACATCCACCCCGACCAGGTCGAACGCGCCCGCGCCGTCAACGCCAAGGCCCTGGCCACCTATCCCGACCGGCTCGCCTACGCCCTCGGCTCGGCCGACGAACTCCCGTTCCCCGATTCCTTCCTGGACGGCCTGTACTCCGTCGAGGCCGCCCAGCACTTCCGCGAACTCACCGGCTTCGCCCACGAAGCCGCCCGCGTCCTGCGGCCAGGCGGCCGCCTCGTCGTCACCACCTTCTTCACCGCCCCCGGCCCCGACGCCGCCGAACGCCTGGCCATCCTCCTCGCCAGCTTCGCCGACGGACTGGACGTCGCCCACCCCCTCGACGCCTTCACCGACGACCTCGCGACGGCCGGCTTCTCCGAGGTCACCACCGAGTCGATCGGCGCCGACGTCTGGCCCGGCCTCGACCGCTACCTCACCGGCACCGTCCCCACCGCCCACTGGACCCGCAACTTCCTCCCCGCCTGGCGCGACGGCCTCCTCGACTACCACGTCGTCACCGCCGTCCGCTCCTGAACCGCACCCGCCCGTCACCGACACCCGGTGCGCCGCGACGGCTGCCCGGAGGGCTGCTCACGGTTCCGTGAGCAGCCCTCCGCGGTTTCCGGGCGCGCCCGGCCGGAACCCGGTGCGGTCGCTCAGGCTCGCCGCACCCGTACGCCGCAGTCGGCGATGGCCTTCTCCTGGGCATCGGAGAGCCCGGTGTCCGTCACCAGGTCGTGGACGTCGGCGAGCGGGCAGATCGAGGCGAAGGTGACCCGGCCGACCTTGGTCCGGTCGGCGAGCACGACCGTACGCGCGCTGCTGCGCAGGAACGCCCGGTCGGTCTGGGCCTCCATCTCGTCGTGGGTGGTGCAGCCCTCTTGGGCAGTGAGGCCGTCCACGCCGATGAAGGCGAGGTCGAGGTGGTAGCGCTGGAGCATGCTGTCCGCGGCCGGCCCGACCAGTTCGTAGCTGGCCGACCGGGCGATGCCGCCGATCACGACCAGCCGGATCTCCGGGCGCACGATCAGCTCGGCCGCGATGTTCACGGCGTTGGTGACCACGGTGAGGTTGCCCCGCTCGGCCAAGGCCTTGGCCAGCTCGGTGGTGGTCGTGCCGCCGGTCAGGCCCACCACGGCCCCGTCCGGCACCAGTTCGGCTGCCGCCCGGGCGATCCGGCGCTTCTCCTCCTGCTGCTTCTCACCGCGGTGCCGCAGGGGGACTTCCAGGTTCACCGCTCCCGTCACCGCCCCGCCCCGCGTGCGGTGCAGCAGGCCCTGATCGTGCAGCTCCTGTAGGTCCCGGCGCACGGTCGCGCCCGACACCCCGAGCAGCTCGGCGAGCGCGTGCACGTCGGCGCTTCCGGCCTCGGCGATGTGCGACAGGATCCGGGCGGCACGATCGGCTTTGAGCATGGACGGAGTGTAGGCCAGGCCCGTCAGCCGACCCAACGGGCAGCCCGCGTCCCCCGGTACCCCCGGTGGACCACCGCTCGGTAGAGCCTCCGGTACCGCCCCTCGGTGGCTTCAGAGGCATCGAGAATTCTGCTCAAAGATGACTACAATGTCGAGCATTCGATCAATTCCAAGCACCACCGGGGGCTGTGATCGTCGTGGACCGTGACCGTACTGCCCTGGCCGGCGCCCGCCTGGTCCTGCCCGGCGGCGTCGTCGAGGGCGACCGGCTGGCCGTCGAGGGCGACCGCATCGCGGCCATCGCGAGCGGTCAGCCCGAGCCCGGCGACCTCGACCTGACCGGACACACCGTCGTGCCCGGCTTCGTCGACCTGCACGTCCACGGCGGCGGCGGCGCCTCCTACGCCTCCGGCATCGCCGAGGAAGCCCTGACCGCCGCCCGGACCCACCTCGAACACGGCACCACCACCACGGTGGCCTCCACCGTCACCGGCGAGATCGACGACCTCGCCCGCCAGGCCGCCGTACTCTCCGAACTCGTCGAGGACGGCGTCCTGGCCGGCATCCACTTCGAGGGCCCCTTCATCTCCCACAACCGCTGCGGCGCCCACCGCCCCGACCTGCTGCGCGACCCCGACCCCGCCCTGGTCCGCAAACTCGTCGACGCCGCCCGCGGCCACACCGCGATGGTCACCCTCGCCCCCGAACTGCCCGGCGGCCTCGACTCCGTACGGATGCTCGCCGACCTCGGCGTGATCGCCGCCGTCGGCCACACCGACTCCGACTACGCCACCACCCTGAAAGCAATCGACGCCGGCGCCACCGTCGCCACCCACCTCTTCAACGCCATGCCCGGCATCGCCCACCGCGCCCCCGGCCCCATCGTCGCCCTCCTCGAGGACGAACGGGTCACCGTCGAACTCATCAACGACGGCGTCCACCTGCACCCCTCCGTCCTCGACCTCACCTACGGCACCGCCGGCCCCTCCCGCGTCGCCCTGATCACCGACGCCATGGGCGCCGCCGGCATGGGCGACGGCCTCTACCCCCTCGGCCCCCTCCAAGTCGAAGTCAAGGACGGCGTGGCGTTGCTTCCGGACGGCAGCTCCATCGCGGGCTCCACCCTCACCCTCGACCGGGTGTTCCGAAGAGCGCTCACCCTGGGGAAGCTGACCCTCGGCCAGACCGTCGAGTCGCTGTCCGCCACCCCGGCCCGGCTGCTCGGCCTGAGCGACTCCATCGGCACCCTCGAAGCAGGCAAGCTCGCCGACCTCGTCGTGGTCGACTCCGACAGCTTCGACCTGGTCGCCGTCATGCGCCGCGGCCGCTGGATCCTCGGCGGGGACAGGTTCCGCACGGTGACATCCGTCTGAGCCGCCCGTCTGAGCCATCGGTCTGAGCCGCCCGTCTGACCCGTCCGTCTGAGTCATCCGTCTGATCAGGCCGTCCGAGCCATCCGTCCGACAGGCCGTCGGCACGTACTCCGCCGCTACCGCCAGTCGACGAGCAGCCAACCGCGGTGCGGCAGGTCCCCGTCGATGTCGACGGTGCGGCCGGTCGCGGTGGCGGCGACGCTCTCCGGAGCGGCCAGCGGGCGGAGCAGGGTGGTCTCGGTGTGGACGGGGTCGCCGGGCAGGTGCACCCGGACCCGGGCCGGGTCCGCGCTGCCGTTGGCCACGGCGAGGCGCCAGCCGTCGTCCGTCCGGGCCAGCTGCGGGATCAGGTGGGGGCCGCCGCTGACCAGTGGCAGGGTGGGGCGGTCGCCCTCCAGGTAGCGGACCATGGCGTGCAGCAGCCGCTGGCCGTCGTCGTCGTAGGGCAGCAGTTCGACGGCGGTGGCGGCCAGGACGCCGACGCGGCCCCCGAGTTCGTTGGTGACGACGCACCGGCCGGTGCCCCACACCTGGTGGTCCGGGGTCAGGACCTCGGTCCAGCTCTCGGCGTCCGCGGCCGGCCGCAGCCGGGCGAGCGCCGGCTGCGCGTTGACGCTGAGGTAGGCACCGTGACTCGCACCGGCCCCCGGCACCGGGAGCACCCGCTCCAGCGCGTAGGGGCCCGGCTCGGCAACGCTCTCGCGGCCGCCCTCGCGCTGGGCGAGTTCGTCGACGGTGACGCCGATCAGGTGCCCGAATCCGCGTGCGCAGAGGATGCGCGCGGCGGTGCCGTCCAGCAGCAGGCCGCCGGTGAGCATCCGCCGGAGCTCGGCGTCGTCGTAGACCCGGGCGAGCCGGCCGAACAGGACGCGGACCGGGGCGTCCCCGGCGGTGACGGGGACGCCGTAGCGGAGCAGGAAGTCCGCTGCCGGGCCCGGGTCCACGGCCAGGTCGGCGAGGTCGCCGCCCCGGTCGGTGCGCACCCGGGCGGCGGCGTCCTGGCGCACCGGGAGCGCCACGCCGTGGGTGACCGGCCGGCCCGGGACGCGTTCGGCGACGAGGTCGAGCGCGGGCCGGGAGCGGCGCAGCAGTTCGGCGACGCGGGGGAAGCGCTGGGCGCGGCCGGACTGCATCGGGTGGACGTTGAGGAACAGGGCGTCCGAGCCGGCGAGTTGGGCGGTGACCAGTTCGGACCAGGTCTGGGTGTCGGACTTGGACCACGCGGTGTGCGGCCAGTTCTCGATCTCCGGTTCGCTGCGCACGTACGGCGGCCGCAGGGCCCGTTGGACCTCCAGCATCCAGACGGAGAAGCTGAGTTCGCGGCCCGGGGCGTCGCCGTAGCGGGCGAAGTGGGGCCGGTGGGTGACCTGTCCGTCGATGGCGAGCGCGTCGAAGAGGGCGGGCCAGTCGCGGCCCTCGACGGCGTGGACGCCGGGCTCGGAACTCATCAGGCCGAGCCCGGTACGGCCGCCGGACCGCTCGGAGACGGCCGCCGCGATCGCCGAGGCGACCTCCAGTTGGGCGGTGCGCCAGACCTGTTGCAGGAGTGCGCGCCAGGGGTGGGGCGCGCCGGGGGCGGTCACGGCCGCGACGAGCTGTTCCCGGGTCGCCCGCTCCCCCGCCAGGTCGGCGAACCGGTCGAGCATCAGGGGTTCGAAGCCGCCGCCCCAGGGCAGCGGGGCGTGGTTGTGGTAGCGGAAGTCGTCCTCCAGCCACAGCACTCGCAGGTCCAGGTCGGCGAAGCGGGCGTAGTGGGCGGTGATCCAGGAGCGGAAGCGCGGGCAGGCGAAGGACGCCTGCGCGGTGGCCACCGTGCCGTCCGGGCCGACCATGGGCGCGAATCCCAGGCGGTCGACGCGGCCGCGGTCCGCGTGGCCGGCGGTCACCCAGGGGTTGAGGCTGACGTCGAGCCCGGCCGTCCGCAGGACCGTGGCCGCGGCGGAGGCGGTGTCGTACCAGCGGTCCTCGGCGGCGCCGTAGGGGTGCCCGGCGTGGAACTCCTCCGCTCCGAGGAGGAGGACGACCTCGTCGACGCCGGCGTCCCGGCAGAACTCGGCCAGTTCGGCGGCCCGTTCGGCGGCGTCCGGGGTCGGGTGGAGCTGGAACCGCAGGTGGTACCTCGCGGGCACGCGAGGCCTCCTCACTTGGTGCTGCCGGCGGTGAGGCCGGAGCGCCAGAAGCGTTGCAGGGACAGGAAGAGGACGACCAGCGGGACGGCGGAGACCATGGCCGCGGTGATCACGATGTTCAGCGGCGGCGCGCCGGGTCCGAGCGCCCGCTGGGCCTGCCAGCCGACGACGCCGACGGTGACCGGCTGGAGGTGGTCGTCGGCCAGCATCAGGACGGGCAGCAGGTAGTTGGTCCAGATGGAGACGAACTGGAACAGGAAGACGGTGACCAGCGCCGGGGACATCACCCGCAGCGCGATGGTGGCGAAGATCCGCAGTTCGCCGGCTCCGTCGATCCGTCCGGCCTCGATGATCTCGTCGGGGACGGAGGCGGCGGCGTAGACGCGGGCGAGGTAGACGCCGAAGGGGCTGACCATGCTGGGCAGCAGGACCGCCCAGTGGGTGTTGACCAGGTGGAGCCGGGAGAAGAGCAGGTAGAGCGGCACGGCCAGCAGCGGCTGCGGGACGAGTACGGCGGCGAGGACACCGTTGAAGGTGAGTTCCCGCCCGCGGAACCGGTACTTGGCCAGCGCGTAGCCCGCCATGGCGGAGAAGAGGGTGCTGATCCCCGCGCCGCCGACCGCGTAGAGGGCGCTGTTGCCCAGCCACTGCCAGTAGATGCCGTCCTGGCGGGTGAACACCTGGCCGAGGTTGTCGAAGAGGGCGAAGTCACCGAACCAGAAGCCGTTCCCGGAGAAGAGGCCGCTGCTGGTCTTCGTCGAGGCGACGAGCAGCCACCACACGGGGGCCAGGAAGTAGACGGAGGCGATGAGCAGGACGCCCAGGACGAGCCAGCGGGAGGCCGGCGGGTGCGTGCGGGGGGTGGACGGTGTGCTCACAGGGCGGCTCCGCGGCGCTGGACGAGCTTGAGGAAGCCGAAGGAGAGCACGAACGCCAGCAGCGCGAGCAGGACGGACTCGGTGGCGGCCATGGTGAAGTTGTCGGCGTCCACGGCGTTGTAGGCGGCGTAGATCGGGGTGTAGGTGCTGCTCAGGTTCGGCGCCACGTTGTGCAGGATGGCCGGCTCGTTGTAGAGCTGGGCGGTGCCGATGATGGAGAACACCGTGGTGAGCACGAGGGCCGGGCGGATCATCGGCACCTTGATGCGCCAGGCGATGCCGATGGCCGAGCAGCCGTCCATGACGGCGGCCTCGCCGAGTTCCGCCGGGATGGACTGCAGGGCGGAGTAGATGATCAGCATGTTGTAGCCGGTCCACCCCCAGGTCAGCATGTTGCCGATGGTCGGGCCGAGCATGGCGTCGGAGGTCAGGCTCAGGTGGAGGCCGAGGTGTTCGGCGGCTGCGGTGATCGGGCTGAGTCCGGGGGCCACCAGGTACGACCACATGATCGCGCCGACCACGCCGGGCAGGGCGTAGGGCAGGAAGAACGCCAGCCGGAAGAACCGCTTGAACATGGTCGACCTGGCGTCCAGGAGGAGCGCCAGGACCAGGGCCAGCAGCAGCATCAGCGGCACCTGGACGACACCGATCAGCAGCACCCGCAGCAGCGAGGCGCGGAACTCCGGGTCGCCCAGCGCGGTGGTGTAGTTGCCGAGGCCGGCGAACACCTGCGTGGGTGCCGAGAGGCCGAGGCCGGAGCGGCGCATCCGGTACAGGCTCTGGTGGACGGTGTAGCCGATGGGTGCCAGGTACAGGGCCGTGAACAGCAGCAGGAAGGGGGCCAGGAACAGGGCGGCGGTCCGGCCCCGGCCGCGTGGGCGGCGGGCGGGCCGGGCCGGCCGTTCCGGCGGGGCCTGCGGTGCTGTCCGCCCGGCGGGGGCGGTGGTCATGCGTGTTGCCTCTCCTCGGTCTGACCGGATGGTGCGGAGCCGTCATTCCGGACCCGCACCCGTGGGGGTGGTGCGGGGCCGGCCGGCGGGGCGTCAGCCGGAGACGGCCAGGCCCTGCTGCTTCATGCCGGCCACGGTCTTGCGCTGCACGTCGGCGAGCACGCTCGGCAGGGTGGCGCCGCCGGTGCCGGCCTTGCCGAGCCCGTCGCCGAGGTCGGTGGAGGTCTGCGTCATGGTGGGGCCCCACTGCCAGTCGGTGGCGATGTGGGCGCTCTCGGTCTTGAAGACGTCGAAGATCACCTGGCCGCCGTAGAACGGGTCGGGTTGGGTGAGCGCGGGGTTGGTCAGGCCCGAGGTCGCGGCCGGGTAGATGCCGGTGACCTTGATCAGGGTGCCGACGCTGTCGGGGTCGGTGCTCATCCAGGCGGCGAACTCGGCGGCCTCCTTGGCGTGGGCGCAGCCCTTGAGGACGGCGGTGGCCGAGCCGCCGTCGTTGCCGTAGACCGGGTCGGCGGCGTCCCAGACCGGCATCGGGGCGACCGCCCACTGGCCGGCGCCGCTCTTGACGCTGCTCGCGAGGGTCGGGGCGTTCCAGACCGCGTTGACGTCGGTCAGGACCTTGCCGTCCGTCAGGTCGGCGTAGAGCGACGGGTCGTAGCTCGGATCGGCCTTGAGGAGCTTCCTGTCCAGCAGGCCCTGCCAGAATCCGGCCACCTTCGTGCCGGCCTCGCCGGCGAGGCTCACCTGCCAGGTGTCGTTGCCGGTGCCGAACCACTTGGCGCCCGCCTGCCAGGCGAGCCCGGCGTAGTTGTAGGCGTCGTTGCCGAAGTTGCCGAGGTAGACGGTCGGGTCGGCGGCGTGCACCGTGGCGGCGTCGGCCGCGTACTCCTCCCAGGTGGCCGGCGGGGTGGTGATGCCGTACTTGGCGAAGAGGTCCTTGCGGTAGTACAGCGCCATCGGCGCGGTGTCCACGGGGATGCCGTAGGTCTGCCCGCCGATGGTGACCTGCTTCCAGGTCCAGTCGGCGAACTTCGCCTTGGCGTCGGCGGTGTACTTGGTGATGTCGGTGAGGGCGCCGGCGGCGGCGAAGCTGGGCAGCGTCTCGTAGCCGACCTGGGCCAGGCAGGGGGCGTTGCCGGCCTTCGCGGCGGTGAGCATCTTGGTGTAGCCGCCCTTGGAGCCGGAGGCGGTCTTGCCGAAGGTCACCTGGATGTCCGGGTGGGTCCGGTTGAACGCCTCCACGACCTGGTCGTATCCGGGGGCCCAGCCCCAGAGCTCCAGCTTCACGGGCCCCCCGGCGGAGCCCGTCGATCCCTGGTCACCACTGGACGAGCAGCCGACCAGGACGGTCGATGCGGTGACGACGGCTATCGCGGCGAGGGTGGTTGTTCCGGCCTTCACGTGCGTCTCCTCGGTTGGGGGACCGGGCGGTGCATAATTCGTTCGGTTATTGTTTGAACTAACCCTGCTAAAGTCAAGAGCGGTGGCGGACCGGCCGCAGCAGCCCGCGCCACGAGTCGGGGAGCACCGCACGGCCGGCCCGGGGATGACGCGCGAGAGGAGAGGGCAATCAGCTCAGCACTGGAGGGCACCGGCGTACGGAACCTGGCGATGGCGGGACCGGCCGTCGCCCGCGACCGCTCCTCCGCCCGGCGGGCCAACCTGGGCATGGTCCTGCGACTCCTGCGCGACGACGGCCCGCGCAGCCGCAGCCGGATCGCCGAGGACACCGGCCTGCCCAAGGCGACCGTGTCCAACCTGACCGCGGAACTCCTCGACGGCGGCCTGATCCGCGAGGGCGAGGCCGAACGGGACCGGGGCACGGTCGGTCGGCCGGGACAGGCCGTGGAGATCGACGGCACCGGCGTCCACGGCATCGGCGCCGAGATCAACGTGGACTACGTCGGCCTGCTCGCCCTCAACCTCAAGGGCGAGGTGACCGCCGAGGAACGGATCCCGTTCGACGTACGGGCCGCCGGCCCCGGCGCCGTCCTCGACACCACCGCCCAGCTGATCACCCGGGGCATCGACCGGCTCCGCCGCGACGGCGGGCACATCGTCGGGGTGACGCTGGCGACGCCGGGCACCGTCAGGCTCGCCACCGGCACCGTCACCTACGCCTCCAACATCGGCTGGAGCGACGTGCCGGCGATCGCCGGCCTGCGCGAGCGGCTCGGCCCCACCGCCCCGGAGCTGCACCTGGAGAACGACGCCAAGCTCGGCGCCCTGGCCGAGTACGTCCGGGCGTCCGCCGACGACGTCCGCGACCTCGTCTACGTCACCGGCCAGACCGGCGTCGGCGTCGGCATCATCGCGGGCGGACAGCTCCTGCGCGGCACGGGCGGCTACGCGGGCGAGGTCGGCCACCTCCAGCTGGTGCCCTCCGACCGGCTCTGCACCTGCGGGCGGCGCGGCTGCTGGGAGACCACCGTGGGCCGCGGGGCCCTGCTGCGCTACGCCGCCGACCCCGGCGACATGGTCTGGGACCCGATGGTGGACCTGGAACGGCGCCTCACCGAACTGCGCGACCGCGCGCGGGCCGGGGACGCCCGCACACTGGACGCGCTGCGGCGCATCGCCGACAACCTCGCCCCCGGCATCGCGCTCCTCGCCGACATCCTCAACCCCCGACTGGTCGTGCTCGGCGGCCACTTCGCGTTCTTCGGCGAGTACCTGATCGACAGCGTGACCGACCAGGTCCGCGAGCGCGTGATGGCACCGGACTCGGGCGGCTCCGAGATCCTCCTGTCCCGGATCGGCCTGACCGGCACCATGCGCGGAGCCGCCCTGCTCGCCCTCGACGCCGTCTACCAGGACCCGACGCGAGCGATGAGCCGCGACTGAGCCGGCCCGGCAGCCCACGGGTCAGCCATAGTTCGACTCCCCGCCACAGTTCGACCCCGAGCATCGTTCGACTCCCGACCGAATCAATACCCCATCGGCACGCGCCACGTACGCGCAGGGCCCGCGGAGCGCCTCCGCGGGCCCTGCGCGTCACGGCCTGACGGCCGTCACGGTCCGGTCAGCTCAGCCGATGACCCAGTGCTGGAGGGCGGAGCCGGTGTCGGGCTGCTGGGTGACCGGCGCGCCGACGCTCTTCGACGCGGTGGTGAGCAGCAGCCCGCTCTGCTGCGAGGCGAGCGTGTAGCCGCCCGCCACCGGGGTGGCGATCCACCGCTGGTTGGCGCCGCCGGTGCAGGCCCACTGGATCACCTGGGCGCCGGCCGAGGTCGAGCCGCCGCTGACGTCCATGCACAGCTTCGACTCGGCGTTCGCGATCCGGTAGCTGCCGTCGGGCTGCCGGGTGAAGACCCAGCTCTGGTTCGCGCCGCCGTTGGGGGTCCAGGTGACGAGCTGGGTGCCCTGGCCGGTGGAGTGGCCGGGATCGTCCAGCGCCTTGCCCGAGGCCACCACCGTGCGGGGACCGTCGAGTGCGGCCGCTCCGTCGGGCGTGAGCGTCAGGGTCTGCTCGGCCGCGGTCCGCGCGCCGCCCACGGTACTTCCGGTGGTGTCCGTCCAACTCCGGGCCGGGGTGGTCTCGGTGAGCCGGCCGGCGTTCGCGGACAGGCCGAGCGCGAGGCCGCTGTAACGGTTCACGATCCGCAGCGAACCGGTCCTCGTGCCGTCGGCCGCCGTACCGGGAAGGAGGAACCACTGCTGACCGACGGTCGGCCCGCCCGCCGGAGCCGGACCGGTGGTGGGGCGGGCGCCCCAGGCGCGGCCGCCGACCGCCGAGGAATCGACGCCGAGCAGCTGCCCGGTGGCGGAGTTGGCGATCCGGTAGGAGCCGTCACCGTTGGCGGCGAAGGCCCAGGACTCCCGAGCGGAGCCGGTCGGCGCCGCCACCGAGGTGGTGGCCGAGCCCCCGGCGAGCTGGGCGAGCACCCGGCCGTCGCCGTTGGCGATCCGGTACGTCCTGCTCACGTCGACAGGAGGCGTCGCGGGCGTCGAGGAGTCGATGGTGACGTTCACGTACTCGCCGGACGCGCCGCCGGAGCACCCGAACGCGCAGTAGGTGCGGAAGGTGCGGCCGACGATCGCGGAGCCGGTGCGATTGGCGCCGTCGAGGAACCAGCGGTACCAGGAGGCGGTGTGGTAGCTCCCGCTGTCGCCGATCGGGACCCACTTCTGGGTGGAGAGGTCCGCGGTGGCGTAGTAGCGCTGGGGCGCGTTGCCGCTCTGGTCGACGGCCTGCGGCTCGCCGATGTACAGCCCGAGATGGGCGTCGTAGGTCACGTCCATGACGAACAGGGGCGAGGTCGGGGGCATCTTCCCGGCCGCGACCTGCTGGTCCGCGGTCCCCGTGGTGGCCGGGTCGTACTCCCCCGCCACCGGGGTGTAGCCGGCGGGGTTCGCGGAGTCGGCCGGCACCATGTTGCTCTCCCGGCCGCCCCGGCCGGGCTGGGACCAGGCGCCGTCGTACCACTTCTGCCAGGAGCCGGGGGCCATCTTGGCGGAGATCGGCGCGCGGGCGACGTGCTCGTGGAAGGCCTTCCAGCCGCCGCTCTTGTCCACGACGCGCGAGCCGTAGAACACGTAGAAGTACCCGGACGCGGCATCCACGAGCAGCCGCTGGTCGCCGTCGCCGTAGGAGTACGTCTGGTTCGGGAACTGGGCGGTGTCGCCCCGCTTCGTGCTGTACGGCGAGGTGATGGCGTGGTCCCTGATGCTCCAGGTCCGACCCTGGTCGGTGGAGACCGCGTAGTCGATCGCGTCGTAGTGGAGTCCGTCGCCGAACGGCTGCGGGGTGAACTCGTTGTGCACCAGCCCGTACCAGTCACCGGTGTCGGGATCGACCCAGACCCCGGACAGGTCGCAGTAGTTCTTCTGCGCGTACCCGCTGGTGCCGCCGGCGAACGTCGCCTCGCGGCCCGTGGGGCTGTTGTTGCAGCGCGCGGTCGTGTCGTTGTTCCGGTCGGTGGCGTCGGCCGGGTTCACGGCGTCGCTGATGGCACCGGAGCGGGTGGCGGTGTCGAAGTCGCTCCCGGTGAAGAAGTCCCAGTAGCGCGGGTCGTTCTTGCCGTAGAGCGCGGCCGACTGCTGGAAGTAGAAGGTGCCGTCCTTGTCGACGTACGGGACGGCCGGGGTGTCGGTCGGGTGCGGGTAGGGGGTCGGCGCTCCGACGCTCACCGTGTAGGTCGCGGTCGCGGTCGCGGAGGCATCGGCCGAGGCCGCGGCCCCGGCTCCGGCCGGAAGGACGGCGGGGGCCAGCAGCGCGGCTGCGGCTGTCAGTGCGACGGCGAGCCTTCGGGGTGGGGGAAGGGACACGGGTACTCCTTTGCGGGGCACCTATCGGTGCTGCCGTGGGGGAACGGAGCCCGAGCGCGACGCGCCGGCACGAGTCACGACGGACCGGGGCCGTGTGCGCGCGAGGCTGTATCGAGACTGGGTCGATTTTGATTCACTCTGACCACTATCGCTCAACTTCGAGCAAAGGGTTGCAGAGCACTTCGGGGAAGTCAAGACCTCCAAAGCGCCCTGCCGCGACCGCTCACAGCCACTCAAATCCGGCAGAACCAGGCACGATCCGGCCATCGGACCCCGCCGACCCCAGGGGCCACGGTTGAGCATTTTCGAACGTCCCCGGTGATCAAAGCTCAGCCCGTTGATCAGTCCCGCGCACCCCGGGCCTATACGTCACCGCCGCCAACGCCCCGGGCGCCCGCTGACCGGCCCGGCGGCGTCCACCGACTCAGCCGACCGCCGCGCCCGCCCGCTTCGACGGCTCGGCCGCCGAAACCTTGGTCGCCGCCGGAGCCTCGGGCGCCGCCGGGCCGGTCAGGGCGGCCAGTCGGCGCAGGCTGGCCCGGCGCTGGAGCGCGCCGAGGCCGACGCTCGCCGCGCCGAGGCCCAGCCAGCCGGCCGGTCCGGCCGCCATCACCACCCCGGTCAGCAGCAGCGGGCCCACCGACTTCTGTACCGACTGGGACATCCCGGCCACCCCCAGGTACGAGGCCTGGGCACCCGGCGGCGCCAGGACGACCGCCAGCTCCCAGGAGCTCACCGACCGCATCAGCTCCGCCAGGGTGACCAGCATCGCCGCGGCCAGCAACGCGAGCGAGGCCGTCCATGGCCCTGCGCCGGTGGCGAGCGCGATCAACAGACAGCCGGCGAACAGCGTCGCCCCGTACCAGCCCACCGCCGCGGCCGCCCCGCGCGGGCCCTCCGCCAGTGCCGAGACGCGCAGTTGCAGCAGCACCACGAGCACCGTGTTGAGGACCAGGAAGACCGGGACGACGGCGTGCGGCGCGCCGGTGTGGTGGACGAGCCAGAGCGGCAGGCCGACGTTGAGGATCGAGTCGTCCAGGTTCATCGGCATGTCCAGCAGGACGAACAGCAGGTAGCCGCGGTCGCGCCAGGGGCTCGGCGCGGCGATCGGGTCGGCGGCGGGCTCCGCCCCGGAGGCCGCCGCGACCAGGCCGCGCCCGGCCGGTTCCCGGGTACGCCAGACGAGGACGGCGGCCAGGACGAAGGAGAGCCCGTTGGCCACGATCAGCGTGCGGTAGGCGGCGGTGGTGCCCACGGCGAGGCCGATCGCCGAGATGCCCGCGCCGACCGCGTACCCGGCGTTGGCCACGCTGCGGAACAGCGCCTGGTACGTGGCGCGCCGCTCGCCCGCGATCCGGGTGGCGAACAGCATCTCCAGGGTCTTGGCGGCCCGCTCGGCGAGGCAGGTCAGGGCGACGACGGGGAGCAGCGCGGCGAAGTCGTCGACGACCAGCAGCAGGCTCATCGTCCCCAGCCGCAGCAGGTGGCACCCGATCAGCAGCCACCGCACCGGCACCCGCTCGGCCGCCCGCCCGGCCAGCGGCGATCCGGCGATCCCCGCCACCGCGCCGACGCCCAGCAGCAGGCCGAGCTGCCGGGCGTCCATCCCGCACACGTAGGTGAAGTAGAGCACCGAGGCCGCCGCCCAGACGCCGGTCCCGGTCCGGTCGACGCACTGCGCCAGCAGCATGATCCGCGCGTCCCGCCCGCCCGGGGGCTTCCGCAGCTGCGCTATCAGTCCGTTCCCCCGCATGGCAGGCCCCCGTCGCACGATCGGCATCAATCTCTCGGCATCAATCTCGACATCAAGATACTTCATATCAAGACAACCATGGAACCCCCGTCCCCCGTCCCACCCGGCCACCCCCGACCCACCGGACCCTCGACGTGCGGCGGGCGGTGCGCCACACTCTCCCCAGCAGCACCCCGCGCTCCCAACGCACCGGCACGACGTCATGACCACCGCACCACGGAGAGCCTCACGGTGAGCACTCGTCAACTGCTGGAGATCGTCTTCTCGTCCGGACGGGCCGGGTCCGGCCCGGCCACCTGGGGCCAACAGGCCATCTGGGACGCCGTACGCCGGCTGGCCCCGGCCGACGCGCCGCGCTACAACATCACCACCGCCGCGCCACTGGACCCCGGGCTGCCGCTGCCCGTCGTGCGCGGCGCACTGGAGCAGCTGCTGCACCTGCACGACTCGCTGCACGCGCTGGCCGCCGAGATCGCGCGGCTGACCGCCGAGGGCGTCGAACTCGCCGACCGGTCCTGCGTCTTCAACGACACCCGCGAGCTGCTCCCCGCCACCGCCGACCCCGGCGACGACCGGACCACCCTCACCTGGCCGGTCGAGTTCGAGCCGCGCCCCGGCCTGACCTACGCCCTGGACGCCCTGCAGTCCCCCGAGGCGCTCAGCCTCGCCATGACCGCGAACCCCTCCGTGCTGCCGCGCCCCGCGATGGAGCACTTCCTGTACGGCATGGAGGAGTTGATCCTCACCGAGGCGAGCGCCGCAGCCGCAACCCTCGCGACCCCGGCAACCACCGAAGGGGCCACCGGCGCTTGAACCTGACATTGATGTCAAGTTCTACCGTGCCGGCATGACCACCACCACGGAATCCCTGCTCGGCCCGTACCGCCTCGGCTCACTCGACCTCCCCAACCGCGTCGTCATGGCCCCGATGACGCGCTACCGGGCCGCCGAGGACGGTACGCCACTGCCCGTCGTCGCCGAGTACTACGCCCAGCGCGCGAGCGCCGGCCTGATCGTCACCGAGGGCATCTGGCCCAGCAGCCGCGGCCAGTCCGGCTGGTACCTCCCGGGCCTGGAGACGCCCGCGCACGTGGCCGGCTGGCGCGCGGTCACCGAGGCCGTGCAGGCGGCCGGCGGGCGGATCGTCGCCCAGCTGATGCACGGCGGCCGCCAGGGACACCCCCTCAACCGGCTGCTCGGCGACCTGCCGGCCGGCCCCTCCGCCGTCCCCGCACCGGGCCCGGTGCACGTCAGGGACGGCGGCAAGGCCGAAGCCGTCACCCCGCGCGAGATGACCCGCGAGGAGATCCACCAGGCGATCGCCGACCACGTCGGCGCCGCCCGCAACGCACTCGCCGCCGGCTTCGACGCCGTCGAACTGCACGGCGCCAACTCCTACCTGATCCACCAGTTCCTGGCCGACAACACCAACCTGCGCACCGACGAGTACGGCCCCCACACCCTCGCCGACCGCCTGCGCTTCCCGATCGAACTCGTCACCGCCGTCGCCGACGCGATCGGCCCCGACCGCCTCGGCCTGCGACTGTCCCCCGGCAACCCGCAGTTCGGCATGCACGAGGCCGACCCGGCACCGGTCTACCGGGCGCTGATCGCCGAACTCGACGGCCTCGGCCTGGCCTACCTCCACCTCACCGACAACGACGACTACCCGGCCCTGGCCGACCTGCGCCCCCGCTGGTCCGGCCCGCTGATCGCCAATGTCGGCGAGAACCGCGCCGCCACCGACCGCGAACGCGGCGAGGCGGTCCTGGCCGCCGGGCTGGCCGACCTGGTCTCCTACGGCCGCGCCTTCATCGCCAACCCCGACCTGCCGGAACGGTTCGCCGCCCACGCCCCGCTCACCCCCGTCGACCCGACCCACCTCTACGGCCGGACGGCGACCGGTCTCACCGACTACCCGAAGCTCACGGGCCACCCGACGCCCAGTCAGCTCGGTTGACACCGGGTCCTACCCTGGGCCCCATGCGGTTCCTCGTCCTCGGTGGCACCTCCTTCGTCGGCCGCACGATCGTCGACGACGCCCTGCGATCCGGCGCCGAGGTCACCCTGTTCAACCGCGGCCGGACCAGCCCCGGCCTCTTCCCCGACGCCCGCCGGCTGATCGGCGACCGCGACACCGGCGACCTCACCGCCCTGCGGGACGGCCGCTGGGACGCCGTGGTGGACGTCAGTGGCTACCGCCCGCACCAGGTCGACCAGGCCATGGCCGTCCTCGGCGACCGGGTCAGCCGTTACCTCTGCATCTCCAGCCACGCGGTGTACCGGCGGGACGGCCTCGCCCCCGGCTCGGACGAGTCCGCCCCGCTCCGCGCCCCGCTGTGCGAGGCGGAGCAGCTCACCGAGGAGACCTACGGCCGGCTCAAGGTCGCCTGCGAGGACGACGTCACCGCCCGCTACGGCGACCGGGCGACCATCGTGCGGCCCGGCAAGGTGGCCGGGCCGCACGACGAGAACCGCGGGCTCACCTACTGGGCGCGCCGGGCGGCGCGCGGCGGCCGGATCGCCCTGCCCGGCCGCCCGGAGCAGCCGGTCCAGGTGGTCGACGTGCGCGACCTCGCCCGGCTGGTGCTCCGGCTGCTCCGGGACGACCGACCGGGCGCCTTCCACGCGGTCGGCCCGGCCGAGCCGACCACCCTGGGCGGGCTGATCGCCGTCTGCGCCGAGGTCGCGGGCACCGAAGTGGAGGTCGTCCCGGTGCCGCCGGAGACCGCCCCGCCGCCGTTCTTCCCGCTGGTCCGGGCCGAGCCGCTCTGGCCCGGCCGGCGGCGCAACCCCGCCCGGGCCCGCGCCGCCGGACTGCCCGCGACCCCGCTCGCCGTCACCGTCGCCGACGTGCTCGCCTGGGACCGCGGCCGCGGCGAACCGCCGCTCGGCCACGGCTTCACCCCCGAGCAGGAGGCCCGGGCCCTCGCCGAGGCGGACACCCGATGAGCCGGGGCCCGGCCCCTTCCTGACCGGTTGTCAGTGGCACCCGCTATGGTCGGCCCCGAACGATCGGACCACCACCACACCGTCGATGCATCACCGCCGCACCCGCACCGGCACCACATCCCGCAGCTCCGGAACCGACACCGGCATCACCAGGGGGCACCATGACCGCACCGGGCACCATCCCGCTCACCACGCCACTCACCACCGCCGACCTCGTGGCGGGCTGGCGCCGGGTGGGCGTCCGCGAGGGCATGGCGCTGATCGTGCACTCCTCGCTCTCCAGCCTCGGCCGGGTCGAGGGCGGCGCGGCGGCCGTGGTGGCCAGCCTGCGCGAGGCGGTGGGGCCGTCCGGCACCGTCGCGGTGCCCACCTTCACGACCGCCACGGTCAGCGACCCGGCCCCCGGGCACCCCGGGCCGCCCACCCCCGAGGTCGCCGAACTCCGGGCCGCCGTCCCGCTGTTCCGGCCCGATCTCCCCTCCCCCATGGGGGCGGTGGCGGAGGCCCTGCGCGCCCTGCCGGAGAGCCTGCGCAGCACGCACCCGCAGGCCTCGGTCGCCGCCGTGGGGGCGCACGCCCGGGAGGTCACCACCCGCCGCTCGCTCGGCTTCGCCATCGGCCGGGAGTCGCCGTTCGGCGCGCTGCACGACCTCGGCGGCCATGTGCTGCTGGTCGGCGTGGGGCACAACCGCAACACCTTCCTGCACTACGCCGAGACTTTCGCGCCGAACCGGCGGCTCAAGCTCCGGCGCTTCCCGATGGCGATCCAGGGCGAGCGGGTCTGGGTCGAGGCGCCGGACGTGGGCGACGACAATGACACCCACTTCCCGCTCGTGGGCCGGGAGTTCGAGGAGCAGGCGGGCATCCGCGAGGTGCTGGTGGGTGCCGCGCCCTGCCGGCTGGTCCCGGTCCGGGATCTCATACCCTTCGCCGTCCGCCGCCTCACCGAGCTACTGGCGGCGGACGGCCGGGGAGCAGCGGCGGACGGTCCCGCAACGGCGTAGCCCGGCCGCCCGCTCGCGCTCGAGCGGACACCCGGGCCCCGCCCGTCACCTCACCTCACCTCACCTGGCCCGACCCGGCGTCACAACCGGGGCGTCAGTGCCGCGGGTCAATGCCGCGGGTCAGTGCCGCGCGTCGTGCAGGGAGTTGGTCTCCTGGATCTTCTTCCAGGACTTCGGCTCCGCCGGCAGCTGCTCGTCGGCCTGGCCCGCGCCCGGCGCCAGCGAGGCGGCCGCCGCGGCCCCCGCCGGCACCGGCCCGGCGGCCGGCTTCGCGGCGGTGAAGAGCCAGGTCTGGAAGAGGTCGCCGAGCTTCTTGCCGGAGATCTTCTCCGCGTACGCCTGGAATTCCGGGATGGTGGCGTTGCCGTAGCGGCGCTCGGTGGGCCAGCCCTTGAGGATCTGGAAGAACTTCTCGTCCCCGACGGTGTTGCGCAGCGCCTGGATGGCGACCGCGCCCCGGTCGTACACGGCGCCCGAGAACTGGTCGTCGGCACCCGGGTCGCCCGGCTTGACGGTCCAGAACGGGTCGGCGGCCGGGTGGGAGGCGTAGACGTAGTCGGCCAGTTCCTGCGCGGTGCCCTCGTTCTCGTGCTCGGACCAGAGGAACTGCGAGTACCGGGCGAAGCCCTCGTTCAGCCAGATGTCGCTCCAGCGCGAGAGCGAGACGCTGTCGCCGTACCACTGGTGGGCCAGCTCGTGGACGACCACCGAGGTGTTGGAGCCCTTCGCGAACATCCGGGGGCTGTAGAAGACCCGGGTCTGGGTCTCCAGCGCGAAGCCGGTCGGGACGTTGGGGACGTAGCCGCCGACCGAGCTGAACGGGTAGTCGCCGAAGTAGCCGCTCAGCCAGTCGACGAGTTCGCCGGTGCGCTCGACGCTCGCCTTGGCCGCGTCCGCGTTGTCGCCGAGGTCCTTGCTGTACGCGTTGTAGACCGGCAGCCCGCTCGGCGTGGTGTCCGTCGTGACGTCGAACTTGCCGACCGCGAGCGTGGCCAGATATGTCGCCTGGGGCTTGGTCTCGCGCCAGCTGTAGCGGGTCCACCCGGCCTGGGAGGAGGTGCCGGTCAGGAGGCCGTTGCTGATCACCTGGTTGCCGTCCGGCACCAGCACCGAGACGTCGAAGGTGGCCTTGTCGCTCGGGTGGTCGTTGCTCGGGAACCACCACCAGGCCGACTCGGGCTCACCGGCCGCCACCGCGCCGTCCGGCGTGCGCAGCCAGGCGGTGAAGCCGTACTTCTTCACAGTGGAGGGCACACCCTTGTAGCGGACCACCACGGTGGCCTGGCTGCCCTTGGCGAGCGGCCGGGCGGGGGTGACCTCCAGCTCCTGCTCTCCGCTGGTGGTGAAGGTCGCGGGCCGCCCGTTGACCCGGACCTCCGAGACGTTCAGCGCGAAGTCGAGGTTGAACCGGGAGAGGTCCTGGGTGGCGGTGGCCAGGATGGTGGTGGTGCCTTCGAGTTCGTCGGTGGCGGGCTGGTACTTCAGCCGGATGTCGTAGTGCGAGACGTTGTATCCGCCGTTGCCGTAGGTCGGGTAGTAGGAGTCGCCCGTCCCGGCCGCGCCGGGTTGGAAGTCGGATGCCGAGGCGGGGACGGCCAGGAACAGGCTCAGGGCACTGGCAGCAGAGACGATCAGCCTCTTGCGCACGTGGTCCTCCAGGGATCACCGGAACGATGGGTTGGATCGATCCTTGTCCCGGTGGTCCCCGCTCCACTCCCCCATTGTGAGATGTTCATGAAAAGAAACGCGCCGAAATGACACCGTCGCAGCAATGCCGCGACGCCGTCACCTCACCCCACTTGTCACTCCTGCCGCTCAGGCCACTCTCACCACTCAGGCCCCGAGCGTCACCGGAGCCCGCACCAGCGAGCCGTACTCCGTCCACGAGCCGTCGTAGTTCTTCACGTGCGGGTAGCCGAGCAGCTCGGTGAGCGCGAACCAGGTGTGCGCCGACCGCTCGCCGATCCGGCAGTAGGCGATCACCTCGCGCTCCGTCTCCACGCCCTTGCCCGCGTACAGTGCCCGCAGCTCCTCCGCCGACCGGAACGAACCGTCATCGTTGGCCGCCTGCGACCAGGGGATGTTGACCGCGCCCGGGATGTGCCCGGGCACCTGTGCCTGCTCCTGCGGCAGGTGCGGCGGCGCGATCAGCTCGCCCCGGAACTCGGCCGGCGAGCGGACGTCCACCAGGACCGCGTCCGCCCCTGGCTTGGCGAACACCTCGGCCTTGGCCAGCACCTCGTCCCGCAGCGCCCGCAGCTCCGGCCGCTCGGGCCCGGTCAGCCGGTAGCCGGTGTGCTGGTAGTCCATCACCTCGCCAGTGAGCTCGCGGCCCTCCAGCTCCCACTTCTTGCGCCCGCCGTCCAACAGCCGCACCGGCCCGAAACCGCGCAGCCGCAAGAGCCAGTAGGCGTACGCGGCGAACCAGTTGTTGTTGCCGCCGTACAGCACCACGGTGGTGTCGTCCTCGATCCCGGCCGCCCGCAGCAGGTGCTGGACGCCGTCGCGGTCGGCGTAGTCGCGGCCGACCCGGCTGTGCAGGTCGGTGGTCCAGTTCCAGCCGACCGCGCCGGGAATGTGGTCCCGGTCGTAGGCGGTGGTGTCCTCGTCCACCTCGACGACCCGGATCGTCCCGTCGTCCAGGTGGTGGGCCAGCCAGTCGGTGCCGACCAGCGCCTCGGGGTGTGCGTAGCCGTTGCCGGTCATCCCGTGCCCTCCTTCACTCCGCCCAGGGCTGCACGGACCGGGCCGCCGGGCGCGCACGCGCCGGCGCGCCGCGAACGGGCCGGACACTTCGAACGTACGTCTGCCGCCGCGCCCGGGCCACCCCGGCCGAAAACCGCGCCCGGCAGCCGTTCGCCACCCCGGCCGGGAACCGTCCCCTCAGGCAGCCGCCCCGTCCGGCCGCGCCACGTAGTACAGGTTCAGGATGTCCCCCTCGACCCGCTTCGCCTCGACCGACCGGAACCCGGCCTCCGCCAGCATCCGCCGCGCGGTCTGCTCGCCCCAGACCGTCCCGAGGCCCTCGCCGCCCTCGCCGAGCGAGACCGCCATGCAGTAGAAGGTCGAGAAGGTGTAGAGCGCGGGCGCCAGCGGGTGCTCGACGTTCTCCTCCAGCTTGCTGCTGGCCGCGATGTCGCCCATCAGGAAGACCCCGTCGGGCCGCAGCGCGCCCGCGACGGCGGCGAGCGTCCGGGTCGGGCGGGCCAGGTCGTGGATCACGTCGAAGGCGGTGACCAGGTCGTACCTGCCGGTCAGCTCGGCGGAGTCGGTGACCTCGAACCAGGCGTTGTGGAGGCCGAGTTCGGCCGCCGATTCGCGGGCGGCGGCGATCCCCTCGGCGGAGATGTCGATCCCCGTGAACCGGCTCGCGGGGAACGCCTTGGCGAGCACCGTGATGGCGTGGCCCTGCCCGGTGCCGATGTCCACCACGTCGATCCCGGCCCGCAGCCGCTCGGTCAGCCCGTCCACCAGCGGCACGATCGCGTCCACCAGCGCCAGGTCGTACACCCGGGCGGTCTCCTCGGCCTGCAGCCGCTGGAAGCGCGGGTAGGCGGAGTACGGCATCCCGCCGCCGGTGCGGAAGTGGCCGAGCAGGTCCTGCTCGACCTCGCCGATCATCGACAGGAACTGCATCATGGCGCCCAGGTTGTCCGGCCCGGCCGCCCGGGTCAGGGACGCCGCGTGCTCGGGCGGGAGCGCGTAGGTGCGCCGTTCCGGGTCGTACTCGACGATGCCGCCGACCACCATGCCGCCCAGCCACTCGCGCACGTAGCGCTCGTTCAGTCCGGCGGTGCTCGCGATCTCCTCGCTGGTCGAGGGCGCGAGTCCGGCCATCAGGTCGAAGAGCCCGGTCTGGTGGCCGAGGCTGGTCAGGAATCCCAGGCAGGCGTCGTTCAGCACCTGCACCATCCGTCCGGCGAAGGCCTCCTGCTTCACCGCGTCCGGTTCCCGTACGGACATGACTTCCTCCTCCGCGGCCGGGACGGCAACCCCCTCCCTGCCACGCTACGCCGCCACCCCACGAGCCCCAACAGACGGGCGGCCCGGCGATCGGTCCCTACCGATCGCCGGACCGCCCGCCCGGGAGGTCCAGCCCGTCCGTCGGCCTCAGGAGAAGATGACGGAACGCAGCTTCAGCCGGTCGCCCAGCTTCTTGCCGGGGTTCATGACGTAGAAGGTGTCGCCGTTGCAGCCGAAGTCGAGGAACACCGTGGCCGTGGAGGTGGTGAAGTTCTCCGGCGCGAAAGCCGGGGCCTTCTCCGTCGCGCCGAACAGGTCGATGCACTTGCCGCTCTCCGGGTCGGCGATCCCGGCCGGGACCCCGGGGCCGACCTTGTAGAGGAAGTCGCCGGTGGCGGCGTTGGCGGACATCGGAACGGCGAGAACGAGGGCGACGGCGCTGGCGACGGCGAGAACGGTGTTGCGGAGACGCATGGGTGAGGGCCTTTCAGGTGGTACCCGGGCGGTACCTGATGAATTGGTGCGAGACCACCCTAGAAGCCAGAAATCCGCAGAAACGGTTCTTCCAATCCACCCTTTCGAGTGGTTTGAACCGAAAAGCCGCCACCTTGCCGTCCATCCCGCATGTCACTCCCCATCGATCCGTGTCGCTCAGTTCGGCGGAGCCGTGAAGGAGTACCCCGAGTCGATGAGCACCGGCAGGTACGTCTTCAGCGCCGCCACCGTCTGCGAGCGGTCCCCTCCGCCGTCGTGGTTGAGCACGATCGCCCCGGGCCGGACGTCCTTGAGGATCCGGTCGGTGATCACCGAGGTGCCCGGCCGGGCCCAGTCCCTCGGGTCCACCGACCAGCCCATGTTGCGCATCCCGAGGTCGGTGGCCACCTTGAGCGAGACCGGGGACCAGTCCCCGCCCGGCGCGCGGAACCAGGTGGGCAGCCGGCCGGTGGTCCTGTGCAGCAGGTCCGTGGTGCGCTCCAACTCGTCCTTCACCTTGGTCTCGGACAGGTGCCGCAGGTCCGGGTGGGTCCAGGTGTGGTTGGCGATGTGGTGGCCTCGGTCCGCGATCTCCCGCACCAGCTCCGGGTGCTCGACCGCGTTCTCGCCGATCAGGAAGAAGGTCGCCCGGATCCCGTGCTGCTGGAGCAGCGCCAGCACGGTGGGCGTGTGCCGGGGGTCCGGCCCGTCGTCGATGGTGAGCGCCACCACCCGCCGCGCCGCGTCCAGCTCGTACACCGGCTTGCTCTCCGCGTCCGTGAGCGTCTTGTGCACGGGCACCACGCTCGGCGCAGCGGCCGACGGGGAGGCGGACGGCGACGGGCGGGTCATCGAGGGCGAAGCGGTCGACGAGGGCACCGCCGACGGCGCGGCCGGTGCGGCGCCCGGCGCTCCCTCGGGCCCGGGCGGCGCCACCGGAAGGGCGATCTCGGCGACCCCCACTTCGGCGCCACTCTCCTCGCCGTTCCAGGGGCTCCGGCAACCGGCGGCCGCCCCCAGCAGGGACATCCCGGCCGCGACCAGCAGCAATCTTCGCGAAGTAATCTGACGATCTGACAGCATTCTGAATGCTTCCCCCGGCCGTCACCGCCCCTCCCAGGGGTAGCCCCTACAGCCCCGATCACCACTCCGACGGCCCAAGGGCGGTCGCACACACCCCGCTTCCCGGGTTCTTCCGCCGGTCTTCCCCGACCGGACGCTCGGCCTCCCGCCCGGGCCGCTACGCTGTGCCTTCCCCAGTGTGATGATCTGCCATCAGAGGACGTGGCCATGACGACAAGTCAGAACTTCCCCCAGCAGGGCCCGCAGGACGACGCCGTCGAGCCGAGCCAGTGGGAACGTTTCGGCGTCGACACCACCACTCCGCACTCCGCGCGCGTGTACGACTACTGGCTGGGCGGCAAGACCAACTTTCCGCCGGACCGCGCCATGGGGCAGGCCATCGAGCAGGCCGTGCCGAGCGTCAAGGAGATGGCCAAGGCCAACCGCGCCTTCCAGGGCCGGGCCGTCCGCCACCTGGCCCGGGAACACGGCATCCGTCAGTTCCTCGACCTCGGCACCGGCATCCCCACCTCGCCCAACACCCACGAGATCGCCGAGGCCGTCAGCCCCGGCACCCGGGTGGTCTACGTCGACAACGACCCGATCGTGCTCGCCCACGCCCGCGCGCTGATGGTCTCCAGCCCGGCCAGCCGCACCACCTACATCCACGCCGACCTGCGCAAGCCCGAGGAACTGTTCGCCGACCCGGCGCTCACCTCCACCCTCGACCTCACCGAGCCGGTCGGCCTGCTGATGATCGCCGTACTGATGCTGATCGCCGACGAGGACGACCCGTGGGGCCGGGTCGCCGCGCTGCGCGACGCCCTGCCCGCCGGCAGCTGCATCGCCCTCACCACCCCCACCCCGGACTTCGACCCGGAGGCCGTCGGCAAGGTCGCCGAGGCCGCCCGGGCCGGCGGGATGACCCTGGTACCGCGCTCCTACGACGACGTGGTCCGCTTCTTCGACGGCTGGGAGCTGGTCGAGCCGGGCGTCGCCCCGGTCCTGGCCTGGCGCCCGGACGGCGAGCCCCCGGCCGACCCGAAGGCCGCGTACTACTGGGGCGGCGTCGCCATCAAGCGCTGAGCCGCCGAACCGGTGCCGGGCAGGACGGCCGCACACCGACCCGCCCGGCACCGGGTTCACTTCAGCAGCCGCGACATCCGCCGGTCGGCCAGCGGCTTGCCCCCGGTCTGGCAGGTCGGGCAGTACTGCAGCGAGGAGTCCGCGAAGGACACCTCCCGTACGGTGTCCCCGCAGACCGGGCACGGCTGGCCGGTCCGGCCGTGCACCCGCAACCCGAGCTTCTTCTCCGCCTTCAGGTCCCCCGCCGCCAGCCCGCGCGAGCGCTCCACCGCCTCGCGCAGCGTGCTGCCGAGCGCCTCGTACAGCCGCGCCGTCTCCTCCTCGCTCAGACTGGCCGCGATCTTGTACGGCGACATCCGGGCCGCGTGCAGCACCTCGTCCGAGTAGGCGTTGCCCACCCCCGCCAGCACGCTCTGGTCCCGCAGCACGCCCTTGATCCGGTGCCGGTCGTCCCGCAGCAGCGCGGCGAAGGCGTCCAGGGTGAAGCCCGGATCCAGCGGGTCCGGGCCGAGCCTGGCCACGCCCGGCACCTCGGCCGGGTCCTTCACCACGTAGACCGCGAGGCCCTTCTTCGTCCCGGCCTCGGTGAGGTCGAAACCGTCACCGGCCTCGCCCTCCAGGCGCAGCCGCAGCGCCAGCGGGTTCTTCGGGCCGAGCCGCGGCGGCTCGGCGGGCAGGCTGTCCTTCCACCGCAGCCAGCCCGCCCGGGCCAGGTGGACCACCAGGTGCAGCCCGTCGGCCTCGATGTCCAGGAACTTGCCGCGCCGGGCCACCGCGCCGACCGTCCGTCCCTCCAGCGCCGTCACCGGCGGGTCGTACGTCTTCAGCGCGCTGATCGCCACCGGCTGCACCCGGGCGATCACACGCCCGGTCAGCCGCTCGGACAGGAAGGCGCTCAGCGCCTCGACCTCGGGCAGCTCCGGCATGCGCCCAGTCTCCCCCAGCCCACCGCCCGACGCGCGCCCTGCCCGCTGCCGCAACCGCCCCTCCGCCTCCGCCGCCTTTGCCCACCCCCACCCCGAAGCGCAGGCTGGAACGGAGGGAGGTGCCGCGCCGCCATGAGCACCCTTGAGGAACAGATCGACATCGCCGCCCCCGTCCTCGCCGCCTGGGAGCAGCTCCACCGGGTGCACGACTACCCGCGGTTCGTCGACGGCGTCCGCAGTGCCCATCCGCACGGGCAGAACCTGGCGCACCTCGGGGTGGCGGTCGGCGGCGCCGAGCGCTCGGTCGACACCGAGATCACCGACCGCGGCCGGGGCCGGGTGATGGCCTGGCGGACGCTGGACTCCCTCCGGCTCCGCGGCGCGTTCGCCCTGCTGCCGCTCGACGCCCGGCACACCCGGCTGCAGATCCGGGTGGAGTACGACCCGGAGGCGGTGCACGAGGCGTTCGGCGGGCCGCGCGGCTTCGCCCAGGCCGGGGCGATCGAGCGGACGGTCCGCGAGGACCTGCAGCATTTCCGGGAGCTGGTCGAGGCCCGGGTGAGCGCCGCCGACGAGCCGCCGCAGGAGCCGTAAGAGACACATAAGCCCAGCTCAGCACAGGTGGTGAGGCTCTTCACAGAGCGCCGCCGAGCAGACCGTTCCACTTTCAACCTGTGGCAGACTCGGATGCCATGGACATCGGCCCGGTCACCAGGACGCTTCGCGCGGCGGTCTTCGCCGCGCTGGTCGTGCTGCTCGCCGGGCTCGGTCAGGTGCTGGTCACCGGCCGCGCGCTGCCGGTCGGTCCGATGCTCCTCGCCTCGGTCGCCGTCTTCGCGGTGGCCTTCGCCCTGGCGGGCCGCGAGCGCGGTTACCCGACGATCGCCGCGGTGTTCCTGCCCCTGCAGCTGGGCGCCGGCGCGCTGTTCGACGTCGCCCAGACCGCCTGTCCCTCCCTGCCGCCCGGCGCCGGGCACGGCCTGCAGCCGCTGCTGTGCGGCGGCGGTTCGCTGGGCGGTTTCCTGCTCGGCCACGGCGTCTCCCAGCAGACCGGCGTGCTGCTGCTCCTGCTGTTGCACGCGGTGATCGCGCTGGTCGGCGCGTACTGGCTGCGCCGCGCGGACGCCGCGTTGTCCGGCCTCGCCCGGGCGGTCCGGATGCTGGGCGAGTTCCTGCACCGCCACCTCCCGGCCGCCGCCCGCCGGCTGCTGCTGCTCACCGCGCCCGTCCCGGCCCGTCCGGTGGCGCGGATGCCGTTCCCCCCGGCCAGCCGCGTGCTGGTCCCCGCCGAGGACGTCGTCGTCCGTCCGGCCGTCCGGCGCGGTCCGCCGGTGTTCGCCCTGGCCGTCTGAGCCCCTCGCTCGACCCGAGCTTCCTTGCTCGCCCCGGGCTTCCCCGCGCGACCCGAGCCCGCTCGCTCACCCGGCCGTCTCTCCCCGCGCAGGCCCCGACCGGCCGCGCCCGCACCCCCGCACGCCCGAGAGCACAGGACGACACCCCATGAGCAACACCCGCAAGACCGACCAGAAGACCTCCGCCACCGACCGCATGCGCAGCGCCCGCGCCCAGGCCGAGCGCTCCGACCGGATCCGCCGCCGGGTGGTGGTCGGCGTCGCCTCCGCCGCGGTGCTGGCCCTCGCGGCGGGCGTGGCCTTCGCCGTCGGCGGCTCCTCCGGCTCCGGTTCGGACGCCGCCGCGAGCGGCCCGCTGGTCGTTCCGGCGAACGCGACCGGCGACGGCGGCACGGTGATCTCCTACGGCAAGGCCGACGCCCCGCACACGCTGTCGATCTACGAGGACTTCCGCTGCCCGTTCTGCGAGCAGTTGGAGACCACCACCGGCACGACCATCCAGCAGCTCGCCGACGCGGGCACGTACAAGATCGAGTACCACCTGGCGACGTTCCTGGACAAGAACCTCGGCGGGAAGGGCTCGCGCACCGCGCTGGCCGCCGCCGGCGCCGCCCTGAACGAGGGCGTGGACAAGTTCAAGCAGTTCCACGACGTGCTCTACGCCAACCAGCCGGACGAGCGCAGCGACGCCTTCGGCGACGTCAACCACGTCCTGGACCTGGCCGGCCGGGT
Organism: Kitasatospora sp. NPDC033851; assembly: GCF_055576085.1. Taxonomy (NCBI): domain Bacteria; kingdom Bacillati; phylum Actinomycetota; class Actinomycetes; order Kitasatosporales; family Streptomycetaceae; genus Kitasatospora; species Kitasatospora sp. NPDC033851. The sequence continues at coordinate 54,937 of NZ_JBVIRL010000011.1, read as the reverse complement.
GCCCGGTCTGAAGACGGACGCCTTCGTCAAGGCCGTCCAGGAGGGCACCTACGCGCCGTGGGCGGCCAAGGTCAACGAGGAGTTCGACAAGAGCGACGTCACCGGCACCCCGACGGTCAAGCTGGACGGCCGGAAGCTGGACGTCCTCACCGACGGCAAGGCGGCCTCGCCCGAGCAGTTCACCGCGCTGGTCAAGCAGGTGACCGGGTGACGGCGCCCTCCCCGGCCGCTGCCGTCGGAACGGCCAACGGCGCGAGCCGCCCGTTCGCCTGGCTGCTGCTGACCGGCGGCGCGGTCGGCCTGTTCGCCTCGGCGGTCCTCACCCTGGACAAGATCCGGCTGCTGAAGGACCCGTCGTACGTCCCCAACTGCAACATCAATCCGATCATCAGCTGCGGCTCGATCATGCGCAGCGCGCAGGCCGAGGCCTTCGGCTTCCCCAACTCGCTGATCGGGCTGGTGGCCTTCGGGGTCGTCATCGCGGTGGGTGCCGGGCTGCTCGCGGGTGCGACGTACCGGCGCTGGTTCTGGCTCGGCCTGCAGGCCGGGACGGTCTTCGGGGTCGGCTTCGTGACCTGGCTGATGTACCAGGCGCTCTACCGGATCGGCGCGCTCTGCCCGTACTGCATGGTGGTGTGGGCCGCGGTGGTCCCGCTGTTCTGGTACACCACGCTGCACAACCTGCGCAGCGGCGTGATCCCCGTGGGCCCGCGCCTGCGCGTGGTCGTCCGGGAGGCGGCCCGCTACCACTGGGCCGTTCCGGCGCTGTGGTACGCGGTGATCGCGCTGCTGATCCTCAACCGGTTCTGGTACTACTGGAGCACCCTGATCTGATCCGGTCCGCCGCCCTCCCGCCCCCGTCCGGAGCGGGAGGGCCACCGGACCACTCCTCCTCGTGGGGGCTTCATGCGACGCAGGATCGTCCTCTTCGTCTCCCTCTCGGTGGACGGCTACTTCGAGGGCCCGGACCACGACCTCTCCTGGCACCTGGTCGACGACGAGGTGCACACCCACTTCAACCGGGAACTCGCCCGGATGGGTGGTTTCGTCTCCGGCCGGGTGACGCACGAGCTGATGGCCTCGTACTGGCCGACCGCCGACCGGGACCCGGCCGCCGACGGCCCGATGATCGAGTTCGCGGGCATCTGGCGCGCGATGCCGAAGATCGTCTTCTCCCGCACCCTCGACCACGCCGACTGGAACACCACGGTGGTCCGCGAGGTCACCCCGGAGTCGGTCACCGCCCTCACCGAAGGCGCGGGCGGTGACCTCTCGCTCAGCGGCGCGAACCTGGCCTCGTCCTTCCTCGACCAGGACCTGATCGACGAGTTCCGCCTCTACGTCCACCCGGTCGTGCTCGGCCGCGGCACCCTGTTCTTCCGCCCGACCGACCGCCCCACCCCGCTCACCCTGACCGGGACCCACCGGTTCACCAACGGCGTCACCCTGCTCCACTACGTCCGGGACCACGGGGCTGCCTCGGCAGCCCCGTGAGGTCGGTGAAGGCGGCCGTGCCGGAGTAGCCGCAGGCCCAGCTGGGCCGGGGGCTCCGGCGGCGGGGTGGTCCCCCGGACAGGCCGGCCAGGCCGGCCCGCCCGGGTGGGAGTGTCGGGCGATCCGCCCGCGTCAGCCCGCCGCCGGGCCGAAGGTGAACGCCTCGACCTCGGCCAGGAGTTCGGCCCGCCGTCCCTCGTCGATGAAGGAGGCGCGGAAGGAGTTGGCGGCCAGCCGGCGCAGGGTCTCCTGGTCCAGCCCGAGGGCCTCGCGGACGGCGCGGAAGTTGTCCTCGACGTAGCCGCCGAAGTACGCCGGGTCGTCGGAGTTGACGGTGACCAGCAGGCCGGCCTCCAGCATCTCGCGCAGCGGGTGGTCGTTGATCGTGTCGATGCAGCGCAGGCGGACGTTGGACAGCGGACAGAGGGTCAGCGGGATCTGCTCGCGGACCAGGCGGGCGACCAGTTCGCCGTCCTCCAGGCAGCGCAGCCCGTGGTCGATCCGTTCGACGCCGAGGACGTCCAGCGCCTCGGTGATGTACGAGGCCGGGCCCTCCTCGCCCGCGTGGGCGACACGCCGCAGTCCGGCCTCGGCGGCCCGGCGGTACACCTCGCGGAACTTCGCCGGCGGGTTGCCGACCTCGGCCGAGTCCAGGCCGATGCCCGCGATCCGGTCGAAGTACGGGCGGGCGGCCTCGAAGGTCTCCAGCGCGGACTCGGCGGACTCGTCCCGCAGGAAGCACATGATCAGCCGGGTGCTGATCCCGTACCGCTCCTCGCTGCGCGACAGCGCCCGGGTCAGACCGTCCACCACCACACCCAGCGGCACCCCGCGCGCGGTGTGCGCCTGCGGGTCGAAGAAGATCTCCGCGTGCCGGACGCCCTGCTCGGCGGCCCGTGCCAGGTAGGCGTCGGCGAGGTCGGCGAAGTCGTCCTCGGTGCGCAGCACGGCCATCAGCGCGTAGTACAGGTCCAGGAAGGACTGCAGGTCGCTGAAGGAGTACGCGGTGCGCAGCTCCTCGGCGTCGGCGTACGGCAGCTCGACCCCGTTGCGGGCCGCGAGCTCGAAGGCGAGTTCGGGCTCCAGGGTGCCTTCGATGTGCAGGTGGAGTTCGGCCTTGGGAAGCGGCATCAGCGATCTGTCCGAGCGGTAGCGGGAAACCCGAAGGTACGGAAAGATTCATCCTACGATCCGGACGGTCAACGCCGATGCTCCGCCGCGATCCGCCCCCGGGCACGCCCCGGAGCGCACGGGTGTACCGGCGACGGCCACCGGGCACCCCGTAGGAGGGGGCTTCCGCCGAGGAGGTACCGAGATGCGGCACGCCGACGCCACGCACATCCGGCCCGAGGGCATCTCCCCGCACGCTCTGGGCAATGACACGCTCCTGCACGAGCTGGAACAGCTGCACCGCACGCGCCACGAGACCTTCCTGTACGGCTCGGAGGAGGCGCTGAAGCGGCACACCCTGCGCACCGGGCAGCTGGAGGCCGAGTACCTGCACCGGTTCCCCAGCCGGCAGGTGACCGCCGGGCGGACCAGGGCCGGCGCCCGGGCCCGGGAGGCGGCGGCCCGGGTGGAGTCGCTGCCGGAGTGACGGGGCCGGTCCGCGCGCCCGGCGGGACACGCCGGGCGCGCCGTGGCGTGCCCGGAGCCCGGCCGTCGGGGAGGGTGTGAGGGCAGACGCACCGGACCCAGACCCCCTCGGGAGCCCCGTATGCCCATCGCCAGCGTCAACCCCGCGACCGGCGAGACCCTGGAGACCTTCGAACCGCTCGACGCGGCCGGACTCGAGCGGCGGCTGGCCCGTGCCGAGGCCGCCTTCCACGGCTACCGCAATTCCCCGTTCGCCGCCCGGGCCGAGCTGATGCGCCGCGCCGCCGACCTGCTGGACCAGGACCGGGAGGCGGTCGCCCGGACCATGACCGAGGAGATGGGCAAGCCGCTCGCCGCCGCCCGCGCCGAGGCCGCCAAGTGCGCGAAGGCGATGCGCTGGTACGCGGACAACGCCGAGGCGCTGCTCGCCGACGAGCACCCGGCCCCGGCCGACGTCACCGACTCCGGCGCCGCCCGCGCCTACGTCCGCTACCGCCCGATCGGGCCGGTGCTGGCCGTGATGCCGTGGAACTTCCCGTTCTGGCAGGTGATCCGGTTCGCCGCGCCGGCCCTGATGGCGGGCAACGTCGGCCTGCTCAAGCACGCGTCCAATGTGCCGCGCACGGCGGTGGCGCTCGAGGAGCTGTTCCAGCGGGCCGGCTTCCCGGAGGGCTGCTTCCAGACGCTGCTGATCGGCTCGGGCGCGGTCGAGGGCGTGATCCGGGATCCCCGGGTGGCCGCGGTGACCCTCACCGGCAGCGAGCCGGCCGGGCGGGCGGTCGCCGCCACCGCGGCCGACGTGGTGAAGAAGGCGGTGCTGGAGCTGGGCGGCAGCGACCCGTTCGTCGTCCTGCCGAGCGCCGATCTGGACGCGGCGGTGCAGACCGCCGTCCGCGCCCGGGCGCAGAACAACGGCCAGTCCTGCATCGCCGCCAAGCGCTTCATCGTGCACACCGACGTCTACGACCGCTTCACCGCCGGCTTCGCCGAGGCGATGCGGTCACTGCGCGTCGGCGACCCGATGGACGAGGCCACCGACGTCGGCCCGCTGGCCAGCCGGCAGGGCCGGGACGACCTGGAGGAGCTGGTCGAGGACGCCCGGACGCACGGTGCCCGGGTCGAGTGCGGCGGCGGGCGCCCGGAGGGCTGGGACACCGGGTACTTCTACGAGCCGACGGTGCTGACCGGCATCACCCCGGCCATGCGGATCCACCAGGAGGAGACCTTCGGGCCGGTGGCCACCGTCTACCGGGTCGCCGACCTGGACGAGGCGGTGGCGCTCGCCAACGACACCCCGTTCGGCCTCAGCTCCAACGTCTGGACCCGGGACGAGGACGAGCAGGAGCGCTTCGTGCGCGACATCCAGGCCGGCGGGGTGTTCTTCAACGGGATGACCGCCTCCCACCCGGCACTGCCGTTCGGCGGCGTCAAGCGCTCCGGCTTCGGGCGGGAGCTGTCCGGGCACGGGATCCGGGAGTTCTGCAACGTCACCACGGTGTGGATCGGCTGATCTCTCCCGGAGCCCCGTTCACCCCGGCGCTCACCGGCCGGGTCAGGCCGCGATCCGGTGCCTGCCCCGGCCGGGCGTCATCCAGCGGGCGATCACGCCGACCATCGCGACGACGGTACAGCCCCAGAAGATCGCCATCAGCACCAGCATCGGCGTCAGGCTCACCTGGGTGGCGACCATGCCGAGCCCGACCGAGAGCGCGATCATGAACGTCACCACGGTGGGGCTGAGGGTGAGCAGCCAGTTCCAGGCCCGGTGCCCGAAGCCCTGGTTTCTCTGGGCCTCGGGGCCGGCTTCGACTTCCTTGTAGGTCAGCAGGTCCATCGGGATCGCCTCCAATGCTGGACGGGAGGGAAAGGCCTGGCCCGGGGGTCAGGAGGCCCTGCGGGGAGCCGTGGACTTCCGGCTCGTGGTCTTCTTCGCCGCGGGCGTCTTCTTCGCCGTGGTGCTCTTCTTCGCCGTGGTGCTCTTCTCGGCGGTCCGCTTGGCAGTCTGTTCGGTGGTCCGCTGGGCGGCGGGGGCGCTCTTCTTCGCGGCGGCGCGCTTGCGCGGAGTGGGCTTTTGCTCCTCCGCCGAAGCCGGCTCCGCCTCCGATTCCGCCTCCGCTTCCGGTTCCGCTTCCGCCGCCGGTCCGTGGCCGCCCTTGGCCCGCTTGAGGCTGCTGCGCAGCGCCTCCATCAGGTCGATCACGTTGTCCGGCGCCTCGCCGGGCTCCTCCTCGTGCGGGATCTCGACGCCCTCCAGCCGCGCGGTGATCACCTGCTGCAGCGCCTGCTGGTAGTCGTCGTGCAGCTGGGCCAGGTCGAAGTCCTCGGAGAGGGTGTCCATCAGCGACCGCGCCATCTTGAGCTCCTGCGGCCGGACGGTGACGTTCTCCTCGGGCGCGATCCCGGCCGCCGGGCGGACCTCGTCGGGCCAGATGCAGGTCTGCAGCACCAGCGTGTTGTCGTGCACCCGCAGCACCGCGGGCGACTCCCGGGTGCGCAGCGCGATCTTGGTGACGGCGATCTGCCCGGACTCGGTGAGCGCGTCGCGCAGCAGCGCGTACGGTTTGGCGGCGGCCTTGTCGGCGACACCCACGTAGTAGGCCTTGGAGAACATCAGCGGGTCGATCTCGCCCTCGTCGACGAAGGCCAGCACGTCGATGACCTTCTTGCTGGGCAGCGGCAGGTCGGCGAGGTCCTCGTCGCTGAGCGTGACGGTCCGCCCGTCGGGGGACTCGTAGCCCTTGGCGATCTCCGCGTACGGGACCTCCTTCTCCTCCTGCTCGCAGTACCGCTTCATCCGCACCCGGCCGCCGTCCTTGGCGTGCACCTGGTGCAGCGGGACGTCGTGCTCCTGCGTCGCGGAGTAGAGGTGGACGGGGATGCTGACCAGCCCGAAGCTGATCGTCCCCTTCCAGGTGGTCTGCATGGGGTCGCTCCTGTCCGGCGCCGGGAGCCGACGGCCGCCGGGAACCGGCGATCACCGGGAACCGAGGGCGCCGAGCACGCTCGGGAGTGCTCCGACGAATGCCCCGAGAATCCCACTCTGCCCGGGTTTGCCCCGATCGGCCACACCGGGCCGCCCACGGGCCGAGGGAGGTCGATGCGGATGACCGCCCGCACGGAGGCGACCACGCTCCGCTGAGGGGATCTGAGCTCGCCCGGCCTCCACCCACCTGACGCTGCGTCAGATCTGAGCTTTCCGGACCCCTTTCGCACCCACTCTGACCTGGCCTTTTGTGTCCGGTAAGCGAACAGTTATCAATGCCTTGTTCCGATACTCGGGCGTAGAAGTTAGGTTGCACCGCAATGCGCGGGTCTGTCCCCCCACCCTGTGGCGACGAGCCCGGGGTCGCCGCGCTGGAAAGGCACAGGGCACCCCTAGATGAGTGCGAACACCACCAAGTCGGCGGCAGCCGCCCAGGTCCCCCACCAGGCGGGGCCGCACGGGCACGGCGGAGACGGCAACCTGAAGGCCGGGCTCAAGAACCGCCACCTGTCGATGATCGCCATCGGCGGCGTGATCGGCGCCGGCCTCTTCGTCGGCTCCGGCGCGGGCATCGCGTCCACCGGCCCCGGCATCCTGCTCTCCTACGCACTGGCCGGCGCGCTGGTCGTGCTGGTGATGCGGATGCTCGGCGAGATGGCCGCGGCCGATCCGCAGAGCGGCTCCTTCTCGGCGTACGCGGACCGCGCGCTGGGCCGCTGGGCCGGGTTCTCCATCGGCTGGCTGTACTGGTTCTTCTGGGTCGTGGTGCTGGCGGTCGAGGCGACGGCCGGCGCGAAGATCCTCAACCAGTGGGTGCCCGGCGTGCCTCAGTGGGGCTGGGCGCTGATCGTGATGGCGGTGCTGACCGCCACCAACCTCTTCTCGGTGGCCTCGTACGGCGAGTTCGAGTTCTGGTTCGCCGGGATCAAGGTGGTCGCGATCGCCGCCTTCCTGGTGATCGGCCTCCTCGCCGCCTTCGGCCTGCTGCCCGGCACCCACGCGGTCGGCACCAGCAACCTGACCGGCCACGGCGGCTTCCTGCCGCACGGGGTGGGCGCGGTGTTCACCGGCATGCTGACCGTCGTCTTCGCCTTCATGGGCAGCGAGATCGTCACCCTGGCCGCCGGCGAGTCGGAGGACCCGCAGAAGGCGGTCACCAAGGCCACCAACAGCGTGATCTGGCGCATCGGCATCTTCTACCTGGGCTCGATCCTGCTCGTGGTCACCCTGCTGCCCTGGGACTCGGCCGAGGTCAAGGCCAGCCCGTACGTGGCGGTGCTGGACCACATCGGCATCCCGGGCGCCGGCCAGGTGATGGACGTGATCGTGCTGACCGCGGTGCTGTCCTGCCTCAACTCCGGGATGTACACCGCCTCCCGGATGGCCTTCTCGCTCGGCCAGCGCGGCGACGCCCCGAAGGCCTTCGCGAAGGTGACCGACCGCGGCGTGCCGCGGGTGGCCATCCTCTCCTCGGTGGTCTTCGGTTTCGTCGCGGTCTTCTTCAACTACACCTCGCCGGACACGGTGTTCGCCTTCCTGCTCAACTCCTCCGGTGCGGTCGCGCTCTTCGTCTGGCTGGTGATCTGCGCCACCCAGCTGCGGATGCGCAAGATCATCGAGCGGGAGATGCCCGAGCGGCTGACCGTCCGGATGTGGCTGTACCCGTACCTGACCTGGACCGCGATGGGCATGATCGGGTTCGTCATGGCGTACATGTTCACCGACGCCGACGGGCGCAAGCAGATGTACCTGTCGCTGGTCGCCGCGGCGATCGTGCTCGCGGCCTCGGCCGTGGTGGGCCGCCGGCGGCGGGCCGCGGTGGCGGCGGAGTCCTGACCCGTCCGCACCGCGCGGGAACGCCGGGCCCGGGAGCCGCTACGGAGGCTCCCGGGCCCGGCGCCGTTTCCCGGGCCCCCGCCCTGTCGGCACGATGGCGACACGGTGGCAGCACGACACCGGCAGGACACTGACGCGACATCGTTTGACCAAGGCACGTCAAGGGGGATACCTGGGCATGGCGCTCCCCCACGAGCGCTCCCCCACCCTCTCCGGGAGACCCCGTGCCGCCCCTGCCCACCCCCACGCCACCCTCGCCGTCCCCACCCCGCTCGGAACCAGAGTCCGCGCGCCAGCGCTTCGGCCGTCGGCTGCGCCACTGGCGCGAGGCCCGCGGCCTCAGCCAGTCCGAGCTCGGCCGGCTGCTCGGCTACCACAACTCGCTGATCAGCCGAGTGGAGAACGCCCGGCGCTGGCCGCCGCCGGGCATGCCCGCCCGGGCCGACGAACTCCTCATCGCCTGCGGCGAGTTGGCGGAACTCTGGCAGACCGTCCGGCAGGAGCGCGAACGCCTCGGCGAACTCGCCGTCGCCATCCGGACACCGCTCGCCGCCGACACCGCCCCACCGGACGCCGCCACCGTCGAGGTGCTCGCCCAGCTGCTCGCCGTCTACCGCACCGCCGCCGACCGGATCGGCGGCGAGGAACTGGCCGCCGTCCTGGAGCACCACGCCCGCACCCTGGCCGGCTGGCAGCACACCGCCCCGCCCGAGAGCCTCGCCGCGGTCCGCTCGCTCGCCGCCCAGTACGCCGAACTCGCCGGCTGGGCCCACTTCGAGGGCGACCGCCGCGCCCGCGCGCTCGGCTGGTACGCCACCGGCCTGGAGTGGGCGCGCGCCACCGGCGACCAGGCCACCACGGCCGCGCTGCTCACCCGGCAGAGCACCCTGCACTGGTGGCGCGGCGACCCGGCCACCGCCCTCGCCCTGGCCGAAGCCGCCCGCACCGCCGCCCCGCCCCTGCCGGGGCTGCGGGCCTGGACCGCCGTCGCCCGGGCCCACGCCCACGCGCTGGCCGGCGAGACGCCGTACGTGCACCGGGCGCTGGCGGACGCCCGGCGGCTGACCGCGGCCGCGCTGCGCTCCGGCGAGCCGGCGCCCTGGGCGGCGCGCGCCGAGCTGGTCCTGGCCGTCGCCCACGGCACCTGCCAGCGGGACCTCGCCGCCCACACCGGCCACACCGCCCGCGCCCGCACCACCCACGCCCGCACCGCGGCAGCCCGGCTGGAGGCCGTGCTGCGAGTCCTCGACCCGGCCGCCCACCCGCGTGACCACGCGCTGGTCACCGCCCGCCTCGCCGGCGCCCACGCCCTCGCCGGCCACCGCGAGGCCGCCGCGGCCCTGCTCGCCCGCCTGCCCCGGAGCCCGACCGGCCGCACCACCGGCCGTGTCGCCCGCGAGCAGCGGCGGGCCGAGGAGTGGCTGCGCAGGTGAATGCCCGGGCAGGGCGGTACCTGCCCGGGCATGGCGGCGGTTCGGTTCAGGCGGTCCGGTTCAGGCCGTCCGGTTCAGGCGGTTCGGTTCAGGCCGTCCGGCGCCGCGCGGACCGGGCGAACGCCCGGTGGAACAGGCCGGTCGGCGAGGCCCGGCCCCGCCGGAGGACGGCGGGGCCGGCCACCACCTGCGGGAGTGGTGGCCGACCCCGCTCACCGGTTCGACCCGGCCGACCGACCCTGCCGGGTCGGCTCGGAGGTCGACTCGGAGACCGGCATGGAGACCGGCACGGAGACCGACTCAGAGACCGGCCGCCGCGGCGGCGATGTCGGCCGCGTAGGTGCTCACCTGGGTGTAGATGCCCGGGTAGCCCGCGCGGGCGCAACCGTTGCCCCAGCTGACGATGCCGACCTGGACCCAGCGACCCGCCGTGTCCTTGCGCACCATCGGGCCGCCGGAGTCACCCTGGCAGGTGTCGACACCGCCCTGGGCGACGTAGCCGGCGCAGAGCGAGCCGGCGGTGTTCAGGCCCGGGTAGGCGCCGGCACAGGTCGCGTCGTCGACGAACGGCACGGTGGCCTTGAGCAGGTACCGCTGCTGGGCGCCGCCCTCGCTCGCCGCACCCCAGCCCATGATGGTGAAGGTGCCGTTGTCGTAGGCGCTGGAGGTGGCGATCGGCAGGGTGCTGACCTGGCTGCTGTTCACCGGCGAGGCCAGCTTGATCAGTGCCCAGTCGTCGCCGTTCTCGGCACCGGTGAAGGCGGGCGACTGGTAGACGTACGACGAGCGGACCTTGATCGCGCTGCCGCTGCGCAGGTCGACCGCGCCGACGGTGGCGGTGATGCTGCTGTCGGCACCGGTGCCGTCGACGCAGTGGGCGGCGGTCAGCACGATCTGCGAGGTGTAGAGCGCGCCGCCGCAGCCCATCGAGAGCCGCACCATGAACGGGAACTCGCCCTGCGCCGCCCGTGTGCCGCCGACCACGGTCGGCGACGGCGCGGGCGAGGCGGCGGCGGGCAGCACCAGCACGCCGGCACCGAGCACCAGACCGGCCAACAGGCTGAACACTCTGCCGAATTGACGCTTCATCAGTCTCCTCCTTGCAGGTGGGGGAAGACCGAGAGTGGCCCGGCGGACGGCATGGCAGGAGGGGCGCGGCCTTGCCGGTCGAAACTGGCAGGAACACGGCAATGCGGGGTTCCGGCTGCGGAGGCCCTAGGGTGATCGCCCATGCGGGATCTTGCGGCGGGGATGAAGTACCTGGTCATGGGCCAGAAGTGGGTGGGCCGACACGGCCGCTGGTGGGGCTTCGGGATGCTGCCGGCCCTGCTCACCCTGGTCGGCTACGTCGTCGCGCTCGTCTTCCTCGGAGCCTGGTCCAAGGACCTCGCCGACTGGGCCACCCCGTTCGCCGACCACTGGGGCTCACCCTGGCAGGGCCTGCTGCGCGACGCGCTCGCGGCGATCGTCTTCGGCGGCGGCCTGCTGTTCTCCCTCCTCACCTTCACCGCCGTCACCCTGCTGGTCGGACAGCCCTTCTACGAGGCGCTCTGCGCCAAGGTCGACGAGACCGAGGGCGGCGCACCCACCCCGCCGGACACCCCGCTCTGGCGCGAGCTGCTGATCGCGGTGCGGGACAGCGTCTACGTGCTGGTGCGCGTGGCCGCGTTCGGCGTGGTGCTGTTCGCCTGCGGGTTCATCCCGGTGGTCGGACAGACGGTGGTCCCGGCGCTCGGCTTCCTGGTGTCCGGCTTCTTCCTGACCGTCGAGCTGACGGCCGTCGCCCTGCAGCGGCGCCGAGTGCCGCAGCCCGAGCGGATCCGGCTGCTGCGCGCCCGGCTCGGTCTGGCGCTGGGCTTCGGCACACCGCTGGTGCTGGCCTTCCTGGTGCCACTGGTGACGGTGCTCGCCATGCCGGGTGCCGTCGCCGGCGCCACCTTGCTGGCCCGCGACCTCGTCCCGACCACTGAGGAGGAGGAAGCGGCGGAGGAGGGGCCCACCCCCACCTTCCCCGCTCCCACCGCACAGCCCGCTCCCGGAAACCCGTACGCGACCCCCTGAGGTCGTGACCGTCCGGTCACTCTGCGCCGAAGTCGGCCCGCCCGGCGTGTGAGGCCGCCCACAGGGGGATCGGCGTCTACGACCCTCGCTAGTGGACGGGTGACGGGCCGGCTCCGGCCGGGCGCCGGTGCCGCACCCGGTCCGGGGTTGGCCCGGCGGCACCCCGCCTGAAGAACGCAGGCCACCGCGACTGCCACCCTTGCGTTCCTCCGATGCGTGCGCTGCTTGACCCTCGGGTTCGCAATCCGGACAAATCACCTCAAATCTACCGTCGCGCTTTCGCATGACCGCCGTGGGGTTACTACGTGACGTAGTAGCGCGCGCCTTTGCCACCCGTCTCGAGCCCTGCCAAGAATGGCCAGTCGCCAGGCAGCGCGGCCGACCCCCGGTCCGCCGCGCAGCCCGCCCGCCCCGCCGCTTCACCCGGGGCGCCACGGCCGTCCCGGACGGCCGCGCGGGCCCCGCTCACCCGGAGCCCGTGCGATGCCCCGTGCCCGGCAAACCGGCGCGGGCCCCGACGGAGAAGGAACGCCCGCTTCATGCAGCTCAGCCATGCCCGCCGCAACTCCCTGATCACCGGTATCGCCACCCTCGTGGTCGCGAGCGCCGCCACCGCCGCCCTCGCCATCCCGCAGGCCGGGAACACCGTCGAGGCCGCCGCACCCGCGGCCGCCGTCTCGGTGGACGGCAAGCCGGTCACCGACCAGGCCCAGGCTGACACCGCTGCCGCTGCCCAGCAGGCCGCCCAGGCCAAGGCCGACGCGGACGCCGCCGCGCAGGCGCAGGCCCAGGCCCAGGCGCAGGCGCAGGCCCAGGCCCAGGCCCAGGCGCAGGCCGAGGTCGAGGCGAAGGCCCAGGCGGACGCCAAGGCCAGGGCCGACGCCGAGGCCGCCGCCTCCCGCTCCCAGGAGCGTCCGAACCTCGCCGCCGCCTACTCCGGCACCCCGCAGCAGATCGCCGCGCAGATCGTCCCGGCCGGCCAGCTGCAGTGCTTCAGCAACATCGTGTTCCGCGAGAGCAGCTGGAACCCGCTGGCCGTCAACGCCTCCTCCGGCGCCTACGGCCTGGTCCAGGCCCTGCCGGGCTCCAAGATGGCCTCCGCGGGCGCCGACTGGCGCACCAACCCGGCCACCCAGATCAAGTGGGGCCTGGACTACATGAACACCCGCTACGGCAGCCCCTGCGGCGCCTGGTCGTTCTGGCAGGCGCACCACTGGTACTAAGCCGACCCTCCGGCTCGGCTTTCCCGGCTCGGCACTCCCCGCCCGATCCTCCCGGCCCGCGACGCACTCCGCGTCGCGGGCCTTGCGGCATCTGTCGCCTGACGTGGACGCGTCCGGAAGGCGACGTGAAGATATGGCGTACGGTCGTACGATTTGCCGCCAATTGCTCGTAATTACGCACCGTCAGGGCTTTGCCACGGTTCGCGCGCCCTCTTACGCTCCGGCGTCATGCCCTCACCGCTGATCAGCGTCGTACTCTCCGCCTACGACCAGCACAAACAGCTCGCCGATTGCCTGGACTCGCTGCTCGCGCAGTCCCTGGCCGACGTCGAGGTGATCGTGGTCGCCGACCGCTCGCCCGAGACCGCCGGCGAGCTCGCCGACGCGTACGCGGCGCGGCATCCGCGGGTGTCGGCGCTGCACCTGAACGCGGCGGTCGGGGTCGGGGTGGGCCGGAACGCGGGGGCGGCCCGGGCGAGCGGCGAGTACCTGCTGTTCCTCGACGCCGACCACCTGCTGCCCCGGGACGCGCTCCAGACGCTCGCCGACCGGCTCAAGCAGACCGGTCCGGTGGACGTCCTGCTGTTCGGCCACTCCCGCCGCCACCAGGACCGGGACTGGCCGGGCGGGGCCGAGGCGCTGCTCGCCGAGGCCGGCCCCGAGGTGTTCGCGCCGTTCGACCGGCCCGCGCTGTTCGGCGCGCCGCCGCTGAGCTGGGACCGGCTGATCCGCCGCGGCCACTGGGAGGGGCTGGGGCTCGCCTTCCCGACCGGCCGCTACGAGGAGGTCCCGGTGGTGCACGCGGCCCTGCTCGGCGCGCAGAAGGCCGCCGTCCTGCCGCGCGAGTGCGTCCAGCTGCGCCGCCGGGAGACCGTCCACCCGGCCGGCGGGCCCGGCAGCAGCGTCTTCGACCTGTTCGAGCAGTACGAGCGCAGCTTCGCCCTGCTGGAGGACCTGCCGCACCTGTACGCGGTGCGCGACGCGATGTTCGTCCGGATGATCCGGCACTACCTGTTCGTCTTCGACCTCGCCGGCTGCGTCTCCCGGGCCGAGCGGCCGCAGTTCTTCCACCGGGCCGCCGAGCACCACCGCCGCTTCCAGCCGCCGGGCCACCGCCGGCCGGGCGGCCGCGAGGGGATCAAGTTCTCGCTGCTGGCCGGCGGCGCCTACCCGGCGTTCGAAGTCGCCAAGCTCTCCCACATCGCGCGCGGAACCCTCACCGGGCGGAAGTAAGCCGGCTGCGGGGTCGGGCACAGAGTCGGGCGCGGGGTCGACCGGGGGGTCGGGCGCGGAGTCGGGCGCGGAGTCGGTGATCACGGCCGCGGGAGGGTCACCCGACACTCCGTCGGTGGTACCCCCGTCGCGCCCGGTACCCGGGCGGCGCCCCGGCTGCGATCATCGGCGGAGCCGTGTCCGCCGCACCGCCCGGGAGGTCCCTGGTGAGCCGTCCGTCCGCCGTCCCCGGGGCCGCGCTGGCCCGTGAGCTGGCCGCCGTCCTGCGCGGGGAGGTCCGCTTCGGCGCCGCCGAACGGACCGTCTACAGCCACGACGCCTCCAACTACCGGCATCTGCCGCTCGGCGTGGTCAAGCCCGCCGACCCGGACGACGTGCGCACGACGCTGGCGCTGTGCCGCGAGTACCGCGTGCCGGTGGTGCCGCGCGGCGCCGGGACCAGCATCGGCGGGCAGGCGATCGGCCCGGGCGCGGTGGTGCTGGACTTCCGCCGCCACCTCGGCGAGGTCCTGGAGATCGACCCGCAGGCCCGCACCGCGCGCGTGCGGCCCGGCACCGTCCTGGACGACCTCCAGCGCGCCGCCAAACCGTACGGGCTGCGCTTCGGCCCGGACCCGTCCACGCACAGCCGCTGCACCATCGGCGGCATGATCGGCAACGACTCCTGCGGCTCGCACTCGCTCGCCTGGGGGCGCACCACCGACAACGTCGAGCGGCTGGAGCTGCTGCTCGCCGACGGCACCGAGCTGACCGTCGGCGGCCGGCTCGGCTCGCAGGAGCGCGCGGCGCTGCGCGCCCTGCCCGGCCGGGTCGGCGAACTCCACACGCAGCTCCAGGAGTTCACCGACCGCAACCTCGCCACCATCCGCCAGGGGATGCCGCGGCTGCCGCGCCGCACCTCCGGCTACCCGCTGGACGCGCTGCTGCCCGAGCACGGCCACGACCTCGCCCGGGCGCTCACCGGCACCGAGGGCACCTGTGCGCTGCTGCTCGGCGCCACCGTCCGCCTCGTCGAGGACCCGCCCGCGCGCGCCCTGGTGGTGGCGGGCTACCCCGACGAGGGCGCCGCCGCCGACGCCGTCCCCGCGCTGCTGCCGTTCGGGCCGCTGACCGCCGAGGGCATGGCGGCCGACCTGATCGCCGCGCTGCTGGCCGCCGGCCCCCGCCCACCCGCGCTGGACCGGCTGCCCGCCGGGGAGTGCTGGCTGTTCCTGGAGACGGGCGGCGCCACCCCGCTGGAGGCCTACCAGGCCGCGCGCCGGCTCGCCGACGCGGTGCGCCGCGAGCGTTCGGCCACCGTCGCCCTGGTCACCGACGCCGCCGAGCAGCGCCAGCTGTGGGCCGTCCGGGAGGCCGGCGCCGGGATCGTCACCCGGCTGCCCGGGGGCGGGGAGGCCTGGCCCGGCTGGGAGGACTCCGCCGTCCCGCCCGAGCGGCTCGGCGACTACCTGCGGGACCTGCGCGCCCTGCTGCGCCGGCACAGCCTGCGCGGCGTCCCGTACGGGCACTTCGGCGACGGCTGCGTGCACCTGCGGATCGACTTCCCGCTGGACCAGCCCCAAGGGGTGCTCGTCTTCCGGGAGTTCCTGGAGCAGGCGGCCGATCTGGCGGTCTCGTACGGCGGTTCGCTCTCCGGCGAGCACGGCGACGGGCAGGCCCGCGCCGAACTGCTGCCACGCATGTACCCGCCTGAAGTCATCGACCTGTTCGGCGAGTTCAAACGGATCTGGGACCCGGAGAACCTGCTCAACCCGGGCGCCCTGGTCGACCCGCGCCCGCTCGACGCCGACCTGCGCTTCGTCACCGCCCCGCGCCGCCCGCTGCCGCTCGCCCTGCCGTACGAGCAGGACGGCGGGAGCCTGGCCAAGGCGGTGCACCGCTGCGTGGGCGTCGCCAAGTGCGTGGACCCGACCACCGGGGTGATGTGCCCGAGCTACATGGCCACCGGCGAGGAACGGCACTCCACCCGGGGCCGGGCGCGGCTGCTCGCCGAGATGCTGCGGGGGGACGCGATCCCCGACGGCTGGCGGTCCGAGGAGGTCCGGGAGGCGCTGGACCTCTGCCTGAGCTGCAAGGGCTGCGCGAGCGACTGCCCGGTGCACGTCGACATGGCGACCTACAAGACGGAGTTCCTGTACCAGCACTACCGGCACCGGCCACGCCCGCGCTCGCACTACTCGATGGGCTGGCTGCCGCTCTGGCTGCGGGCCGTCGCGCTCGCGCCCGGGGCCGCCAACACACTGGCCCGCTCACCGCTCGGCGGGACGCTCAAGCGGCTCGGCGGGATCGACCCGCGCCGGGTGCTGCCGGTGTTCCCGCCGCAGACCTTCACCGCCTGGTACCGGCGGCACCGCGCCACGCACCCGGCACCGGCGGGCGCACGGCCGGTGCTGCTGTGGCCGGACACCTTCTCCGACCACCTGCAGCCGAACGTCCTGCGCTCGGCCGTCGAGGTGCTGGAGCACCTGGGTTTCGACGTCCGGCTGCCCTCGGGCCCGGTCTGCTGCGGCCTCACCTGGCACTCAACCGGCCAACTCGGCACCGCCCGCCGGGTGTTGCGGCGCAGCCTGCGGGTGCTGGCGGCGGACGGGCTCCAGGCCGACACCCCCGTGGTCGGCCTGGACCCCAGCTGCACGGCCACCCTGCGCGAGGACCTGCCCCGGCTGCTCGGCCCGGACGGCCGCCCGCTCGCCGAACGCACCCGCACCTTCGCCGAGTTCATCGACGAGTACGCCCCGGACGCCCCGCTCCCGCGGATCCCGCTGGACGCCGTCACCCAGACCCACTGCCACCAGCACGCGGTGCTCGGCAGCGCCGCGGACCGCCGGGTCGAGGCCCGACTGGGCCTGCACAACCGGGTGTTGGATTCCGGCTGCTGCGGGCTGGCGGGTAACTTCGGCTTCGAAAGCGGGCACTTCGAGGTGTCCGAGGCGATCGCCGAGCGGGTGCTGCTGCCCGAGGTCCGGGCGGCCGGGCCGGAGACGGTGGTGCTGGCGGACGGCTTCAGCTGCCGCACCCAGATCGCCCAACTCGCCGACGGCAGGCAGGCGTTGCACCTGGCGGAGCTGATCGCCAGGGAGCTGCGCCACCCCGAGTGACTACGCGCGCCCGGCGAGGAAGGCCCCGACACCACCGGCACGCCCAAGACCTCGACGTCGAGACCCGCCGCCTCTCCGCCCTGCTGGACGGCCTCACCCTGCAGGCCGTCCGGCACCCCGACCTGGTCGGTCCGGTGGACCTGCGCGCGGTGCTCCACCGCACCTCGACACCCTGGCCGCGCCGACCTCCTGACACCGCGCCAACACCCCCGCCACAATGGCGCGATGACCCTCACCACCGCCGAGGCGGACAAGCTCCTGGCCGACCACTTCGCCCCCTGGGTGCAGGCTCTCGGCCTGTCCGCCGTCGAGACCGGCGAGCGGCACGCCGTGCTGCGGCTGCCCTGGTCCGACCAGCTCGCCCGCGAGGGCGGCGGGCTGTCCGGCCAGGCGCTGATGGCCGCCGCCGACACCGCCTGCGTGGTCGCGATCTCGGCCGCGCGCGGCGGCTTCGGCCCGATGACCACCGTCCAGCAGTCCACCACCTTCCAGCGGGCGGTCGTCGGGCAGGACGTCCTGGTGCGCGCCCGGATCACCAAGCTCGGCCGCCGGATCGCCTTCCTCGACATCACCCTCACCCCCGAGGGGGCCGAGGGAACCGAGAGCGCCGAGGAGCCCGCCGCCCACGCCACCACCGTCTACGCCCTGGGCTGACGCCACGGCTGCGGCCCCGCCCGGCGAGGGCGGGGCCACAGCCCGCGTGCGTACGGCGGTTGCGTACGGCGGTGTCAGCTCAGGGCGGTCGGCGAGGGCGCCTCCTCCGCGCAGACCGCCGACACGAACTCGGCCACCCGGGACTGCGGCATACCGCGCGCGATGTCCGCCTCGCTGATCATGCCGACCAGCTTGTGCTCCGGGTGGTTGATCACCGGCAGCCGGCGCACCTGGTACTGCTCCATCACCCGCAGCACCTGTTCGCAGTCCTCGTCGGCCTCCACCGTCATCGGCCGCCCCTGCGCCAGCTCGCCCGCCGTCACCGCCGCCGGGTCACGGCCCTCGGCGACGCAACGCAGCACGATGTCGCGGTCGGTCACGATGCCCAGCAGCTTGTCGCCGGGCCCACAGATGGGCAGGGCGCCCACGTCACGTTCCCGCATGATCCGGGCAGCGGCGGCGAGCGTCTCGTGCTCGCGGATGCACTCCGCGCCCGGGTGCATGATGTCGCTGGCTTTGGTCATGGTCCGCCTCCTGACCTGGCTTCCTGCCCCTGTCCATCGTGGTCCGGGTGTGTGGCCGACGCCACCGGGCGCCGCTCAGGGCTGCGGTTCCGGCTCGGCTCCGGCGCCGCGCCCGGCACTGCCGTCCGGCGATTCCGCGGCCTCCACCGGCGAGCGCTCCAACAGATCATCGAGCCGCGGGAGTTCGTGCGGGGGCGGCTCCTTGTCGAGTTCGACCTCGGAGACCTCCCCGCTCTTCACGGCCTCCTCCGCGGCCTTCGCCCCGGCGGCGACCGCGGCGGCCGTCAGCAGGTTCCGCTGCTGGACCTCGGTCGAGCTGTCCAGGAAGCGCAGCAGTTCCACCGGGAAGGGCAGCACCAGCGTCGAGTTCTTCTCCGCCGCCACCTCCACCACGGTCTGCAGCAGCCGCAGTTGGAGGGCGGCCGGGGTCGCGCTCATCACCGCCGCCGCCGCCGACAGCCGCTCGGAGGCCTGGTACTCGCCGTCCGCCGTGATGATCCGCGCGCGGCGTTCCCGCTCGGCCTCGGCCTGCCGGGCGATCGAGCGCTTCATCGACTCCGGCAGCGCGACGTCCTTGATCTCCACCCGGTCGATCTCGATGCCCCAGCCCAGCGCCGGGCTGTCGATCATCAACTCCAGCCCCTGGTTGATCGGTTCCCGGTTGGCCAGCAGGTCGTCCAGCTCGCTCTTGCCGATGATCGAGCGCAGCGAGGTCTGCGCGACCTGGGAGATCGCGAAGTTGTAGTCCTGCACGTTGACCGTCGCCTTGACCGGGTCCACCACGCGGAAGTAGACCACCGCGTCGACCCGCACGGTCACGTTGTCCCGGGTGATGCCCTCCTGCGCCGGGATCGGCATCGTCACGATCTGCACGTTCACCCTGCGCAGCCGGTCCGCGACCGGCATCAGGGCCACCAGCCCGGGCTGGCGCACCTCGTCGCGCACCTTCCCGAATCGGAACACCACGCCCTTCTGGAACTGCTGGACCACCCTGAGGCTCATGGCCGCCCAGAGCGCCCCCAGCCCGGCCAGCCCCCCGAGGACCCCCAGCACCGCATCGACGATCATCGCGGCCTCCTCGCGGCCTGCGCGCACACCGGCGTGTCCGGCCACCGCCGGCCCGGCCGGGCCGGGGGCCACCGGAGCAACTGCCTCCACGCTACGTCTGCCCGGCCGCGGCCGGATCGAACCGGATATACCAGAAGGAAGACGGATATAGCGGGGTGAACCCCTCAGAGCAGGCAGGAACCGTCAGGAACCCCCGAGCCCGACGCGGCCGACCCCCTAGGATCGGGGCCATGCCGCCCACGGCCACGCCGCAGTCCCCCGCCGACGATCCCGGCGACCCCCGCCACCCCGCCGAGGCCGCCGCCCGGGTCACCGGACTGGCCGCCCTGGACCGCGTGGTCACCGGCTGCCGGGCCTGCCCCCGCCTGGTCGCATGGCGCGAGGAGACCGCCCGCACCAAGCGCCGCGCCTACCAGGACTGGGACTACTGGGCCCGGCCGATCCCCGGCTTCGGCCCGCCCGACGCCCCGCTCGTCCTGGTCGGCCTCGCCCCCGCCGCCCACGGCGCCAACCGCACCGGCCGGATCTTCACCGGCGACCCCTCCGGCGACCTGCTCTACGCGGCGCTCCACGACCTCGGGCTCGCCAACCGCCCGCACTCCGTCCGCTACGGCGACGGCCTGGAGCTGTACGGCGTGCGGATCACCGACCCGGTCCGCTGCGCCCCGCCCGACAACAAGCCGAGCACCGCCGAACGCGACACCTGCCGCCCTTGGATCACCCGCGAACTGCAGCTGCTGCGCCCGACCGTACGGACCGTGGTCGCCCTCGGCGGCTTCGCCTGGCAGGCCCTGCTCCCGGTGATCGCGGACGCCGGCTGGCAGGTCCCCCGGCCCAGGCCCGCCTTCGGCCACGCCGCCCGGGTCGACCTTGCCGCCCGTGACGGCGGCCCGCCGCTGCGGCTCTACGGCTGCTACCACGTGAGCCCGCGCAACACGAACACCGGCCGCCTGACCACCACGATGCTGCGCGACCTGCTGCGCGAGGCGGCCCGCTCGGCGGGGCTCAGCCCCGCGTAGCGCGGGCCGCCCGGGCCGAACGGCTACCCGAACCGGGTCAGCTTGCGTTTGCCCGCCCGCTTCCACACCCCCGGCAGACGCTCACGCGCCGCCGCCTCCACGGCGAGCTGGCGGCCGTACAGGGCGCCGTAGCCGAAGCGCTCGGAGGCGGCGACCGGCTGGGCGGCGAGGGTGGCGGCGGCGACCACGGCGTCCTGGTGTTCGCCGAGGACGTCCTGGACGGCCTTCATCCGCCGCACGTAGCGCTCGGCCCGCGCGCCGGCCGCCGGGGTGGCGGTCTCACCGGCGTAGCGGGCGCGCTTGGCGGCCTTGCGGGCGTCGTGGAGGGCGTGGTCGCGGTCCTCGGAGTCGGCGGCGAGGGCCGCCCGGACGCGGCCGGCGGTGCGTTCCTGTTCGCGGGCGGCGATCCGGGACAGCTCGGGAAGGGCGGGACGGGCGGCCCGGCCGCGCAGCGGCGGGTCGGCGAGGAAGGCGGTGAGGGCGTCGCCGAGGGCCCGCCGGCGTGGGCTGTCGAGGGCGGCGGCCACCTCGGGCCGGACCCGGCGGTACTCGGTCTCGCCCCACCGCTCGAGCGCGGCGGCGACCCGCTCCGGCCCGCACTCGGCGGGCAGCTCACGGGCCTGGGCGGCCAGCCGTTCGGTGAGCACCTCGAGGTCGCGCGCGCCGCCGAGGGCGGCGCCCAGCCAGCGCAGCTCCGTGACCAGCTCGTCCGTCGCGCCGGGGGTGAAGAGCCGTCGGAAGGTCCGCAGGGCGCTGCGCAGCCGTCGGCAGGCGACCCGCATCCTGTGCACGGCGTCCGGTTCGTCGGCCCGGACGGCGTCGTCCAGGCCGGCCAGCACCGCTGCCTGGGCCTCGACGCGGGCCAACAGCACCTGCCCCACCGTGGTCTCGGGTTTCGCCATGCGCGTCCATCCCCTCGTCGGGGCCGCCGGGAACTCTTCCCAGGCTAGTCCGGCCGCGGCCGGTGTCGACCCCACGTCCCGTTGAGGGCGCGTCAGGAGTAAGGGCAAGGGCCCATGCGCCCTCGTGCCGGGTGTGAGCGTCATGGCATACTCCGGAGCGTGACGACCTCCACCCATGCGACCAGGGCCCTGCGGGCCGCGGTGTTCACCGCGCTCGCCGTGCCGATGGCCGCGTTGGGCCAGGTGGTCATCACCGGCCGCCCGCTGCCGCTGTCGCTGGTGGCCTCGGCGGGTGTCGCCGTCTTCCTGGTCGCGGCCGCACTGGCGGGCGGGGAGCGGCGGTTGCTGCACATCTCCGCCGTGATGGTCCCGGTCGAGCTGCTGCTCAACACCACGTTCAACCTGGGCCAGACCGGCTGTGGGCCGGTGCTGTCCGGGCAGGTCCCCGCGCGCGGGGTGAACCTGCTGGTCTGCGGCGGCGGTTCGATGGACGGGTCGCTGCTCGCGGGGCCGTTGGGCCACGCCGGGCAGTTGGCGCCCGCCGTGACCCAACTGCTGCTCCTGCTGGTGCACCTGGTGATCGCGCTGGCCGCCGCCGTCTGGCTGCGGCTGGGCGACTCGGCCCTGTCGGGCCTGGCCCGGGCGCTGCGCGCGCTGCGCGAGTCGCTGGCCCGGCCGTTGCGCGCCCTGCTCGTCCTGCTGGTCCCGGCCCCGGCGCGCCCGGTGCTGCGGGTCCCGCTGCCGGTGTCGGACCGCGCGCGGCCACGCCGCGAGGACGTGGTGCTGAGCCCGGCTCCCCGGCGTGGCCCGCCGGCTTTCGCGCCTGCCTGCTGATCGCTTCCGTACCGGGTCCCTCCCGGACGCCGATCGTTTCTTCCGTACCCGGCCGGACCACGGCCCCCGTACGCCCGCAGGCAGTGCGCACGACTCCCGCGTTCCCCCGACCCCGCCGCACCCGGTGCGGTTCCCCGCGCGCACCCGCGCGCCGCGTACAGGAGTTGAATTCCCATGGTTCAGGCCCCCGGCAAGCAGCAGGCCCAGCGCATCAGTGTCCGTGAGCGGATCCAGGAGGCGCAGCGCCGCGAGCAGCAGGCCGCCAAGCGCCGTCAGCGGATCGTCGTGACCGTCTCCGCGGTCGTCGTGCTCGCCCTCGCGGGCGGTGTCGCCGTCGCGATCGACTCGGCCTCGAACAAGGACGACAAGGGCTCCGCGGCCGCCACCTCGGCCGCGCTGGTCGTCCCGGCCAACGCCGGCGGCCCGGACGGCACGGTGATCACCTACGGCAAGGCCGACGCCCCGCACACCATGGAGGTCTACGAGGACTTCCGCTGCCCGATCTGCAAGCACTTCGAGGCGGCGAACGGCGAGACCGTCAAGAAGCTCACCGAGGACGGCCAGATCAAGGTGGAGTTCCACCTGGCGGCCTTCCTGGACAAGAACCTCGGCGGCAAGGGTTCGCGCACCGCGCTGGCCGCCGCGGGCGCCGCGCTGAACGAGGGCGTGGACAAGTTCAAGCAGTTCCACGACGTGCTGTACGCCAACCAGCCGGACGAGCGCGAGGACGGCTTCGGCGACGTCAACCACATCCTGGACCTGGCCGGCCAGGTGCCCGGGCTGAAGACGGACGCCTTCGTGAAGGCGGTCACCGACAAGACCTACGCGCCGTGGGCGGCGAAGGTCGCCGACGCGTTCAACGACAGCGGGGTGACCGGCACTCCGACGGTGCAGGTGGACGGCAAGCCGGTCACGCTGTTCAGCGGCAAGGCCGTGGTCTCGCCGGAGCAGTTCACCGCCCAGGTCAAGCAGGCCGCCGGCCTGTAGTCCAGCCCGTAGTCCGGCCCGTAGTCCGGCCCGTAGTCCGGCCGGTAGCAACGCCCTTCAGCACGGCACCACCGGCCCGGCCGAACTCCCGGCCGGGCCGGCCCCTCCCAGTCAGCCTCCGGAGTGTGCTGCCATGTCCGCCACTGCCACCGTGCACCTCTCCAGTCCCGCTCCCGACGCCGCCGGACGGGCCCCGGTCGGGGCGAGCCGGGCCTACGCGGTCCTGCTGTTCCTCGGCGGCCTGATCGGTCTGGCCGCCTCGGCCGTCCTGACCTTCGACAAGCTCCGCATCCTGGAGAACCCCTCCTACATCCCCAGCTGCAACATCAATCCGGTGATCAGCTGCGGCTCGGTGATGCGCACCGAGCAGGCGGAGGTCTTCGGCTTCCCGAACCCGCTGCTGGGCCTGGCTGCCTTCGGCGCCCTGGCGGCGATCGGGGCGGGGCTGCTCTCCGGTGCCGCGTACCGACGCTGGTTCTGGCTGGGCCTGCACGCGGGCACCGCGCTGGGTGTGGTGTTCGTGCACTGGCTGGTGGACCAGGCGCTGTACGAGATCGGCGCGCTGTGCCCGTACTGCATGGTGGTGTGGGCGACGGTGGTGGCGCTGTTCTGGTACACGACGCTGCACAACCTGCGCAGCGGGGTGATCCCGGTGGGCCCCCGCCTTCGGGTGGTCGTGCGGGAGGCGGCCCGCTACCACTGGGCGCTGCCGGTGCTGTGGGCGGCGGTGATCGCGCTGCTGGTGCTGAACCGGTTCTGGTCCTACTGGAGCACGCTCCTCTGACCGCCCGTCACCCCGCGCGGGCCGTCCTCATCCGAACACCAGCCGGCGGTAGGCGTTGCGCAGGTCGGTCAGCGGCTGGGTGACCCGGTCGTAGTGCACCTTGTTGGTGAGCAGCAGCGCCCAGCGGCCGAGCCGCCGGGAGACCCAGAAACCGGTGCCGGTGAAGCCGTAGTGGACGAAGGTGCGCTCGGCCGGCTCGGTGCCGGGGGCGTACAGCCAGGACAGGCCGCGGGCGGGCCGCAGTCCGCCGGTCTGCTCGCGCAGCGACTCCTCGATCCACGCCCCGCCCCAGGCGAGTCCGGGCGGCGGGGCGAGCACGGCGGTGAGGAAGCGGGCGAGGTCGCGGGCGGTGGAGAAGGCGCCGGCGTTGCCGGAGACGCCGCCGAGCAGCCGGGCCGAGGGGTCGTGGACGACGCCGCGCAGGGGTGCGCCGGCCCGCTCGTCGTACTCGGTGGGGGCCGTGCGGTCGGCGAGCGCGGGGCCGAGCGGCCCGAATCGGGTGTCGGCCATGCCGAGCGGGTGCCAGGCCCAGCGCGCGGCGAGTCGGTCCAGCGGGGCGCCGCCGAGGTCCTCGACCAGGTAGGTGAGCAGGACGGCGGCGCGGTCGGTGTACTCGACGGCGGTGCCGGGCGTCCGGTGCGCCGGTGCGGCGGTCACCCCGGCCCGGATCGCCGCGGGGTCGCGCCCGTAGAGCTGCTCGAAGCGGGTGTACGGGAGCAGCCCGGCCGTGTGGGCGAGGAGGTGCCGGGCGGTCACCGCGCCGGCGGGCCGTCCGGCGGCCGGCGGCCACCAGCGGCCGAGCGGCTCGTCCAGCGGCAGCCGGCCGGACTGCCGGAGCGTCCCGGCGCAGGGCCACAGCGCGACGATCTTGGTGAGGCTGGCGAGGTCGTACAGCGTGTCCGGCCCGGGCGCGAGCCGCGCGTACGGGCCCTGCCCGAGCACGCCGTGGCTGCCGCCGCCGAGCGTGCCCCCGGCGTCGCCGACGGCCCAGACGGCGCCCGCCCCGACGGTGCGCACGCCCTCGCGGACCAGCCGGTCCAGCTCCCCGCCGGGCGCGGCCAGGGCGGGGAACCGGTCGACTCCGGGTGCTCGGTGGCTCATCCCATCCCCCAGGGCCGGTCGTCAGGGCGACCGGAGCCTACCCGGCCGGGCGGCCGCTCAGACCGCCGCGGCGAGCTCCTTGCCGAGGCAGACGGCCAGCGGGTGGTCCTTGTAGTAGCCGAACTTGCGGACCGCCGTGTAGCCCTCGGACTTGTAGAGCGCGATGGCCTCGGGCTGCTGGGTGCCGGTCTCCAGGATGAACCGGGTACGGCCGGCCTCGACCGCGGTCTGCTCCAGGCGGCGCAGCAGCGCCCTGGCCAGGCCGCGGCCGCGGGCGTCCGGGACGACGAACATCCGCTTCAGCTCGGCGTCGCCCTCGCGCAGCGCGTCCGGGCCGCCGGCCTCCTTGGCCCGCCAGCCGCCGCAGGCGACCGGGCGGCCGTCCAGGTAGGCGATCAGGAACAGCCCGGCCGGCGCGTCGAAGTCCTCGGCGTGCATCTCGGTGAAGTCGGGGTCGCCGTAGCGGCGGACGTACTCCTGCTGCACCTCCGCCGACAGTGCCTGGGCGTCGGCGTGGGCGAAGCCGGTGATGCGGAAGTCGACGGTGCCGGTGTCCTGGGTGGCGGTGGTGTCCATGGTTGAAAAGCCTACGATCTCCGCTCAGCGAGCCTCGAACCGGGCGACCAGGTCCTCCTTGCCGAACATCCGGGCGGTGTCGAGGGCGCTCGGGGTGCCGGCCTGCGGGTCGGCGCCGCCGGCCAGCAGGGCGGCGAGCACGTCCTCGGCGCCCTTGAAGACGGCGCCGGCCAGCGGGGTCTGGCCGCGGTCGTTGGCGAGGTTCGGGTCGGCGCCGTGCCGGAGCAGCGTCTCGACGGTGGCGGCGTGGCCGTGGTACGCGGCGAGCATGACGAGGGTGTCGCCGCGGTCGTTGGTGAGGTCGGCCGGGGCGCCGGCGTCCAGGTAGGCGGCCAGGGTGTCGGTCGCCCCGGCCCGGGCGGCGTCGAAGATCTTCCCGGCCAGCGCGATCACCTCGGCGTCGGGGGCGTCGGGGGCGTCGGCGGGCTGCTGGCTGGCGGCGTCGGTCATGGCGGGCGGCCTTTCCGGTCGGGTCGTCGGGCGGTCTCGGGGCTGCGCCCAGGGCACGGTAGCGGCCGCTGCCGGAGCGGGCCAGCCGGTGTCCGTGATCCGGATGACGGTCGGGGCCCGCGACGACACGCGGCCACGCGGGTCGCGCAGCCATTCGAGCGAACTTCCCGGACCCCCCGGAAGCTTCCCGCCCACCCCCCGGGAATGCCTTGACGCACCGAATCCCACGGCGACCGGTCCCCACCCCCGCCGGTTCGCATACCGCCGTCCGGCGTCCGGAACGGTATTGAACGGCAGAACCACCCATTTGCCCCGTTCCATCATCTATTACTTTTTGTCACGATTAACGCACTTTCCGTAACACCCCCCGCTTGTCCCCCCTCCCGAGGAGCGGATCGTGATCCTCTCGATTTCCGGCATCGTCCTGTTTGGCACCATCGCCTTTCTCTTCTTCCGCCGGGACGGACTGAAGGTCTCCCACGCCATCGTCTGCGCCCTGCTCGGCTTCTACATCGCCGGCTCGTCGATCGCCCCCAGCATCACCGCGGGCGGCGCCAGCCTCGCGAGCCTGCTCAGCGGCATCAGGTTCTAGCCGCTGCCACTCCCCCGTACCGGCCCGGGCGCGGATCCCACCGCCCCCGGGCCCCGTCGTACCCCACTTCCGCACCCCGCCCGTCGCACCCCACCCGTCCCACTCGCCCGGGGAGTCAAGGAATGCCGCTCCACCGCCACCTCAGCAAGGGCCGCGAGATCGCCCGGACCGCCGGGGACCACGCCTCCGACATGTTCGCCCCGCTCTCCGTCATCGGGCGCGGCATGCGCCACCACGCCGCCTGGGCCAAGGGCCGCTGGCAGGCCACCCCCAAGGAGCGCCGCGGTCCGACGGTCTTCCTGACCGCCGCGATGCTGGTCGGCATCTACCTGCTGCCGCACGGCCTGCTGTTCGCCCTGATCGCCCTGATGGCCAGCGCCGCCTGGGCCGGCCGGGGCCCCAAGGGGCCGTCCGCCCCGCCCGCGCCGGACGTCGCCGACGTCAAGCTCGGCGCCCTCTACGCCGCGCTCACCCCGTACCTGTGCGGCCCCGAGGACGCCAACCCGCTGTACCACTTCGAGGGCAGCTACAAGAACGCCTTCGGCTCCTGGGAGTTCGACGGCGAGGGCCGGCTCTCCCGGCTGGAGCTCGACTACCCGGCCTACTTCACCGACACCGAGCCGGCCGCCCGGGCCCGGATCGAGCAGGTCGTCCAGGGCAAGGCGGGCCGGGCCCGCGAGTACCGCTTCGACTGGGACGAGGAGTCCAACCGGCTGCGGATCGCCGCACTCGCCCCGCTGCCCACCGACGTCGTCGCCCAGCGCTTCGTGGCCGCCCCCGGCGAGATCGTGCTGGGCTTCACCGACGAGGACGGCTCCGCCCGGACCATCCCGGTCACCCAGGGCGGCACGACCGTCCCGCAACCGCCGGTGGTCTGGCGCGCCGGCCCGCGCTCCTCCGAGCCGCACCTGCTGGCGCTCGGCGTCACCGGCTACGGCACGTCCAGCCTGCTCCGCTCGATCGCGCTGCAGGCCCTCCCGTACGCCGACCTGGTGGTGGTCGACGGCGCGGGCACCGGGGAGCACGCCTGCCTGGTGAACCGGCCCGGCGTGCACACCGTGGAGACCAGCCTGCACGGCGCCCTGGCCGCCCTGGAGTGGGCCGCCCAGGAGACCGACCGCCGGCTCACCGCGCTCAACGCCGCCCGGCACGCCGGCTCCGCCCCGCCCGAGGACGCCACCCGGCCGCTCTGGCTGCTGCTGGACCACCCGACCGAGCTGAGCGAGCTCGCCCAGGCCGAGGGCCGCCCCGACCCCCAGGACCTGCTGGAGCTCCCGCTGCGGCACGGCCGGGCCGCCCGGGTCACCGTGGTGATCGCCGACGACATGGAGGCCCGGGACCGGATCACCCCGACCGTCCGCGCCACCACCCGGGCCCGCGTGGTGCTCGGCCCGGCCGGCCCGGACGACAGCCGCGCCGCGCTCGGCGCACCGTTGGACATCGTGCCCGCCGCACAGGCCCCGGTCGGCCGCGGCTACGCTCGGATCGGCAACGGCACCCCGGTCCGGCTGCAGGTGCCCGCCACCGTCGACCCGCTGGACGACGAGGCCCCGGCCCAGCTGCGGGACGCGGTCATCGCCCTGCTGCCGCACCGCGACACCCGCACCGAGGCGGCCGCCGGCGTGCCGCCCCGCCCGGAGCGCCCGCCGCTGGTCGCCCCCGCCGATCCGGCCCCGCAGTCCCGTCCGGTCGACCTGGCCAAGGGCGAACCGATGATCCGCTCGCGCCCGATCTCCTGACCCGCCACGGCTCCGGATCGGGTCGGGGCCGGGGGCGGCGGAGGCTGTCGAAACCCGTCCCGGTAGGCTCGTCACAGAAAGTCCGCACGATCACCAGATGTGAAATAGGTGACACCTGGGGTGATATCACCGGCCAGATGTGACAAATCGGGCGCAGGTGGGTACAAACAGGGGCGGCACAACAGACGACGCATGTCCCGGGACGGGAATCTTCGTCGGAAGCCGAGCGTTGACCGAACGACGAAGAACAGCGACCACTAGTCCTGTGGGCCATAAGCCCGGGAGGCACGATTCATGAGCGAGCGAGCTCTCCGCGGCACGCGACTCGGGGCCACTAGCTACGAGACCGACCGTGGTATCGATCTGGCTCCCCGCCAGACCGTCGAGTACGCATGTCAGAACGGACACCGATTCGAGGTTCCTTTCTCGGTCGAGGCGGAGATCCCCTCGACCTGGGAATGTCGCTTCTGTGGCCAGGAAGCAGCACTTCTCGACGGTGACGAGCCGGAGGAGAAGAAGACCAAGCCGACGCGCACCCATTGGGACATGCTGATGGAGCGCCGGACGCGCGAGGAGCTGGAGGAGGTGCTGGCCGAGCGGCTGGCCGTGCTCCGCTCCGGAGGGATGAACCTCGCGGTACACCCGCGGGACACCCGCAAGAGCGCCTGACATCGCTCCCGCCCCGCGCGGGAGGACGCGAAAAGGGACCCTGGTTTCCAGGGTCCCTTTCGCGTTGTCCACGCTCGGGTGGCTGACGGCTCGGGTGGCTCGGCTGAGGCTCAGGGCCAACTGGCCCGCGGCCGGGTGGCCCCGAGCCGTCCCCGTCCGAGGGGCCGACGGCCCGCGTCAGCCGGTGATCGGCGGACGGTAGGTGGTGTCCGGGCCCTGCGGGCCGCGCGGGCCGGCCTCCGGCTCGACGACCTCGCCCTGGATCACCTTGCCGTCCGGGCGGTGGATGCGCAGCTGCTCCTGCAGCCGCACGGCGTCCGCGAGCGGGCCGGCGCCGACGACGCCGGTGCTGTGCAGCGCCTTGTCGGTGAGCCGGCGCCCGGCCGCCCGCCACAGCGCCCGGGTGGGCGGGAACAGCAGGGTCAGGGCCACCAGGTCCGACAGGAAGCCGGGGACGATCAGCAGGACGCCCGCCAGCACCGTCATGCTGGTGCCGGTCTGCGGCTGCTCGGACTGCGGGTCCTTGCTCTGCTCGATCGCCGCCGACAGCGCCTTCAGCCCGGCCCTCTTGATCACCGAGCCGCCGATCAGGGCGCCCGCGATGAGCAGCAGCAGGACGGTGAGCCCGCCCAGCCACGAGCCGACCTGGACCAGCAGCCAGATCTCCAGCACCAGCCAGGCGGTGATCAGCAACGGCAGCACCCGGCGGAGCCTTCCGCGCGGGGCCGGACGGGTGGGGGCAGCTTGCTGGGTCACGGTACGAATCCACTCCAGGCGGTGCTCTGCGCGCCGCACGGGAGGTCCGGGCCGGCTACGGCACCACCTGGTCCAACGAATCCTGCTCGGCCGGTGTTCCGGCGGCGGCCTTCCTGCGGCGTCCGACCAGCACTCCGGCGGCGCAGGCCAGCAGGCCGCCGATCGCCAGCGTCCACTCCGGGGCGACGCCGACCCGGTCGGCCACCGTGGTGCCGTCGCGCAGCGGGACGGTCGCCGACAGCTCGGCGGGGGTCAGCTCCTCGGTGCGCTGCTGGACGGTGCCGTCCGGGGAGATCACCGCGCTGATGCCGCTGGTGGCGGCGATCAGCACCGCCCGGCCGTGTTCGACGGCCCGCAGCCGGCTCATCGCGAGCTGCTGCTCGGGCTGCCCGGTCCTGGCGTAGGTCGCGTTGTTGGTCTGGACGACCAGGACGCGGGCGCCGCTGTCCACGGTGTCGCGGACGATCTCGTCGTAGGCCACCTCGAAGCAGATGACGTCGCCGATCCGGGCCGGGCCGAGCTGCATCACGCCGTTGTGGTCGCCGGGGTAGAAGTCCCGGGCGACCCGCTGGAGGCGGGTGATCACCTTCATCAGCTGGGCGCGGAAGGGGACGTACTCGCCGAACGGGACGGGGTGCTGCTTGGTGTAGGAGGCGCCGGGGCCGGTCTGCGGGTCCCAGACGATGCCCTCGTTCTGGACGTGCTGCGCGTCCGGGCCGTCCACCAGGGTGCCGACCAGGGTGGGCACGCCGACCGCCTTGACGGCCTCGTCGATGCGCTCCCGGGCCAGTGGGTCGCTGAACGGGTCGAGGTCGGAGGAGTTCTCCGGCCAGATCACGACGTCGGGGCGCTCGACCTTGCCGGCCGCGATGTCGGCGGCGAGGCGCTCGGTGGCCGAGGCGTGGTTGTTGAGGACCATCATCGGGCGGCCGAGGAAGTCCATGCCCGGGTTGGGCACGTTGCCCTGGACGATGGCGACCTTCACGGTGTCGGCCGCGGCGGTGGGCACCGGGACGAGGTAGCCGCAGAGCAGCGCGGCGACCGCGCCGAGCGCCGCCAGCGCGGCCGCCTTCGGGGCCTTGGCCGGCCCGCGCAGGCGCAGGACGGCCCAGGCGAGCAGGGCGCCGGAGAGGGCGACCGCGAAGGTCACCAGCGGCGCGCCGCCGAGCGCGGCCAGCGGGGTGTACGGGGTGGCGGTGTTGGCGAAGGCGAGCCGGCCCCAGGGGAAGCCGCCGAGCGGCAGCCGGTCACGGGCCCATTCCTGGGTGATCCAGAGGCAGGCCGCCCACAGCGGCCAGCCGGGCAGCCGGGAGGTGACGGCCAGTGCGCCGCCGAGCAGGGCCAGGAACAGCGCCTCGACGACGGACAGCCCGACCGTGGCGTCCCAGCCGACCACCCGCAGCCAGCTGAGCAGCATCAGGAAGAACGGCAGGCCGAAGGCGAAGCCCGTCCACAGGCCCTGGCGGAAGGTGCGGCCCCGGGTGAGCAGCGAGAGCGCGGCGACGCCGAGCAGGGACAGCGGCCAGAGGTCGTACGGCGGGAAGGCGAGGGCGAGCAGCAGGCCGGCCAGCGCCGCCAGGCCGGTCCGGGGCAGCCCGGCCCGCACCTTGGCGACGGCACGGGCGCCGCGGCCCGGTCGGGGCGCCGGCTCCTGGGGCTCGGGTGCGGTCCCGGACCGCTCCTGGGTGACGGGAATGGCCACCGGCGCACCATCTTCCTGGGGCTTGCTGTTCGGACGCTGTGCGAAGAAGGTACCCCGGAACGACGGTGGGACGTGCGGTGAGGGTGGTAGGGCCCGGCCGTACCCGCGGCCCCTCGCGTGGTCAGCGCTCGGAGTAGCGGACCGGGCCCAACGGCCAGTGCCCGGCGAGCCAGGCGGAGACGGCTCGGTACAGGGGGGCGTCCAGGTGGGCCCGGTCGGCGCGGACCCAGGAGCTGACGGTGACCGCGGCCGGGTCCTCGCGGTCCGGGTAGATGTAGACGCAGCCGATCACCTCGTCCCGGTCCGGCTCCAGGACGGTGTAGGTGAAGCCGGTGCGCGCGGCGAAGTCGGCGGCGTGGCGGCGCAGGTCGGCGAGGTTGCGCTCCGGCGGCATCCCGTCGGTGGGCGGCCAGTCCCGGCCGACGAAGCCGGGGGTGGCCCGGATGTGGTCGATGCTGCCGGTCCAGGCGGCGTGGTCGGAGGCGTTGTGCTGCTCGCCCAGGGGTTCCAGGCGGAACTCCGGGGCGAGCAGCTCGCGTGGGACGGCGAAGTCCGCGGGTACCAGCGGGTGGGTCGTCATGGTGATCAACCTACGGGGCGGTGCGCCGCCGCTTCACCTCGTTATCGCTGGTGGCCCGTCAGCGCCGGTGGACCGCCGACGCCGGTGGACTGTCAGCACGGGTGGGCCCGTCAGCGCTGGTGGACCATGCGGCCGCGGACCACCGTGCGCAGGCAGGTCGGCAGCGGGTGGCCCGGGGTGAGGTCGGGCAGGCCGGGGGTGCCGGAGCGCGGGTCGGTGGACCAGCCGGCCACCCGGGAGTCGGGGGCCTGGACGACCAGGTCGCCGGCGGCCCAGACCGCGTAGCTGGCGACCGCGCCGGGCACCAGCACCCCGTCCTGGTCGCGGCCGATCGCGCGCCAGCCGCCGCGGGTGTGGGCGGTGAAGGCGGCGCGCACCGAGATCCGGTGGTCCAGGGTCCGGTGGAAGGCCGCCGCGCGGACGGTGCCCCAGGGGTCGAGCGGGGTGACCGGGGCGTCCGAGCCGAAGGCCAGCGGGACGCCGGCCCGCAGCAGGGCCGCGAAGGGGTTGAGGGCGGCGGCCCGCTCGGCGCCCAGGCGCTGGACGTACATACCCTCCGGGCCGCCCCAGGCGGCGTCGAAGGCGGGCTGGACGGAGGCGGTGAGGCCGAGTTCGGCGAAGGCGGCGATGGACTTGTCATCCAGCGCCTCGGCGTGCTCGACGCGGTGGCGCAGGGCCTTGACCCGGCCGGCGCCGACCCGTTCGCCGGCCGCCCGGACACCCTCGATGACGGCGGCAACGGCCGCGTCGCCGATGGCGTGGAAGCCGGCCTGCAGCCCGGCCTCGGTGCAGGCGGTGACGTGGTCCGCGACCTGCCCGGCGGTCAGATAGGCGGTGCCGGTGTGCTCGGCGTCCGCGTACGGGGTGTGCAGGCAGGCGGTGCGCGAGCCGATCGCGCCGTCCACGAAGAGGTCGCCGCCGGCGCCCACCGCGCCGAGCCGGCGGGCCGTCTCGACCCCGCCCGACTCGCCCCAGTAGCCGAAGACTTCGGGCCCCTCGCCGTCGGCGGCCAGGGCCAGCAGGGCGGCCAGGTCCTGCTCCGAGGAGATCTCCGGGCCGGCGCACTCGTGCAGGGCGCCGATGCCGAGTTCGGCGGCGCGGGCCAGGGTGGCGCGCTGGGCGCGGCGGCGCTGCTCGGGGGTGAGGCGGGCGAGCGCGGTCTGCCGGACGGCGTGGTGGGCGTCCTTGGTGAGCGGGCCCTCGGGGTCGTGCCCGGGCCGCCCGGCCAGGCCCTCGGTGAGGGTGCGCAGCGCGGTGGTGGCGAGCGCGGAGTGCACGTCGGTGCGGGAGAGGTAGAGCGCGGCGCCCCGGGCGGCCGCGTCGAGTTCGGCGAGCGCGGGCGGGCGGCCCTCGGGCCAGCCGGTCTCGTCCCAGCCGTGGCCGATCAGCACCCCGCCGGACTCGGACCGGGCGTCGACGAAGGCGGTGACGGCTTCCAGGGCGGCGGCCAGCGAGGGGCTGCCGGTGAGGTCGAGGCCGGTGAGCGCCAGACCGGTGGCGGTGGCGTGCACGTGGGCGTCCACGAAGGCGGGGGTGACCAGGGCGCCGTCCAGCTCCACGATCTCGTCGACGGTCGCGGCGTACGCCTCGGCGGCGCCGTCGCTGCCGACCCAGGCGATGTGCTCGCCCTCCACGAGCATCGCGGTGGCGAAGGGGTCGGCGGGGCTGTAGACGGCGCCGCCGCGCAGCAGGACGGTCCGTGGGGTGCGTTCGGTCATGCCGCTAAGTCTGCACCTCGGCTGTTCGGGCTCAGAGCTTCGGGGGTCGCGCCTCGTACGGGGTGGAGAGCACGACGGTGGTGCGGGTGGACACGCCGGCGGCGCTGCGGATGCGGGCGAGCAGGTCCTCGAGGTCGCCGGGGGCGCCGACACGGACCTTGAGGATGTAGTTCTCGTCGCCGGCGACGCTGTGGCAGGCCTCGATCTCGGGCAGGCCGGCCAGGCGTTCGGGGGTGTCGTCCGGCGCGCTGGGGTCGAACGGCTTGACCGAGATGAACGCGGTCAGCGCCAGGTCGACGGCGTCGGGGTCGATGATCGCGGTGTAGCCGCGGATCACCCCGCGCTGTTCGAGGCGGCGCACGCGCTGGTGCACCGCCGAGGTGGACAGGCCGGTGGCCTTGCCCAGGTCCGTGTAGCTCATCCGGCCGTCCTCGAGGAGCAGCTGGACGATGCGTTGGTCGAGATCCTCCACAGTCCGCAAACCTACCCGGTCGGGAGCACGGGGGGCGCACGAGGTGGCACGGAGAGGGATTGCAGGTGCCACGCGGGCACGTGCCGGGCGCATGTGGCAGCCGGTGTGGCCAAGGACACACCCGGTGCATCACGGTGCACACCACCGCAGGATTATGAGTCCGGATCACAGGGAAGTGCTGGTTGTGGCCCTGGATGACCACGCCGGGCCCGATCCTAGGGGGATCCTCATGCCTGCTACTGACCAGCGCGTGCTGGGCGCCGACGAGACCGACGATATGACCGGCCGCGACGACCTCGCGGTCGACCACGCGCCGGGCACCGACCCCGGCGAGGCCGAGACCTGGGAGATCTTCCGGGTCAACTGCCCCGAGTGCCGCCGCCCGATCGGCCTGGTGTCGGACGAGGAGCGGCTGCCGCAGCACGCCCTGCTGCCGACCGCCTGGAACCCCTTCGCCCCCGCGATCTGCCCCGGTTCGGGCGCGCCCACCGACGACCTGGCCGAGGTGGAGGCTCCCGAGGACACCGAACCGGCCGGGTTCGACGCGCTGTTCAAGCTCCCGAACGAACTGGACTGGCGCACCCAGCCGTTCTCGCACGCGGTGGCGCACCGTCCGGTGCGGATCGCGGCGGTCGACCCGGCGGTGCCCCCCATCCCCTCGACCCCGACCGTCGCCGCACTCTGCTCCATCCCGGAGCAGCGCCGCCGGCTCGTCCGACGCTGACCATCCGCCCCGAGCACGCGAGTTGACGATCCGTCAGGAACGCCTCCGGCCGTCACTCCGCACCCTGGAGTGACGGCCGGAGGCCGTTGGGGGGAAGGCTCGGGCCTTCGGCGGCGGTTTTCGGCGATCACCGGGCCTTCGGCGGCCACCAGGCCTTCGGCGGGCGTCAGCCCTTCGTGAGGTGGCGGCCGATCACCAGGCGCTGGATCTGGTTGGTGCCCTCGACGATCTGCAGCACCTTGGCCTCGCGCATGAAGCGCTCGGCCGGGAAGTCCTGGGTGTAGCCGTAGCCGCCGAGCACCTGGACGGCGTCGGTGGCCACCCGCATCGCCGCGTCGGTGCAGAACAGCTTGGCCATCGCCGCCTCCTTGGAGAACGACCGGCCCGCGTCCTTCAGGCGCGCGGCGGACAGGTAGAGCGAGCGGCCGGCCTCGATCTGGGTGGCCATGTCGGCGAGCATGAAGGACAGGCCCTGGAACTCGGCGATCGGGCGGCCGAACTGGCGCCGGGTGCGCGCGTAGTCGACCGCGAGGTCGAGCGCGGCCTGGGCGACGCCGATCGCGCAGGCGGCGATGCCGAGGCGGCCGGAGTCCAGCGCGGCGAGCGCGATCTGGAAGCCCTGGCCCTCCTCGCCGACCAGCCGCTCGCGGGGAACCCGGGCGCCGTCGAAGTGCAGCTGGGCGGTCGGCGAGGAGCGCATGCCCATCTTGTGCTCCGGCGGGGCCGCCGACAGGCCCTGCTGGGTGCCGGGGACCAGCAGGCAGCTGATGCCCTTGGCGCCCGCGCCGCCGGTGCGCACCATGGCGCTGTAGAAGTCCGCCTGCCCGCCGTGGGTGATCCACGCCTTGGTGCCGTTCACCACGTACGCCTCGCCGTCGAGGTCGGCGCGGGTGCGCAGCGCGGCCGCGTCCGAGCCGGACTGCGGCTCGGAGAGGCAGTAGGCGCCGAGCTGCTCACCGGAGAGCATGCCGGGCAGCCACGTGTCGCGCTGCTCGTCGGTGCCGAAGGTGGCCAGCGCGTGGCAGGACAGGGTGTGCACGCTGACACCGAGGCCGATGGCCAGCCAGCCGGCCGCCAGCTCCTCCAGCACCTGCAGGTACACCTCGTAGGGCTGCTCGCCGCCGCCGTACTTCTCGTCGTACGGGAGGGAGAGCAGGCCGGCCTCGCCGAGGGTGCGGAAGACCTCCCGCGGGAAGCGGCCGGCGGACTCGTCCTCCGCGGCACGCGGCTGCAGCTCGCGCTGCACCAGGTCCCGGGTGAGGCTCAGCAGCTCGCGGGCCTCCTCGCTGGGCAGCTGGCGCTCCACGGCTTTCACAGGGGAGGGGGTCATGGCGGCGGTCGCCTCCTCGATTGGGCGCCGGGCCGAGGTGTTGGCGGGTGCGGCGCAGATGGGGCACGACCGACCGACCGGCACCGGGTTGCGGTGAACGGCCGTTCACAGTCGTGGCGAAGCGAGTATGCCCGAAACCCGCGCTGCCGTCACGACCTGCACAGATGAACTGTCCGCAGTGGTGGGATACGGCACCGTAGGGTTGACGATGTGGCTGCTTCCGGTACCTCCTCCCCCGCTCGGCCCTCCTCCGCCGCACGGCACACTCCCGGCGACGGGCTGAGCGCCCTCGCGGCCGAGCTGCGCGCGCTGCCGCCGTCCTGCGGTCCGGTGCGGCTGGTCGCGGTGGACGGGCACGCCGGCTCCGGCAAGACGACCTTCGCCGGCCGGCTGGCGGCGGCGCTCGGCGGGGCGCCGGTGGTCCACCTGGACGACCTGGCCACGCACGAGGAGCTCTTCGAGTGGACCGGGCGGCTGCGCGAGCAGGTGCTGGAGCCGCTGTCGGCCGGGCGGGACGCCGCGTACCGGGTGTACGACTGGTCGCTGCGCCGCTTCGCGGGCACGGCCGAGGTGCCGGTCGCCCCGGTGGTGCTGGTGGAGGGGGTCGGCGCCGGGCGGCGGGCGGTGCGGCCGTGGCTGGCCCGGGTGGTCTGGATGGAGCTGGACGCCGACGCGGCCCGTCGGCGCGGCGAGGAGCGGGACGGTCCGGATCTGGCCGAGTTCTGGGCGGGCTGGGCCCGGGCCGAATCGGCGCATTTCGCCGCCGACCCGAGTCGTCCGTACGCCGCGACGCACGTCGACGGTGTGACCGGCCGGATCGTGCCGGGCACCGTCGGTGAACCTTCAACAGTGCCTTGACCTGCGACATCACCAGGACTTAGGTTCTCCTCAGCCGCCGGAACGAAAGCTTCCGGCCGCATCGGACCCGGCGTCCCCGGCTTGTTCCCCCGTGAGCCGGGGGCGCCGTTCGGTCCCCTTCCGAATCTCGCTCCCCCGCCGCTCGTTCCGGTGCCCGGCTGCTCAACAGCCGCTCGCGCGATCGCATTTGACCCTGTGCGGCACCCTTCCGGATCAGCCCCGCGCCGGTACGATTCCTGGCAGGCGCACATGCGCCGCAGGGGGCTCGACGACCACCGGCCAGGCTGGACACAGACGACTCGCCGGCCGAGCCCCGGGCCACACCGCGGGGGGCGTGAGTGACGACGGTGGACAGTTCCGACAACACGGCGGGCAGCCCGGACCGACTCGCCGACCGGGCCTGGATGCGCGCCATGGACGCCTACACGGCCGGCGCCTACGCCCGGGCCGAGGAGGAGTTCCGGGCCGCCGTCCGACTGGACCCTGGCATGGCCGACGCCTGGCTCGGCCTGCACGCGCTGCGCAGCGACACCTCGGCGGCGCTGCTGGCGATGTACCGCAACCAGAAGCGGTTCGGCGAGCAACGGCGGCTGCACCGACGGCCGCTCAGCTCCTGGTACTGGCTGGGCTGGTGGGTGCAGCCCGTCCTCGAGGACGCCCGCGACCTCGCCCTGGCACACGCCTCGCACTGGCTGGACGGCCGCCATCTGGCCGAGCTGGACCGGGCGTTGGAGCAGTGCCCGGCACCCAGCGAGGACCCGGCCGCCCGGTTCCTGTACGCCTGCCGCTCCTATCTGCTCAAGGACTGGGAGCAGCTGATCCGGGACACCGACCGGCTGCTGGACGACCCGCTGCTCGGCATCGAGGCCGGGCTGTTCGCCGGCATGGCACGGGTGCGCCTCGACATGTGCGCGCAGGCCCAGGTGCCGCTGGCCGCCTCACTGGCCCGCTGCCGCTCCGAGCAACCGCAGCGCAAGGAACTGCGGTACTGGCTGGCGCGGGCGTACGAGGGCGCCGGGCGCAGCGCGGCGGCCCTGCCGCTCTACCGGGCGGTGCACCGGGCGGACCCGGCGTTCATGGACACCGCGACGCGGCTGGCCGCCATCTCGGCCGAGGACGCGCTCACGGACGGACTGCTGGCGGACGGACAACCGGCGGACGGGCCGGCGCCAGGCGGGCTGTCGGCGGGCGGGCGTTCGGACGCGGGCGGGGTCGAGAACGACGCACCGGGCGGGCCGGGCGTCGAGGCGGGCTTCCTGGACGACATCGGGTACGTCGCCGGTCCGGGCTACGACGAGGACTTCGGGGACGGGGCCCGGCTGGACGGCGCGACCGTCTCCGGCGACGGCGTGCTGAGCGGCGGGCCCTCGACGGACGCCGGCCTGGTCGGCGGGGGCCCGGCGGCGGAGGTCCTGCCCGACGGGGCGTTGATCGACGGCGTCCTGACCGACGGGGCTCTGCCGGACGGCGCCCTGCCCGGCGGGGCTCTGCCGGACGGCGCCCCACTGGCCACCGGGGAGCGCTCCGGTTCGGGCGCCCCCGTCGGCCCGCTCGGCCCCGCCGCGCCGCCGCCGCTGCCCGTGCGCGGCCAGGCCCAGCCCCGTTCGGCCGCCGCGCCCGCGCCCCGGCCGAACGGTGACGAGCGCGAGTTGGACGCCGCTCTGGCCGAGCTCTCGCTGATGGTCGGCATGGAGCCGGTCAAGCGCCAAGTGCGCGCACTGTCGGCCCAGTTGAGGATGTCGCGACTGCGGGCCGAACAGGGCCTGCCGGTCCAGCCGCCCAAGCGCCACTTCGTCTTCTCCGGCCCCTCCGGCACCGGCAAGACCACCGTGGCCCGCATCCTCGGCCGGGTCTTCCACGCCCTCGGCCTGCTCTCCGGCGACCACCTGGTGGAGGCCCAACGTGCCGATCTGGTGGGCGAGTTCCTCGGACAGACCGCGGTCAAGGCGAACGAGCTGATCGACTCCGCACTGGACGGCGTGCTGTTCATCGACGAGGCGTACAGCCTCTCCAACTCCGGCTACACCAAGGGCGACGCGTACGGCGACGAGGCACTCCAGGTGCTGCTCAAGCGCGCCGAGGACAACCGGGACCGGCTGGTGGTGATCCTGGCCGGCTACCCGGAGGGCATGAACCGGCTGCTCGCCACCAACCCCGGCCTCAACTCCCGCTTCACCACGAGGGTCGACTTCCCGAGCTACCGCCCCGGCGAGCTGACCGCGATCGGAGCCGCGCTGGCCGGCCGGGACGGCGACGGCTGGGACGAGGACGCCGCCGAGGAACTGGCCAGCATCTGCACCCACGTCGTCCGCGAGGGCTGGATCGACGAGCTGGGCAACGGCCGGTTCATCCGCACCCTGTACGAGAAGTCCTGCGCCTACCGGGACCTGCGGCTGTCGCTGCTGCGCGAGCCGCCGGGCCGCGAGGACCTGGCCACGCTGCGGCTGCCGGACCTCGTCCAGGCGTACGGGGAGCTGATCGACGGCCGGGGCTGAGCCCCGCCCCCGGACCGGCCCTGGGTCCCCGGCCGCCCGGCTCAGGCCTTGAGCAACGCGCGCTCAGCCCTTGAGCAGCGCGGCCTCCCGCTCGGGGTCGAGCCCGACCGCGACCCGGTCGGCGCGCTGCGGGGCGGTGCCGCCGATCCCCTGCAGCCAGGCCCAGGTGTCCTCGACCGTCTCCGCCACCGGGCGGCAGCGCAGCCCGGCGCCGACCGCGCGCTCGATCGAGCCGGTGTGCAGGAACTCGTACAGCTCGCCCGGCGCCAGCCAGATCGGCAGCTCGGTCCACGGCTCGACGCCCGCCGCCAGGATCCGCTCGGCGTCGGTCCAGCGCAGTTCGGCGTCCGAGCCGGTGACCCGTACGCAGGCCTCCAGCAGCTCCGCCATGGTGGCGTGCCCGGACGGGCTGACCACGTTGTACGGGCCGCCGAGGCGGGCAGCCGTCGCGTCCAGGGTCCAGGCCGCGAGGTCGCGGGCGTCGATGTACTGCAGGGCCAGCTCGCGCGGCCCTGGGGCGAGCACCGGCCCGCCCTTGGCTATCCGGTTCAGCCACCAGGGCAGCCGGCCGATGTTCTCGTGCGGGCCGAGGATCAGTCCGGCGCGGGCCAGCAGCGCCTGTCCGCCGTACTCCGCCTCCAGAGCCAGCTCGGCGCCGCGCTTGGCCTCGGCGTAGGGCACCTCGCCGGTGAGGTCCGGCGAGGAGGCCACCACCGGCGCCGATTCGGCGGCGTCGGCCACCAGCGGGTAGTCGTACACCGAGCGGCTGGAGACGTACGCGTAGTGGCCGACCCGGCCCTTCAGGGCCCGGGCGCTGTCGCGCACCGCGGCCGGGGCCCAGGACCAGGTGTCCACCACGGCGTCCCACTCCCCCGTCCCGAGCGCCACGAGCCCGTCCTCGGCCGTGCGGTCGCCCTTCAGCACCCGGACGCCCTCGGGGGCGGGCTGCGTGCCGCGGTTGAGCGCCGTCACGTCCCATCCCCGGGCCAGCGCCTCCTCGGCGACGACCCGCCCGACGAACTTGGTTCCACCCAGCAGGAGAAGTCTCATGCCGGCCACTCTCCTCCGAGGACGGCCGGCAGGGAACGGCTGCATGCTCTGGGCAGAATCGCCGGGAGCGGACACGCCGTCAGCGAAACCGGGAACGCCGGGGCGCGACGACCGGCCCTCAGGCGGTGGCGCGGTGGTCCGGGTCGTGCATCTCGCCGATCAGCTCCTCCAGGACGTCCTCCAGCATGACCACGCCGAGCGTGCGCCCGTCCTGGTCCAGCACGGCGGCCAGGTGGCAGGCCGCGCGGCGCATCGCGCCGAGGGCGTCGTCCAGCGGGAGGCCGCCGCGCAGCACCGTGATCGGCCGCCACAGGCGGGCCGGGATCGGCGCCGAGGGGTCCTCCACGTCGAGGATGTCCTTGAGGTGCAGGTAGCCGAGGTAGCCGTGCCCGGCCGGGTCGCCGTCGGTGACCGGGAAGCGCGAGAAGCCGGTGCGCAGGGCGAGCTCCTCGACCGCGGCGGCGGTCGCCTTGGTGTCCACGGTGACCAGCTGCTCGGGCTTGAGCAGCACCTCGGTGACCGGGCGGCGGCCGAGCTCCAGCGCGTCCTCCAGGCGCTCCTGGCGCTCCTCATCGAGCAGGCCGGCGTCCCGGGAGTCGGCCAGCAGGTACATCAGCTGCTCGGTGGTGAAGACCGACTCGACCTCGTCCTTGGAGTCGACCCGGAACAGCTTCAGCACGCCGTTGGCGAAGGCGTTCAGCAGCCTGATCACCGGGGCGAGCCAGCGGGCCAGCCGGTCCAGCGGCGGGCCCAGCCAGAGCGCGGCCTTCTCCGGACCGGCCATCGCCATGTTCTTCGGCACCATCTCGCCCATCACCATGTGCAGGAACACCACGACGGCGAGCGAGATCCCGTACGAGAGCGGGTGCATCAGGCCGGGCGGGACGCCGATCGCGTGGAACGGCCCCTCCAGCAGGGAGGCGATGGTCGGCTCGGCGAGCGCACCGAGGCCCAGCGAGCAGACGGTGATGCCGAGCTGGGCGGCGGCCAGCATCGCGGAGACGTTGGACAGCGCGTGCAGCACGGTGCGGGCACGCTTGTGCCCGGCCTGCGCG
Organism: Kitasatospora sp. NPDC033851; assembly: GCF_055576085.1. Lineage (NCBI taxonomy): Bacteria > Bacillati > Actinomycetota > Actinomycetes > Kitasatosporales > Streptomycetaceae > Kitasatospora > Kitasatospora sp. NPDC033851. The sequence continues at coordinate 13,341 of NZ_JBVIRL010000011.1, read as the reverse complement.
AGCGGCTCGATCTGGCTGCGGCGCACCGACACGACGGCGAACTCGGCGCCGACGAAGAAGGCGTTGCCGAGTAGGAGCAGGAGCGCGACGGCCAGTTGGAGCGCGGTCATCGGGCGTCCTCCCCGTCCTCGCCGAACGACGCGGGCGCGGTGGTCCGGGCCACCCGGACCCGGCTGGTGCGGTGGCGGTCGACACCGGTCACGGTGAGCCGCCAGCCGGGCAGCTCGGCCTGCTCGCCCACCTCGGGGAGCTTGCCGAGCAGGTCGGCGACCAGGCCGGCCAGCGTCTCGTACGGGCCGTCCGGGGCGTTCAGGCCGATGCCCTCCAACTGGTCGATCCGGGCGCGGCCGTCGGCCTCCCAGACCGGCAGGCCGTTGACCGGCGGCAGCGGGAACAGTTCGGGGTGGTCGTCGGGGTCGTGCTCGTCCTGCACCTCGCCGACGATCTCCTCGACGATGTCCTCGACGGTCACGACGCCGGCGGTGCCGCCGTACTCGTCGACCACGATGGCCATCGGCTGGAGCCGGCGCAGCCGTTCGAGCAGCACCTCGGCGGGCAGGGTCTCGGGCACCAGCAGCGGCGGCGAGGACAGCTCGACGACCCGTACCAGGCCGCGTCGGGCGGCCGGGACGGCGAGGGCGTCCTTGAGCGTCACGATGCCGGTGACCTCGTCCAGGCTGTCGGTGTAGACCGGGAAGCGGGACAGGCCGGTGGCCCGGGTCAGGTTGAGGACGTCGGAGGCGGTGGCATCGCGCTGGAGCGCGGCCACGTCGACCCGCGGGGTCATCACGGACTCGGCGGTCAGCTCGCCCAGGCCCAGGGTGCGGACGAACAGGGTCGCCGACTCCTCGTCTATCGCGCCGGCCTTGGCCGAGTGCCGGGCCAGCGAGACCAGCTCGGCCGGGGTCCGGGCGTGGCCCAGCTCCTCCTGCGGCTCGATGCCGAAGGCCCGGACCGTACGGTCGGCGGCGCCGTTGAGGAAGCTGATCAGCGGGCGGCAGACGAAGGAGAAGGCCATGTGCGGGGCGACGACCGCGCGGGCCACCTGCAGCGGGCGGGAGATCGCCCAGTTCTTCGGGACCAGCTCGCCGATCACCATCTGGACGACGGTGGCCAGCACCATGCCGACGACCACGGCGACACCGCGGGCCGCCGAATCGGGCACGCCGAGGCCGGACATGACGGGCGCGAGCAGCGTCGACAGGGCCGGCTCGGCGAGCATGCCGACCACCAGCGAGGTGACGGTGATGCCGAGCTGGGCCCCGGAGAGCTCGAAGGAGAGGTGTCGCAGGGCCCTGGCGACGCGGCCGGACTGGGCGTCGCCCGACTTGGCGGAACGTTCCACCGCCCCGCGCTCGACCGTCACGAAGGCGAACTCGGCGGCCACGAACAGGCCGTTGGCGAGGATCAGGAGAACGGCTGCGAACAACAGCAGCCAGGCGGTGATCACAGTGCCGCCTGCCTTCCGCGGGGCGGAAGTGAGGCGGCGCAGGTACTACCGGACGGATCGTCCATCGAGGGGGAGTGTCACTCCTCAGGTCGGTGCGGTCGGTCGCTTCGGCGGGCGCTGTGGAGGGTCGCTCAGCGCACCCGCTTGGGCGCTCGCTTCAGGGCAGGGCGAACTTTGCCCTGCTTTTACCAGCGTAGACCATAGCCGGACGGACGCTGGAAGCGTGTTCGGGCCCCTCTGGCCCCCGGAACCGCAGGTCGGGGGCCTGCCCGTGCCGGGCTCAGGCCTCGGCGTGGTGCTCGACGAGGTCGCGCAGCGCGCGGGCGTCCGCGATCGCCTGCGCCTTGCCGACGCCGGACTGGATGCCGACCACGGCGAGCGAGGTGCCGTCGGCGAGGTCGAGGGTGGCCCACGGATCGCCCTGGCGGAAGTTGACCCGGACGATCTCGGCCCAGGCGAGCCGGCGGCTGCGCACGAAGTTGACCACCGTCACGCCGTCCGCGTCGGCGCTCACCCGGGGGCGGGCCAGCATCAGGCCGACGGCGGCGAACAGGACGCCGCTGGCCGTCATCATGATCCGGTCGTTGAGCTGCCAGTTCGCCGGGAGCAGCACGGCCAGCACGGCGAACAGCACCACCAGCACGACGCAGACCGGCAGCAGCACGACGCGGGTGCGGCGCGGCGCCCAGGTGACGGGGAACTCGACGGGCGGCGTGGACACGTGGGGTCTCCGGGGTGGTTCTGGTGGCGGCAGCACGATGGGGCGGGGACGCCGACCGGCTTCCCCGCCCCATTGAACCGTTCTTTACTCGCGGGCGTGCGAGCAGGTCAGAGGCGGCAGGCGTGGATGTTGGTGACCAGGATGGCCCGGGCGCCGATGCCCCACAGGTCGTCCATGATCCGCTGGGCCTCCTTGCGGAGCACCATCGCGCGCACCGCGACCCAGCCCTCGGTGTGCAGCGGCGAGACGGTCGGCGACTCCAGACCGGGGGTGAGCCCCACGGCCGCGCTGACGCTCTCGGCGCGGATGTCGTAGTCCATCAGCACGTAGCGGCGGGCCACCAGCACACCCTGGAGGCGGCGCAGGAACTGCTCCACCCGCGGGTCCTCGCCCGCGCCCTTGGGGCGGATCACCACGGAGTCCGAGACCAGGATCGGCTCGCCGAACACCTCCAGGCCCGCGTTGCGCAGGCTGGTGCCGGTCTCCACCACGTCGGCGATCACGTCGGCGACGCCGAGCTGCACCGCGGTCTCGACCGCACCGTCCAGCTTGGTGACCGTCGCCTTCACCCCGTGGTCCGCCAGGTGCTGCTCGACCAGGCCGGTGTAGGAGGTCGCGATCCGCAGGCCCTCCAGGCCCTTGACGTCCTCGACCGCCACGCCCTCGGGGCGCGCGAAGCGGAAGGTCGACCCGGCGAAGCCGAGGGCGAGCACCTCCTCGGCGTTGGAGTGCGAGTCCAGCAGCAGGTCGCGCCCGGTGATGCCGACGTCCAGGCGGCCGGAGCCGACGTAGACGGCGATGTCGCGCGGGCGCAGGAAGAAGAACTCGACCTCGTTGTTCGGGTCGACGAGAACGAGCTCCTTCGGGTCCTTCCGCTGCCGGTAGCCGGCCTCATGGAGCATCTCCGCCGCGGGACCCGAGAGAGAACCCTTGTTGGGGACGGCGATGCGCAGCATGGGAGGTCGCTTCCTTGCCTGGGGGGAGGGGTGTGCTCCACGGAGCGGGAGCTGTTCGGGATGCTCGGGGTACTCGAGGGTGTTCGGGGTACTCGAGGGTGTTCGGGGTACTCGGGTACTCGGGTCAGAGGTACTTGTAGACGTCGTCGAGCGTCAGCCCACGGGCGATCATCATCACCTGAAGGTGGTAGAGGAGCTGCGAGATCTCCTCCGCCGTCTGCTCGTCCGACTGGAACTCGGCGGCCATCCAAACCTCGGCGGCCTCCTCGACGACCTTCTTGCCGATCGCATGGACGCCCTGCTGGACGAGCTGCGCGGTACGGGAGGACGAGGGGTCGCCGGTGGCGGCCTTCTGCTGGAGCTCGGCGAAGAGCTCCTCGAATGTCTTCGAAGCCATGATGGGCCCACCTTACGGCGTGCGGGCGGACGGACGGTAAACGGTCCCGGACCGTGGACAGTCCGGTGGACGTCCGCGGTCCGGGACCGTACGGGCTGCCGTCAGAGCGCGGCGCGCAGCACCGCGGCGGTGGCGACGGCGGCGGTGACGGCCTCGTGGCCCTTGTCCTCGGCGGAGCCCGGCAGTCCGGCCCGGTCGATCGCCTGCTCCTCGTTGTCGCAGGTCAGTACGCCGAAGCCGACCGGGACGCCGGTGTCGACGCTGACCTGGGTGAGGCCGACGGTGGCGGCCTGGCAGACGTAGTCGAAGTGCGGGGTACCACCGCGGATCACCACGCCGAGGGCCACCACGGCGTCGTAGCCGCCGTCGGCGAGGCGCTTGGCGGCGACCGGCAGTTCGAAGGTGCCGGGGACGCGCAGCACGGTCGGCTCGGCGATACCCAGCTCCTTGAGCGCGCGGTGGGCGCCGTCCAGCAGGCCGTTCATCACCTTGTCGTGCCACTGGGCGGCGATGACGGCGACCTTGAGGTCGGCCGCGCCTTCGATGGTCAGCTCGGGGGCTCCGTGGCCGCTCATGTTGTTACCTGTCCTTCGTACGGAATGGTCGGTGGACGCAGTGGTCGGTGGACGCAGTGGTCGGTGGTGGGTCAGGAGCCGAGGCCGGGCAGGTCGTGGCCCATCCGGTCGCGCTTGGTCCGCAGGTAGCGCAGGTTGTGCTCGCCGGGCGCGATCTCGACCGCCTCGCGCCCCTTGACCTTGAGCCCGTGCTCGGTGAGCGCGGTCTGCTTCCGCGGGTTGTTGGTCAGCAGGGTGAGCGAGCGGACGCCGAGGTCCACCAGCATCTGCGCCGCGATGCTGTAGTCGCGGGCGTCGGCGGGCAGGCCGAGGTCCAGGTTGGCGTCGACGGTGTCGCGCCCCTGCTCCTGCAGCTCGTACGCGCGCAGCTTGTGGGCCAGACCGATCCCCCGCCCCTCGTGCCCGCGCAGGTACAGCACCACGCCGCGGCCGGCCTCGGCGACCCGCCGCAGCGAGGCCTCCAGCTGCGGGCCGCAGTCGCAGCGCAGCGAGCCGAGGACGTCACCGGTCAGGCACTCGGAGTGGACCCGCACCAGGACGTCCTCGCCGTCCGGCAGCTGCCCCTCGGAGTCCAGGCCGCCGGCGACCAGGGCGATGTGCTCGACACCGTCGAGGGTGCCCTGGTAGCCGACGGCGGTGAACTCGCCGTGCACGGTGGGCAGGGCGGTGACGGCGGCCCGGTCGACGTGCAGCTCGGTACGGCGGCGGTAGGCGATCAGGTCCTCGATGGAGATGATCGCGAGGCCGTGCTCGCGGGCGAAGACGACCAGCTCGGGCAGCCGGGCCATGGTGCCGTCGTCGTTGACCACCTCGGCGATCGCGCCGGCCGGCGGCAGCCCGGCGAGCCGGGCCAGGTCGACGGCGGCCTCGGTGTGGCCAGGGCGGACCAGCACGCCGCCCTCGACCGCGCGCAGCGGGAAGACGTGCCCGGGGCGGGTCAGGTCGCCGGCCTCGGTGCCGGGCGAGGACAGCAGCCGGACGGTGCGGGCGCGGTCGGCGGCGGAGATCCCGGTGTCGACCCCCTCGCGGGCGTCCACCGAGACGGTGTAGGCGGTGCCCTTGCGGTCCTCGTTGACCTGGGTCATCGGCGGGAGCTTGAGGCGGTCCAGCTCCTCGCCGGTCATCGGCGCGCAGATCACACCGGAGCTGTAGCGGATGGTGAAGGCCATCAGCTCGGGGGTGGCGGCGGAGGCGGCGAAGACGATGTCGCCCTCGTTCTCGCGGTCCTCGTCGTCGACCACGACCACCGCGCGGCCGAGGGCGATGTCGGCGATCGCCCGCTCGACCGGGTCGAGGACGAGCTCGACCTCGGCGGCGCTCTGCTCGGACTGGTTCTCGGTCATGCCGTGGCTCCCTGCGGGACGGTGGCGGAGTTGGTACGCGGCTCACGGGTGCTCAGCCACCACGAGCGCAGGCCGAGCAGCACCAGGACGAAGTAGACGGAGTAGGTGAGGCCGGAGAAGGTGTAGCCGCTGTTGAAGGCGAGCGGGACGCCGACGATGTCCACGGCGATCCAGGCGAACCAGAACTCCAGCCAGCCGCGGGCCTGGGCCACCATCGCGGCCAGCGTGCCGACGAAGATGTAGGCGTCCGACCAGGGGCTCCAGGACAGGCTGGGGAAGGAGGTGAAGAGCAGCGCGAGCGCGACCGTGCCGGCCGCGGTGCCGGCCGCCAGCGCCAGCCGCTCGGGCCAACTGGCGAACCGTACGGCGATGGTGCCGGAGTCCCGGCGGCCCCGCCGCCACTGCGCCCAGCCCCAGGCGGCGGTGGCGATCACGATCAGCTGCTTGCCGATCAGGCCGGGCACGTGGCCCCCGAGGTAGGCGGTGATCAGCACCGCGCCGGACAGCAGCTGGACCGGCCAGCTCCAGACCGAGCGGCGCCAGCCGAGCGCGAGGCCGGCGAATCCGAGCAGGTTGCCGAACATGTCGGCCCACTTCACGTGTTCACCGAAGACGGTGAACGCCTCTCCACTGAGCCAGCTCACTTGGACTCCCCCGGGGTTTCGTCGATCGACGGGTTCTGCGGGCCCTGCGGGTTCTGCGCGCCCGGCAGGTCAGGCAGGTTGGGCAGGCCCGGCAGGTTGGGCAGGGTGCGGGACTCCAGGAGGCGTTCGACGTACTTGGCGAGCACGTCCACCTCCAGGTTGACGCTCTCGCCGACGGCCTTGGCGCCGAGCGTGGTCAGCGCGAGGGTGGCCGGAATGAGGCTGACGGTGAAGCTGTCCCGGGCGGCCTCCACCACGGTGAGGCTGACGCCGTCGACCGTGATCGAGCCCTTCTCCACCAGGTAGCGGGAGATGGTGTCGGGCAGCGAGAACCGCAGCACCTCCCAGCGCAGTTCGCCGTTCGCGTCGCGCTCGCCGGGCTCACGGCTCAACAGCCGCCCGGCGGCGTCGACATGGCCCTGCACGAGGTGGCCGCCGAGCCGGGCGCCCAGCGCCATCGCGCGCTCCAGGTTGACCCGGGAACCGGGCTTCAGCTCGCCGAGGCTGGAACGGTGCAGCGTCTCGGCCATCACGTCGGCGCTGAACTCACCGGTGCCCGCGGCCAGTTCCGCCGGGGAGTCGACGACGGTCAGGCAGACGCCGTTGACCGCGATGGAGTCGCCGTGACCCGCGTCCGCACAGACCACCGGGCCGCGCAGGCGGATTCGCGAGGAGTCGCCGATCTCCTCGATCGACACGACCTCGCCGAGCTCTTCGATGATGCCGGTGAACACCCGGGTTCTCCTCGCGTTTGGGGCGCGGACTCCGGGGCGGCAGAGGGAGATGACACGGACGGGCAACGGTGCGCGAGCCGACGGCACGACCCGTCGCCGGGATGCCGAGGCCGCCGGGAGATCGCTCACCCGGCCCGGGAGACACTGCTCTCCCGTCGTTCACCTGACCGCGGTCCGGTCCGGTAATGATGGACCACGGGTACTGCTCTTCGTCCGCCCGCGCACGCCTCCCATCCGGACTTTAACCGTCGGTCCAGGAATTTCACCTGGTCAACCGGCCGCTGGCTGCGGACGGGTCGCGGACTGTAACCGCCGGTTCGGATTTTCACCGACCCCGGAGTGCGCTGAACGTCACTGCTGATGCGGTCATTCTGCCACGGTCGGCGCAAGGGCAGGGAGGGGCTTTCGCTGTGGTCTGTTTCACGAACCTGCGGGGAATGCCCGGCGGGGTGCAACGCGCTCCTTCCGGGATCCGGTCTGGTGGCGGAGGCGGTCGGCGGGGGTGAGGCTGGTAGGTGGGGCCCTGCCGGTGACGCACCGAAGCTACGGAGGCGAGGGCGATGGCGAAGTTCATGGACGTCCACCACGGGATGACCGGGATCACGGCCGAGCAGCTCAGGCAGGCCCACGCGGCCGACCTGGCGGTCGAGGGCGAGGAAGGCGTCCACTTCGAGCAGGCGTGGGCGGACCCGGAGTCGGGCACGGTGTACTGCCTCTCCGACGCGCCCACCAAGGAAGCCGTGCAGCGGGTCCACAGCCGTAGCGGGCACCCGGCCGACGAGATCCACCCGGTGCCGTTGATGGTGTGAGGCCGGCCGCCCGGAGTGGTTCGGAGCGGCCGGAGCGGTTCAGCGTGTGGCGAGCGGTTCCGGGTGTTCGGAGCGGTTCAGCGTGTCGCGCAGCGGGTTCGGAGCGGCTCAGCGTGTGGCGCAGCGGGTTCGGAGCGGTTCAGCGTGTGGCGGGTGTGGTGATCTGCAGGAAGTGGGTGACCTCCGGCGGGTGCGCGAGGTAGCGCAGCTCGCCCTCCGACCAGACCGGCCGGATCCGCCACATCGGCCCGGCGTACCCGCGCAGGGCCTCCTCGTCGCGCCAGCGGCTCACCACCAGCACCCGGTGCCCGTTCTCCTCCGACACCGAGCGCAGCAGCTCACCGCCGAGGCAGCCATCCGTCCGCCCCAGCTGCGGGATCACCTGGGCGGCCAGGTGAGCGCAGAACTCCTCGATACGACCGGCCAGCACCTGCCCGGCCCAGATTCTGACGATCACGACCACCACCTCCGGCTGGCTGGAGTCCCTGGCCCCATTATCAGCGGAAAACCGCTGGTGGCGAGGGGTCGGCCGGGGTTCGACCGGAGGCCCCGGCACGGTCGGCCGCAGCTCGGCCGGCGGCGCCCCGGGGGCCCTCGGCTAAATTCGCGGTATGACCACCACACCGGAAGCTGTCGTTCCGTCAAGCACCCGTCCGGACCGGCCGGGCGACCTGTTCGAGGCCCTCCGCGCGGGCTCCCTCAGCGATCCCGGCCAGCTGCGCGAGATCTACGAGCAGCCCGGCGACCACGCGCGCCGCAAGCAGGTCGGCCACCTGCACGAGGTCGCGCAGCGTCTGATCGCCTGCTCCTCGCTGGTCTTCGTCGCCAGCTCCGACGCCGCCGGGCACTGCGACGTCTCCCCGCGCGGCGGACCGACCGGGCTGGTCTCGGTGCTCGACGAGTACACCCTGGCCATACCGGACGCCACCGGCAACAAGCGGTTGGACACCCTGCACAACATCCTGGAGACCGGCCGGGTCGGGCTGCTCTTCGTCGTCCCCGGCCGGGACACCACGCTGCGGGTGAACGGCCGGGCCTGTGTCTCCACCGCCCCGGAGCTGCTGCGCCAGCTGACCGCCGTCGGCAAACCGCCGCGCAGCGCGATCGTGGTCGCGGTGGAGGAGGTGTACGCGCACTGCCCGAAGTCGCTCCTGCGCGCCGCGGCGTGGAAGCCGGAGAACTGGCTCGCCAAGGACGCGCAGCCGAGCTCGGCGGAGGTCACGCTCTCGCACCTGCGGGACGAGGCGCTGACCATCGAGATGATCGAGCAGAACGAGCGGGACGCGCTGCTGTACCGGTACGAGTGAGGCCACCGTGCCGGCGGGGGCGGGTGAGGCGGGGTGCACGGCGGGCCGGGTTTCGCGGTGGGCCGGGGTGCACGGCGGGCCGGGTGCCCGGCCGGCCCCCTGCAGCACGGTGCGCCCGCCGGTCGGGCGGCCGCACCCGGTCGGCGGCCGGTCGGGTGACGGCGGGCCCCCGGGGGTTTGCCGGGGTGCCGGGGCGGCCGCCGGTGGCTTGAATGGACGGATGGACTGCGTCTTCTGTGCGGTGGTGGCGGGTGCGGAACCCGCGCACCGGGTGCTGGACGACGAAGCGGCGGTGGCCTTCCTGGACCGCCGGCCGCTGTTCCCCGGCCACGTTCTGGTGGTCCCGCGCGCCCACCACCGGACGCTCGCGGACCTGCCCGCGGACGAGGTGGGGCCGTTCTTCCTGCGGGTGCAGCGGGTGGCGGCGGCCGTCGAGCAAGGGCTGGGCGCGGCGGGCAGCTTCGTGGCGGCGAACAACCGGATCAGCCAGTCGGTGCCCCACCTGCACGTCCACGTGGTGCCGCGCAATCCGAAGGACGGGCTGCGCGGGTTCTTCTGGCCCCGGGGGAAGTACCCGGACGAGGCGGGGGCGGCGGAGGTCGCGGCCCGGCTGCGGGCGGCGCTGACGCGGTGAGCTGCGCGCTGCGCCTCGAGGGGCCGGCACCGTCCGGGCCGGCACCGTCCGGGCCGACACCGTCCGGGCCGGCACCGTCCGGGGCTGTGCCGTCCGGGGCTGCGCCGTCCGGGGCCGTACCGTGCCGGGAGCAGCCGGGTGTACGCCTGGAGAAGCATCGGGGACGGCCGAAATCGTTTTTGGGGCTGACGATCCGGCAGGTCGGCCCGCCTAGGCTCATGCCATGAACGAACTCGCGCGCGTCGTGCAACAGACGGTCGACCGGCTCGCGGGCCAGCACGTCGGCGCGGTCGTCGCCGGGCTGGCCGGCGGTGACTCGGAGATCCGCGCTGCCGGGCGGTCGGGTCCGGGCGGCGGCGTGCCCGGGCCGTCCACCATCTTCGAAATCGGCTCCGTCACCAAGGTGTTCACCTCGCTCGTGCTCGCGCGGCTGGCACTCGACGGCACGGTACGGCTCGACGAGCCGCTCGCCGAGGTGCTCACCGGCGCGCGGGGCGGCCGGGTCGTCGTCCCCGGCAGGGGCGGGCAGCAGATCACCCTGCGGCACCTGGCCACCCACACGGCGGGCCTCCCCCGCCTGCCCCGGGGCCTGCTGGCGAAGGCCCTACTCAAGCCCAACGCCCCTGATCCGTACGCCCGTTGCAGCACCGAGTACGTGCTGGACGGGCTCGCCCGGACACGGCTGCGGGCCGCGCCCGGGCGCAGCTTCCGCTACTCCAACCTCGGCGCGGGGCTGCTCGGCCTGGCCCTCGCGCACCGGGCCGGTACGGGGTACGAGGAGTTGGTGACGCGTGAGGTCTGCGAGCCGCTGGGGCTGGTGGACACGCACGTGCGGGGGAACGCGGAGCGGCCCGGGCGGCTCGCGCACGGGCACACGCAGGGTGGGCGGCCGGTGCAGTACTGGGACTTGGCGGCCGTGCCGGGCATGGGCGGGCTCCGGTCGACCGCCGCCGACCTCGCGATACTCCTGCGAGCCCAGCTGGCCGCCGACCGCGCGTCGGACGCGCCGCTGTCGCCCGCGATCATGCTCACCCGGGAGACCAGGCACCAGGTCAACCTGTTCGCCTGGATGCACCTGGGCTGGCTCGGCCACCGGCTGCACAGCCAGCAGGGCGGCCACCTGCAGATCTGGCACAACGGCGCTACGGGCGGGTTCCGTTCGTTCGTGGCCTTCGACCCCGAGAAGCAGGTGGGGGTGGTGGTGCTGTCCAACACCCGCCGGTCGGTCGATCCGGCGGGCACGGCGCTGCTGCGCAGGCTGCAGACGGACTTCGCCACGGCGGGGTGACGGCGAGGCAGGACGCGGCAGGGCCGGCGCGGACGGTCGGCTCGGGAGGCGCCCGACCCTGCCCATCGGCACCCCCGGTAGCGGCGGGCTCCGGGCCGGGGGCGATGATGGTGGCGAGGTCGTTTCGGGCCAAAAGGTGCCGATTGGCACTGTTGCCAGGTGCCGCGGACGGTCGATGCTGGGGATGGATCCGGCAGCTGCGGTTCCGATGGGTCCGCCGAGTGAAAGGGGGCCGACGTGGCGGTGGTGTGGTCGCCGACGCGGGTGCGGACGGTCCGTCCGTCCGGGCCGGTCGGTCAGGGCGGCCGGGTCGGGCCGGCTGATCGGATCGGGCCGGTGGTGCGCGTGTACCGGCGGTTCCGGCCGGTGCCCCGGCGGGCGCGGGCGTGGGTGGACGCCTGCGCGGCCGTGGTCGCGGTGGCCGCCTGTCTGGCGCTCGGCGGGTGGTGGCCCGCGCCCGTGGTGGGGGCCGTCGCGGTGGTGGCGGCGAGCGGGTTCGGGTGGCTGCGGCCGGTGCCCGGTCTTCGGTCGGTACGGATCCACGAGGGCGGGCTGGTGCTGGTCGCGGCGGACGGCGGCGAGCGCCCGCTGCCGTGGGGCGCGCTGGAGGCCACCGAGTACTCCTCCGGATACTCCCCTGACGGTCGGCGCGGGGCCTGTGAGCAGGGACGAATATGGCTGGCCGGCGTGGACGAGCCGGTGGTGCTGGAGCATCTGCACGGGCTGGCCCGACTGTTCCGGGAGCTGGAGGAACGCCTCTCCCCCGGGCTCCGAGCCGCCCTGCACGAGACGCTGCGCACCGAGGGCAGCGTCCGGTTCGCACGGGGGCGGCTGACGGTGACGGCCGGCGGGCTGGTCCACCGGCCGCCGCACCCGCTCACGGCGACGGAGGCCTACCGGTGGGCGGAGGTGGAGTCGGCCCGGGCGTCGGCGCTTGGGGAGTTGGAGATCCGGACGCGCTCGGCCGGCCTGCCGCTCGCCCTCGCGGTGCCCAACGCCCGTGCGGCGGCCGGCTTCCTGGAGGAGCTCCGGGCCACCGCCCCCTAGGGGTCGCGACAGGCTCATCCCGGAAGGGACCAGTACATCTCTGAGTGGACGTCAGTTTCACTGCCTGCGGCCTACCGTCGCTGACATGAGCCGACTTCGCACCACCGCCGTCGCCGCCGCCCTGCTGCTCGCGCTGCCGTTGTCCGTCGCCGCCGCCTCGCCGGCCCTCGCCGCGCCCTCGCCCACCGGGGCCGCCGCACCCGCCGCCCAGACCGCCGTCCGCATCGAACTCCCGCGCCCGACGGGCCGGTACGCGGTCGGGCAGGAAGTCCTGCAGCTGGTGGACCAGAACCGTCCGGACCCGTGGGTGCCGTCCGCCGGACCGCGCCGGCTGATGGTCTCGATGTACTACCCCGCGCACGCCGGGACGGGCAGCCCGGCGCCGTACATGACCGAGGGGGCGGCCCGTGCACTGCTGGACGCGAAGCTGCCGGGCACCACCATCCCGACCGAGGCGTTGACCGGCACCCGGACCTGGGCGGAGTCCGGCGCGCGCCCGCAGGGCGGCCACTACCCGCTCGTGGTGCTGTCGCCCGGCTTCACCATGCAGCGGACCTCACTGACCAGCCTCGCCGTGGACCTGACCAGCCGGGGGTACGTGGTCGCCCTGGTCGATCACACCTACGAGAACTTCGGGACCACCTTCCCGGACGGGCAGACACTGCCCTGCGTGATGTGCGGGCGGCTCAGGACCCCCGAGGCCTGGGCGGGCCTGGACGAGAACCGGGCGAAGGACGTGTCCTTCGTCATCGACCAGCTGACCGACCGCCCCCACCCTGCCTGGCGCTACGCCCGCATGATCGACCGCGACCGGATCGGCATGGCCGGGCACTCGGCCGGGGGCGCGGCCACCGTCCCGGCACTGCTCGCCGACGACCGGATCCAGGCCGGGGTGGACCTCGACGGCACCATGGACGTCCCGGTCCCGGCCTCGGGGATCGGCGGCAAGCCGTTCCTGATGATGGGCCACCCGCTGGGCAACGGCGACGAGGACGGCAGCTGGGTCACGAGCTGGTCCAACCTGGACGGCTGGAAGCGGTGGCTGACCGTCGACGGCACCATCCACCCCAGCTTCACCGACTTCCCGGTGCTCATCGACGGGCTCAGCCTCCCGCAGGGGCCCGGGGCCACCATCGCGCCCCGCCGCGCCGTCGAGCTCACCCGCCAGTACGTCGGCGCCTTCTTCGACCTGCAGCTGAAGGGCATCGAGCAGCCGCTGCTCGACGGGCCGACCGCCGCCAACCCGGAGGTGCGGTTCCACTCCTGACCATCGGCCCGTGGGCGAGGCCGCCGGCACCCCGCCGACGGCCTCGTCGGCGTACGCGGGCGGACGCGCGGACAGGTCAGACACCCCATGTCGTTGGGTGTCAAGCGGCAATGGGTTGGGCGTGGTGTGACCAGGCGGTCGCCTCGTCGTAGAGGGTGCGGGTCTTGAG